>NZ_JBVJPW010000056.1:0-1069 GCF_055609205.1 Streptomyces sp. NPDC036815 | reverse complement strand
CGGGTCGCGCCAGGAGATGGTGTTCTCGCCGGTGAGGCGGCGGGCCATGAGGTCGGTCATGGCGAGGTGGATCATGGCTTCGGAACGCGGCGGCAGGGTTTCGTAGTCGCGGGTCAGGCGGCGGTGGAGCATCAGCCAGCCGTAGGTGCGCTCGACAGCCCAGCGCTTCGGGATCGGCGTGAAACCCCGGTCTCCAGGGGCACGTTGGACGATCTCCAGATCGATGCCGAGGGTGGCGGCGTGCTCGATGAAGTGTTTGCGATAGCCGCCGTCGACCCACACCTTGCGCAGGCCGGGGTGGTCGCCAGCGGTCTGCTCGAGGAGGACGCGGCCGGCCGTGGAGTCCTGGACACCGGCCGCAGTGACCAGCACCGCCAGCAGCAGGCCGAGCGTGTCGGTGATGATGCTGCGTTTGCGGCCCACGATCTTCTTGGCCGCGTCGATGCCCTGGCTGGTGGTGGGGACGCTGGTGGAAGTCTTCACGCTCTGCGCGTCGATCACACAGGCTGACGGGTGTTTGTCGCGCCCTTCCTGCTGGCGTACTAACTCCCGCAGCAGACCGTTGAGCTGGGCGAAGATGCCGTCCTTCTGCCACTTGGCGAAGTAGCCATAGACCGACTGCCAGGGCGGGAAGTCGTGCGGGAGATAGGCCCACTGGCAGCCGGTGCGGTCCACATACAGGATCGCATTCATGATCTCGCGCAGGTCATGCCGCGGCGGCCGGGCGAAGTCCAGGGTCCGGCCGCGGCGCTCTAAGCGCCAGGCGGCCAGCACCGGCTCGATCAACTCCCAGCGGGCATCGGACAGATCACTCGGATACGCACGGCGTTCCGTCATGACATCGGCGTACCGCCGAACCGGGGCGTGCGCCCAGGTGTGCGTCCGGCCGTGCGGAAGCACGGAACAGGAGTGGGCGTCCTGGAATGAGACAGGCGCAAGACGGCTCCTGCCCCGGACGCCACACCATCCGAACCGACAATCGCAGTCGGCCTGTCAGCCCCATCGACACCAGACCATCGCCCTCCGCAAACAGCTAGATATCCGCATACCCCAGGTGAAAACGACCTCT
>NZ_JBVJPW010000055.1:0-1078 GCF_055609205.1 Streptomyces sp. NPDC036815 | reverse complement strand
TGGATGACCACGAGGCCCCCGAATGGCGTGCTGGAGATGTCAGACATCTCGCTCAGCAATCCGGGAACCCCGCTCAATGCGCTTGACGATCCGTCACCGGATCGGTGGCCGACTCAGCGAGGCTTTCCCTCGCGTCTGTGTGTGCACGGGAAGTGCAGTGCTCACACGATGTAAATGGAACTGATGCGGTCGTTCCAGGGAATGGTGACATTCTCCCAGTGGTTCGGCCCGGTGTTGCCTGGATACCAGTACCCACCGCCACCCGCATTCTCAGCCAGATGCGCACTGCACGCGCCCGTCCAATAGGAGGACGTCTGGTTGTCGAATCCGTAAGCCGAGAGGTTCTGCCAGTATCCCCGGTCATAGAACTTGAGGTCTCGGCCGTTGCGGTTGGAGTGCTCATATACGTCAAGCGGCGTGGAGCACGACGCGGCGGCCACCCGGGGAGTTGCCTTCGCTTCGAGTCTGGCCGCAGCGACGTCGCGTTCCGCGGTAGTACGGAAGCATGACACACCACCCTGACTCTTCCACACTATGCAGGATTTGGCGGCACTCCAGTCTTTCGACAGATCTATCGTTCTCCCTTCGAAACTCGCCAGCGCAGACTTGGCAGTCGGTTCAGGTGCTGCCTGCGCGGTACCTACGCTGACCACGGACGCTCCCGTGATCAGAGCAGCGACACCCAGGATGGAAAGCGTGGACCTTTTCACGAAGGTCTCCTGGAGTAGGTGTACGGCAAGGCGATTTACCTCGACACCCGTTGGTCTACCAGCAACTTGAGGATGCCTGGCGAGGATCATCCTATTCAGGCCACAAAAAGAGTGCCATCAACTCGATGCAGCAGATTACAGCGCTGGCCACCAGCCAACGAGAAGTGCTGCGATCCGCCGCCAGACCGATCCGCAGCCCCGATCATCATGCGGTGTGCAGGTCGGAGCGTGTCAAGCGCAACCACCCCCCGACTGACCGGCACGAGTCCCACAAGTCGTCCAGAACCATGAGATTTCTTAGAAGTCATCTCATTTGTTGAGCCGCGGTAGCAGATGAGGATGCAGGCGATGCTCGTGAAGGTGAGGAC
>NZ_JBVJPW010000054.1:0-1211 GCF_055609205.1 Streptomyces sp. NPDC036815 | reverse complement strand
TGCCAGACCGGCAGGACGGGCAGCTGCTGAGCCACGATGTCCTGCAGCTCGCCGTACTGCTTGTCGGTCTTGGTGCGGTCGCTCTCCGTGGCGGTGTGCGGGATGATCTTCCCGGTGATGGCGTTGTTCTCGAAGCCGTTGCCGAGGACGTTGCCCTTGCCGAAGAACGGCTGGGTGAAGTTGTCGGCGTCCGGGTAGTCCGGCACCCAGCCCTTGACGTAGACGCCGTACTTGCCGGCCTCGATGTCCTTCTCGTACTGGTCGAAGCCGACGGACTTCACGTCGGCGTCGAACAGACCGGAGGCGTTGAGCTGCTTGGCGATGGCCTTCAGCTCCTGGTCCGTGGCCGGGCCGTAGCGCGAGGGGGTCGACCAGAGGGTGAGCTTGACCTTGCCGTTGATGCCGTCGCCGCGCAGTGCGGCGGACGCCTTCGCGCGCTGCGGGCGGGCGCCGTACGTGTCGAAGAACGCGGTGTTGTGGCCGCCGATGCCCGCCGGGACGATCGAGTAGAGCGGCGTCGCCGTGCCCTGGTAGACCTCGTCGACCAGGGCGTCCCGGTCCAGGAGGTAGGCGATGGCCTTGCGCACGCCGAGCTTGCCGGCCACCGGGTCCTTCGTGTTGAAGACCAGGTGCTGGACCTCGGCGCTGGTGCCCTCGACGATGTCGACGTCCTTGCTCCCCGAGGTGTCCTGCTCGATGTCCGCGATGTCCGCGGCGGCGAGTCCTCGGTAGGCCAGATCGATCTTGTCGTCCAGGAGGGCCTTCTTGAGGCCCTTCTGGTCGCCGTGGAAGAACTTGATGGCCACGCCCTCGTTCTTCACCTTGGCGGTGCCCCGGTAGTCGGAGTTGACGGAGAAGACCGCCTGCTCCTTGCCGAACGAGTCCAGCTTGTACGGGCCGGAGCCGACCGCCTTGCCGTCCTCGCGCAGCGCGTTCATGTCGTACTCGCGGTGGTCCACGATCGAGCCCGCGCCCGAAGCGATCTTGCTGGGGAAGGTCGCGTCGGAGTACTTCAGCTTGAAGACGACCGTCTTCGCGTTCGGGGTCTCCACCCGGCCGAGCATCGGGAACATGATCGCCGGACCGGCGTCGTCCTTGATGTGCCGCATGCGGTCGAAGGAGAACTTGACGTCCTTCGAGGTCAGCGCGTTGCCGTTGCTGAACTTCAGCCCGTCGCGCAGCTCGCACTTGAAGACCTTGGCCTTCTCGTC
>NZ_JBVJPW010000053.1:0-1229 GCF_055609205.1 Streptomyces sp. NPDC036815 | reverse complement strand
TGCACGGAGTGTGGTCGCTGCCAGTCGCAGTGCCCCGCCTGGAACACCGGCAAGCCGCTCTCCCCCAAGCTGCTCATCATGTCGCTGCGCGACCACTCCCACGCCAAGGCGCCCTACCTGCTGGCCGGTGGCGGCAAGACCATGGAGGGCGAGGAGAAGGCGAGCGCGGAGCAGCTGGCCGATGTGCCCGCCGCCGCGCTCGCGGAGGCCGAGCGGCCGCTGATCGGCACCGTGGAAGAGAACGGTGTCATCGACCCCGATGTCCTGTGGTCCTGCACCACGTGTGGCGCCTGTGTCGAGCAGTGCCCCGTCGACATCGAGCACATCGACCACATCGTCGACATGCGCCGCTACCAGGTCATGATCGAGTCCGCGTTCCCCTCCGAGGCCGGGACGATGCTCAAGAACCTGGAGAAGAAGGGCAACCCCTGGGGCCTGGCCAAGAAACAGCGCCTGGAATGGCTCAAGGAAGTCGACTTCGACATTCCCGTCGTCGGCAAGGACATCGAAGACCTCACCGACGTCGAGTACCTGTACTGGGTCGGCTGCGCCGGTGCCCTGGAAGACCGCGCGAAGAAGACCACCAAGGCCTTCGCTGAACTCCTGCACATGGCAGGCGTCACGTTCGCCATCATGGGCGGCGACGAGAAGTGCACCGGTGACTCCGCCCGCCGCCTGGGCAACGAACCCCTCTTCCAGCAGCTCGGCCAGGAAAACGTGGCCATGCTGAACATGGCGTTCGGCGAGGACGACGAGGACGAGTCGACCAAGAAGCCGAAGTCCGCGAAGAAGATCGTCGCGACCTGCCCGCACTGCCTCAACACCCTGGGCAACGAGTACCCCCAGCTCGGCGGCGACTACGAAGTCATCCACCACACCCAGCTGCTCCAGCACCTCATCGACGAGGGCAAACTCATCCCCGTCACCCCCGTCGAAGGCCTGATCACCTACCACGACCCCTGCTACCTGGGCCGCCACAACAAGATCTACACGCCCCCGCGCGAGATCATGGACAAGGTCCCCGGCCTGCGCCAGCAGGAAATGCACCGCCACAAGGAACGCGGCTTCTGCTGCGGCGCCGGCGGCGCCCGCATGTGGATGGAAGAACGCATCGGCAAACGCATCAACACCGAACGCGTCGACGAAGCACTCAGCCTCAACCCCGACATCGTGTCGACGGCCTGCCCCTTCTGCCTCGTCATGCTCACCGACTCCGTCAACGGCAAGAA
>NZ_JBVJPW010000052.1:0-1263 GCF_055609205.1 Streptomyces sp. NPDC036815 | reverse complement strand
ACCACGGCGCTGGATGTGACGGTGCAGGCGCAGGTGATGGACCTGCTGGCGGAGCTGCAGCGCGAGTTCAACATGGGGCTGATCCTGATCACCCACGACCTGGGGGTGGTCGCGGACGTCGCCGACAAGATCGCGGTGATGTACGCGGGGCGGATCGTGGAGACGGCGCCGGTGCACGAGCTGTACAAGCGGCCCGCGCACCCTTATACGCGGGGTCTGCTGGACTCCATTCCGCGGCTGGACCAAAAGGGCCACGAGCTGTACGCGATCAAGGGGCTGCCGCCCAACCTGCTCAAGGTGCCCGGCGGCTGTGCGTTCAACCCGCGCTGTCCCAAGGCGCAGGACATCTGCCGCACCGACATTCCGGCGCTGGTGGCGGTCACCGAGGCCGACGGCAGCCCGCTGCCCGGCCGCGGCAGCGCGTGCCACTTCTGGAAGGAGACGATCCATGGCTGAGCCGACCAAGGCCTCCACGCCCGGGCCGCCCGCCCAGCTCTCCACGAGCGATGCGGGCGTCGATGCCACGCCGAACGTCTCCGCGGTGGAGACGGTCGAGGCGGCCGACGAGAGTGCGGCGGTGGCCGCCCTGGAGGCGCCCGTCGAGCGCGGCGAGCCGATCCTGCAGGTGCGCAACCTGGTCAAGCACTTCCCGCTGACCCAGGGCATCTTGTTCAAAAAGCAGGTCGGCGCGGTCAAGGCGGTCGACGGGATCTCCTTCGACCTCTACCAGGGCGAGACGCTGGGCATCGTGGGCGAGTCCGGCTGCGGCAAGTCCACCGTCGCCAAGCTCCTGATGACCCTGGAGCGGGCCACCGCCGGCGAGGTGTTCTACAAGGGCCAGGACATCACCAAACTGTCCGGACGCGCGCTGAAAGCGGTGCGCCGCAACATCCAGATGGTCTTCCAGGACCCCTACACCTCGCTGAACCCGCGGATGACGGTCGGCGACATCATCGGCGAGCCCTACGAGATCCACCCCGAGGTCGCGCCGAAGGGCTCGCGCCGCCAGAAGGTCCAGGACCTCCTGGACGTGGTCGGCCTGAACCCGGAGTACATCAACCGCTACCCCCACCAGTTCTCCGGCGGCCAGCGCCAGCGCATCGGCATCGCCCGCGGCCTGGCCCTGAACCCCGAGATCATCATCTGCGACGAGCCGGTCTCCGCCCTCGACGTCTCCGTCCAGGCCCAGGTCATCAACCTGATGGAGAAACTCCAGGACGAGTTCAACCTCTCCTACCTCTTCATCGCCCACGACCTGTCCAT
>NZ_JBVJPW010000051.1:0-1334 GCF_055609205.1 Streptomyces sp. NPDC036815 | reverse complement strand
ACCTGGACACCGTGGGCGAGCGCTACACCTCCTGCTGCGACCCCCGCCTCAACCCCACCCAGGCCCTGACCACCGTCTCCGCCTGGCCCGCCTGACCACCCGCTCCGTACCGCCCTTTCGCCGCCGAAAGGGCGTGTGACCTGGTGGTTTCCAGGTGGTTCCGGGGCGATTCCAGTCGGAATCCGTCCTGACCAAAGAAGGACGGCGCATCGTGGGCAGCGACCCGGCCGGACAGCGCAGTCCGGCCCCCGCCCCGCGCATCCGCCCGACCTGCCCGGCCCCCGGAACCACCGCCCCGATGGACCGCCGGGCCGGCGCCCTCCCCCGAGCGCCGGCCCGGCCCCCCGTCCCGCGTCCGGCAGGTCACGGCGGCACAGGCACCACCAGAGACGAGTGGGAGAACAGAACACGATGCACAACTACGTAGTCGTCGACGCCTTCGCTCGAGAGCCCCTCACCGGAAACCCGGTGGCGGTGTTCTTCGACAGCGACGACCTGAGCGCCGAGCAGATGCAGCGCATCGCCCGGGAGATGAACCTCTCGGAGACGACGTTCGTGCTCGGCCCGAAGCAGGGCGGAGACGTACACGTACGGATCTTCACGCCCGTCAACGAACTGCCCTTCGCGGGGCACCCGTTGCTCGGCACCGCCATAGCCCTGGGGCAGCGCACCGACGCCGACCAGCTGCGGATCGAGACCGCCATGGGCGTGATCCCCTTCGAGCTGCAGCGCGTCGGCGGGAAGGTCGTCTCGACGAGCATGCGCCAGCCGGTGCCCGTGTGGGAGCCCTTCGACCGTGCCGACGAGCTCCTGGAGGCGCTGGGCGTCCGCGAGTCGACGCTCCCGGTGGAGATCTACCGCAACGGCCCGCGCCATGTCCTCGTCGGCTTCGAGAGCTTCGAGGCCCTGTCGAAGGTGGACCCCGACCACCGCGCGCTCGCGAGCTTCCCCGACATGGCGACGAACTGCATCGCGGGCTCCGGGACCGTCTGGCAGAACCGCATGTTCTCGCCCGCGTACGGGGTCGTGGAGGACGCCGCCACGGGCTCCGTCGCCGGACCCATCGCCATCCACATCGCCCGCCACGGCCTCGCCTCGTACGGGCAGCGCATCGAGATCACCCAGGGCATCGAGATCGGCCGCCCCTCCCCCATGAGCGCGCTGGTCCACGGCGAGGGCGACCGGGTCGACTCCGTCGACGTCTCGGGCCACGGCGTCGTCACGATCGAAGGACGGATGCATGTCTGACCTGGCCCAGCCGAACGGGACCCGGACCGCGCCCGCGGGCGGCGCGAGCACGCCGCGGCGTTCGGAGACCCTGACGGGCACCCTGG
>NZ_JBVJPW010000050.1:0-1425 GCF_055609205.1 Streptomyces sp. NPDC036815 | reverse complement strand
CTAGTAGTGCTTCGTTACGTTGAGTGATCTCGGCTGTTCGTGGGCAGCTTCCCGGAGTGAGGTTGGGGGAAGTGGACCGGCTCCGGGGTGAGTTGGCGGAGTTCGTTGCCGATGTGTTTGGGTCGTTCCCGCGGCGGGATCAGCGGCGGTGGGGCGAGTGCTATCTGCGGGGTCTGATGCTCGACGGCCGGCGCAAGTCGGTCCAGCCGATGGCCGAGCGTCTGCCGGACGGGAACATGCAGGCCCTGCAGCAGTTCGTGAATCAGTCGCCGTGGGATCCGCTGCCGGTCAGGCAGCGGATCGCCGAGCGGCTGTCCGGAGTTATCAGGCCCGAGGTGTGGGTGATCGACGACGTGTCGTTCCCCAAGTTCGGCAAGGCGTCGGTCGGGGTGGCCCGCCAGTACTGCGGAGCGGTCGGCAAACGGGCGAACTGCCAGGTCGCGGTCAGTGTCCATGCCGCCACCGACACCGCCTCGTGCCCGTTGGCGTGGCAGTTGTATCTGCCGCGTGAGTGGACGGACGAGCCGGACCGATGCCGCAGGGCAGGAGTCCCCGACGACGTGGTGCACCGGGAGAAGTGGCGTCTCGCGCTCGGCCTCCTGGACACACTCGCCGAGTGGCAGTTGAAGGTGCCGGTCGTGGTCGCTGACGCCGGCTACGGCGTCAGCACCCCGTTCCGCCTCGCTCTCGAAGAGCGAGGACTGTCCTATGTCCTGGCCCTGAACGGGAAGGAAGTCGCCCACCCGGAGGATGTCGGGCCGCACCAGCCTGCTTATGGCGGGCTCGGACCGCCCACCCTCCCCCGCTACCGCACCCCACCGCGAGCCGTCTCCGTCCTCGCAGCGGAGACGGATGAGGAGAGGTTCACCGAGGTGACCTGGAGGCAGGGCAGCAGAGGCACGATGACCTCACGGTTCGCGGTGCTGACAGTGCGGCCCGCGGGCAAGCAGTCCCTGGCCGCAGCTCAGGAGGCGGGAGGCGGCCGCAACCGCTGGGACGGCGTCCTGCCCGTCCAGACACTCCTCGTCGAATGGCCGGACGGCCAGGACACTCCGACGGACTACTGGATATCGAACCTGCCCGCCACCGCACCGGCCGCTGACCTGGTGCGGTGGGCCAAGATGCGCTGGCGGATCGAGCACGATTACCGCGAGCTCAAGCATGGCCTCGGGCTGGACCACTTCGAGGGCCGCACCTGGCGCGGCTGGCACCACCACGTCACCCTCGTCACCGCCGCTCAGGCATTCCTCACCCTCAGGCGGCTCGACCCAAAAGTCCGCACACCGGCCTGACCCTCTACCAGCTCCTCGACCTTCTTCAAGACCTGCTGAGGTGCTGGACCGGTACCTGCACCACCTGCGGACGCCCCCTGCCCAGCCCTCGGAGCAGCCGCAGACAGCCCACAACCTAACGAAGCACTACTAG
>NZ_JBVJPW010000049.1:0-2925 GCF_055609205.1 Streptomyces sp. NPDC036815 | reverse complement strand
ACCTGGACACCGTGGGCGAGCGCTACACCTCCTGCTGCGACCCCCGCCTCAACCCCACCCAGGCCCTGACCACCGTCTCCGCCTGGCCCGCCTGAGGCCCCCTCATCCGCCTGCGCCATCCGCAGCCACGCACCAAGCCGAGGACTGGAACCATGACCGGCATACCCCCCATCAGCCCGTACCCCCTGCCCGCCGAGGGCGACCTGCCCGCGGCCGCCGTGTCCTGGACCGCCGACGCCGACCGGGCGGTCCTCCTTGTCCATGACATGCAGCGGTACTTCCTCAAGCCCTTCCCCGCCAGCCTGCGCCAGGACCTCGTCGACAACGCGGCCCAGCTGCGCGACCGCTGCGCCGACCAGGGCATCCCGGTCGCCTACACCGCCCAGCCGGGCGGCATGAGCGACGAACAGCGCGGCCTGCTCAAGGACTTCTGGGGCCCGGGCATGCGCCCCGCCCCCGAGGACCGCCAGGTCGTCGACGCCCTCGCCCCCACCGAGCAGGACTGGCTGCTCACCAAGTGGCGCTACAGCGCCTTCTTCAAGACCGACCTGCTGGAGCGGATGCGCGCCGCGGGCCGCGACCAGCTCATCCTGTGCGGCGTCTACGCCCACGTGGGAGTGCTGGCCACCGCCGTCGACGCCTTCACCCACGACATCCAGCCGTTCTTCGTCGCCGACGCCACGGCCGACTTCTCCCAGGACTACCACCGCTCGGCCCTCACCTACGCCGCCGAGCGCTGCGCCCGGGTCACCACCGTCAAGGGGCTGTTCACATGACACAGACACCGCCCACCCCCGCCCCCCACCCGGCGGGCGACCTCCTGCACCAGGCCCTGACCGGCCAGGCGCCGGCCTTCGCCCTGCTGCACCGGCCCACCACCACCGGGCCGGACGCGGTGGAGGTCCTGACCGGCGCGGTGTCCCTGCCGGCCACCCTCGCCGACATCCCGCTGCCCCCACCGCCCGCCCCGGGCACCGGCGCCCGCCACGAGGTCCTGGTCGTCATGCCCTACCGGCAGCTGGCCGAACGGGGCTTCGCCTGCGCCGACGACGGCACCCCGCTGGTGGCGATGACCGTCACCGGCCAGCAGCAGCTGCCCCTGGCCGACGCGCTGGCCCGCATCCCCGACGTGCCCACCCCGCTGGCCGGCGGCGACTTCGACGTCGACGACGCCGCCTACGAGGACGTCGTGCGCCGCATCGCCAAGGAGATGATCGGCACCGGGGAGGGCGCCAACTTCGTCATCAAGCGCACCTTCGTCGCCGACATCACCGACTACGGCCCCGCCAGTGCCCCGGCCCTCTTCCGCCGCCTGCTCGAGCGCGAGTCCGGCGCCCACTGGACCTTCCTCATCCACACCGGCAGCCGCATCCTGGTCGGCGCCTCCCCCGAACGCCACGTCAGCCTGCAGCGCGGCACCGCCGTGATGAACCCCATCAGCGGCACCTACCGCTACCCGCCCGCCGGCTCCACCCTCGAAGGCGTCCTGCAGTTCCTCGACGACCGCAAGGAGACCGACGAGCTGTACATGGTGCTCGACGAGGAACTGAAGATGATGGCCCGCATCTGCGACACCGGCGGCCAGGTGGTGGGCCCCTACCTCAAGGAAATGGCCCGCGTCGCCCACACCGAGTACTTCATCGAGGGCCGCACCGACCGCGACGTGCGCGACATCCTGCGCGAGACGATGTTCGCCCCCACCGTCACCGGCAGCCCCCTGGAGAGCGCCTGCCGGATCATCCACCAGTACGAACCTGGCGGCCGCGGCTACTACAGCGGCGCCGCCGCCCTGATCGGCCGCGACGAGCACGGCGAGCGGGCGATGGACTCCGCGATCCTCATCCGCACCGCGGACATCACCCACCAGGGCCGCATCGCCATTGGCGTCGGCGCCACCATCGTGCGCCACTCCGACCCCGCCTCCGAGGCCGCCGAGACCCGCGCCAAGGCCGCCGGCCTGGTCGCCGCCCTCAACGGCGACACCACCGAACGCTTCGCCGACCACCCCCGGGTCCGCCGCGCCCTGGAACGGCGCAACGACTCCATCGCCGGCTTCTGGCTCTCCGACACCCAGCAGCGCACCGCCGCCCGGCCCGAACTGG
Organism: Streptomyces sp. NPDC036815; assembly: GCF_055609205.1. Classification (NCBI taxonomy): domain Bacteria; kingdom Bacillati; phylum Actinomycetota; class Actinomycetes; order Kitasatosporales; family Streptomycetaceae; genus Streptomyces; species Streptomyces sp. NPDC036815. The sequence continues at coordinate 823 of NZ_JBVJPW010000049.1, read as the reverse complement.
CCGGCCGCCGGGTCCTGGTGGTGGACGCCGAGGACACCTTCACCTCGATGATCGACCAGCAGCTGCGCTCCCTGGGCCTGGAGGTCACCCTGCGCCGCTACGACGAGGACTACACCTTCGAGGGCCACGACCTCGTCGTCATGGGACCGGGCCCCGGCGACCCCCAGGAGGTGGCCCACCCCAAGATGCGCCACCTGCACACCGCCGTCGCCACCCTGCTGCGCGAACAGCGGCCGTTCTTGGCGGTGTGCCTCAGCCACCAGGTCCTGGGCCTCCAGCTCGGCCTGCCGCTGCGCCGCAGGGACATCCCCAACCAGGGCGTGCAAAAGGAGATCGACCTGTTCGGCGCCCCCGAACACGTCGGCTACTACAACACCTTCGCCCTCCTCAGCCACGACGAGGAGTTCAGCCCCCGCGGCGTGCCCGGCCTGCCCGAGGGCCGGCGCGTCCAGGTCAGCCGGGACCCGGCCACCGGAGAGGTGCACGCCCTGCGCGCAGCGGGCTTCGCCTCCCTGCAGTTCCACCCGGAATCGGTCCTGACCCGCGAGGGCCCCCGCATCGTGGGCACCGTCCTGGCCTCGCTGCTCGCCCCGGCCCGTACCCCCGACCCGGCCTGAACCGGCCCCGCCCCTGTGAACACCGGGCCGGCGCCCTCCCCCGAGCGCCGGCCCGGCCCCCCCTTTGCCGCCCGTACGCCCCCGGCGGCCTGCGACCGAAGGACTCACCACCATGTCTGACCTGGCCCAGCCGAACGGGACCCGGACCGCGCCCGCGGGCGGCGCGAGCACGCCGCGGCGTTCGGAGACCCTGACGGGCACCCTGG
>NZ_JBVJPW010000048.1:0-3249 GCF_055609205.1 Streptomyces sp. NPDC036815 | reverse complement strand
GCCGACTCCTACCGCGACTACCTCGAACTGCACGGCCTGTCCGTGCAACTGGCCGAGGCCCTCGCCGAGTACTGGCACGCCCGGGTCCGCGCCGAGCTCGGATTCGGGGGAGAGGACCCCGCGGACGTCGAGGACATGTTCGCCCTGAAGTACCGCGGCGCGCGCTTCTCGCTCGGTTACGGCGCCTGCCCCGACCTGGAGGACCGCGCGAAGATCGCCGAGCTGCTCCAGCCGGAGCGGATCGGCGTGCAGCTCTCGGAGGAGTTCCAGCTCCACCCCGAGCAGTCCACCGACGCGATCGTCATCCACCACCCCGAGGCGAAATATTTCAACGCGCGCTGATCCCGCGCAGTCGTACACTGGTCGGTCCAGTGCAGGCCGGTCGCCTTCCCGTCACAAGGAGGCGACCGGCCTTCTCGTCCCTCATGGAAGGTGTGGTCGCCATGACCAGTACGGTTCCCGCGCTCGGCACCCGAATGGCCGAAGGGTCCGCGTTGCAGGGCGTCCTGCTCGACATGGACGGAACCCTCGTGGACACCGAGGGCTTCTGGTGGGACGCCGAGGTCGAGGTGTTCGCCTCCCTCGGGCACGCCCTCGACGAGGCCTGGCGTGACGTCGTCGTCGGCGGGCCCATGACGCGCAGCGCCGGCTTCCTCATCGAGGCCACCGGCGCCGACATCACGGTCCCCGAGCTCACCGTGCTGCTCAACGACGGCTTCGAGAACCGCATCAGCCGCTCCCTGCCGCTGATGCCGGGCGCCGCCCGCCTGCTCGCCGAACTCGCCACGCACGCCGTGCCGATGGCCCTGGTGTCCGCCTCGCACCGCCGCATCATCGACCGCGTCCTGGACTCCATCGGCGCCCACCACTTCGAACTCACCGTCGCGGGCGACGAAGTGGCGCGCACGAAGCCCCACCCCGACCCCTATCTCCTCGCCGCCCGGGGGCTGGGCGCGGAGCCCGCGAGATGCGCCGTCATCGAGGACACCGCCACCGGCGTCGCCGCCGCGGAGGCAGCGGGCTGCCGGGTGGTGGCCGTGCCGTCGGTCGCGCCGATCCCGGCCGTCGCGGGCCGCACCGTCGTCCCCTCCCTCGAACACGTCAACCTTCCTTTCCTGCAAGGCCTGATGACTCTCTGACAGCTCCCGCCGAGACCCTGTTCGGGCGTGTGACGTTTCCCACTCCGGCGGGGGTCGACAGGGGTGGTGACGTATGCGCGGGGGCCTTTCCGGGGTCACGGTGGCGTGGCATTGTGTCCCGATTGGTGGGAGCGTGCACGAAACCTTCCGGTGTCGGGTTATCGGTGTGTCCACGCCCGGTTTCGCAGCGTGATTAATACGCGGTTCACGCACCCTCCGGCGCTCATCTGGTGCGGACTAATCTCGTCGCGAGAACATCGCCCCACCCCCCGTGCCCCACCAACCCTCACCCCGCGTTGCGGGATTCACGGGATCAAGAGCTCTGGAGAACGTCGAGCATGAACCGCAAGACTTTGGTGCTGCCGGCAGTCATAGGTCTGCTCGCCCCCGCGCTCGCCGCGTGCGGTGGCTCGGACGGGTCGGACGGCGACAATCCGATCACCGTCGGCACCACGGACGCGTTCGCCATCTCGAAGGAGATTCCGGCACCCTTCGACCCGGCGTACGCCTACGACGCCGGTTCCTGGAACGTGCTGCGCCAGACCGTCCAGACGCTGATGGCCATGCCGCGCGGCGGCGGCGACCCGCAGCCCGAGGCCGCCGAGCAGTGCGGCTTCACCGACACGGGCAACGAGCGCTACGCCTGCACCCTGCGCAAGGGGCTGACGTTCTCCGACGGCAAGCCGCTGACGGCCGCCGATGTGAAGTTCTCCATCGAGCGGGTCCGCGACATCAAGCTCAAGGACCCCAGCGGTTCGGACGGCCTGGTGTCCAACGTCGACGAGATCGAGGTCCAGGGCGACCGCGAGGTCGTCTTCCACCTCAAGAAGCCGGACGCCACGTTCCCGTTCAAGCTGGCCACGCCCACCGCGGGCATCGTCAGCAAGGACCACTACAGCAAGAACAAGCTGCGGGACGGCTTCGAGGTGTCCGGCTCGGGCCCGTACACGGCCGAGCAGAAGGTCGAGGGCGACCGTCTGGTCAAGACGGTGTTCACCAAGAACCCCAAGTACAAGGGCGGGTTCAAGGTCCAGAGCGACAAGGTGGAGCTGCGCAACTTCGCGGACACCGACGCCATGGGCAAGGCGCTCGAGGACGGCGACATCGACCTGATGACGCGCACCATGTCGCCGAAGCAGGTCCAGGAGCTCTCCGCCGGTTCGAGCAAGAAGATCGACCTGGTCGAGATGCAGGGCCTGGAGATCCGCTACCTCGCCTTCAACACCGACGCGCCCGCGGCCAAGAGCAAGGCCGTCCGCCAGGCCGTCGCGCAGCTCGTCGACCGCGGCGCGCTGGCCTCCTCGGTGTACGGCTCGACCGCCGACCCGCTGTACTCCCTGGTGCCGTCCACCATCACCGGCCACGCCAACTCGTTCTTCAACAAGTACAACAACCCGAGCACGGCCAAGGCACGCTCGCTGCTGAGCAAGGCGAACATCTCCACCCCGGTGAAGATGACGCTGCACTACACCACGGACCACTACGGCCCGGGCACCAAGAAGGAGTTCGAGCTGCTGCAGAAGCAGCTGAACGCCTCCGGCCTGTTCGACGTGTCGATCAAGGGCGTGCCGTGGAGCACCTTCCGCTCGGCCGAGCGCGACGGCAAGTACGCGGCGTACGGCATGGGTTGGTTCCCCGACTTCCCCGACGCCGACAACTTCCTCGCCCCGTTCCTCGACAAGGACAACTTCCTCGGCTCGCCGTACGTGAACGACACGATCAACGACCAGCTGATCCCGACGTCGCGTCGCGAGGCCGACCGGCTCGCCGCCTCCAAGAGCATCCGCAGGATCCAGGACATCGTCGCCGAGGACGTGCCGGTGCTCCCGCTGTGGCAGGGCAAGCAGTACATCGCGGCACGCGACGACATCACCGGCATCGAGTGGGCCCTCAACTCCTCGTCGAACCTCCAGCTGTGGGAGCTCGGCCGCGGCGTGAGCGGCTGACCTCCGCCCGGAGGCCGCGCCCACTTCCTCAAGTACAGCGAAAACGTCCACAACACCAAAGGCACGTAAGTGAAATGTCGTAACCAGTGGCTGGCCCTTCCCCTCACGGGAGGGCTCGCCGCCGCCCTGCTGACCGGCTGCGGTACGGAATCGGGCGGCGCGGG
>NZ_JBVJPW010000047.1:0-3896 GCF_055609205.1 Streptomyces sp. NPDC036815 | reverse complement strand
GGCGCTGGTTCTGGCCGATGCGGTCACGGAGAAGTTCGGTGGCGACAGCGTGCCCGAGACCCGGCGCAACGTGCGCTCCTACCTCGACAACCTGCGGATCCGGTGACCGGCGCGGCCCCGCGACCGCAAGCGCGACGACGGGCTGAACACGGGGCCGGCCCCGCCTGGTTCCGTCCTGCTCTCTCCCGCTGAACAGGCCGAACGAAGTGCGGCGCCGGCCGTGTTCCGAGGCCGTCGCGGCAATGTCAGGCGGCTTCCCTGCTCTGCCGGTCCATGAGGTGCCGCAGGACCAGCCACTCCCGTATCTCCCACGAGTGCCCCGACGAACAGCTGATGCTGCTGCCCGCCCCGGCGCTCGCGGTGTGCTGCTGCGGCGAGGTGTCGATCGTTCCCGGGCAACTGTCCACCACGCACTGCCTGGTGAGGGAGCGGTGGTCTCCGTGGTCGGGCTCGATGACCCGCAGCAGTTCGACGTGGAGTTCCTGGATCTCGTCCGCGAAGTCCGCTGCCGGGGGCTGGACCACCAGCCACTCCAGGTGGAGCAGGAGGAAGCACGTCAGGTGGGGGACGGAACGGGCCGGGGCCGGAAGGCCGAGCTCGTCCGCCGTGTAACCCGCCCACGCCTCCAGGATGGCGAGGATGTTGCTCCTCGCGTCGAGCGCGGCGACGTTCAGGTGATCGCGCTTGCGGCTCCCGGAGACCTTGGTCGGATTGCGCCGCCGAGAGGTCGCCATGACGTGGTGCAGGCCCTCTTGGTGCAGTCCGGGAAGGGCGCGCAGGTTGCGTTCCAGCTTTCTGACGCAGGGGTCACAGAGGACGGGCCCGTCGGCCGCGCGCAGTTCCTGTCCGTGGCTCCGCGAGCATGAATGACTCTCCATTGCTTTGAATCTCCTTAGAAGGCATCGCCTTGATGGCCGTTGGTTCTGGTCAGGGAACTCTGTTCTCGGCGGTGTGCTCGATGCGGAAAGTGATGAACTCGGCGGGCCGTACGGTGGCGAGGCCGACGTCGAGGGTCAGTCGGCCGCCCGCCCTGCCCTCGCCGCACTCGACGTGGAACGCCTCGGCCGCACAGCCGCCGCGCAGCGCCCCCTGGCGCCACAGCCCCCGCAGGAACGTCACGGCGGACTGGCGTACCAGCGCCCGTACTTGGGCGGTGTCGGCCTCGAAGGCGGCCCACCGGGTTCCCCGGGCGAGTGAGGCGCGGGCGTGGTTCACCAGGCGGCGCACGCCGAGGTCCGCCCAGTCCGGTTCGGCGGACAGCGTGCGCGCGCCCGTCACACGGATGCCCTGCCCCGGCACGAACCGGAGGCAGTTCACGCTGAGATCGTTGATCGTTTCCCGCCCGTCGGCGGACATCTCCCACTCCTGCTTCACCACCCCCACCAGGGCGCCCACGGGGGCCGTATGCACACCGCGCTCGATGTCGACGCGACAGCACAGCCCGGACACGTGCCCCGAGGGCGGCACCAGGCGTTCCCTGCCGTCGGCCGCGGTCACGGTGATCCACGGGTAGTGCACGGCGGCGAACTGGGCGTCCGGCTCCGGCAGTTCGAACGGTATGCGCACCTCGGCGGGGGCGACGCCCTGCCGGGTGTGGAGCAGTGCGACCCGGTTGCCGACGCGGCCGCAGTGCTCGGCGACCGCCCGTGCGACGGCGTACGCGTCGCCCTCCACCCGCCACAGGTCCGGGGTCACCACGAGGGTGACCTCCGGAAGGCATGCCAGCTCGGCGAGAGCGGACCGGTAGGCGCCGACGCGGTCTCCGCCGTCGTCCGTCCCGAGGACCCAGGCCCCGCCACCACCGTTGCGGAAGTGGCCGAGCACGGCGTCGTGGACGAAGGAGGGCGACGCCTGGTCGGCCGTCGTACGGGGTGAGAAGGCCTCGATGAACTCCTGCGGGTGGCGGACGAAGACCGGCCTGCCCGGCAGCCCGGGGGCGTCCCCGACGAAGGCGGCCACCGAGGTGTGCAGCCCGCGGATGACGGGCGCCCCGAGACCCGCCCCCCGTCCGCTGTCCGCGTCCCGCAGGAGCCGGGCCGGACCGAACGGCCCGGTGGTGCCGATGGCGCGCGGGTGATGCGGCTGCCGTGGGGACATGCGGACTCCTCGGTCACGACGGGAGGACGGGCGGAAGGGGACGGCAGGGGGCGGGGTGTGCTCCGGTCGGCCGTCAGCTTCCGGGGGTGAGGACCAGGGCCGAGGTCTCCATGGGGAGGTGGACGGTGCGCTCGATGGACAGCCCCGAGGCGGCCGCCAGTTCGCGGTACTCCGCGGCGGAGCGCTGGTGGCCGCCGTTGACGACCATCAGGTGGAGGTCCCACAGCGGGGCGAGCAGTCCGGCCTTGCCGTCCTGGACGACCATCTCGATGATCAGCAGGCGGGAGTGCGGGGCCATGGCCGCGCGTACGTTGCGCAGGAGGCGTATGCAGTCCTCCGCGGACCAGTCGCCGAGGACGCGGGACAGCAGGTAGGTGTCGGCCCCCTCGGGGAGCGCGGCGTCGAACATGTCCCCGGCGACGAGATCGGCGCGGTCGGTGCCCACGGTCTTCTCCAGGTGCGCCCTGGCGATGGGGATCGTGTGCTCCAGGTCGATGAGCGTGCCGCGGGCCTTCGGCGCGGCGCCCAGGACGGTGGCGAGGAGCAGGCCGCTGCCGCCGGCGATGTCCACGACGTGCTGGTCGGCGGTGAAGTCGATGTGGTTCGGGACCGCGTCGAAGGCGAAGTTGTTGGCCTGGGCCTTCATGGCGCGCTGGAAGCGCTCGGCGGCGTCGGCGTCCTCGCGCAGGTAGCCGATCAGGGACTTCCCGTACGTCTTCTCGAAGCCGGTCCTGCCGGTCCTGAACGTCTCGATGGAGTTGCCCCAGGCCTGGTAGAACTCCTCGCCGTAGAGCAGCGACACGTCGCGCAGCGATCCGGGCTGATCGCGGAGCACCTCGCCCACGGCCGTGTTGCGGTAGCCCTCGCTCTCGTCCCCGTCGACCACGTCCAGGCGCAGCAGCAGCCGGAGCAGGCGCCGGACGGCGTCCTCATCCGCGCCGGCGGCTCGGGCCAGGTCGGCCGGACCCGTGTGTCCCGCCGCGATCAGATCGGGCAGCCCCAGCTTGACCGCGGCGTAGACGGCCTGGGTGTGCCAGGCGGCGGTGACGAGGTCGATGGCGGCGCGGGCGGCCGGCCGGGGGGTGTTGTCGGGGGTCATGATCTCTCTCCATACGGATGGTGGGTACGGGGCGGACGTGGCGTCGCTTCGACGGTTCAGGAGGGGATCCAGTCCCGCTTGATGTGGGGGGTCTCGATGCTCAGGGCGCGCATGTGCTCGATGGGGTTGGTGTATTCGCGGCTGGCGGCGATCTGCCCGTCGCGCAGGGTGAAGCCGTGGATGAAGTGGTTTCGGTAACGGCCTTCGGGATAGCCGGGGAACCGGATGGTTCCCTCGCCGTCGCACTCGACCCAGATGACGGCCGGGTCCTGGGTCTCGTAGATCTGCACGTCGAACCACTCCCAGTCGGGAAGCACCTCGAGGGAGAGCTCGCCGTGCCGCTGGAGCTTCTCGCGGCCCTGGACGGTGATGGGGCGGCCGATGTCGGTGTTGAACAGGGACGCGGTCCCGTCCTCGGTGTAGAGGGTGTAGCGGCGCAGCCGGGCCTCGGGGCCGATCTCCATGTACTGCTCCACGGCCCGCCGGTTGCGGGCGCGCAGCTCGAGGTGGTTGGTGAACACCGGGGCGGACGCGGCGGGTTCGGCGGACGGTGACGTGGTCATGATCTCTCCGGACGGAAGGCCTACAGGGGCGGGACGGACGACGTGGTTCAGGGCTGGAGGCGGGTGGGGTGCCAGCCGGTGGTGGTGCGGTCGTAGCGCAGGCGTTCGTGGAGGCGGTCGGTGCCGTTGGCCCAGAA
>NZ_JBVJPW010000046.1:3496-4918 GCF_055609205.1 Streptomyces sp. NPDC036815 | reverse complement strand
AACACAGTGGACGCGAGCAACTGAGGACAAGCCCTCGGCCTATTAGTACCAGTCACCTCCACCCGTTACCGGGCTTCCAGATCTGGCCTATCAACCCAGTCGTCTACTGGGAGCCTTAACCCCTCAAAGGGGGTGGGAATACTCATCTCGAAGCAGGCTTCCCGCTTAGATGCTTTCAGCGGTTATCCTTTCCGAACGTAGCCAACCAGCCATGCCCTTGGCAGGACAACTGGCACACCAGAGGTTCGTCCGTCCCGGTCCTCTCGTACTAGGGACAGCCCTTCTCAATATTCCTACGCGCACAGAGGATAGGGACCGAACTGTCTCACGACGTTCTAAACCCAGCTCGCGTACCGCTTTAATGGGCGAACAGCCCAACCCTTGGGACCGACTCCAGCCCCAGGATGCGACGAGCCGACATCGAGGTGCCAAACCATCCCGTCGATATGGACTCTTGGGGAAGATCAGCCTGTTATCCCCGGGGTACCTTTTATCCGTTGAGCGACGGCGCTTCCACAAGCCACCGCCGGATCACTAGTCCCGACTTTCGTCCCTGCTCGACCCGTCGGTCTCACAGTCAAGCTCCCTTGTGCACTTACACTCAACACCTGATTACCAACCAGGCTGAGGGAACCTTTGGGCGCCTCCGTTACTCTTTGGGAGGCAACCGCCCCAGTTAAACTACCCATCAGACACTGTCCCTGATCCGGATCACGGACCGAGGTTAGACATCCAGCACGACCAGAGTGGTATTTCAACGATGACTCCCCCGATACTGGCGTACCGGGTTCACAGTCTCCCACCTATCCTACACAAGCCGAACCGAACACCAATATCAAACTGTAGTAAAGGTCCCGGGGTCTTTCCGTCCTTCTGCGCGAAACGAGCATCTTTACTCGTAGTGCAATTTCACCGGGCCTATGGTTGAGACAGTCGAGAAGTCGTTACGCCATTCGTGCAGGTCGGAACTTACCCGACAAGGAATTTCGCTACCTTAGGATGGTTATAGTTACCACCGCCGTTTACTGGCGCTTAAGTTCTCAGCTTCGCACGCCCGAAAGCGCACTAACCGGTCCCCTTAACGTTCCAGCACCGGGCAGGCGTCAGTCCGTATACATCGCCTTACGGCTTCGCACGGACCTGTGTTTTTAGTAAACAGTCGCTTCTCGCTGGTCTCTGCGGCCACCCCCAGCTCAGACAGTAAATGTCATCACCGGTGATGGCCCCCCTTCTCCCGAAGTTACGGGGGCATTTTGCCGAGTTCCTTAACCATAGTTCACCCGAACGCCTCGGTATTCTCTACCTGACCACCTGAGTCGGTTTAGGGTACGGGCCGCCATGAAACTCGCTAGAGGCTTTTCTCGACAGCATAGGATCATCCACTTCACCACAATCGGCTCGGCATCAGGTCTCACCCTTAAC
>NZ_JBVJPW010000046.1:2023-3398 GCF_055609205.1 Streptomyces sp. NPDC036815 | reverse complement strand
CGAGTGGCGGATTTACCTACCACTCGGGCTACACCCTTACCCCGGGACAACCACCGCCCGGGCTGGACTACCTTCCTGCGTCACCCCATCACTCACCTACTACAAGTCTGGTCCGTCGGCTCCACCACTTTCCTTTCCCCGAAGGGTCCGGAACGGCTTCACGGACTTAGCATCGCCTGATTCGATGTTTGACGCTTCACAGCGGGTACCGGAATATCAACCGGTTATCCATCGACTACGCCTGTCGGCCTCGCCTTAGGTCCCGACTTACCCTGGGCAGATCAGCTTGACCCAGGAACCCTTAGTCAATCGGCGCACACGTTTCTCACGTATGTATCGCTACTCATGCCTGCATTCTCACTCGTGAACCGTCCACCACTAGCTTCCGCTGCAGCTTCACCCGGCACACGACGCTCCCCTACCCATCCATACAGGCGTTGGCCCTATTGTATGAATGACACGACTTCGGCGGTACGCTTGAGCCCCGCTACATTGTCGGCGCGGAATCACTAGACCAGTGAGCTATTACGCACTCTTTCAAGGGTGGCTGCTTCTAAGCCAACCTCCTGGTTGTCTGTGCGACTCCACATCCTTTCCCACTTAGCGTACGCTTAGGGGCCTTAGTCGATGCTCTGGGCTGTTTCCCTCTCGACCATGGAGCTTATCCCCCACAGTCTCACTGCCGCGCTCTCACTTACCGGCATTCGGAGTTTGGCTAAGGTCAGTAACCCGGTAGGGCCCATCGCCTATCCAGTGCTCTACCTCCGGCAAGAAACACACGACGCTGCACCTAAATGCATTTCGGGGAGAACCAGCTATCACGGAGTTTGATTGGCCTTTCACCCCTAACCACAGGTCATCCCCCAGGTTTTCAACCCTGGTGGGTTCGGTCCTCCACGACCTCTTACAGCCGCTTCAACCTGCCCATGGCTAGATCACTCCGCTTCGGGTCTTGAGCGCGCTACTGAATCGCCCTGTTCGGACTCGCTTTCGCTACGGCTTCCCCACACGGGTTAACCTCGCAACACACCGCAAACTCGCAGGCTCATTCTTCAAAAGGCACGCAGTCACGACGTACAGCACAAGTGCTGCACGCGACGCTCCCACGGCTTGTAGGCACACGGTTTCAGGTACTATTTCACTCCGCTCCCGCGGTACTTTTCACCATTCCCTCACGGTACTATCCGCTATCGGTCACCAGGGAATATTTAGGCTTAACGGGTGGTCCCGCCAGATTCACACGGGATTTCTCGGGCCCCGTGCTACTTGGGTGTCTCTCAAACGAGCCGCTGATGTTTCGACTACGGGGGTCTTACCCTCTACGCCGGACCTTTCGCATGTCCTTCGCCTACATCAACGGTTTCTGACTCGTCTC
>NZ_JBVJPW010000045.1:0-6576 GCF_055609205.1 Streptomyces sp. NPDC036815 | reverse complement strand
CCGGGCGAGGTCGCCCTGGAAGCCGCCCGCCACCAGGCCCGGCGCGTGGTGGACACCGCCGCCGCCCTCAAGGCCGGCCGCGCCACCACCTGAACGATCCCCCCCGCCCGGGGGGTGCCCGGGGGTGCGGGGCGCAGCAGCCCGGCCGGGCCGGGCGGTGTCGGTCAGCACCGCACGGGCCCAGCCGGTGAACAGGGGCCAGGCCGGGGGCACAGCCGGCTGCGTGGACCGGCCCGAGGGGGCGCCCCCGGCACCCCGGCGCGGCCCAGGCAGCCCCCTCGCCCCCCCGGGGGGCGCCGGCACGGGCGCCTCCCGGGGCGAGGGGCCCTGCCTCGCCCGCCTCATGTCCTTCGACGACGCAGCCCCGCGCAATGTGAGGCCGCCGCGCAAAGATGTGCCCGCCCCCGCCCGGCCACCCGCCCCGGGGCGGGCGGCCGGGCTCCCGCCGGCCCGGGCCGGCGCCCCGCCCGGCCCCGCCCGTGACCGGGTGCGGCGCCGGGCCGCCACCGGGTGGCCCGCCACCCCATCCCGCAAAGGAGACCGCCCCGAATGAAGGGCTCCACGCTCTACCGATCGATCCAACAGCGCGGCCTGCACCTGGGACTCCTGCCGCAGATGGCCGCCGCCCTCAACGGCGCGACGCCCATCACCCTCGACCACGACCTGGACGCCCTGCCCCACCTCGGCCGGCGCCTGACGGTGGCCCGGTTCGCCGACGCCGTGGACGACCTGGCGGCCCGCCTGTGGGCGGCCGGCGTACGGCCCGACGAACACCTGGTCATCCACAAGAGCGCCAACGCCGACATCTGGATGCTCGGCGCCGCCGCCTCCCGCATCGGCGCGATCCCGGTGATGCTCTCGCCCGCCCTGGACGCGACGACCGTGGGCGCCCTCATCGAACGGGTGGGCCGGCCCACCCTGCTCACCGACACCGCCAAACTCACCGGCCCCCCCGGCCGGCCGGGCCTGCAGCAGCTGCCGCTGGCCGAGCTGACCCGGCGGGTGCTCACCGTGGCCGGCGCCCACCCCGCCACCCAGTCCCTGGCCGCCCTGGCCGGCGCCCCGCGGGTGTCGCCGGTGGTCCGCCCCCTGGACGAGGCCGCCGTCATCACCCACACCTCCGGCACCACCGGACTGCCCAAACTCGTCGTGCACACCCCCCGCACCCAGGGCATCCGCCTGGTGCCCCAGTGGCGTCTGCTCTCCCTGATGCGCCGCAAGGACCCCGTCGCCATCCACATCCCCTTCGTGCACTCCCGGATGGTCGCGGCGATGTCCCTGGCCCTGCTCAAGGAACTGCCGATCCTGCTCCTGAACGACTCCGACCCCAACAGCATCGCCGAGCAGTTCGCCGCCCACCGGCCCGGCTTCGTGGAGGCCCTGCCCAACTCCCTGATGGACTGGGAAGACCTCGCCGCCGACCCGCGCCGCCCGTTCGCCTCGGTGAAAATCTTCTCCAGCACCTTCGACGCGATCCACCCGCGCACCATGAGCCGCCTGCTCAACGCCTCCCGGCGCCCCGGCGCCCTCTTCTTCCAGATCTACGGCCAGAGCGAGGTCGGCCCCGCCGTCGGACGCGCCTACTTCCGCACCTCCGCCCACAAGGCCAACGGACGCTGCGTGGGCTGGGCGATGCCCCTGGGCGCGGCCAGGGTCCGCGTCGTCAGCCGCGACGGCCGGCCCCCCACCCAGGACCACCCCGGCTTCATCGAGGTCGCCTGGGACGGCCTGGCCAAGACCTACTTCGCCGAACAGGACCGCTACGCCGCCAACCGCAACGGCGCCTGGTGGCGCACCGGCGACGTCGGCTACCGCACCCGCCTGGGCTGCCTGCACATGCTCGACCGCGAAGTCGACATGATCGAAGGCATCACCAGTTCCCTGGAGGTCGAGGACGTGGTCCTGGGCCGCCTGCCCGAACTGAGCGAACTGGTCGTCGTCCCCGGCCCCGGCGACGAACCCGTCCCGGTCATCTGCACCACCGACGACACCCCCCTGGACCCCGAGCGCTGGCGCACCGCCGTCACCGACTTCCCCCAGCTCGCCGCCCCCGTCCAGATCCCCCAGGCCGAACTCCCGCGCACCGCCACCCTCAAGGTCCAGCGCCTGGCGCTGGCCGACCACCTCCACCAGCGCCTGAACGACCCCGCCTGACCGGGCGGGCAACGGCGGGGCCGGGCCGGGGCGGGGGAGGGGCGCAGCGCCGCCCCTCCCCGGCGCCCGGCCCGTGCCCGCACCCCGGCGGGAACGGCGGTGCGCCCGGGGGCCCGGGGAGGCCGCCCCGGCTCCGGTCGGGCCGCCCCCCCCGGGCACCCCGGGGCACCGCCGTACCCCGCTGCCGCGCCCGGGACGCCCGACAGCCCCGGACGCCGCCCTGCCCAGCGCTTCGGCGTCAACTCCCTGGACGTAGAGGGGAGGTGGGGTGTGGCGACTGCCGCTCGGCCCGGCGGGCGCACGCCCCCGGTCCGCGAACCTGCCGCCCCTCACCACCTGAGACCTCCTGCACGGCCCGGACTTGGCCATCCGGCACCGGCCACGTCACTCCGGCCCGGACCTGGCCGTCCGGGCACCGGCCATGTCATCCCGGCCCGGGCTTGGCCATCCGGGCGGCCCGGACCAGGCGATCCGGCACCGGCCATGTCATCCCGGCCCGGGCTTGGCCATCCGGGCGGCCCGGACCAGGCGATCCGGCACCGGCCATGTCATCCCGGCCCGGCCGCCCCGGCACAGCCCAAGTCGCCCCGGCCGGTGCCGGTTTCACGGCCGCGGTACCGGTCCGGCACCGCCACACCGTCCCGCACCACAGGGGAGCGGCAGACCACCCCCGCACCCCGGCCGCGCCCCGCCCCCCGCCCGCCCCGTCCCTCACGCCGCCGCGGCCTGGCACCGTCCTGTCCTTCGCGCCGCCGCGGCCTGGCTCCATCCCGTCCCTCACGCCGTCCCGGCCTGGGCGCCGCCGTGGCCCCCGTACCGCCGCGGCCCCGCACCCGCCAAGTGCCGTCCCGGCCGGCCCCCTTCGTCCTTACCGACCGGGCGGGGGACTGCCCGCGCAGCCCCCGCCCCGCGGCCCCGCCGCCGCCCGTCCATCCATCCCCTTCCTGCTGCCCTGGAGAGTCATGTCCCGCCGCCTGTTCACCTCGGAATCCGTGACCGAGGGCCACCCCGACAAGATCGCCGACCAGATCAGCGACACCGTCCTGGACGCCCTGCTCAGCCAGGACCCCGCCTCCCGCGTCGCCGTCGAAACCCTGATCACCACCGGTCAGGTGCACATCGCGGGCGAGGTCACCACCGCCGCCTACGCCGACATCGCCACCCTGGTCCGCAACAAGATCCTGGAGATCGGCTACGACTCCTCGGCCAAGGGCTTCGACGGCGCCTCCTGCGGCGTCTCGGTGTCCATCGGCGCCCAGTCGCCCGACATCGCCCAGGGCGTGGACACCGCCTACGAGCAGCGCGTCGAGGGCGACGAGGACGAACTCGACAAGCAGGGCGCCGGCGACCAGGGCCTGATGTTCGGCTACGCCACCGACGAGACGCCCTCGCTGATGCCGCTGCCCATCGAGCTGGCCCACCGCCTCTCGCGCCGGCTGACCGCGGTCCGCAAGGACGGCACCGTCCCCTACCTGCGCCCCGACGGCAAGACCCAGGTCACCATCGAGTACCAGGGCAGCCGGCCCGTGCGCCTGGACACCATCGTGGTCTCCTCCCAGCACGCCGCCGACATCGACCTGGAGGAGCAGCTCACCCCCGACGTGCGCACCCACGTCGTCGAGCACGTCCTGGCCCAGCTCGCCGACGACGGCATCAAGCTGGAGACCGACGACTACCGCCTCTTCGTCAACCCCACCGGCCGCTTCGAGATCGGCGGCCCGATGGGCGACGCCGGCCTGACCGGCCGCAAGATCATCGTCGACACCTACGGCGGCATGGCCCGCCACGGCGGCGGCGCCTTCTCCGGCAAGGACCCCTCCAAGGTCGACCGCTCGGCCGCCTACGCGATGCGCTGGGTCGCCAAGAACGTCGTCGCCGCCGGCCTGGCCGCCCGCTGCGAGGTCCAGGTCGCCTACGCCATCGGCAAGGCCGAGCCGGTCGGCCTGTTCGTGGAGACGTTCGGCACCGCCACCCTGGACACCGACAAGATCGAGGCGGCCATCGCCCAGGTCTTCGACCTGCGCCCGGCCGCGATCATCCGCGACCTGGACCTGCTGCGCCCGATCTACGCCCAGACCGCCGCCTACGGCCACTTCGGCCGCGACCTGGCCGACCTCACCTGGGAGCGCACCGACCGCGCCGCCGCCCTGCGCGCCGCCGCCGAGGCCGCCTGACCCCCCTTGCCGCCACGGGGTGCCGCCGGGCCCGCACCGGCGGCACCCCACCCCCCACCTGCGCCTGTCTGCCCGCCCGCAGCCCAGAGGCCGACCCTCAGCTTTCAAGGGAGTGCTTTTCTCGTGCGTATCGCCGTGACCGGCTCGATAGCGACCGACCATCTGATGGTCTTTCCCGGCCGCTTCGCCGAGCAGCTGATCAAGGAGCAACTGGAGCGGGTCTCCCTGTCCTTCCTCGCCGACCGCCTCGAGGTGCGCCGCGGCGGCGTCGCCGCCAACATCGCCTTCGGCCTGGGCCTGCTGGACCTGCACCCGCTCCTGATCGGCGCGGCCGGCCTGGACTTCGCCGAGTACCGCACCTGGCTGCAAGAGCACGGCGTGGACACCTCCGCCGTCCACGTCAGCGACACCCTGCACACCGCACGCTTCGTGTGCACCACCGACCAGGACCAGAACCAGATCGCCACCTTCTACGCCGGCGCCATGGCCGAGGCCGCCCGCATCGACCTGGCCGCCGTCACCGCCCGCACCGGACCCCCCGCCCTGGTCCTCATCGGCGCCGACGACCCCGCCGCGATGCTGCGCCACACCGCCGCCGCCCACCGCCTGCGCCTGCCCGTGGCCGCCGACCCCTCCCAGCAGCTGGCCCGCCTGGACGGCGCCCAGGCCCGGCAGCTGGTCGAGGGCGCCCGCTGGCTGTTCACCAACGAGTACGAGGCCGCCCTGCTGCTGGAGCGCACCGGCTGGAGCGAGCCGCAGCTCCTTGACCGGGTGGACACCTGGATCACCACCCTGGGCGCGGGCGGGGTGTCCCTGGCCCGCGCCGGCTGCCCCCGCCTGGCCGTCCCCGCCGTACCCACCGAAAAGATCGCCGACCCCACCGGGGCGGGCGACGCCTTCCGCGCGGGCTTCCTGGCCGGCACCGCCTGGAACCTGCCCCAGGAACGCGCCGCCCAGCTCGGCTGCGTCCTGGCCACCACCGTGCTGGAATCGGTCGGCACCCAGGAGTACAAACTCCTGCCCGCCGACCTGATCGCCCGCATCGACCAGACGTACGGGCCGGCCGCGGCCCGCGCCCTGGAGGACCGGATCGTGGGCACCGCATGAGCAGCGACCAGCGCCGGCGCGCCGACGCCCTGCGCCAGGCCCTGGCCACCCGTGTGGTGGTGGCCGACGGCGCGATGGGCACCATGCTCCAGGACCAGGACCCCACGATGGAGGACTTCCAGCAGCTCGAGGGCTGCAACGAAGTCCTGAACGTCACCCGCCCCGACATCGTGCGCGCGGTGCACCAGGCGTACTTCGCCGCCGGCGTCGACTGCGTGGAGACCAACACCTTCGGCGCCAACCATGCGGCCCTGAACGAGTACGACATCCCCGAGCGGACCTTCGAGCTCTCCCAGGCCGGCGCCCGCATCGCCCGCGAGGTCGCCGAGGAGTTCACCCGCGACACCGGCCAGCAGCGCTGGGTGCTCGGCTCGATGGGCCCGGGCACCAAACTGCCCACCCTGGGCCACATCGACTACGCCACCTTGCGCGAGGGCTTCCAGGCCAACGCCGAAGGCCTCATCGCCGGCGGCGCCGACCTGCTCATCGTGGAGACCACCCAGGACCTCCTGCAGACCAAGGCCGCCCTCCTGGGCGCCCGCCGCGCCCTGGACGCCACCGGCATCAGCCTGCCCCTGGTGTGCTCCCTGGCCTTCGAGACCACCGGCACCATGCTCCTGGGCTCCGAGATCGGCGCCGCGCTGACCGTCCTGGAGCCGCTCGGCATCGACATGATCGGCCTGAACTGCTCCACCGGCCCGGCCGAGATGAGCGAACACCTGCGCTATCTGGCCCGCCACTCCCGCATCCCGCTGCTGTGCATGCCCAACGCGGGCCTGCCGGTCCTGACCAAGGACGGCGCGCACTTCCCCCTGGACCCCCAGGGCCTGGCCGACGCCCAGGAGAACTTCGTCCGCGACTACGGCCTGTCCCTGATCGGCGGCTGCTGCGGCACCACCCCCGCCCACCTGCGCCAGGTCGTGGAGCGGGTGCGCGGCCTGACCCCGCCCGCCCGCACCCCCCACCCCGAACCCGGCGCCGCCTCCCTCTATCAGAGTGTGCCCTTCCGTCAGGACACCGCCTATCTGGCGATCGGGGAGCGCACGAACGCCAACGGGTCGAAGAAGTTCCGTCAGGCGATGCTGGAGGGCCGCTGGGACGACTGCGTGGAGATGGCGCGCGATCAGATCCGTGAGGGCGC
>NZ_JBVJPW010000044.1:0-11913 GCF_055609205.1 Streptomyces sp. NPDC036815 | reverse complement strand
GCCGACAAACACCCACTCGCCAACGCCTGCCGAATCACCCGCTCCTGCGACGGACCACTCGGAGCCGTCAGACCATTGCTCGCACCGTCCTGATTGACGGCAGATCCGCGCAGGACGCCCAGGACCTGGTGGCCGTTGCGGCGGGCGTCCGAGAGGCGTTCGAGGAGGAGGACGCCGACGCCCTCGCCCCAGCCCGTGCCGTCCGCCGCCGCGGCGAAGGGCTTGCAGCGGCCGTCGGGGGCCAGGCCGCGCTGGCGCGAGAAACCGGTGAACACCTCGGGTGTGGCCATGACGGTCACACCTCCCGCGAGGGCGAGGCTGCACTCGCCCTGGCGCAGCGCCTGTGCCGCCAGGTGGATGGAGACCAACGACGAGGAACACGCCGTGTCCACCGTCACCGCCGGACCTTCCAGACCCAGGGTGTAGGAGACACGTCCGGAGACCACGCTGCCGGAACCGGCCAGCATGGAGTAGCCCTCCAGCTGGGCGTCCTGCGCCAGGCCTGCCGCGTAGTCGTGATACATGACACCGACATAGGTGCCGGTCAGGCTGCCCTTGAGTGTCGTCGGGTCGATACCCGCCCGCTCGAGCACCTCCCACGACGCCTCCAAGAGCAATCGCTGCTGCGGATCCATCGCCAACGCCTCACGCGGATTGATCCCGAAGAACGCCGCGTCGAAATCACCCGCATCCGGCAGGAAGGCTCCTTCGTCGGCGTAGCTGGTGCCGGGATGGTCGGGGTCGGGGTGGAAGAGGCGTTCCAGGTCCCAGCCGCGGTCGGTCGGGAACTCGCCGACCGTGTCCACACCCGCGGCGACCAGCTCCCACAGCTCTTCCGGCGAGGTCACTCCGCCCGGGTACTTGCAGGCCATGGCGACGATCGCGACCGGATCGTCCGTGTCGGCGGCAGTGCGGAGCGGGACGGGGGTGGCGGGGGCGGCGGGCGTCTTCGTCGGGCCGCCCAGGCGGGTGCACAGGTAGGCGGCGAGGGCCTCGGGAGTGGGGTGGTCGAAGGCCATGGTGGCGGGCAGGCGGAGGCCGCTGGCCGCCGAGAGGCGGTTGCGCAGCTGCACCGCCGTGAGCGAGTCGAAACCGAGGTCCTTGAAGTTGGCCTCGGTGCGCACGTCGGCCGCCGAGCGGTGGCCGAGCACCGCCGCGACACACTCGCGTACGACGTCGGCGACGGCCGCGCGGCGCCCGGCCTCGTCGAGGCCCGCGAGCCGTGTCTCCAGCGCGGCCTTGTCGACTGAGGAGTCGGCAGCCGCCCTGCGCCGGGTCCTGCCGGTCAGGTTCCGCAGCATCGCGGGCACGTCGTCGCCGGTCAGGCCGCGGACGTCGATACCCGCCGCGATCACCAGGGAGACGTGCGCGGCGGCGGTGCTGGCCGCGTCGAGGAGAGCGAGACCCTGCTCGTCCAGCAACGGCTTCACGCCGCCCGCGCGCAGTCGCGCCAGGTCGGCGTCGTCGAGATGCCGGGTCATGGCACTGCCGCGCGCCCAGAGACCCCAGGCGATCGACAGACCGGGCAGTCCGGCGCCGCGGCGGCGGGCCACCAGGGCGTCCACGAACGCGTTGGCGGCCGCGTATCCGGCCTGGCCCGCGTTGCCGAGGACACCGGCGGCGGAGGAGAACATCACGAACAGGCTCAGCGGCAGTTCCGAGGTGGCCGCGTCCAGGTTGGCGGCGACGGATGCCTTGGCCGCCCACACCTTGGCCAGTTGGTCGGTGGTCTGCGCGGTGACCACGGCGTCGTCGAGGACACCGGCAGCGTGGATCACGCCGGTCAGCGGATGTGCGGGGTCGACCGAGCCGATCAGCTCGGCGGTGGCCCGCTCGTCCGTCAGGTCGGCCGCGACGATCCGCACCGTGGCGCCGAGGTCTGTCAGCCGCTCGGAGAGGTCACGGGCGTCGGGCGCGTCGGGACCCTTCCGGCTGACGAGCAACAGGTGTCGTACCGACCACGCACGGACCACGTGTTCGGCGACCAGGCCACCCATCATGCCGGTGCCGCCCGCGATGAGAACCGTGCCCTCGGGGTCGAGGGCCGCACCGGATCGGGGCGCGGGTGTGTCGCCCTGGGGCAGGTGTGTGAGTGCGGTGGTGGCGCGGGCGAGGCGGGGAGCCTTGACTTCTCCGGCGCGCACGGCCAGCTGTGGTTCGCCGGTGGCGAGAGCCCGCTCGACCGCCGCGCGGTCGGTTCCGGGTTCGGCGTCCAACAGCACGAAACGGCCCGGGTGTTCGGCCTGGGCACTGCGGATCAGTCCCCACACGGCGGCGGCAGACACGTCGTCGACCGCCGACTCACCTTGGCCTGGGCCTGGGCCTGGGCCTTGGTCCTGGTCCTGGTCCTGGTTCGGCGGTACGGTGACCGCTCGGTGGGTGATCAGTACGAGTCGGGCCTCGGCGAGACGGGGTGCGGCGAGCCAGTCCCGTACGAGGTTCAGAGTGTGCGTGGCGGCTGCCCGGCCGCGAGCGTCGACGCTTCCGTCACCGTGACTGGCACCGGCATGGGCATGGGCATGGGCATGGGCACCAGCCTCAGTCGCCGCTGACGTGGTGTCGACGAGCACGGTCGCCGGGGGCCGCGTATCCGCGTCGAGGGCGGCCGACAGGGAGGCCAGGTCCAGGTACCTGGGGACGTCGTCACCGGCCCAGTCGGGCGCGTCCGGGCCGAGCACCACCCAGTCGTCAGCGTTCTCCACCCCGGCTGTCGGGGGCACGGACGTCCACTCCAAGGTGAACAGCCCGTGCGGACTGCTGCCCGCCCGGTCCGCCGAGCGCAGCAGTTCCGGGTCGGCGGGCCGCAGGGCCAGGGAGTCCGCGCTCAGGACCGGCGCTCCGGCGGCGTCGGCCACCGTCACACGCAGTCCCGCTCCGTCGTCCTCCGCACTCTCCCTGTACGGGGCCAGACGCACCCGTACGGTGGTGGCGCCGGTGGCCCACAGGGTCACCCCGTTCCAGGCGAACGGCAGGCGGAGCTCTCCCGCTTCACCGGACGCATTCGGGTCGAACAACAGTGCCGGGTGCAACGCGGCGTCCAGCAGTACGGGATGGATACCGAACCCCTCGTGCGTGCCTGCCTGTTCGGGCAACTCCACCTCGGCCAGCACGTCCTGACCGTGCCGCCAGACGGCGCGCAGTCCCCGAAAGGACGGCCCGTACTCATAGCCTGCCTCGGCAGCCCGTTCGTAGAGGTCGCCGATCTCCACCGGCTCGGCGCCGGCCGGGGGCCACGGTCCGCCGAGCCCGTCCGGTGCGTCGCCGGAGTCGGGACTCAGCGTACCGGTCGCATGACACGTCCAGCCCTCGTCCTGGCCCAGCTCCTCGTCCGCGTCGATACGGTCGATGCGGGAGAAGACCCGCACGTCTCGCCGTCCGCCCTGCCCCTCGGCCGTGCCGACGACGACCTGCACCTGGAGGCCGCCGGACTGCGGGAGCACGAGAGGCGCTTCGAGTGTGAGCTCCTCAAGGGTGGGGCAATTCGCCTCGTCGGCCGCCTGCAACGCCCATTCGACCAGCGCGGCACCGGGTACGAGCGCCGTACCCGCCACCGCGTGGTCGGCGATCCAGCCGCCACCGCTCCCGTCGGTCGCCGCGAGCCGCCCGGTGAGCACGAGCGCACCATCGGCCAACCCGAGCACGGCGGGCAGCACCTTGTGCTCCAGCCGCCGCAGCCCGGCGGACCGCACGTCCCCGACTCCGTCAACAGGCAGCCAGTAGCTGTGCCGTTGGAAGGCGTAGGTGGGGAGGTCGACGGTGCGGGGGGTGGGATCGGCTGGGAACCAGCGGCGCCAGTCGATGTCGGCACCTGCGGTGAAGGCGTGGGCGGCGGCGCGGGTGAGCTGGGTGGTGTCGCCCTGGTCGCGGCGGAGGGTGGGGATGACGGTGGCGGGGACGTTCGCCTGCTCGATGGTCTCTTCCATTCCCAGTCCCAGTACCGGGTGGGCACTGGCTTCGATGAAGAGGCGGTATCCGTCGGCGAGCAGGGCCTGGATGGTGTCGGCGAAGCGGACGGGTTGGCGGAGGTTGGTGACCCAGTAGCCGGTATCCAGCGCGGTGGTATCCGCCAGCCGCTCGGCGGTCACCGTCGAATAGAAGGCGACGTCCGTGGGGGTGGGTTGGATGTCGGCGAGGCGGTCGGTGAGCAGGTCATGAAGCGCGTCGATCTGCGGGCCGTGGGAGGCGTACCCGACGTCGATGACCCGGGCACGCAGGCCACGCGCCTCCGCTTCGGCCACGACCGCCGCCACATGCTCGGGCGGGCCGGAAATGACCGTGGAGGAGGGCCCGTTGACGGCGGCGACACACACACCCGACCGCTCCCCGATGAGCTCGGCAGCCTGCTCCGGGCCCGTCCCCAGTGACGCCATGTCACCGTGCCCCTGAAGCTGACGGAGGGCGTCACTGCGTACGGCCACGATCCGCGCCGCATCCTCCAGCGACAAAGCACCCGCCACACACGCAGCGGCCATCTCGCCCTGCGAGTGCCCCACCACAGCAGCGGGCCTCATCCCGTAATCCGCCCACACCGCGGCGAGCGAGACCATCACCGCCCACAGCACCGGCTGCACGACCTCGACTCGGGACAGCTCACTGCCATCCCCGCGCAGCACATCCCTCAGCGACCAGTCCACATACGCGGACAGCGCCTGCTCACACTCCGCGATCCGATCAGCGAACACCGGCGATTCATCAAGGAGCTGAGCCCCCATCCCCACCCACTGCGAGCCCTGCCCCGGAAACACCAACACCGGCCCCGGACCCACATCACCCGCAACCCCGGACACCACATCCGCCGACACCTCACCCGCCGCCAGCGCGCCGAGACCGGCTGTCAGAGTTTCGCGGTCATGGCCCACCACGACGGCCCGGTGTTCGAGAACCGACCGACTCGTGACCAACGACCACCCGATCTCGCCGACCGAGGCGGACGAGGCGGCCGGCGCAGTCAAGACCCCCGAGGCAACTTCATTCTCGGTCGTGAACTCGCCCAGCCGCCGCGCCTGTTCACGCAGCGCATCCCCACCGCGGCCGGAGACCACCCACGGAACCACCGGCGCCCCCGACGACGCGGCGGCGACGGCGACCGCGGCGGGCGCCTCCCGAGGGGACTCCTCGGGTGTGTCCTGCGGGGTCTCCTCGGGCGCCTCTTCCAGGATCACGTGTGCGTTCGTGCCGGAGATGCCGAAGGAGGAGATCCCGGCGCGGCGGGGGCGCACTCCGCGCGACCACGGGACCGGTTCGGTCAGGAGGCGCACGCCGCCACCGTCCCACTGGACGTGCGGGGTCGGTGCGTCGACGTTCAGGGTGGCGGGCAGTAGCTCGTTCTGCAGCGCCATCACCATCTTGATGACGCCCGCCACACCCGCGGCGGCCTGCGTGTGGCCGATGTTCGACTTCACCGAGCCGAGCCACAGCGGCCGGTCGTCCTCGCGCTCTTTGCCGTACGTGGCGATGAGCGCCTCGGCCTCGATGGGGTCACCGAGCTTGGTTCCGGTGCCGTGCGCCTCGACGACGTCGATCTCCGATGTGGAAAGGTGGGCGCTGGACAGGGCCTGGCGGATGACGCGGCGCTGCGAAGGGCCGTTCGGAGCGGTGAATCCGTTGCTGGCGCCGTCCTGGTTGATGGCCGAACCGCGCAGTACCGCAAGGACTTTGTGGCCCTTGCGGCGCGCCTCGGAGAGGCGCTCCAGGACGACGAGACCGGCGCCCTCGCCCCAGCCCGTACCGTCGGCCGCCGCGGCGAACGGCTTGCAGCGGCCGTCGGGCGCAAGGCCGCGCTGGCGCGAGAAACCGGTGAAGACTTCGGGGGTGGACATGACGGTGACGCCGCCTGCGAGGGCGAGGTCGCACTCCCCCTGCCGCAAGGCGGTGGCCGCCAGGTGCATCGCCACCAGCGAGGAGGAGCACGCTGTCTCGACCGTCACCGCCGGGCCCTCCAGCCCCAGCGTGAAGGAGACACGTCCCGACAGGACGCTGGGCGCCGTGCCCGCGTACCCCTCGGTCGCCTTGCCTCCGGGGTCGCCCTGGGTCTGGTTGCCGGTGGTCGCGGCGCCCACGTAGACGCCGGTGGGGCTGCCCTTGAGCGAGGCGGGGTCGATGCCCGACCGTTCGAGCGCCTCCCACGAGGTTTCCAGGAGCAGCCGCAGCTGTGGGCTGCTGGCCAGCGCCTCGCGCGGGCTGAAGCCGAAGAATCCGGAGTCGAACCGGTCGGGGGCGTCGATGAAGCCGCCCTCGCGGACGTAGCAGGTTCCCGGGTGGTCGGGGTCGGGGTGGTAGATGCCCTCCAGGTCCCAGCCCCGGTCGGTGGGGAAGGGCTCGATGGCGTCGTCGCTCGCGGCGACCAGCTCCCACAGGGCTTCGGGCGTCTCGATGCCGCCGGGGAAGCGGCAGGCCATGCCAACGACGGCCACCGGTTCCTGTCGGCGGTCCTCCACCTCGCGCAGACGCTGCCGGGTGTCGTGCAGCTCGGCGGCGACGCGCTTGAGGTAGTCGACCAGTTGCTCTTCACTCGCCATGAGAGTTCACCCAGCCTTCAGCGTGGTTGTCGCGCCGTGCACGGTCGGTTCACACACCCAGTTCTTTGTCGATGAAGTCGAGGACCTGGTCGGTCGTGGCGACCTGGAGCTGCTCCTTCGTACTGCCGGAGCGGGCCGACGCCCCGGTCGCCTTCCACTTCGCCAGAAGGGACTCAAGGCGGGCTGTGACCGCGTCGGCGTCGACGTGTTCGACGAGGGTGGTGGACAGGGCGCTCTCGAGTTTCGCCAGGTCCCGGAGGACTGGGTCGGTGGCCTCCGCACCCGCGGACGTGTCGCCGTCGGGGGCGAGTTGGGCGGCGAGGTGTTCGGCCAGGATGTCGGCGTCCGGGTGGTCGAAGACGAGACCGGCGGGCAGCCGGAGGCCGGTGGCGGTGGAGAGCCGGTTGCGCAGTTCGACCGCGGTGAGCGAGTCGAAACCGAGCTCCTTGAAGGTGCTGCCCGTGGCGAGGCTGTCGGTGCGGTGTCCGAGGACGGTGGCGGCCTGCTCCCTGATGAGCCTCACCAGCGTGTGGTGCCGGTCGGACGGCGGCAGGGCGGCCAGCCGGCCCGCGAGGTCGGCGGGCCGCTCGCCCGTGGCGGCGGTCGGCCTTCCCTTTCCGGCCCCGGAAGGGGCGGCCAAGCCGCGCAGGAGAGTGGGCCTGGTGTCGACGGGGTGCGTGGCCAGGGTGCGCAGGTCGAGGTTGAAGCCGACGAGGTGGGGGCGGCCGTGGTGACGTGCGGCGTCCAGCAGGGCCAAGCCGTGTTTGCTGGTCATGGCCTTGACGCCGATACGGCTCATCCGGGCTACGTCGGTGTCGCTGAGGCCGCCGGACATGCCCTTACCGCTGCCGTCTGCTGCCGGGCCGCCTACCCGGGTGTCTGTACGGGCGCCCGAGGCCTCCCACAGTCCCCACCCGACGGACAGACCGGCCAGCCCTCGCGACCGTCGGTGCTGCATCAACGCGTCGCAATAGGCGTTCGCGGCCGCGTAGTTGGCCTGCCCCGGACTGCCCAGCGTCGCGGCCGCCGAGGAAAACACCACGAACATGCCCAGCCGCATCCCACGAGTCGCCTCATGCAGGTTCCTCGCGGCGGCGGCCTTCGCCGCCCACACCCGCGCCAGCCCTTGCGACGTCTGCGCAGTCACCACCGCATCCGCCAGCACACCCGCCGCATGCACCACACCGGTCAACGGATGCGAGGGATCGGTCTTGCCCACCAGCTCCGCCACCGACTCGGCATCACTGACATCGGCCGCAACGATGCTCACCTCCGCACCCAACGCGCCCAGTTTCTCCACCAGTTCGCTTGCGCCCGGCGCTTGGGGACCACTGCGGCTGGCCAGCAACAGGTGCCGCACCCCCCACTCCCGCACCAGATGCTCGGCCACGACCTGCCCGAGCACACCCGTGCCGCCGGTGACCAACACCGCGCCCTCGGGATCGAGGGCAGGCGGAATCTCCAGCACCAGCTTGCCGGTATGCCTGGCCTGACTCATGAACCGGAACGCCTCCCGCGCCTTGTCCAGCGGCCAGGAACGTACCGGCAACGCCTTAAGCCGGTCTGAGGTGAACAACTCGCCGAGGTGGTCCAGCATCCCGCCGATGCGGTCCGGTCCCGCGTCGCCCACCAAGTCGTACGCGGTGTACGTCACGCCCGGGTACTCCGCGCCCACGCTCTCGGGGGTCCGCAGGTCGGTCTTGCCCATCTCCAGGAACCGGCCCCCCTCGCCGAGCAACCGCAGGGAGGCATCGATGAACTCACCGGCGAGACTGTTGAGTACGACATCGACACCACGCCCGCCGGTGGCCTCCCGAATAGCCGCCTCGAAGTCGAGATCCCGGGAGGACGCCCGGTGCCCGGCATCAACCCCCATCTCCTCCAGTACGCCATGCTTCGCCGGACTCGCCGTGGCGAACACCTCGGCGCCGAGGTGGCGCGCGATCTGCACCGCCGCCATCCCCACACCACCCGTACCGGCATGGACCAACACCCGCTCCCCCGCCTTCAGACCGGCCAACTCCACCAACCCGTACCAAGCCGTCAGGAACGCCGCCGGGACCCCGGCCGCCGCGCTCATGTCCCAGCCCTGCGGGACCGGTGTCACCATCCGCTCATCGGCGATCACCACAGGGCCGAACGCTCCCTCGAAGACACCCATGACGTGGTCGCCGACCGACACACGTGTGACGTCGGAGCCGACCTCCGTGACCACGCCCGCGCCTTCACCGCCCATGGCGCCATAGGCGGGGACCATCCCCAGGGCGACCAGTACGTCGCGGAAGTTGACGCCCGCGGCATGCACCGACACTCGCACCTGGCCGGAACCCAAGGGTTCCAAGACCTCCGGGCAGGCCACCGCAGCAAGGTCGTCGAGCGAGCCGCCGTCCACCATCCGCAGGCGCCACGCCGTTTCGCCCGGCGGTGCGACGAGTTCGGTCGAACGGCGCGCCTGCGTCAGTCGGGGTATGTAGAGCTGCCCCTCGCGCAGGGCGAGTTGGGGTTCGTCGAGGTGCTCGATGGCTGCACGCAGTACGTCCTGCGGAAGGTCGTCGATCGTCGCGCCGTCACCGGCCTCGACGTCGAGCAGGGCGAACCGACCCGGATTCTCCGACTGCGCACTGCGTACCAGGCCCCAGACAGCCGCCGCCGAGGCATCCACATCCCCGCTGCCGCCACCCGTGGCCACCGCACCCCGCGTCACCACGAGCAGACGCGAGTCGCCCAGCTCCGACGCCGCCAAGAACTCCTGAACCAGCGCCAACACCCGCTCAGCAGCCGGAAGACCACCGTCACCGGCAGCTGTCTCGACAGGGGTAACCACCGCCCACGGAACCGTTCCGCCCGCCGACACCTCCGACGCCACATCAGCCAGCCCGACGCCACCCGGCAACCCGGCCCAACCGTCACGGCCAGTCGATCCGCCCGCCTCAGCAACCGAAGCCGGAATGGGAAGCGGCGTCCACTCCACGGTGAACAGGCCACGCACATCCCGGTGTTGGGAAGCAACAAGCTGACCAGGGCTGACAGGGCGCGTCTGCAGAGCGTCGACACATAGCACGGGGCTGCCGGTCGTGTCGGCAACCGTGACGTTCAGCCCCTGGCCGACGCTCTCTCCGACCGGGCGCAGACGTACGCGAACCGTCGTCGCCCCCACCGCCCGAAGCGATACTCCGGTCCACCCGAACGGCACATGGATCTGACGGTCCCCCTCGTCGTCCTGAAAACGGGCGGCGAGGAGGGGGTGGAGGGCGGAGTCCAGGAGGGCGGGGTGGATGCCGTAGCCGTCGTGGGTGCCGGCAGCCTCGGGCAGCGCCACCTCGGCCAGCAGGTCCTGCCCGTCCCGCCACACGGCGCGCACGCCCTGGAATGCAGGGCCGTACCCGTACCCGGCTTCTGCGGCCTGCGTATAGAAGTCCTCTACGCTCACGGGCTCGGCACCGGTCGGCGGCCAGGTTCCGCCCAACTCCAACTCGGCTTCTGCCATGGGCGTTTCGGGGGCGAGTACGCCGGTGGCGTGGCACACCCACGCGTCACCGCCAAGCACGGCGTCGGCGTCGGCGTCGGCGTCGGCGTCGGCGTCCGGGCGGGTGTAGATCTCCACCTCGCGACGTCCGTCCTCGCCCGCCTCGTCCACCACGACCTGCACCCGCAGACCCCCCGACTCAGGCACCACAACCGGCGCCTGCAACATCAACTCCTCCACCACCCCGCAACCGACCTCATCACCGGCCCGCAACACCCACTCCACCAACGCGGCACCCGGCACCAACACCGCCCCAGCCACCACATGATCCACCAACCACGACACACCCGACCGCGACAACCGCCCCGTCAGCAGACACCCACCCCGACCGGCAAACTCCACCGCCGCACCCAACAACGGATGCCCCGCCGACACCAACCCCAGCCCCACCGCATCCCGCCCCCCACCGGACCGACCCGACAACCAGAACCGCTCCCGCTGAAACGCATACGTCGGCAGATCCACCACCCTCGGCGCCCTCACCCCACCCGAGAACACCACCGACCAATCCACAACCACACCCGCCACATGCAGACGCCCCAACGCCTCCACAAACGCCAACTCCTCCACCCGCCCACCAGCGAGGGAAGCGACCAGCACGGCATCGGAACGGTCGGTCTCGTCGAGGGTGTGCTGGGCGGCGGTGGTCAGCACGGGCCCGGGGCCCAGCTCCACGAACACCGCGGCTTCCGGGGCCACGCGGCTGATGGCGGGCTGGAAGAGTACGGCTTGGCGTACGTGCCGCGCCCAGTACTCCGCACTCGCGATCTCCTCACCAGCACGCTCACCCGAGACATTACTGATCAACGGAATCGACGGCCGCCGGAACTGCACCCCGCCCAACGCCTCGGTGAACTCCGCCAGCATCGGCTCCATCAACACCGAATGAAACGCATGACTGACCGCGAGCGCCTTGGTCTTACGACCCCGCTCCCGCCAGACCGCAGCGATCCGCTCCACCTCGTCATCGGGGCCCGAAATGACGGTGGAATCGGGGGTGTTGACCGCCGCCACGCTCACCGCAGTCCCGGCCAACTCCGCAGCCAGCTCCTCACGCGTGGCCTGCACCGCACACATCGCCCCACCCCCGGGCACCCCCCCCATCAAACGAGCCCGCGCCCCCACCACCCGGCACGCATCCTCCAGCGAGAACACCCCCGCCACATACGCAGCCGCGATCTCCCCGACCGAATGCCCCACCACTACATCCGGCCGCACCCCCACCGACCCCCACAACCTCGCCAAACCCACCTGCAACGCAAACAACCCCGCCTGCGCCCACATCGTGTGATCCAACCGCTCCTTCGGACCACGGAACACCACCTGCCGCAATTCACCAGGCGCAACACCCAACGGCCCCTCCAACAGGCCACACACCTCATCGAACGCGTCCGCAAACACCGGGAAACGCTCATACAACCCCGCACCCATACCCACCAGCTGACTGCCCTGACCGCTGAACAGCCAGAGCATGTCGCCACCGGCATGCCCCTGCGGAACGGACGGGCCGATCAGCGCCGAATGCGGCTCCCCCGCTTCCAACGCCGTCAGCCCCGCGACGAGTTCGTGCCGCTGCGCACCCACGACCACGGCTCGGTGCTCGTGCAGCGCACGCGTCGTCAGCAGCGACCACCCCACATCGGTCAGCGGCGCGCGCGACGCGTCGTCGACGAACTCACTCAGGCGGCGTGCCTGGTCGCGCAGGGCCTGCGGGCTGCGCGCCGACAACAACCACGGCACCACCACCCCACCATCCCCGACGCCGCCCCCACCGCCATCAGCCGCCGGGGACACCGCACCCACCGGCTCAGCCACATGCTCCAGAATCAGATGCGCATTCGTCCCCGACGCACCGAACGACGACACCCC
>NZ_JBVJPW010000043.1:0-16099 GCF_055609205.1 Streptomyces sp. NPDC036815 | reverse complement strand
CAACTCACCCCGGAGCCGGTCCACTTCCCCCAACCTCACTCCGGGAAGCTGCCCACGAACAGCCGAGATCACTCAACGTAACGAAGCACTACTAGCCCCGTGACCTGTCGCCGTGGGTCTGCGCCGCTCCCCTCCGGGGAACTCGGGCGGGAGCGTTGCGCCGCGAAGCAGTCCCGTGGACGGGGTGCGCCTCACGGCTGAGTGGTGCGGGGCGCCGAGGCGGGGGCGGGGGTGGGTGCGACGGACCACCGGGGCGGGTGGGTGGGGAGCTGGCGCCGCCGGAACCGGGGCCTCGGTGGGGGCGTGGCGGTGCCCGGAACCGGGGCCTCGGTGGGGGCGTGGCGGTGCCCGGAACCGGGGCGGGGGTCAGGAGTTGGCGGCGCCTGGGACCGGGGCTCGGACGTGGCGCCGTTCAGGCCCGCGCAGCACCCCGTACCGCCCGCACCAGCGCCTGCGCCCGCGGGTCCGCCGTTACTCCCTTGTTCATGCCGTTCGTCACGTAGCCGAAGGCCAGGCCCGACTCCGGGTCCGCGAAGCCGAGGGCGCCGCCGCGGCCGGGGTGGCCGAAGGAGGCGGGGGACAGGAGCGGGGACGCGCCGCCGTGCAGCATGTAGCCGAGGCCGAAGCGGGTGCTGACGACCAGGACGCGGTCGGGGCCCGCGGACGCCTCGGTGCGGGCGAGCTCGACCGTCTCGGGGGTGAAAAGGCGCCGCCCGCCCGGCACTTCACCGATCAGCGCCGCGTAGAAGCGCGCGAGCCCGTCCGCCGTGGCCACGCCGTTGGACGCGGGCAGCGCCGCCGCCCGGTACGCGGCGTCGTTCTCGTCCGGCACGGGATCGATCGCGCCGAACGCGCGACGGGTCAGCGATCCGGGGTCCTCGTACGCCTCGGACACGTTCCGCTTGGGGCGGACCCGCAGGCCACCCGGCGCCGGGGGCGGGTCGATGCGGCCCAGGCGACCGGCCCGCGCCGCCTCCGCTCGTGGCAGTCCGACCCAGAGGTCGAGGTCGAGCGGACCGGCGATCTCCGCCGCGATCCACTCCCCCACCGGCCGCCCCGTCACGCGCCGCACCAGCTCGCCGGTGAGCCAGCTGTACGTCTGCGCGTGGTAGCCGTGGTCCTCGCCCGGCTCCCAGGCGGGGGCCTGCGCCGCGACGACCGCGGCGGCGAGGTCCGGGTCGAGCGCCTCGGCGGGCGTCAGCGGGCGGTCCAGGGCGGGGACGCCCGCGCGGTGCGCGAGGACGTGCCGGACCAGGACCCGCTCCTTGCCGCGCGCCTTGAACTCCGGCCAGTACGCGCCGACCGGCGCGTCCAGGTCCAGCCGGCCGCGCTGGTGCAGCAGGAGCAGCGCGGCCGCCGCCACGCCCTTGGTGGCCGAGCGGACGATCTGCGCGGTGCCGTGCTCCCAGGGCGCGTCACCCGCGCCGAGGTCCCCGTCGACGTCCTTCGCGCCGCCCCACAGGTCCACGACCTGCCGCCCGTCGCGGTACACGGAGACCGCGGCGCCGCGCTCCCCGCGCTCGCCGAAGTTGCGTACGAAGGCGTCCCGGACCGGCTCGAACCCGGCCGCCACCGTGCCGTGCACCCCGCCGTCCTGAACCTCACCCATGACATCGCTCATGAAAAGGTCAACAGCCCTTACCGACCATCGATTCCCTAGTTGCCCGCCCTCACCGTCTTCGGATCGAAGCCGAAGGGCAGTTCCAGGCGGTGTGCGCTCATCAGGTCGTCGTCGGAGAGCAGCTCGCCCGTCGGCCCGTCGGCCGCGATGACGCCCTCGCTGAGGATGAGGGCGCGGGGGCAGAGCTCCATGGCGTACGGCAGGTCGTGCGTGACCATCAGGACCGTCACGTCCAGGGACCGCAGGATGTCGGCCAGCTCGCGCCGCGAGGCCGGGTCCAGGTTCGAGGACGGCTCGTCCAGGACCAGGATCTCCGGCTCCATCGCGAGCACCGTCGCGACCGCCACCCTGCGCCGCTGCCCGAAGGAGAGGTGGTGCGGCGGCCGGTCCGCGAACTCCGCCATGCCGACCCGGGAGAGCGCCTGCTGAACGCGCGCCTCCAGCTCCGGCCCGCGCACCCCCGCCGCCGCGGGCCCGAACGCCACGTCCTCGCGCACCGTCGGCATGAAGAGCTGGTCGTCCGGGTCCTGGAAGACGATGCCGACCCGGCGCCTGATCTCCGCCATGTGCCGCTTGCCGACGGGCAGTCCGGCCACGGTGACCGTCCCCGCGCCGCCGGTCAGGATGCCGTTCAGGTGCAGTACGAGGGTCGTCTTGCCCGCGCCGTTCGGCCCGAGCAGGGCGACGCGCTCGCCGCGCCCGACGGTGAGGTCGACGCCGAAGAGCGCCTGGTGCCCGTCGGGGTAGGCGAAGGCCAGTCCGGCCACTTCCAGCGAGGGCGCGGCAGGGGGTGCGGTAGTCACAGGGTCCATCCCAACAGGCATACGGCGAGTGCGGTCAACGGCAGGGCCAGCGCGTAGGTCCACTGCGCCCGGGAGGCCGCCACCTCGTCGATGACCGGCATCGACCCGGCGTATCCGCGGCTGACCATGGCCAGGTGCACGCGCTCGCCCCGCTCGTACGAGCGGATGAAGAGCGCGCCCGCGGACTTGGCGAGGACGCCCCACTGCCGCACGCCCCGCGCCTCGAATCCGCGCGACTCCCGGGCGATCTTCATGCGGCGCATCTCGTCCGTGATGACGTCGCCGTACCGGATCATGAACGAGGCGATCTGGACCAGGAGCGGCGGCAGCTTCAGCCGCTGGAGTCCGAGGAGCAGGGCGCGCAGCTCGGTCGTGGCGGCGAGCAGCACGGAGGCGGCGACGCCCAGCGTGCCCTTGGCCAGGACGTTCCAGGCGCCCCAGAGGCCGTTGACGCTGAGGGAGAGGCCGAGCACGTCGACGCGGTCTCCCTGGGCGACGAACGGCATGAGCACGGCGAACGCCACGAACGGGATCTCGATCAGCAGCCGCTTCAGCAGGAAGCCGGCCGGGATGCGGGCGGCGGACGCGACGACGCCGAGCAGCACCGCGTAGAGGGCGAAGGCCCACATCGCCTCGCGCGGGGTGGAGACCACGACGATCACGAAGCAGAAGACGGCCGCGAGCTTGGTGTGCGGGGGCAGCGCGTGCACCGGCGAGCCGCCCCGGCGGTAGAGCCGGTGGGCGTGGCCCGCACCCATGTCAGGCCCTCTCGGAGGCGCGGGCCCCGGACGCGTCGGAGGTCGCCCCGGGCGCGTCGGTGGTCGTCCCGGACGCGTCGGTGGTCTCGGCTGCGTCCGGCGTCCCGGGCACGGCGGTCGCCGACGCGTCACCCGTACGGCGCCTGCGCAGCGCCCAGAACACGGCCGACCCGGCGACGACCGTGACGCCCACGCCGATCACCCCGGCGAGACCGCCGGAGATACGCGCGTCGGTGATGTCCTTGACCCCGTAGTCGGCCAGCGGCGAGTCCGCGGTGGCGTGGTCCTCGGCCTTCTCGTCGATGCCCTTGTCGTGGGCGACCTTCTCCAGGCCGTCGGGGTCGGCCGACGCGTAGAAGCTGACGAAGCCCGCGAGGACGAGCGAGGTGACGATGCCCGCGATCCACACCGGGCGGGTGGACCGGGCGGAACGAGCGGCGAGCGGCACCGGTTCGGCGTCCGGCGCGTCCACCAGTTCCCCGCCGACGCGCAGCTTCAGCGGCCGGGCCAGGCCGCGGGCCCCGTACACCAGGTCCGGCCGTACGGCGATGACGGCGCCGACGGTGAGCGCGGTGATCGCGGCCTCGCCGATGCCGATGAGGACGTGTACGCCGACCATGGCGGTGGCGACCTTGCCGATGGAGACGTCGGTCGTACCGCCGATGGCGTAGATGAGGGTGAAGGCGACCGCGGCGGCGGGCACGGAGAGCAGTGCCGCGGTGAAGGAGGCGACGGTCACCGAGCGGCGGCCGCGGGGCAGCACCTTCACCAGACCGCGGAAGACGGCGTAGGCGACGACGGTGGTGACGATCGCCATGTCGGAGATGTTCACGCCGAGCGCGGTGAGGCCGCCGTCCGCGAAGAGCACGCCCTGCATGAGGAGCACGACGGAGACACAGAGCACCCCGGTGAAGGGGCCGACGAGGATCGCGGCGAGCGCGCCGCCGAGCAGATGTCCGCTGGTCCCGGCCGCGACGGGGAAGTTCAGCATCTGTACGGCGAAGATGAAGGCCGCGACCAGACCGGCGAGCGGCGCGGTCCGCTCGTCCAGCTCCCGCCGCGCGCCCTTGAGGCTGACGGCCACGGCACCGGCCGCGACGACGCCCGCGGCAGCGGACACCGGGACATTGATGAACCCGTCGGGGACATGCATGAGCTCGCTCCTGGGCAGGGGCCCTGGACAGGGCAGATCGCTCGTGACGCTCGTGAACCGTTCAATGATAGTGCCTTGTTGCAAACGGTTTGCAAGAGCGCTGCGGTCCCGAATCGGCTACGCCCCCTCGCGGCGGATCGCCGGACATATGGGACATTAGTGAGGAAGGGCCCGACGAAGTGCCCGGTGGGAAGAGGAGTTCGGTGATGTCCGCAGTCGAGCAGTACGCACGCGCCCACCTCGTCACGGACTCCTCCGAGGGCCACCGCGCCGTCCCCGTCATGCTCCACTACGACGCGGAGGCCGACCCGCACGCGGTGCGGATCGGCCTCCCCGGCTCCCCCCACCGGGTCCTCGCCCGGCATCTCCTTGAGCAGGGCCTGCTGGCCCCGGTCACCTCCGGCGACGTCCAGGTCTGGCCGTGCGGCCGGGTCCAGACCGTCCTGGAGTTCCACGACCGGGACGGGGTGACGGTCGTCCAGTTCGACGCGTCGGCGCTGATCCGCTTCCTGCGCCGCACCTACGCGGCCGCCACCCCGGTCACCCATTAGGCCCAGGGCCTCCCGGGCGGTGTGTCTCAGACCCGCGCGGGCTCCCGGTCCGCGTCCGCGGACCCGGCACCCCTCTCCGCCTCGGTACGCAGCCCCTCGCCCTCGACGTCCACGTTCGGCAGCGCGCGGTCCAGCCACTTCGGCAGCCACCACGCCTTCCTGCCGAGCAGCGCGAGCACCGCGGGCACCAGCGCCATGCGGACCACGAACGCGTCGAAGAAGACGGCGATCGCGAGGCCGAAGCCGATCATCTTCACCATCTGTTCGGACGAGCCGATGAACCCGGCGAACACCGCGATCATGATGACCGCCGCCGCCGAGACCACCCGGGCCCCGTGCCGGAAGCCGGTCACGATCGCCTGTCCCGGCCGCTCCCCGTGGACGTACGCCTCGCGCATCCGGGTCACGAGGAAGACCTCGTAGTCCATCGCGAGGCCGAAGACCACGCCCACCATGAAGATCGGCATCATCGACATGATCGGGCCGGTCTGCTCCACGCCGAAGAGCGAGCCCAGCCAGCCCCACTGGAAGACCGCGACGACCGCGCCGAGGGCCGCGAGGACCGAGAGCAGGAAGCCGAGGGCCGCCTTGAGCGGGACCAGGATCGAGCGGAAGACGATGATCAGGAGCAGGAACGCGAGGCCCACGACCAGCGCCAGGTAGGGCAGCAGGGCGTCGTTGAGCTTCTGCGAGACGTCGATGTTCATGGCCGTGGTGCCGGTGACCATGATGTCGGCGCCGGTGTCGGACTTGATCTGCGCGCCGGTGTCGCGGATCGAGTGGACCAGGTCCTCGGTCTCGACGCCGCTGGGCTTGGAGGACGGCACGACGCTGATGATCGCGGTGTCGCCCGCCTTGTTGAACATCGGCGGGGCGACGTTCAGGACGTCGTCCAGCTTGGAGATCGTCTTCTTGATCTCGCCGGCCGCGGCCTTCGGGTCGTCGGCGCCTTCGAGGTCGCCCACGACCATCAGCGGACCGTTGAAGCCGGGGCCGAAGCCGTCGGAGACCAGGTCGTACGCCTTGCGCTGGGTCGTGGACGTCGGCTGTGCGCCGTCGTCGGGGAGACCGAGTTCGAGCTGCGAGACCGGCAGGGCCGCGGCGCCGAGGCCCACGATGCCGACGAGCAGCACGGCGACCGGGCGGCGGACCACGAAGCGGGCCCAGCGGGTGCCCATGTTCTGCTTCGGCTCGCCGCCGTTCTCCGCGGCGGCCTTCTGCGCGCCCGCCTTCTTCGCGCCGCCGCCGAACAGCCTGCTCTTCTCGCCCATCGGCATGACCCGCTTGCCCGCGTAGCCGAGCAGCGCCGGGATGAGCGTGAGGGCGATGAGGACGGCGATGACGACCGTACCGGCCGCGGCGAAGCCCATCTTGGTGAGCATCGGGATGTTGACCACGGCGAGGCCGACCAGGGCGATCACCACGGTGAGCCCGGCGAAGACGACCGCCGAGCCCGCGGTGCCGACGGCGCGGCCCGCCGCTTCCTCGCGGTCGCGGCCGTCGGCGAGTTCGCCGCGGTAGCGCGAGACGATGAAGAGCGCGTAGTCGATGCCGACCGCGAGGCCGATCATCATGGCGAGCGTCGACGTGGTGGTGCCGAGGTCGAGCGCGTTGGCGAGCGCGGTGATCGACGAGACGCCGATGCCGACCCCGATCAGCGCGGTGAGCAGCGGCAGACCGGCCGCGATCAGCGAGCCGAAGGTGATGACGAGGACGACCGCCGCGATGGCGATGCCGATGATCTCGGTGGCCCCGGTCTCCGGCATGGCCTGCAGCGCGTCGCCGCCGACCTCGACCGTGAGCCCGGACTCGCGCGCCCGGTCGGTGGTCTTCTCCAGCGCGTCCCGGTCCTCGTCGGTCAGCTCCATCGAGGTGACCTTGTACGAGACGGAGGCGTACGCCGTGGAGCCGTCCTTGCTGACGGTCTTGGCCACGAAGGGGCTGTCCGCGCGGGCCACCTGGTCCGAGCCGGACTTCAGGGCGGCGACGGTCTTGTCGATCTCGGCCTTGTTGGCCTTGTCGGTGACCTTCTCGCCGTCCGGTGCCTTGAAGACGACGCGGGCGCTCGCCCCGTCGGCGCTGGCCTCGGGGGCCCGCTTCTCCAGCAGGTCGAAGGCCTTCTGGGCCTCCGTGCCGGGTATGGAGAAGCTGCTGGAGGCGGCGGTGGGCGCGGACGCGGCGCCGACCCCGGCGAGCGTCAGGAGCGCCACCCATATGAGGGCGACGAAGTGGCGTCGCCTGAAGGCGAGCTTGCCGAGTTTGTAGAGGAAAGTGGCCACGAGGGCGTACTCCCGGTCAGGTCGTGTGGTCCGGATTGGGCAGGGGAGATCAGCCCGACGACGTGAGCGGTGCGCGTCAGGAACAGAGGGGGTGAGGGGGGCGGTCGGGTCAGATGCCGAGTGCGGGGAGGATCACGGCATCGATGTACGAGGCGAGGAACTCGCGGTCGACCGGGCGGTCCTCGATGAGGTCCCGGGCCGCGAAACCGCCGACCATCATGTGGACGACGAACTCGAGCGCCGGATTGTCCGGGGCGACTTCGCCGCGCTCCACCGCTCTGCGCAACAGGTCGTTCAGGCCGGTGAGCTCCGGCTCGATGAGCAGGTTCCGCAGCGCCTGGTGGAGTTCGGGGTGGTCGTGGACGGCATGGAACAGGCCCCGCATCAGCGCGGCGTCCTTCTCCATCTGGCAGTCGTCCGAGCGGGCCACCATCTCGTACAGGTCGCCGCGCAGCGAACCGGTGTCGATGTCCGCGAGGGACGTCGGCTTGTTGTGCCGCAGCGCCTTGGCGATCAGCTCCGGCTTGCTTCCCCACTGGCGGTAGAGGGTGGCCTTGCTGGACCGGGTGCGGGCCGCGACGGCGTCCATGGTGAGGGCGTCGTAGCCGACCTCGCGCAGCAGGTCGAGCACGGCCGCGTACAGCTCGGCCTCGCGCTCGGGCGTGATCCTGCTGCGTCGGGTCGTCGCCGTCTCCACCACGATCTCCACCTCCCTGCTCGAAAGTCGGAACGAAACGGTTTCGTACGCGACGACTGTACGCCCCGCGCCCAACGAAACGAAACCGTTTCGTACGTGTGCTGTGTCACCCCGTCTTTCACCCCCGGCACGAGTTGCCGCCGCCTTCGGGGCGGAAAAGCATGGTGAGGTGACCGACGCGCGCGACGATGCCCAGGACGACCGCTCCTACCTGCGATTCCCGCACCTCAGCGGCGACCGCCTCTGTTTCGCCGCCGAGGACGACCTGTGGGTGGCCCCCCTCACCGCGGAGGGCTCCCCGGAAGGCCGGGCCTGGCGGCTCACCGTCGACCGGACCAAGGTGAGCCATCCGCGCTTCTCGCCGGACGGCCGCCACATCGCGTACACGACCTGGCGCAGCCTCGATCCGGAGATCCACCTCGCACCGGTGGCGGGCGGCCCCTCGCGCCGCCTGACCTACTGGGGCAGCACCGACACCCGGGTCTGCGGCTGGTCCCCCGACGGCGACATCCTCGCCGTGTCCTCGCACGGCCAGCCCTTCTCGTACTTCTGCTGGGCCTACAGCGTTCCGGTCGACGGCTCCCCCGGCGGCAAGCTGCCCTGGGGCCCGGTCTGGGACATCGCGATCACCGACACCCTCGCCGACGGCGGGTGCGACCGCAAGACGCTGCTCCTGACGGGCAAGCCGCCGCACGAGCCCGCCGCCTGGAAGCGGTACCGGGGCGGCGCGACGGGCCGCCTGTGGATGCACGGCGAGCAGATCCTCGCCGACCTCGACGGGCACCTGGACTCCCCGATGTTCGTGTCGGGGCGCATCGCCTTCCTCTCCGACCACGAGGGCATCGGCAACCTCTACTCCTGCCTGCCCGACGGCACCGACCTGCGGCGCCACACCGACCACGACACCTTCTACGCCCGGCACGCGGCCGCCGACGGCACCCGCGTCGTCTACCAGTGCGCGGGCGAGATCTGGCTGGTCGACGACCTCTCGGCGGACTCCGTGCCGCGCCGGCTCGACGTGCGGCTCGGCGGTCCGCGGGCCGGGCGACGGGTCTACCAGGTACCGGCCGCGCAGCACCTCGACGCGCTCTCCGTGGACACGACGGGCCGGGCCAGCGCCGTCGTCGTACGCGGCTCCCTCTACTGGCTCACCCACCGGGACGGCCCGGCCCGCACCATCACCGACACCCCGGGCGTGCGGGTCCGCCTCCCCGAGATGCTCGGCACCAGCGGGCAGGTCGCCTACGTCACCGATGCCGAGGGCGAGGACGCCATCGAGATCGCCTCGCTGCCGCGGGCCAGCGGCGACCGCGCGCCGCGCAGACTCGCGAGCGGGCGGCTCGGCCGGGTCCAGGAGCTGGTGGCCGACCCCGACGGCAAACGCCTCGCCGTCGCCTCGAACGACGGCAGGCTGCTCCTGATCACGGTGTCCGACGGGGCGGACGGCGATACGGAGACGGACGGGCCTGAAAGCCCCGAAGGCGCTGAGGGCGCTGAGGGCGCTGGGAGTTCGGGCGCCCCCGGCAGCCCCGACGGCCCCGACGGCCCTCCCGACGATCCCCAAGGCTCCGACGGCGACGTCACCGAGCTCATCCGCTCCGTCAACGGACCCGTCCGCGACCTCGCCTTCTCCCCCGACGGCAGCTGGCTCACCTGGTCGCACCCCGGCGTCGGCCGCTCCCTGCGCCAGATCAAGCTGGCCCGCGTCGAGGGCGCCTTCGCCCGCACGGTCGTCGACGTCACCAACGGCCGCTTCGAGGACGAGAACCCCGTCTTCACCCGCGACGGCCGCTACCTCGCCTTCCTCTCCTGGCGCGGCTTCGACCCCGTCTACGACGTGCACACCGGCGACCTGTCCTTCCCGCTGGGCTGCCGCCCCTACCTCGTACCGCTGTCGTCGGCGACCCCGTCCCCCTTCGCACTGCTGCCCGACGGGCGCCCGGCGGCGGGCGGCCTCGACCCGGCCGACGGCGGCGGGGGCTACGGCACCACGACGGTGGAGGTCGAGGGCCTGGAGGCGCGGGTCACGCCGTTCCCGGTCGCCGCGTCGAAGTACTCGGCGCTGCAGCCCGTCAGCGGCGGCGGCCTGGTCTGGCTGCGCTGGCCGATCTCGGGCGCGCTCGGCGAGACCTTCGCCAACCCGGCCGACACCTCGGGCCGCCCCACCCTCGAACACTTCAGCATCACCAAGACGAAGAAGTCCCAACTCGTCGACCACCTCGACTGGTTCGCGCTGAGCGGCGACGGCACCCGGCTCGTGGTCGTCGACGAGGGGGACCTGAGCGCCGTGCCCTCCACGGAGGTGGGCGACGTCGACACGACCGTCTGGATCGACCTGCGCCGCATCCTGCACGAGGTCGACCCGGCCGCCGAGTGGCGCCAGTCCTACGACGAGGCGGGCCGGATCATCCGCGCCTACTTCTGGGACCCCGGCATGTGCGGCATCGACTGGGACGCGGTGCTCGCCCAGTACCGGCCGCTGGTCGAACGCGTCGCGTCCCCCGACGAGTTCGCGGACCTGCTGCGCGAGGTCCTCGGCGAGCTGGGCACCTCCCACGCGTACGTCTCCGCCGCCCGCCGCAACGAGGGCCCGCCGCACTACCAGCGCGCCATGGGCCTGCTCGGCGCCAACCTCGTGCACCGGGACGAGGGCTGGATGGTCAAACGCATCCTGCCCGGCGACTCCTCCGACTCCAAGGCCCGCTCGCCGCTGGCCGGAGCGGGCATCCGGGAGGGCGCGATCCTGACGCACATCGACGGCCGCCCGGTCGACCCGGTCACCGGCCCCTACCCCCTCCTCTCGGCGGCGGGCGGCACGACGGTCGAGCTCACCTTCCGCGCCGCGGAGCGAGACGGGCGCCCCCGGCGGGTCGCGATCGTCCCCCTCATCAACGAACGCCCCCTGCGCTATCAGGACTGGGTCGCCAAACGCCGTGAGGTCGTACGGCAGTTGAGCGGCGGCAAGTGCGGCTATCTGCACATCCCCGACATGGGCGGTTCGGGCTGGGCCCAGTTCAACCGGGACCTGCGCCTGGAGGTGGACCGGCCCGCCCTGATCGTGGACGTGCGCGGCAACGCGGGCGGCCACATCAGCGAACTCGTCGTCGAGAAGCTGACGCGCAAGATCATCGGCTGGGACCTGACGCGCAACGCCGAGCCCGTCTCGTACGCGTCGAACGCGCCCCGCGGTCCGGTGGTGGCCCTCGCGGACGAGGCGACGTCCTCGGACGGCGACATGATCACGGCCGCCTTCAAGCTGCTCGGCCTCGGTCCCGTCATCGGCCAGCGCACCTGGGGCGGCGTGGTCGGCATGACCGGGCGGCACCGGCTCGGCGACGGCACGGTGATCACGGTGCCGATGAACGCGGGCTGGTTCGACGCGTACGGCTGGGGCGTGGAGAACCACGGCGTCGCCCCTGACCTGGACATCCTGCGGACGCCGCTGGACTGGGCGGAGGGGCGGCACGCCCAGCTCGACGACGCGGTGCAGCTGGCGCTCGACCTCCTGGAGCAGAATCCGGCGGCCTCGGCCCCGGACCACTCGGACGTCCCCGACCGCCGTCGTCCACCGCTCCCACCGCGCTCCTGAAAGCCTCCCCATGATCGAAATGCACAGAATGTCGGCCCGTGTAAATCTGGTCGAGGCCCCATCCCCCCACCCACTACGGGAGTGAAACGCATGGGCATCAAGGACCAGTTCCAGGACAAGGCCAACGAGCTCGCCGACAAGGCCAGGGGCTCCATGGGTGAGAAGGGCGACGAGTCGCGTGACCGCGCCTCGCAGGCCCAGGACGAGGCGAGCGAGCGGTCCTCGCAGGCCCAGGACGCGGCGCAGGAGCAGCGGGACAAGTTCGACGGCGACAGCTGACGCCGCGCGGAACGTGAACACCAAGAGGCCCCCCGGGACGCCGGGCGGGCCTCTTGCCGTCGTGCGCCCCCTGGGGGCGTCAGGCGCCCGCCCGCGCCCGCTCGTCCGCGGAGCCGCCCGCGCCGACCAGGCCCGTCGAGACGCTGCCGAGCCGCGGCTCGAAGCGCCGCATCTCCCGCTGGCCCACCGCGCCGATGACGCCCGGGAGATAGCCGCGGATGCCCTGCATGCCCCGCAGCCACCACTGCGCGTACACGTGGCTGGAGCGCCGTTCGATGCCCGCGACGATCCGGTCGACCGCCGGGCCCAGCGGATACGTCTTGTTGGACGGCCACGGCAGCCTGGAGCGCAGCTCCCGCATCACGTCGTCCTGGTCCGCGCCCCGCACCATGTCCG
This sequence comes from Streptomyces sp. NPDC036815, assembly GCF_055609205.1. NCBI lineage: Bacteria > Bacillati > Actinomycetota > Actinomycetes > Kitasatosporales > Streptomycetaceae > Streptomyces > Streptomyces sp. NPDC036815. The sequence continues at coordinate 3,973 of NZ_JBVJPW010000043.1, read as the reverse complement.
TGTCGGTCCAGGACAGGTAGCCGACGCCGACCCTGACGCCCTTGTAGCCGACCTCGGCCCGCAGCGCGTGCGCGTACGCCTCGACGCCCGACTTCGACGCGCAGTACGCCGTCATCATCGGCGCCGGAGTGATCGCGGCAAGCGAGGCGATCTGCAGCAGGTAGCCGCGGCTCTCCATCAGGACGGGCAGGAAGGCCCGGCCCGTCACCGCGCTGCCGATGAGGTTGACCTCGATGACGCGGCGCCAGGCGTCCGGGTCGGACTCCAGGAAGGGCCCGCCGCTGGCCACGCCCGCGTTGGCGACGACGATGTCGACCTTGCCGAAGTGCTCCTTGACCTCTTGGGCGACCCGCGCCATCGCCACGTGGTCGGTGACGTCGGCGTGCCAGTGCGCGGACTCGGTGTGCAGCCGCTCCGACACCAGCTTCAGCTCGTCCGGCTCCAGGCCGACGAGGGCGACCTTCGCGCCGCGCGCCGACAGCTTGCGGGCGAGCAGCTCACCGACTCCGCGCGCCGCGCCGGTGACGACCGCGACCTGCCCTTCCAGGCTGACCCTGCTCATGCGCCCTCCTTGACCTGTACGTACGTTGCGACGAGTTCGTTGATCCGCGCGGTGACGGCCTCCGGCGCCTCGATGGGCGTCATGTGGCCGACTCCGGCAAGTTCGGTGAGGCCCACGCACTCCGGCAGCGCGGCCGCGATCCGCCGGGCGTGCGCGACGGGGGTGAGGCGGTCGACCGTACCGGCGACGACGGCGGTCGGCACCTTCAACGCGCCCACCTCGACGTCCAGTTGGAGCGATTCGAGGACGTGCGACCAGCCGTGGCGCACGATCCTCGGGCAGGCGTGCACGATCCGGGCGCACGCGTCGACCCGGTCGGGCGCGGCTCCGGGGCCCATCGTCGCGTACTTGAGGACGCGCCTGGCCAGCGGCGTGACGGGCCCGAGCGGCGCGCGCGAGCCGAGCACCGAGCGGGTGATCCTGGTCCGCACCCGCCCCGCCCGCAGCAGCGGCACCACCGTCGACTCGGCGACCAGCGCCGAACTCCCCGTGCTGCAGAGCAGCACCGCGGCGGTGTGCTCGCGCACCCGGTCCCGGCCGCCCGCGGCCATGATCGTCATGCCGCCCATGGAGTGCCCCACGAGCACGGCCTTCTCGTCCGGCGCGAGCGTCGCCGCCAGGACCGCCTCCAGGTCGTCGGCGAGGGCCCGCGTGCTGTAGCCCTCGGCGGCCGACGGCGCCGCGCTGCGCCCGTGCCCCCGCTGGTCGTAGGCGATGACACGGCGGTCGACGGCGAGGGCCCGTATCTGCGCGGCCCAGAAGGCGGTCGAGCAGGTCCAGCCGTGGGCGAGGACGACGGCGGGCGCGCCCTCGGGGCCGTGCACCTCGACGTGGACGCGGGCCCCGTCGGCGGAGACGGCGGTCAGTTCCCGGGTGGCGACGGGCGGCGCGTAGGGCCCGCTCGTCGCAGGGGTCGGTCGGCTCATGCCCCGGCCTCGGCCTTCTTCGTCCCCGGCTTCTTCTTCGCGCCGGGGCCGGGCACGGCCTCCAGCGGCTTCGGGGGCCGCAGCACCTCGTACTCGGAGAGGTCGACCCTGCGGGTCGCCGCCCGGAACTCGGTGGTGGTGCCGGGCCACACGGTGGTGTTGACGCCGTTCTTGTCGAGGTACCAGCTGTTGCAGCCGCCGGTGTTCCACACCGTGCGCTTCATCCGCTCCTGCACCCGGCCGTTCCAGGCACGCACGGCGTCCGGCCTGGCCGCGAGCGCGGCGCTGCCGCCGAGCACGTCCAACTGCCGCAGGTAGTCCGCCAGGTAGTTCAGCTGGGACTCGATCATGAGGATCATGGAGGAGTTGCCGAGCCCGGTGTTCGGGCCGATGATCGTCATCCAGTTGGGGAACCCGGCGGCGGTCGCGCCGCGCAGCGCGTTCATGCCGTCCTTCCAGGTCTCCATGAGCGTGAGACCCTCGTCGCCGACGACCCGGTCGGCGATCGGCATGTCCGTCACGTGGAACCCGGTGCCGAAGATGATCGCGTCGACCTCGGTCTCGGTGCCGTCGGCGGCGACGACGGTGCTGCCCCGCACCTCGGCCAGACCGCTCGCGACGACGTCGACATTGGGCTTGGCCAGCGCCGGGTAGTAGGTGTTGGAGAGCAGGATGCGCTTGCAGCCGATGCGGTACGTGGGCGTCAGCTTGGCCCGCAGCACCGGGTCCTTGATCGCCCGGTACATGTTCCGCTTGGCGATCTGCTCGACCATGCCGAGCTCGTTGGGCCGCTTGGTGAACGCCTGGACCTGCAACTCCCGGATGCCCCACAGGAGTCCGCGCCTGGCCTGCGTGGTGAACGGCAGCTGCTTGTGCAGCCAGCGCTCCACGCCGGTGATGGCCCGGTCCGCGCGCGGCATCACCCAGGGGGGCGTGCGCTGGAAGAGGGTGAGCCTGCCGACCTTCTTCTGTATCTCCGGGACGATCTGGATGGCCGAGGCGCCGGTGCCGATCATCGCGACGCGCTTGCCGCTCAGGTCGTAGTCGTGGTCCCAGCGGGCGGAGTGGAAGACCTTGCCGGGAAAGGTGTCGATGCCGGGGACGTCCGGGGTCTTGGGGTCGGAGAGGGGCCCGGTGGCGGAGACGACGACGTCGGCGGTGAGGGTGCCGTTGCTGGTCTCGATCTCCCAGCGCAGCTGCCCGGCGTCCCAGCGCATCAGCTTCACCTCGGTGTCGAGGCGGATGTGCGGGCGCAGCCGGAAGGTGTCGGCCACGTGCTCCAGGTACTCGCGGATGCGCTCCTGACCGGAGAAGGTGCGCGGCCAGTCCGGGTTGGGCGCGAAGGAGAAGGAGTACAGGTGCGAGGGCACGTCGCAGGCGCAGCCCGGATAGCTGTTGTCCCGCCAGGTGCCGCCCACCGCGCCGGCCCGTTCCAGGACGACGAAGTCGGTGATGCCCTCGCGGCGCAGCCGCACGGCGGCCCCGAGCCCACCGAACCCGGATCCGATCACCGCCACCCGTACGTGTTCGTACTCGCGCCCCTGCTCAGGGCTCCGCTCGCGCTCGGCCATGCCGCCGCCTCCCGAAGTACACGACTCTGCCAGTAACCACTGGCGCAATTCGGAGAGTAGAACACCCGCGTACTGATGGGTAGGGGTGGGAGCCAGGAAAGTTACCGGCGGTACAACATAGGCTTCTGACGTGGCAGACCAAGCAGAGCGACCGGCGGGCGGCGACGGCGGCGTCAGGGAGTACCGCATGGCGGAACTGGCGCAGGAGGCCGGCATCACCGTGCGCACCGTGCGCTTCTACCGCGAGCGCGGCCTGATCCCGCCGCCGCGCCGCGAGGGCCGCATCGCCTGGTACGACGAGCACCACCTGGCCAGACTGCGCACGATCGCCGCCCTCCTGGAGCGCGGCCACACACTGAACGGCATCGCCGAGCTCGCCGACGCCTTCGAGAAGGGCCGCGACGTCGGCGAACTCCTCGGCCTCGGCGAGCCGACCGAGGAGCAGCCGGTCCGCCTCACCCCCGAGGAACTCGCCGACCACTTCGCGGGCGAGGTCACCCCCGAGAACCTCGTCGCCGCCCTCGACCTCGGCTATCTCGGCACCGACGGCGACGAGCTGGTCCACATCAGCCGCCGCCTCCTGGAGGCCTCGTCCACACTGGTGCGCAAGGGAGTTCCGCTGGCCGCGGTCCTCGAAGCGGGCCAGCGCGTGCGCGAACACGCCGACTCGCTCGCGGAGCTGTTCATCACGGTCATGCGCGCCCACGTCCCCGACACCGCGGAGGTGGACATCGACCAGCTGCGCCCGCTCGCCAAGAGCGTGGTGGAGGCGGAGCTCTCGATGGCCCTGGACCGCCGCCTCAAGCAGAGCTGAATCCACGGGGGTTCAAAGACAGGCTCTCAGAGGTCGTTTTCACCTGGGGTATGCGGATATCTAGCTGTTTGCGGAGGGCGATGGTCTGGTGTCGATGGGG
>NZ_JBVJPW010000042.1:0-17296 GCF_055609205.1 Streptomyces sp. NPDC036815 | reverse complement strand
CCGCCTGCGGGGCGGTCTCGGCGACCTTGCGCAGCCGCACGTTCGCCCCGGCCTTCTCCGCGCCCTCGGCCACGGCCTGCGCCAGGGTGTGCACGGTGCCGGTCGCGCTGTAATAGATGATTGCCACGTTCACAGGTTCCACGGTGCTGTCCTTTTCGGTGTGCGGGTGCTGCGGGCGCCTCTGCTGCGGGCGCCTCTGGTGCGGGCGGGCCGGCCGGGGGCTAGCGGGCGATGACCAGGGTGGCGGGCGGGGCGGCGTGGAAGGTGATGTCGCTGAAGCCGGCCTTGGTGAGCCAGGCGTGGTAGTCCGCGCGCCGCCAGGTGCCGCCCTGCTGGGACTTCAGGAGCATTTCGGAGGCGAACAGCAGCGGGAAGGCCGGGCCGCTGCGGTCGTCGTCGACGACGTAGTCGCACACCACCAGGGCGCCGCCGGGCTTGAGGGCGTCCTTGAGGCGGGTGAAGACCGCGATGTTGTCCTGGGGGCCTTCCTGGTGGGCGATGTGGGAGTACACCGCGACGTCGTAGGCGCCGTGGCCGAAGTCGGTGGTGTGGAAGTCGCCGTCGATGCAGGTGAAGCGGTCGCTCAGGCCGCGTTCGGCGAGCAGGCGGCGGGCGATGGCGTTGATGGGTTCCCAGTCCAGCTGGGTGGCGCGGGCGGCGGGGTTGCGCTCGAGCCAGGTGGCGGAGTAGATGCCCGAACCGCCGCCGATGTCCAGGATGGACAGTTCCCCGGCCCCGGCCAGGCCCAGCACGTCGGCGGCGACGGCGGCGGCGGGCACCGACTGGGCGGCGATGGCCGGCACGACCTCGCCCCAGTGCGGGTTGTCGGCGACTTCGGTGGTGGGGTCGCTGACCGGGCCGCCGGCGCGGACCACCTCGGGCAGCGCGGCCAGCTTGGCCATGTGGGTGAGTTTGAGCCGGGCCATCGCCGACAGGTCGGCGGGCCGGCCGGCGACCAGGTAGGCGGAGGCGGCAGCGGTGTTGCGGTAGGCGCCCCGGGCCAGGGTGATCAGGCCGATGCTGACCAGGCCGTCCAGCAGGGTCTGGGCGCCGCGTTCGCTGATCTTCGCCCGCCGGGCGAGTTCGGCGGCGCTGTCGGCGCCGTGCTCCAGGTGGGTGAAGACCTGGTGCTCGGCGGCGGCGCCGAGCAGGCCGGTGGACCAGTAGCCGTTGATCAGCCGCAGCACGGTGTCCGGGCCGGTGTCCGGGCCGGTGTCCGGGCCGGCGCCGGTGCCGGTGCCGGTGCCGGGGGCGGTGTCCGGGCCGGGGCCGGTGGGTGCGGTGGGCGGGTGGGTGCTCATGCGGTTCCTCCCCGGCCCGCGGGGGCCGCGTGGGTGCGAAGGGCGGTGCGCAGCGCCGTGACGACCCGTTCGATCTGCTCGGGGGTGAGTTCGGCGTGCATGGGGATGGCCAGGTGGCGGGCGAACAGGTCGGCCGAGACGGGGCAGCTCTGCTTGCCGGCGAAGACGGGCTGCAGGTGGCTGGCCCAGGTGCCGTGGCCGCAGCCGATGCCCTGGCCGCGCAGGTCAGCGGCCAGGGCCGCCCGGTCGACGCGCGGGTCCAGGGCGACCAGGTAGGACTGCCAGGCGTGGGTGCGGTCGGCGGGCACCTGGGGCAGGCTCAGCAGTTCCTCGCCGGCCAGGAGTTCGCCGTAGGCGGCGGCCACCGCGGTGCGCCGGGCCAGGAGTTCCTCGATCCGGCCGAGCTGGATCTGCAGGATGGCCGCGGCGATGTCGGAGAGTTTGAAGTTGTAGCCGACCTCGGTGAATTCCGGCACCGGCAGGCCGACGATCTTCGACTGGTCGAAGATGCTGCCGATGCCGAAGGAGGAGCGCAGCCGGGCATCGGCGGCGATCGCCGGGTCGGCGGCCAGCAGCGCGCCGCCCTCGCCGCTGGTGGCGCCCTTGCGGCCGTGGAAGGACAGGCAGGCCAGCGGGGCCAGCGCGCCGGCCTGGCGGCCCTGGTAGGTGGCGCCGACCGCGCAGGCGGCGTCCTCGATGAGGAACAGCCCGTGGCGGTCGGCCAGTTCCTGCAGCTGCTGGTAGTCGGCGGGCAGGCCCACGGTGTCCACCGCGATGATGCCGGTGGTGCGCGGGGTGATGAGGTCGGCGACCGCCTGCACGTCGATGGTGTGGGTGTCGGGGCGCACGTCGGCGAAGACGGGCACCGCCTGCAGGTAGCGCACCGCGTGGGCGGGGGCGGGGAAGGTGTAGTCGGCGACGATGACCTCGTCGCCGCCCTGCACGCCCAGGGCCAGCAGCGCCAGGTGCAGGGCGGCGCCGCAGTTGCTCAGGGCGACCGCCTGCCTGCTGTAGCGCTGGGCGAGCTGGGCTTCCAGGGCCTTGCCCCGGGGGCCCTGGCCGGCCGGCCAGCCGGAGGCGAACACCTCGGCGACGGCGGCCAGTTCCTGCTCGCCCAGGCTGGCGTGGACCAGGGGAATGGCGGAGGTCACGGCGTTCACTGTCCCTGTCCTTGTCCTTGATTCTGTGTGTGTTGTTGGTGGTGCTGGGGGGCGGGGGGTTCGAAGCGCAGCGGGGTCAGCTCCTGGACGTCGTAGCGCTTGCGCATCTCCTCCACCGCCGCGGGGTCCACGGTGGTGCCGCGCGCCCAGATCTCGGCGATCTCTTCGAAGTAGCGCTCGTGGTCGGGCGAGGGGAAGCTCTGGAAGAGCATCGTGACCGGCTGGTCGGTGGCGTTGCGAAAGGCGTGCGGGACGCCCGAGGGCACGAACATGCAGCCGCCCTCGCCCGCGCGGATGACCCGCTCGCCGCCGGCGGAGCGCCAGTGGTGCCAGGTGTCGGTGGTGCGCTCGGTGGGCTCGAAGCACATCAGGTCCAGCTCGCCCTTGAGGACGTAGAAGAACTCCTGGGACTCGTGGTGGACGTGGGCGCCGACGTCGAAGCCGGGCGGTACGACCACCTCGAAGATGGAGACGGCCGAGCCCTGCGCGTGGGTGGCCTTGAAGGTCACCTCCTGCGCGGGGGTGACCAGCTTGCGTCCCCCGCCGGGCGGCACGATCAGGCTGCCTGTCATGGGTGTGGGTTTCCTTCACACGGATCGGTGTGCGCCGCGCGCGGCGCGGCAGCACGAAGAGGCCCCCGGTGGCGGCGGGGCGGGAAGGGGGGCAGGTCAGCCGGCGGCGGGCGGGGCGTCGGCGGCCCAGCGGCCCAGGGCCATCTCGGCGGTGATGCCGGGGCCGAACCCAGCGATCAGTCCGGTGGCGTCGGGCATCGGGGTGTCCTCCTCGAACAGGCGCAGGGCGGCGTCCAGGACGACGGCGCTGGCGATGTTGCCGTACTCGGTCAGCGTCGCCCAGCTGTGGCGGAAGACCTTGCGGTCCACGTCGAGGAACTTGGCGAGGTCGTTGAGGATGCGCGGCCCGCCGGCGTGCACGATGTAGAAGTCGAGGTTGGAGGCGTCCCAGCGGTGGCCGGCGGCGAACTCGCGCAGCACCGGGGCCAGCGGCTCCATCGTGCCCGGCACCCGGCGGTCCAGCTGGAAGTGGAAGCCGGTGTCGCGCACCGCGTAGGAGATCCAGTCCTCGGTGTGGGGGATGAGGTAGGAGGAGTTGGCCTCCAGCTCGATGCCGGTGCCGCCGCGGCCGCGCACCACCGCGGCCGCGACCGCGTCGCCGAACAGGCCGTCGGAGAGCAGCGAGCCGATGTCGTCCATGTCGGGCTGGTAGCACAGCGAGCACAGCTCGCAGGCGACGATCAGGACGTTGCTGCCGGGGTGGGCCAGGCAGAAGTCGTGCGCGCGGTTGATCGCGGCGCCGCCCGCCGCGCAGCCCAGCTGCGCGATGGGAATCTGGCGGGTGTCGGAGCGAAAGCCCAGCTTGTTGATGAGCCAGGCGGTCAGCGAGGGCATCAGGAACCCGGTGCACGACACGTAGATGATCGCGTCGATGTCACGGGCGGTGACCTCGGCGTTGGCCAGGGCCTCCTCGACGACCTGGGGGGTGCGCTTTTTCGACTCGGCCTCGTAGATACGGTTGCGTTCGGTCAGGCCCGGGTGGCGCAGGGTCTGCTCGATGGGCTGCACGATATGCCGCTTCTGCACCCCCGTGTTGCGGATCAGCCTGAGCGCCAGGGGAAGCTGCGGCTTCCCGGCGTGGACCTTCTCGGCGAACTGCACCGTCTCTTCGGCGGTGATGACGTATTCCGGCACACGCACTGACGGCTTGCATAGCCTCGGCATATCGGGAATCCACTTTCTCTAGAGTCTGCCTTCTGCACGTGAAGAAGCGTTCGCGCACACCCGGCCGCCCCCTTCTTGAAGGGGGCGGCCGGGGGGGGTGACGGCGCGGCGGTGACGGCGTCTGCCGTACCGCCTTCGGCCGCCTCCGCACCCCCACCCCGCACACCCGGTCCGCCCGGCCCGCCCGGCGGGGCGGGCAACGGGACGGGGCGGGGGTGCGGGGTGGGGCGGAGGCGGCCGAAGGCGGCAGGGGAGCAACGCGCCGGCCGGGGCCGGGACGTGGCGCCCGCGGCCACCGTCCGGTTCGAGCCCGCCGTCCGGTTGGCGCCGGTGTCCGGGGGCGGACCCGGGCCCCGGGGCCCGGCCGGTGCCGGGCAGGGCGGTGGCCCGGACGGCGGGGGCCGGCCGGGCCGCGAAGCAGGGGGCGTGGGGGAAAGCGGGAACCTGAACGCACGGCCGCCGGAAGGGGGGTGGTGCAGGTGCCTGCGGACAACACGGCCGGACCCAGCAGCAACAGGCCCGCCGCACCACGAGGGGCAACCCCCGCCGGCCCGGCCCGCCAGCGCGCCGGCGCACCGGCGCGTCATGACAGGAAGGGCTTTACCGGCCCGCAGAAAAAAAGGGGGGAAAGCAGCGCCGCAAAGGGGGCGAGAAAACTCGGCACGACCCGTGGGGGGCGGCGGCTACGACCGGCACCCCACCGCCTCGAAAACGGCTTTGGGCAGGGAAGTCGTGCAGAAATAGTGACACGGATGCCGCCCCTGCACCAAGGCCCCCCGAAAGTGACGTAGGTCACGACCTGCGGGTCCGGCACCCGGCCGGGCGCGGAGCCTTCCCGTCCGGATCCGCCCCGGCCGCAGGGGGCGGTGAGGCGGGCGGGTGCGGGGCGGGTGCGGGGTGGGGCGGGCCAACCGGGCGGGCGGTGCGGGGTGTTGGAGGCGGGGCATGCGGGGCGGGGCGGGTGACGGGGGTGAGCCGCCTGCCGCCCGCCGCCAGGCCAAGCGATCACCCGCACCCCCGGCCTCGGCCCGGGGGGGAGTGGCGCGGTAGGCGGGCGCGGGGCAACCGGGCGGGATGCGGCAGGGGCTGGGAGGGGCGGGTGCGGGGCGGGCCCCGGCGGCGCGCCCCGCGCTCATCCCCTCCAAACGTGGGGTGCCCCCTTCCCCGGTGCCGGCCTGGGGTGCGGCGGGGCAGGCGGGCGCGGGGCAAGGGGGCGGGATGCGGCGGGGGTTGGGAGGGGCGGGTGCGGGGCGGGCCCCGGGCGGCGCACCCCGCGCTCGCCCCCTCCGCACGCAGGGCAGGCCCCTCCCCCAGTCCCGGCCGGGGGGCGGCGCGGCGGGGCAGACGAGTGCGGGGCAACCGGGCGGGGTGCAGCAGGGGTTGGGAGGGGCGGGTGCGGGGCGAGCCCCGGCGGCGCGCCCCGCGCTCACCCCCTCCAAACGCGGGAGGACCCCTTCCCCGGCCATGGCCTGGGGGGGGCGGCGGGGCAGGCGGGCGCGGGGCAAGAGGGCGGGATGCGGCGGGAGTTGGGAGGGCGGCTGCGGGGCGGGCGGGTTACGGGGCGGGCCGCCCGGCGCCCCTGCCGCCAGGCCAAGCGATCGCCCGCACCCCCGGCCTCGGCCCGGAGGTGCGGCAGCGGGATAGGTGGGCGCGGGCAAGGGGGCGGGGCGCGGCAGGAATTGGGAGGGCGGTCGCGAGGCCAGGCCCCGGCGGCGCACCCCGCGATCGCCTGCCCCAAACGCAGGGCCGCCCCCTCCCCCGGCTGCGCCCTCATCTGGAGGTGGCGCACGGCACGGCAGGGCCTACCCACCCCCGGGTCTGGGTGCGCGTGGTGCGGCCCGGGCCGCACAGGGGCGGCGAGTCGAGGGGGTCGAGGGGGTCGAGGGCAGGAACAACCCCTCCTCGCCCAGCGGTGCCACCGAGCGCGGCAGAGCCCATTCCCGAGGCTGGGCGCGCGCAGTACGGGCCGGGCCGTACTGCGACGGCGCCCCTCTCCCCTATATAAGAGGACACCCAACCCGCCTTGTCCGCAGGGCGCCGCCCGGCACGGCAGAACCCCGCCCCCGGGGCTGGGCGCGCGCGGTGCAGCCCCGGGCACGCGCAGCGGTGGCGGCCGCCCGAGGGGGCGCCACCCGCCTGGCCCGGAAGCGGGCACCGGGGCAGGGCACCGGCTCCGAGACTGGGCGCGCGGTGCGACCCCGGGCACGCCGCAGCGCCCCCGGGAGGGGACAACCAACCCCTGCTGCACCGGGCAGGCATCGCCGTCGCCGGGTGGGTCCGGGGTGCCGCCGGCGCGCTGCGGGGTGCGGGACCCCAGGACCCCGGGGAGCGGGTTCAGGGGCATGGGCCAGGAGGGGGATGTGGGCCGCTGGGGTGTGCCCCCGTCCGGCTCCACCCCCGCGTCCGGCCCCTCAAGGCCGGGGCCCGGGTTGGAGCGGTGGGCCAACCCCGCTCCCGCAGGAGGCCGTTGAGGCACCCCGCCCACGCACCGCAGGGCCGGGGGGCAGGGACCAGGGGCGGGGCATGCCCCCGGCCACCCCCGCCACCCCGCGCCATCCCCCGGGCCGGTCCGGGCCAGGCGGCGGGCCGGTCCTCGCCCCCAGGCCGCCGCTGGAGCACCCCGCCCATGCGCCGCCTCACGGGCCGGGGGCGGAGGCCGGCCCGATGGCGTTCCCCCACCCCGGCCCTCCCCCAGGCCCAGCCCCCGGCCGGGCGGAGCCGCAGCGAGGCGCCAACCCTGCACCCGCACACCGCCATTGAGGGGCCAACCCTGCACCCCGCACACCGGCATTGACCCCGATACGCCGCATGGGCGCGGGAGCCCCAGCGGCATGCCCCCGCCCAACTCCACCCCCGCACCAGCCTCCCAGCCCGGGCCCGGGCCGGACCTGGGCCGTGGGCCGGGGCCGGGGGCCGGGGCCGGGGGCCAACCATGCCTCTGCGGGCCGGCCGCGCGGCCGTCTGGCGGGGCGGGCCTGGGGGCCCGGGCGGGTGGCGGGGTCAGAGGACGTGGATGGCCGATTCGGCGTGCCGGCGGGCCAGGTGCAGGACCTGGCGGCTCTCGTGGCCGAGCTGGGTGCGGATGCGGCGGCGGGCATCGGCCAGGGTGGCACCCGCGCCCAGGACCTCTTCGACGGTGTCCTCGCACAGCAGGACATGGTGCTGGGCGACGACGGTGACCCCGTATTCGTCGGGCAGCACCGACCACTCCCCGCAGTGCGCACTCAGCAGCGGGCGGGGCGCGGTCGCCTTGTGCACGATGCGCCCGGCATGCGGAAAACAGATCCGCAGCCCCGACTCGCGGTGCCACCCGCTGCCGTCGGCGCCGGCCAGCTCCCAGGTGACCTGCTGGATACCGGCCCGCTCCTCCCGCACCGCCACCCCGCGCACATGCGCCAGCGGCCCGGGCCAGTCGGCCGCCTCGTACAGCACCTGATAGACCAGCTCGGCCGGCCCCCTGACGCGGATGCTCTCGGCGAAGGAGAGCGCCAACTGCTCCAGACGGTCGTGGCGTTCGGCCACCCACCGCAGCCCGGCCAGAGCCGACCGGCTGCCCGCAGCGGCGAGCCCCGCGAGCCGCCGCCCCTGCCCGGGCCGCTCCCGGGCGGTGGTGACCTCATGCTCCACACCCAGCCGGCACCGGCCCGCGGCCAGCGCGGTGACCTGCCAGCGCCCCGCCACCGAGACGGCCGGCTCCCCGCACAGATCCTGACGAAAGGAAATACAGCGGCGGGTGATGTCCTGCAGCCGCTCCGAGGTCCAGGACACCACCTCCTCCCCCGCCAGCGCCCACACCCGCAGCCGTTCATGAACACCGTCGAAATCCAGACGCTGGGCATAGACATGACCCGGCAGATACAGCGGCCAGCGCTCCGGATCAGCGATCAGCGCATAGACGACACCGGCCGGCGCGGCCACCTCCACGGTGTGCGCCAGATGATGGGTACGCTGCCCGGACAACCGGGCCTCCTCTCCCGCGCCCCGCCACACCCACAAGCGCACCGGGGCCCTCAGGTCCCCGGCGAAAAACAAGGGGGGCATGGTGGCAGTCTCTTTTTACCGGGCACTCTCCCCCACCCCGCTCGACCCCCACCCGCACACCACTCAAGCCCCCCACCCGCCGAACGCGCACACGGACAACCCACCTCCCGTGCCGGACGGCCAACTCCGCCGCCGCAGCCTCAAGTTCTTCCACCCGCTGGCGTGCCGCCCCCTCCCGCGCCTGAAGCTCTTCCGGCAAAGCCACCATGGCATCCCACCTCCACCCCGCCACGGCAGAAGCACGACGCCGCCGCCACACACCCATCAGCGTCTTCCCAGCTCAGCTATCCCCCGAGAGGATCCGTACCCGAAGCCGGGCGCTGCGGCCTCGTTCGAGGGCCACCACCGGTCGGGCCCCGGAGCGCTGTCGCGCGGCCCATACGTGGTTGCAGGCGCCATCTACCTCGGCTAACTTCCCCTAATGCCCACTCAACATCGAATGAACAGACGGCGTTTGACCGTGCGGGGCCACCTTGCAGGCATACTTTTCGGCCTGACCGCCCTGGGGGCGGGCCTGGTGGCCGCTCCCTCCGTCGCGGCAGCGGCCGAAGCGCCTCCGGAGACTCTGAAGTCGATACCCAGCTCCAAGTTCAAGATGCTTACCACCGACGGGGCCTGGACCGCCTCCCGCGAGGCGGTCGAGGCGGTCGAGGCCACAGGAACGGTCACCAAGGTGACGCCGACACAGGTCGCGGCCTCGGGCCAGCACGTGGGCAGGGCGGGACTCTGTCACTCCACAGGACTCGACATCAGGCTCGACCCGGACGGCTTCTGCTGGGACACGACCGACGACGTGACCAACAACTACGACAACGTCAAGGGCGGTTGGATGCCGCAGGGGCTGACCGCAAGTCACGATGCTTCCCCCGACGCAACCATCGAAGGCAACCACCTGTACGCGGCCTCCTGGCACTACGGGAAGGGCGGATCGAAGAACGAGTTCGCCCGGATCACCCTCGCCAAGAACCAGGGAGGCACCGCTCCCTCCTACGGGCACGTCCTCCTGGTCGTGCCCTCCGTCGCCGGGACGTCGGGGACTTTCACTCCGGTGGAGAACACCCACGCGGACGGCATGGTTTGGTACGGCAACCGGCTGTTCGTGGCCAACGGCGGCGAACTCCAGGTCTACGACATGCGTCACCTGTGGAAGATGACATCCCTCGCCGAGAACGTCGGCGTCGACAACGGGAAGTCGTCCGCCCGCTGGCATCAGTGGGCCATGCCCATGATCGGGCGCTATGACATCGAGGGCGCGCACGAGGGCTCGGGCTGTACACCCGGCACCGGCACCGAGATCTGCCTCAGCTCCCTCAGCCTGGACCGCAGCTCCTACCCCGACGCCCTCGTCTCCAGCGAACACGTCACCTACGCGACCTCGGCCACGGGTGTGCGCGGTCGCCTCGCACGCTGGCCGCTGAACGCGGATGTGGCGCTGCCCAAGGCTGACGACGGCAGTGGCATCGGCACCACCACGGCATCGGCCGCCTACACGTCGCCGGTGTGGGCTGCGCAGGGCACCGCGACCGACGGCACCTATTACTACTCCAGCGGGGCCTGCCCCACGGGTTGGCGGCAGGACGGCGAGCCACCGGTCAAGGACCCCGCGGCACTCAACTGCATCCACCGCGCCAAGCCGAACGAGGCCCCCCACGTACTCACCCGCTCCCCCCGCCTCACCCAGAATCTCTCCTACGCCCCGAAATCGGGCCGTCTGTGGGGGACGAACGAGAGCATGTACGTGGCACCCGGCCAGCAACGCACCGGAGACCGGGTCGTCTTCTCCATCAAACTCCCCTGATTTTCCACCGGGCCGCAGAACCCCACGGCCCGGTAGGGCGCGGCCGGCCGGTCAGCCCTCGGGCCGTTCCTTCTCGATCGCCTTCATCCTGCGGACCATGTCGATCCGCGCGCGGATCATCGCGTCGGACAGGGCATCCGGACCGCCGTCGGGCCCGGCGTTCGCAGCTGGCAACGAGGCCACTTCGCTGGCGAGGACGGTGACCGGGCCGGGCCTCCCCACGGGTCCGCGGACCTCGATCAGTTTGCGCGCGGCGAAGTCGATGCGGTCCATGGCCTCCTCACCCTGGAAAAACAGCCCGAGCCGGTCGCTGAGGACCATACGGACGATCACCACCCCGCCGGCCGGAGCGGTCTCCACGTTGAAGTCGGCGCGGGCCTTCTCCCTCTCCTCGAGCACGGCCGGAGTCGTGAAGGTCCGCTGCTCCGGGATGAGACCTTCCTTCCGCCACTTCGCGTACGCGATGGGGACCGCAACTTCGTGAGCACCGGGCCCTGCGGCGATGGCGCTTTCCGCACGTGATGAGCACTGCTCGGAAGCGCGGATCATGAGCAGAACGTCCCAGAGCGCCGTCCCTTGGTGGTCGCTGTGCGTAACGCTGCACCAAGGATCGGGACGGGTCCCCGGTCTCGCTGGCCGGGGACCCGCAGCCATTGCGGGAACGCGGGGTCAGGGCCTGCCCAGCGATCGGACAGTCCATCCGGCCTCGCGCCAGGTCACGGTGTTGAGGGTGCCGCGTCCGTCGATGACCTTCGGGCTCGCTGCGCGGGAGGCGAGGCGGTGCGGGTCGACGTGGGAGAACTGCGGCCACTCGGTCAGGTGCAGCAGCAGGTCGGCGTCCTGGACGGCGGCGGTCGGGTCGTCGAGGTAGTCAAGTTCGGGGTGTGTCTTGCGGGCGTTGTCGACGGCCTGTGGGTCTGTGACGGTGGCGCCGAGTTCGTGGAGCTTCTGGGCGACGGCCAGGGCGGGTGAGTCGCGGATGTCGTCAGTGTCCGGCTTGAAGGCGGCGCCCCAGATGGTGATGCGTTTGCCGGCGAGGTCGCCGTCGAGCTGTTCGCGGGCGAGGTCGACCATGCGCTCGCGGCGGCGGTTGTTGATCGCGTCGACCTCTCGGAGGATCGTCAGGGCCTGGTCGGCGCCGAGGCCGCCGGCGCGGGCCATGAAGCCGCGGATGTCCTTGGGGAGGCAGCCACCGCCGAAGCCGAGGCCGGGCCGCATCCCGCGACGGCCGATCCTTGCGTCCTGGCCGAGGATGCCGGCGAGGGTGGTGACGTCGGCGCCGGAGGCTTCGCAGACCTCGGCGATGGCGTTGATGAAGGAGATCTTCGTAGCGAGGAAGGCGTTCGCGGACGCCTTGGCGAGCTCTGCGGTGGCCCAGTCGGTGACGATCGCCGGCGTCCCGACTCGATGATCTCCTCGAAGCACTGCCGCAGGACGGCTTCGGCCCAGGAGCGCTCGGCATCGAAGCCGAGGACGAGGCGGTCGGGGCGAAGGGTGTCGTCGATGGCGAAGGACTCGCGCAGGAACTCCGGGTTCCAGGCGACCTCGATCGCGTTGCCGGCGGGTGCGCACTCATGGAGCATGTCGCGGACTTGGGGTGCGGTGCCGACCGGGACGGTGGACTTCACCGCGACGACGGCCGGGCACTTGAGACGGGGGGCGAGCTGGCGAACGGCGGTGAACAGGTGAGAGAGGTGGTAGGCGTTCTCGCCGGGCTGCTGTGGGGTGCCGACACCGATGAAGCGCAGGTCGGCGAAGGCGGCGGCCTCCGCGTAGGAGGCGGTGAACTCCAGTCGCCCCGAGGCGGTGTGCTTGGTGATCAGGTCGTCGAGGTCGCGTTCGTGGAAGGGGGCCCTGCCGGAGTTGAGGATCGCGACCTTGCCCATGTCGCAGTCCATGCCGAGGACCTCGTGTCCGAGTTCGGCCATGCAGGCGGCGTGGGTGGCGCCGAGGTAGCCGCAGCCGACGACGGTGAGCTTCATGAGCGGGATTCCTTTGTGAGGTGGGGCCGCCGACGGCCCCACCTCTGCGCCGCCCGGATGGGCGGGGTGCTCAGGCGGGCCGCGTGGCCAGGTAGCGGTTGATCCCGTCGCGGATGAACGGCGGAATCGTGCGGAAGGCGAGGTCCTCGGGGGTGAGGAACTGGAGCTTCACGCCCTCCGCGAGAGGCAGTGCGGTTTCGTCGCCGTCCCAGGAGGCGGAGAAGAACGTGATCAGCTGCCCCGAGCCGTGCTCGTCACGGATCTCGAACAGCTCGGTGAGATCGGCGATGTCGGTCAGTCCGGCTTCCTCGTCGAGTTCGCGGATGATGGTGGTGGCCGGGTCCTCCCCGGGGTCGCAGCCGCCGCCAAGGACGCTCCAGTGGTCCGGCCAGGCGATCACGCCGGGCAGGTTGTCACGGAGGTGCAGGAGGAGTTCTCCGCGGCGGTTGGCGATGATCGCGACCGCTCCGCGGGCGGTGGCCGGGCTTTCGGCGGTGGTGTCCTGGTGCATCCGGACACCGTAGTGAGGTGAGGGATGATCACGCGGCAGTCCTCACCGTCTGGTTGCGAAACCAGGCGGCAGCCATGAGCGACTGCATCCGGGTGCGGTCGAACCGTCCGCTGGGCTCGGGCCCACCTTCCAGCAGTGGCCGCATCGCGGCCGGGGCCTCCGCCAGGGCGGTGTTGATCTGGGCGTCCGCCCAGTCGGCGAGCTGGCCGTTCAGCCAGGCGGGAACCGGGGAGGCGAAGCCGAGCTTGTCCCGGCTGCCCCAGACCTCCCGCGGCAGGCCGACGGCCTTGGCGGCGTCCCGCAGGATCCTCTTGCCCTCAGCCGGGTGGTCGATCTTGTGGCCGACGGGCAGCCGGTAGGACAGCTCGACCAGCTCCCGGGCCAGGAAGGGGGACCGACGTTCGAGGGCGTATGCGGAGGCGAGCTTGTCGCTGGTCATCACCAACGGCCGCCATGCCGTGGCCAGGTCGGCGAGAGTGAGGCCGCGGGCCAGGTCCCCGTTCGCCCCCTCTATCGCGGCGGCGATCAGGTCGCGGATCCGCCGGTCGGGGTCGGGACCGCGCAGAGCGAGCCGGGTGACCGCCTCGGCTGGGTCGAGATCCTCGCCGGCGGCGTGCATCAGTTTCGCGGCCAGCGGCTTGTAGGCGTCCAACCCAGCGGCGATCACGGCGTCCGGGCCGAAGAGGACCAGGGAGTGGCGGACGTAGCCCATCAGGAACTCGTCCGGGCCGAGCCCGCCGACCACCACCTTCAGTCCGAGGTCCGCGATCTTCCGGTAGGCCATGTACTCGGAGAACGTGGACGCGTTGCCCATCGGGTAGTCCAGTGCGGACATCATGTGCGGCAGCACCTTGGTGAAGTCGATCGCATCCGGCTCGACCACCACAAGCTCTGCGCCGATGTCGGAGGCGATCCGGGTCGCGATCTGCGACTCGTCGAGGCGGTCCTGGCCCCGGTAGCGGACGGTGACGCAGACCGGGGGCCGCAGCAGGTAGGCCAGCACCGAGGAGTCCAGCCCGCTGGAGAGTAAGAGGGCGAAGTCGCAGACCGGGGCCCTGAGCGGGATCTGCTCGGCCAGGACGACGGAGAACTCCGCCAGGGCTTCGCGGTAGGTGCCGGTGAAGGGCTGCCGGTCGGCCAGACTCCAGTACGTGTGCTGGTCGAGGGAGCAGGTGGCGACGTCGAAGGTCAGCACGGTGGCGGGGGCCAGCAACTGGATGCCCTGGAAGGGGGTGTCGACGCCGACCGGCGTCTCGATCGCGAGGACTTCCGGCCGCAGGACCAGCGGGGAGGGTCCGTAGCCGGTCAGGGTGGTGACCTCGCTCGCGAACGCCAGTCGGCCGCCGTCCAGGCGCCAGTAGAGCGGCTTCTCCCCGAGCCGGTCCCGCGCGAGGAACAGCTTCCCGGCCCGCGGATCATAGACGGCCAGGGCGAACATGCCGTCCAGTCCATCGAGGCAGGACGGCCCGATCTTGGCCCAGGCCCGCAGCACGAAGTGCGCGTCCGTCTCCCGGTGCCCGAGCGGGATCCCCCACGCCTTCGCCTGCTGGCGGTAGTTGTAGATCTCGCCGTTGAAGGCGAGCAGGACCGCGGTCTCGCGGTCGAGGTAGGGGCCGGGCATGGCCTGCGGGTCGACGATCAGCAGCGTGTTCATGGCCAGCACCGCCCGCCCGTCCATCGCCGCGGCGTGCATGGTGCCGTCCGGGCCGCGGTGGGCCTGGGTGGCGCCCATCGCGCCGACGGTCTGCTCGTGCCGGGCGGCATCCGCTCCGGCCAGTCCTGCGATTCCGCACATATCTGGTTCACCCCCGAGTGTGGTGGTGCCGTGGCGGCGGCCGCCGCCGGAAGGAGTTCTGTTCCGGTCCGGCGGCAGCCTGGGCCCTCATCACAGCCGCCCGACAAGATCACGGGGAGGGCTCACAGGGGGGCTCACCACTCGCAAAGACGGTTCGCGGCCGAGCGGGGAGGAATATCGTCAGTGACCAACATGCGGATCGTGTACGGCTCTTCCCCCCGGCGAGTACGGGCCTCGTGCTTCATCACGTACAGGCATACGTACTCAACAGCTTGTTCGAGTCGCCCGTGGTCCGGCCTGTCACCGGCAAGGGAGAAGGTCGTGGCATCGACCACCCGCCGGACCCGTCCGCCCAACACGGACCTGGCCCGGCTCATCGAAGCCAGCCGCGCGAGCCACAAATCCCTGGCTTGGCGCGTCAACCAGCTCGCCCACCACGCCGGGATAAAGACGCACTACTCACACACATCCGTGGCGAACTGGTGCAAGCGAGGGATGACGCCGAAGTGGCCAATCCCGACCCTGTTGGCGCAGGCCATCGGCGAGAGGCTCGGCCGGCCCGTCAGCCTCAGCGAGATCGGTATGGGCGAGGCGGAGACAATCGACGCCTCGGTGGGTTTGGATTACCCGCGAGACCCCGCCGCCGCTGCCCGCGTCGCCACTTCGTTCTGGAGCTCCGTGAACCGCCGCGACTTTCTGGCTGGATCCGGCTTCGCCGCCTCCGCCTTCACCACCCCCGTCACCAGATGGCTCGTCACGCCTGCCGACGAAAACCCCGAACGCCGTGGCGGTCAACAGGTCGGCCGGGCCGACCTCGACGAACTGCGCGCGGCCGCTGACGACGCCCGCCACTGGGACTCGAAGTACGGCGGCGGGAGCTGGAAGGCCAGCTCCGTCACCGACTGCCTCGACCACCGGGCGGGCCCGCTGCTTGCAGGCTCGTTCTCCGAGAAGATCGGCCGTGAACTGTTCTCCGTGACCGCAGAGTTGTCGAGGCTGGCGGGGTGGACGGCGTTCGACGTCGGGGAGCACGATGCCGCGCAGCGCCACTTCATCCAGGCCCTGAGCCTCGCCCGTGCCGGCGGTGACGTGCAGCTGGGCTGCTATGTGCTGACCACGATGGCCATGCAGTCCCTGATGCGGGGCTTCGCGAGCGAGGCCGTCGACATGGCCCAGGGCGCCTTCAACCGGGCCCAGGACCAGGCCGCTCCACGGGTGCTTGCGTTCACCAAGCTCATCGAGGCCCGTGCGCACGCCCGCGAGAACGACCCCAGGGCCGCCTCCCGAGCCCTGGTCGCCTCCGAACACCTCCTCGACCAGGCGAAGGCCGACAGCGGCGATGAGCCTGGCTGGATCGACTTCTACCAGCACTCCCGCCTCTCGGCGGACGCTGCCGAGATCTTCCGCGACCTGAAGAACCCCAAGACGGCCCTGGTCTGGAACAAGCAGGCCGCCGCCATGGCACCCGGTGCGTTCACCCGGTCCGTCGGCATGCGCCTCGCGATCGTCGGGACCGCTCACCTCCAGGCCCGCGACCTCGACCACGGTCTCGAGCTCGGCAACCGAAGCGTCGACATCCTCGCTCGCGTCCAGTCGAGCCGCGCCAAGGACTACGTGGCCGAGTTCAACACTGCCCTCGCCCCCTGGCGGCGCCAGCCAGCCGTGCGCGAGTTCGTCCGCCGGACCCGCAGGGAGCTCGGCGTCGCCGCCTGACCGGCAGGCGCAAGGCCCAGCTCGGACGGCGGTCCTCTACCCCACCCGTGCCTCCATCGGACGCCGAGTGGGTCGCACGCTGTCGTCGCATCGATGCGGCGAAGCTGCGGCACCACGGGCTGACGAAGGACCTCATCCAAGACGCAATGCTCGTCGCCGGCCAACTGGCGACCCATGCGTTGCGGTACGGGAACGGCCTCGTCGGATTCCGCTTGATCACCACCTCGGAAACGGTTGTGACCGTGGTGACCGACAGTGCACCCGGGACCCCCCAAGGTCCGTCAGGCATCCGCAGACGACGAGAGTGGCCGGGGCATGGCCCCCGTCGGCGCCTACTCCACCGACTGGGGCGTCAGCCCTGCCTGCCCAGCGACATGGTGCACCTTCACGCTGCCCGAGAGGAAGCGCCGATGACCATCGCCGCGAAAGCCTGCGCAGAGCTGATGCGCCGTCGATACTCCGCCGGCTCCGCGTCGTTGGGCCCGCTGCATGTTGCACTGCGCCGGTCCCAGATCAGCATCGACAAGCCGGTCTTGCACGAGGACTTGGAGGCCGTGCCCGGTGAGCGGACTCGGCCGGCCTTCCGAGGAGGTCACGGAACTGGCCGACCGTCTTCGCCGGACGACAACTGCGCTCATCCAGCTCGTCCCCTACGCCGTCAGGCCGTACCCCGTCGACGCGATGCATCTCCTCATCCAGCCCACACTCACCGCCGCACCCACCCGCCGAGCGCGCCCGCAGACAACCCGCGCCCGCCGCCGTGCCCACCGGCCCGGGCGCCGACGGTATGCGCCCGTCCCGTCCCCGCCGGGCGGGGACGGCAACGGACACACCGCCGCGCCGCCGGGCCGCCGGGCCGCCCGGGGCGGGTGGCCGGCGGCGCGGCGGCCCCGGGCGTTGGCCCCGGGCGGGGGCTCAGGCGGCGTACAGGTCGAACGTCGAACCGCGCCGGGGCCCGGCCACCACATCCAGCTGCGGATCGACCGCCAGCATCGCCTGATGCAGCCGCTGGACCTGCGGCGAGGGCTCCACCCCCAGACCCTCGATCATCCGGATACGCAGCTTGCGGTAGATCTCCAGCGCCGAGGCCTGACGCCCCGACCGGTACAGCGCCACCATCGCCTGCGAATGCAGCCCCTCATGCTGGGGATAACGGGCCGTCAACTCCGTCAGCTCCGCAATCAGCTCCGAATGCCGGCCCAGCCGCAGATCCGCATCGATACGCCGCTCCACCGTCCCCAGCCGGGACTCCTCCAGAC
>NZ_JBVJPW010000041.1:0-25263 GCF_055609205.1 Streptomyces sp. NPDC036815 | reverse complement strand
TCCCCCGCCAACCCGCCCTCCGGCTGCCGCTTCCGCACCCGCTGCTGGAAAGCCGAGGACAAATGCGCCAAGGAGGTCCCGCTGCTCGCCATCCCGGAGCGGTTCAAGGGCCAGGACACCCCCGCCGCCCACGAATCGGCCTGCCACTTCGCCGAGGAGAAAGCCGTACTCGTCGTCGAGTAGCGAGTCTCTCGTGTCGCGTCGAGTCGGGGAGAACGGCTAGTACGGCAGCGGGACATGAGACTCCGTCGAACGGCTGAGGGATCAGCCGTCGGCTGTCGCCATCTGCATCACCCCTGAGCGGTAGGCGAACGAGACCAATTGGGCCCGGTCCCTGAGTTCGAGCTTGTTCCGCAGCCGGTACACGTGCGTGCGCACCGTGGCGATGCCGATGGCGAGGTCCACCGCGACCTGTTCCGTCGACCTGCCGCGCGCGATGAGCGAGAGCACCTGCCGCTCCCGCGGAGTCAGGGCGGCCGCCACGGGTTGCAGACTTCCTTCCGGGCGGCTGTCCTGTCGGCGGAACCAGCTGACGAGACGCTCGGCGACCCGAGGCGCCAGCATCATCTGTCCCCGCGCCGCGGCGTGTACCGCAGAGACCATTTCCGCGTGGTCGACCTCTTTGACCAGAAGTCCGGTCACGCCCGCGTGCAGCAGGGCGGAGATGACGTCGTCGCTGTCGTCCATGGTGAAGGCGACGATGCGCGGAGCAGGGGAGATGTCCTCCTTGCGGAGTCTTTTGATCATTTCCAGGCCGGAAAGGCCGTCCAGCGCGAGGCTGGTGATGATGACGTGCGGACGGCGTGTCCTGGCAATCATCATCGCGTGGATCCCGGAATCAGTGGAATCGATGACGCGAATGTCTTCTTCGGGCGCCAGTATCGCACTGATTCCGTTGCGCACAATGGGCAGTTGATCGCAGATGAGTACGTCGATCGGCATGGTCCCCGTTTCGCTTCCCGTATCTGGGGACATGAGAAGGCGTACGGTATTGATGCCGAAATCACGCACGCATGCTCGTACGGCGTCCGGGCGAACAACTGCCTCTGGACGCGACGGCGTACGGCTTGATTTCCCCCCGGTTGGTCTTCCCCGTCCCGCATCCGCCTCAGCTCGTGACTGAGGCGGTTTGGTTGGTGTAGACCCTGCCGACTCTCGCTGTACAGGTCAAGGCTTGAGTTTCCCTGCACCGTGTGCTTTTGCGGCCGCTCAAGCGGAATTCCTCGAAGTTTCGAGGCCGTTGTGATCAAGCCACCACGTCAGGACGGAGAACTGGCCTCGGTCTGTGGCCGGAACTCGACGGGCTTGCTGTCTGATTCCTGATCCTCGTGGACCGCTTCCAGATTGCGGGCATCTCGGACCACGAACAACAGTGCGGGCGTAAGGAACATCCACATCGCTCCCACAATGAGAACGGTCGTCGTGGATGTCAGACCGCCGGCGGGCCCGACGAGGGCCTGCCCCACGGGAAGCAGCCCGATGCTGCCCAGCCACTCGTACGAACTGACCCTGCTCATCGAGCCGATGGGGACGTTCTGCTGCATCGCGGTCAGCGAGAAGACGTTGAACATCGAGAGGCCGATGTTGCTGATGACCGCGGCGACGGCGATCACGGGCACCGGCGCGAGCAGCGCGATGGCCAGGAGCTGCAGACCGTAGAGGCCGAGCGGCATGAAGGACGCGCGCATGATGAAGCGCGGCCGCATGCGGAGCGCGATCACGCCGCCCAGGACCGAACCGAGCCCGGTGCACGCGCTGATGATCGCCCAGGCGGACGCGCCACCGAGGTCGTCACGGGCCAGGGCGGGGCCGAACACCTGCCAGGCGGGGAGCACGAGGAGATGGAACGAGGCGGCCCACGCCACCATGGTCCACAGCCACGTCCGGGACTTGAACTCGCCCCAGCCCAGCTTGAGGTCGTTGATGATCGACGAGGCCTTCTCCGTCTCGTCCTCGTCCGTGGCGGACGCGGGCGCGAGACGGATGAGGTACAGCGCGGCCGCACTGACGGCGAAGGTCGCCGCGTCGAAGATCAGAGCGGCACCGGGGGAGAACAGCACGACCAGGACACCGGCGATGGCCGGGCCGACGGTGTACGCCGTGTTCTCGCTGAGCCCCATCAGCCCGTTCGCTCTTTGCAGTTGCGCGGGCTTGACGACCTCGGGGAGCAGGCCCGTGGCGGCCGGGTGGAAGAAGGCTCCCGCGGTACCCGCGATGAACTGCAGCGCGACCATCGACGGCAGCGAGGCGGTGCCCGTGAGCAACATGACGCCCTGCGCCAGCTGGGACAGGAAGCAGGCCGCGTCGCACAGGAGCATCAGGCGCCGACGGGACATGCGGTCGGCGATGACCCCCCCGAGCAGGAGCAGCAGCACGGTGGGGACCACCCGCGCGGCGAGCACCAGGCCGAGGGCCGTGGCGGAGTCGGTCAGCTCGAGGACGGCGAAGGCGAGGGCGACCGGCACGATCGCGTCGCCGATGATCGAGCTCGTCTGGCCTATGTAGAGCAGCCTGAACTCGCGCTGACCGACCAGTTCTCGCAGTTCCCCCCTGCGGGCCTTTCGTCGTTTCGTCGGCCCGTCTGCGGAACTGTTCATGTCGTCCTTTCGTGAGTGGGTGCCTGCGCGGCCGAACCGTCCGGCTCTGTTTCCTGCGCGGCCAGGAGGGCGTCCAGGTGATCGGGGTCCATCGCCGCCATCAGCTCCGCGGTCACGGCCTGCGCGAGCTGCGCGACAGTGGGTCCTTCGAGGAGCACGCGGACTTGCAGTCGCACACCGAAGTCACGCCGCACCCTTGCCATCAGGCGGATGGCGAGCAGCGAGTCCCCACCGATGTCGAAGAAGTCGTCGTGGATGCCGACGCGACGCCGGGACAGCACCTGGGCGAAGGTGTCCGCGATGCCCTCCTCGATGTCGTCGCGCGGCTCGTCGGCCGGCTCGGCATCGTCCCATGTTCTTACCGGTGGCGGGAGTTGAGTGGGGTCGAGCTTGCCGTTGGGGGTGGTGGGGAGGGCGGCGAGAGGGGTGATGGTGGCGGGGACCATGTGCGGCGGCAGGTGCTGCGCGAGGTGGTCGTGGAGGGTTTTGAGGGTGACCGAGGTGGCCGGGACGCCCGAGGCCAGGACCGTGTGGGCGGCGAGCTGCGGGTGCGTCGGGTCGCTGCGGTCGAGTGTGACCGCGGCGGCGTGCACGCCCGGGTGCGCGAGGAGGGTCCGCTCGATCTCGCCGGGTTCGATGCGGAAGCCGCGGAGCTTGATCTGGTGGTCGCTGCGGCCGTGGTGGTGGAGCCGGCCGTCGGGGGTGCGGTGGGCCAGGTCGCCGGTGCGGTAGAGGCGCCCGCCGGGCACGTGGGGGTCGGGCAGGAAGCGGTTGGCGGTCAGGTCGGGGCGGTTGAGGTAGCCCTTGGTGACGCCGGGCCCCGAGACGTACATCTCGGCGATCGCGTCGTCGGCGACGGGGCGGAGCTGTTCGTCCAGGAGGTGGACGGTCAGGTCCGGCAGAGGAGTGCCGATGGGGGTGCCGTGCGGCCGGGGATCGCTGAGGTCGGCCGGGGTGAGGCGATGGTGGGTGACGTGCACGGTGGTCTCGGTGATGCCGTACATGTTGACCAGGAAGGGGGCCTCGGTGCCGTAGTGGGCGGCCCAGTCGGCGAGTTGGGCGGGCTGGAGGGCCTCGCCGCCGAAGACGATGTGCCGCAGGCCCGTGGGCCCGTATCCGGCGCGGGCCGCCGCGCGCGCCAGGTGCGCGAATGCGGTGGGTGTCTGCGAGAGCATGGTGACCCGCTGCTCGCCGATCAGGCGCCACATGGCGTCCGGGTCGCGGGTGGTGGCATAGGGCACGACGTGGACGCGGCCGCCGTGCAGCAGCGCGCCGTAGATCTCCCACACCGAGAAGTCGAACGCGGCCGAGTGGAACATCGTCCATACGTCGCTCTCGTCGAAGCCGAAGAGCTCCTTCGACGTGGAGAAGAGCCGCAGCAGGTTGTCGTGGCTGACCGCCACTCCCTTGGGGCGGCCCGTGGAGCCGGAGGTGTAGATGACGTACGCGGTGTCCAGCGCCGATACCCCCGTCCACCCACCGTCGGCGTCCCCCGTGCCGTCGTCGGCAGCGCCCGTGTCGTCGAGGTCGACGAACGCGCCGCCGACCCCGGCGAACGTCTCCGCGAGCCGCCCCGGGGCCGCCACCGCCACGCACCCGGCGTCCGTCACCGTCATCCGCAGCCGCTCACCGGGATACCCCGGGTCCAGGGGCACGTAGCCCGCGCCCGTCCGCAGCGCCGCCACGAGCGCGACGATCAGGCCCACACCCCGGTCCGTACACACCGCCACCAGGGAGCCGCGTCCCACGCCCGCCGCCCGCAGGCGCCGGGCGAGCGCCTCCGACCGGCGGTCCAACTCCGCGTACGACAACGACTGCGTGCCGTCGGAGACCGCTGTGCGCTCCGGCCACCGGCCCACCACCTCCGCCAGCACCCCGCACACGCCCGTGGCGCTGTGCCCGGCCGGATTCTCGGACGCGTTCAACACGGCTGTTCCCCTTTTTCTGACGGTTGGGTCGGTCACTCGGAAGCGGTGGCGACCCAGACGAAGTCCTCGGATTCCGGCGCGTAAGGACTGCGCTCGTAGTCCCCGTACTCGTGCTCGATACGGAACCCGGCCTGCTCCAGCAACGCGCGGATTTCCGGCGGGAACCGGTAGATGTTCTTGCGGATGTCGTGGCGGCGTTCCAGGACCAGGCCCTGCTCGTCGAGGATTTCGCTCACGCGTCGGCGCGTGATGCTCTGCTTCTCGAAGTCGAAGGTGCTGTAGTCCCACAGGGCGATCCGGCGGCCCGTACGCGGATGACGGATCTCGTCGACGAAAAGCTGACGATTGTGGTAATTGGTGAAGTCCGCTTCCTGGAAGACCGGGACTCCCGCGACGAAACGGGCGCCCGGGAGCATATGCCGGCGAATGGTGGCCAGCGCCGCCAGCCAGTCCTCGTCGGTTTCCAGGTGGAACATGGTCTGACCGCCCGCGAGAACGAGGTTGAACCGCTCACCCAGGTCGAAATCGCGCAGGTCGCCTTCGACCAGACCGACCCGTTCCTCGGGCACGCCGGACTCCGACAGATTGACCCGGCCCCGGGCCAGCATCGACGGGGAGCGGTCCACGCCCACCGCGCGGTCGACGTGTTCCATGCAGGGCAGCAATACCCGGCCCGTGCCACAGCCGATTTCGAGCAGCGGTCCGCCGAATTCCTTGGCCTCGGTCAGCAGGAAGGGCAGATCGAAGCTGTTCAGATCGGCCCAGAGAACGTCGTAGATTTCCGCTTCGTGGAGGTAGTCGTCTTCGGTCCCGGTCACCGGTACTCCTGAGTTTCGTTGACGGTGTGAAGCAGAATGCGGGCGATGTCGTGCACGGTCTTCCCGGTCAGCAGACTGAAGTGGTCGCCGGGGAGGGGATGCCGCCGCAGCGGGACCCCCGTGCACAGGGGCTGCCAGGTCTCCGGACGGACGTCCGAGGCATCGGCGTGGAACAGCGTCACCGGCCCGTGATGGGCGCCCGGCGCGTGCCGCTGCATGGCTCTGGTGGCATGGGCGAACACCGTGTAGCGGCTCCGGAGTTCCGCGATGGCGAGGCCGAGGCCGAGCCCCTGATCCTCCAGGCCGCGGGCCGCGCGCTCCAGCGCCTCGGGCACGGGTGCGTGCCAGACGGCGTCCGGCAGCGGCACGCCGTCGGTCTCGGCGCCGCTCGAACCGAGCAGGTCCTCGATGAACGCCCGCAGCGTCTCCGGCCGGGACCACGGGCCGGTCCCGGCCGGCCACGGCGCGCTGTCGATGAGCGCGACCGGGACGGTCCACCCGGTCGCGGCGGCGTGGCGGCGCGCCATCTCGTGCGCGACCAGGCCACCGAAGGACCAGCCGCCCAGGAGCGCGGGGTGCGCCACCCCGCGCTCGCCGAGCAGGCCGAGATAGTGCTGGGCCAACTCCGGGACGGTCGGCGGGTGTTCGCCGGAGAGGGTCTCGTCGGCGGCGATCGCCCAGACCGGACGCGGTCCTTCGAGGAGCCGGGCGAGCATCCCGTAGCAGAAGACCCCGCCGCCGATGGGATGGGTGAGCACGATCGGATCGGTGCGCCCCGCCGCGCCCTCCCGCAGGACGATCACGCCGCCCGACGAAGGGGCGACCCCGTCCGGCGCGGTGGCCGCGCCGGACGGCCGGGCCTGCTCACGCTCCCGGAGCATGCGCAGATACAGCTCGCGCTGGGCCGGGGACAGCGCCTTGATGCGCTCGTCCACGGAAGGCGTACTACCGTCTCGCGTCACTGATCCACTTTCGTTCGCCCCGGCTCTCCCGCTCCCCTTCGCGTGCCGCTACGGCTGCGCGGGCGCTTCCTGGGGCCGCAGGCGCCGCTCGTACAGGTAGGTGTAGAAGGGGAGTTCTTCCCGGTGGTAGTCGGCGAGCAGCGGATTGCTCTCGACCGTGTCCGCGTACTTCTTGGTGCTCTTCACGAAGCCGTCGGTGGCGCTGGCGTCCTGGTGCCAGCGCGCCGTCAGCTTCCACTCGGCGGGCATGCCGGGGGACCAGGAGAGCGTGGTGGGGTCGAACGGAAGGCCGACCCGCTCGCAGTACGCCCGCACGGTCGCCTCCGGCCGGTCGATCAGGTCGTCGGAGTCGACCACGACGGGCTCGGCTCCCTGAGCCTCCGCCACGGCCACGTAGATCTCCTTGAGCCGGGCGAACCCGACCTCCTCGCGGCGCAGTTCGGGATTGAGCGCGTAGTGCGACGCGATGACCTCGGCAGGGTCCCGGATGATGAAGGTGTGGCACACCTCGCGCAGGAATTCCTGATCCCCGAGCACGCCCGGGTAGTGGAAATCGGTGGTGTCCTTGAAGAACAGTCTCGATTTCGCACCCATATCCCCGATGGCGGCGATGAGTTCGGCCTCGGAGTGCACCACCCGGTCTCCGACCTCCGCGGAACCGAAGTCCGCGAGACGGGAAAAGGGCTCGTGCAGGGCGAGGACGTCGTCCCGCCCCATCATCATGCGCAGAAACGCGGTCGAGCGGGAGCGGGGCGCACTCCACAAGGCGATGACCTGCGCCCCCGAACCTCCGCCGCGCAGCGAGTCGTTCATGTCCGGCTCCTCTTCTTGACGGCACGGTCACCGTGGGCCGCCGCTGCTCATGGGTCAGCCGCGGCCAGCAAGCAGACTAATCCAGAGGCCGGATCGCGGAATAGCGAATGGCTTTACGCGGTCGTTCATCGCTGAGCCACAGTGGGGTAAGCGTCACGCTTACCCGGAACAAGCACCGATGGTGAGGACAGTCCCCGGAGCCTCTCTTTATCGTTCCGAATCGGTACCCGAAGTCCGGCCGAATGGAGATCTGCCATGAGCGAGCTGGTCAAGAGACTGGCCAAACTGCCCGAGAGTCGCCGGGCAGAGTTCCTCGCGCAGCTCCGCTCGGGAGCCGAGGGCCGGCGAAGCCAGGAACTGACTGCCAGGGACACACAGGAGCCCGCGCCCCTGTCCCATGCGCAGGAGACCCTCTGGTTCATCGACCGGCTCGCACCCGGCATGGCCACGTACAACGTCGCCAGCAGCTTCCGCATCAGGGGAGCCCTCGACGTCCCCGGCCTCCGCCGGGCGCTGCGGACCGTGGTCGACCGCCACGAGAGCCTGCGCACGTCGCTGGTCGACACGCACGCGGGCCTGGTGCAGCGCGTGCTGCCCGTGGACGACCCCCGGGCCGGGGCCCCGCTCACCGTGCGGGACCTCTCCGCCGCCCCGGAGGGCGCCGAGGCCGCCCGGAGCTTCGCCACGGAGCTGGCACGCACCCCCTTCGACCTCACCGAAGCGCCCCTGTGGCGTGCGGAGCTGGCGCTCCTCGGCGAGGACGACCACCTCTTCGTCTTCGTGGTCCACCACGTCGTCTTCGACGGCTGGTCGGCCGGTGTCTTCGCGGACGAACTCTCGGCCGCCTACGCCGCCGAAGACCTGGCCCCGCTCGCCGTCCAGTACGGCGACTACGCGGACTGGCAGCGGCGCCGCCTCACCGGCGACACCTACGAAGAGCTGACCGGGTACTGGCGCGAGCGGCTCACCGGCGCCCCCACCCTGGAACTTCCCACCGACCGGGCCCGGCCCCCGGAGACGACCTACGACGGCACCTACCTGCGCCGGGTCCTCGCCCCGGACCTCGTGGGCCCCGTGGCACGGCTCGCCCGCTCCTGCGGCGTCACCCCCTACGTGGTCCACCTCTCGGCCTTCCTGCTGCTCATGCACCGCTACAGCGGCCAGGACGACGTCGTCATCGGCACGCCCACGGCCAACCGCGACCAGGTCGAGGTCGAGCGGCTGATCGGCTTCTTCGTCAACATGCTCCCGCTGCGCGCCGACCTGTCCGGCGCCCCGAGCTTCCGCGAACTCGTCGAACGCGTCGGCGCCCTGGTGCGCGAGGACTTCGCGCACGGCGAGCTGCCCTTCGAGAAGATCGTGGAGGTGGCGCGGCCCCGCCGCGACCCGTCGCGCTCCCCGCTGTTCCAGGTCGTGTTCGCCTTCCACAACACCGTCGACAAGGGCCTCGCACTGCCGGGCCTCGACGTCCGCCAGGAGTACCTCGACGCAGGCACCTCCCGCTTCGACCTGAGCTGGAACGTCACCGAGCGGCCTGAAGGCAGCACCGTGGAGGCCGAGTTCAACACCGACCTCCTCGACGCCGAGACCGTCGAGGGGCTGCTCTCCCACTACGAGCGCGCCCTCACCGCGGTCCTCGCCGACCCCGGCCTGACCGTCTCCAGGACCCCGCTGCTCTCGTCGGCGGCCCGCAAGGAGATGGTGACGAAGTGGCGCGGCCCCGCCCTCGCCGTACCCGACCTCTCGGTCCCGGCGCTGTTCGAGGAGCGGGTGCGGGCCACCCCGCACGCCGTGGCCCTGGCCGTCGGCACGGAACAGCTCACCTACGCCGAGCTCAACGAGCGGGCGAACCGGCTGGCCCGGGTGGTGCGGGCACGCGGCGCGGCGCCCGGTGCGCGGGTGGCGCTGTGTCTGCGCCGTACGCCCGACCTGATCGCGGGTGTCCTCGCGGTGCTCAAGTCCGGTGCCGCGTACGTGCCGGTGGACCCCGGCTACCCGGCGGCCCGGATGGCCTCCATCCTCGACGACGCGGCGCCCGTCGCCGTGCTGGCCCACGAGGAGTGCGCCGGGAGCCTGCCCGGCGGCCACGACGTGCTCGTCCTGGAGCACCTCGCGGACGAGCTGGCCGCTCAGGACGGCGACGACCCGGCGTACGAGGTCTCCCCTTCGGACGTCGCGTACGTCCTGTACACCTCCGGCACGACCGGCCGCCCCAAGGGCGTGCTCATCGAGCACCACTCGGTGACCGGATTCGTCGAGGCGATGCGGTACCTCTTCGAGATCACCCCCGACGACCGCGTACTGGGCTACGCGTCGGCGAACTTCGACGTCTCCGTCGGCGAGGTGTTCAACGCGCTGCTCACCGGCGCGCAGTTGCACCTGGTGCCGGACGACGTGCGGCTGGACGTGGGCCTGCTGCAGGAGCTGCTGGAGAAGGAGCGCATCTCCCTCGTCGATCTGCCGCCCGCGGTCCTGGCCCTCCTCGACCCCGACCGCCTGCCCGACCTGCGCATCGTCTTCGTCGGTGGCGAGGCCTTCCCCGGCGAGCTGGTGAACCGCTGGAACCGGGACGGCCACCGCTTCTTCAACGGCTACGGGCCGACGGAGTGCACGGTCACCATGGTCGTCCACGAGTGCCCCGGGCACTGGGACGCCTCCCCGCCGATCGGCCTGCCCATCGCCAACCACGTCGCGCACGTCCTGGACGAGCACCTGGAGCCGGTGCCCTACGGCGTGATCGGTGAACTGCTGGTGGGCGGCGAAGGGTTGACGCGCGGATATCTCGGGGCCCCCGAGCTCACCCGCGAGAAGGTGATCGCCGACCCGTTCGACAGCACCGCGGACGGCCGCCTCTACCACACCGGTGACCTGGTGCGCAGGCGCCGTGACGGCAGCCTCGTCTTCGTCGGGCGCAAGGACCAGCAGGTGAAGATCCGCGGCCTGCGCATCGAACTCGGCGATGTCGAAGCCGCGTTGGCGACCTGCCCCGGCGTCAGCCAGGTGGCCGTCGTGCCCTGGGCGGACCCGCACGGCGAGCGGCACCTGGTGGCCTACACCGCCTCCTCGGGCGCGACCGTCGAAGCGGCGGAGCTGCGGACCCACGCGGCCGCCCGGCTGCCCGGCTACATGGTGCCGTCCTTCTTCGTCACGCTGGACGCCCTGCCGCTCACGGTCAGCGGCAAGGTCGACCAGCGGGCCCTGCCGGACCCGGATCCGGACCACCTCGCCGCACGGGAGACCGGCGGCGCCCTTCCCCGCACGGAGACCGAGCGCGTCCTCGCCGAGGAGATCTTCGCCAAGGCCCTGCGGCAGGAGCGGGTCGGCGTGCACGACGACTTCTTCGCGATCGGCGGCAACAGCCTCCAGGCCGCGTCGCTGATGTCGCTGCTCTCCGAGCGCTTCCAGGTACGGGTCGGCCTCGCGGAGTTCTTCCGCTCGCCCACCGTGGCCCACCTCGCGCAGACCGTCGACCGGCTGCGCGCCCGGGCCGACGGCAGCGACGACCTGCTCGCCCTGATCGAGGGGATGTCCGACGAGGACGCGACCCGACTCATGGACGAGGACGCCGGGGACAGGCAGAGCTGACCCGGTGGCACGGACCGTACGAGCGAGAAGAGACCAGCGACATGCACTTCGGCTTCACCCCGGACCAGGAAGCGTTCCGCGGCCGCGCACGCGAGGAGCTCGGCGCCGGGGACATCCGGGCTGAGCTGGACCGGCTCCTGGCCGACACCGGCCGGGAACCGGACGTCCGCCCGCTGTACCGGGCACTCGGCCGGCGCCGCCTGCTGGCCGCCAACTGGCCCGAGGAGTACGGAGGCCGGGGCGCCACGCTGACCGAGGCCTCCATCGTCGCCGAGGAACTGGCCCGCGCGGGCGTGCCGGACACGCTGCACGTCAACACCGTGCAGATCGTCGGGATGTTCCTGCTGCACGCCGGATCCGAACAGCTCAAGGCGCGTTACCTGCCCGCCGTCGGCGAGGGCCGGAGCTTCGCGAGCGTGCTGTACACGGAGCCGGAGGCCGGGTCCGACCTGGCCGGGCTGCGCACCACGGCGGTACGCGACGGCGACCACTTCGTCATCAGCGGCGTGAAGGCGTACAACCTCAAGAGCGACATCACCGACGTCGCCCTGTGCGCCGCGCGGACCGGCGCCTCCGAGGGGCGCTACCAGGGCATCACCCTCTTCATGGTGGCCATGGACGCTCCCGGCGTGCGCAGGGAGACCATCGCCGGGATCGCCGACGAGCAGTTCCACCGGGTCGTGCTCGACGAGGTACGGGTGCCGGCCACCGATGTCGTCGGCGAGGTCGGCCAGGGGTGGCAGCTGCTCACCCAGGCGCTCGCCGTGGAACGCACCGGTCTCGACTACTCGCTCAAGGCCGAGTCGTGGTACGCGGCCGCGGTCGCCGGTGGCCTCGACGGCGCGGAACTGGAGCGCGGCGGCCGCTTCGGCGCGGAGGTCGAGGCCGCGCGGCTGCACACCTGGTGGGTGCTCGCGCAGCTCGACCAAGGGCTGGACGAGGCCGACACCACCAGCGCGGCCGTGGCCAAGTACGTCACCAGTGAACTGGCCCGTGCGGTGGCCGTGTGGGCGAACACGCTCCCGCCGTCCTCCCTGCCGGCCGCCGCGGCCTCGACCCTGGAGGCCGCGTACCGGGAGGCGCCCGGTCTGGCCTTCTCGGCCGGCACCTCCGAGATGATGCTCCAGATCGTCGCCGCGGGTGAGGGCGGCGGTACGGGGGCCGCCACGGAAGCGGTCGAGGACACCCTGACCCGTCACCTGCGCCAGGCGATCCGCACCCGCTTCGCCTCGATCGCGGCGCGTAAACTCGGGGCGGACGCCGTTCACGGCGCCCCGGCGCTGGACGGCGCGTCCTGCCCGAGCTGGCCCGCGCTCGCCGAGATCGGCGCCCCCGGCTTCGAGGTGCCCGCGGACGCGGGTGGCCTCGGCCTGGGGCTGCCGGGCTCCCTGGTGGTCTGCGAGGAACTGGGACGCGCCGCCCTGGGCGGCCCGTACCGCGCCACGGCACTCACCGCCGACGTGGCGGGGCTCTGCGCCGCCGACGACGCGCACCAGGCCGTCCTGAACGGCTTGAGTTCGGGTGAACTCACCGTGTCCGCCGACTCGTTCGGAGCCGGTGAGCCGCTCGCGGCACATCCGGCCGACGGGGGCTGGACCGTCTGTCTCAAGACCGCCGAGGGCGCGCACGAGCCGGACACCACACACCGGCTGCTCTTCCTGGACACCGCGGACGGCGTGGTCGCGGCCCTGCTCCCCACGGACGGCCAGGGCGCGCCCGGCGACGTGTTCGTCCCGCACGGCCACGCGCTGGGCCGGCCCTCCGCGGCGCAGTGGACGGAGCTGACGGCCCGCGCCCGCATCCGGCAGGCCGCCTACCTGCTCGGCCTGGCCGAGGGCGCGCACGCCGCGGCCCGCGCGTACACGCTGCGCCGCGAGCAGTTCGGCTCCGTGCTCCACGACTTCCAGGGCGTCTCCTTCGCACTGGCGCGCGCGGCGACCCGCGTGGAGACGGTGCGCCTCGCGGTGCTCAGGGCGGGAGAGCTCGCGGACGAGGACCGGCCCGCCGCCCGCGCCGCGCTGGACGCACTGGCGCTGGCCGCGGAGACGGCGGCCGAGGTCACGGCGAGCGCCGTGCACGTGTGCGGGGTGCGCGGCCTGACCGCGGAGCTGCCGGTGCAGCGCCACTACCGGCTGGCCCGTACCGAGACCGTCCGCATGGGCGCGCCCGCCGGACTGTTCCGCGAGGCGGGACGGCTGCGGCTGTCCGGCGGGAACGACCTGGAGCTGCTGACCGCCCCGACCGGCACGCCATGACCGAGCACCACCGAACCAGCACACGACCGAGAACCGAGGAGACGCCCATGGCCGCAACCGAACAGCCCGAGGCCGCGGAACAGGAGAGCGAGCTCCAGTACCGCGTGGTCGCCAACGACGAGGAGCAGTTCTCCATCTGGCCGCTGGGCCGCGAAGTCCCCGCGGGCTGGCGCGACATGGGGGTCAGCGGGCCGGAGGCGCGGTGCCTCGAGCACATCGCCGAGGTCTGGACCGACCTGCGGCCGCTGAGCCTGCGCCAGGACATGGCGGCCGCCACCTCCGCGCCCTCACCGGCGCTGCCCCGATGACCACGGACACCACGGTGGACCGGTGGCTCTCGGGCGAGCGGGTACCGCAGGCCCGGGCCCGCCTGATCGCGTTCCCGCACGCCGGGGGAGCGGCCAGTGCCTACCGGCAGTGGTCGGCGTGGGCGGGCCCGGACCTGGAGCTGCGCGCCGTGCAGTACCCGGGCCGCGCCGGACGGTTCACGGAACCGGCACACACCCGGTGCGAGCCCTTGGCGCACGAGATAGCCGCCCGGCTCCAGGCGTTCACTGACCTTCCGCTGGTTCTCTTCGGCCACAGCATGGGCGCCCTGGTGGCGTTCGAGGTGGCGGTGGAGCTGGAGCTGACGTACGGCATCCGGCCCGCTCACCTCATCGTGTCCGGGGCCCCGGCCCCCTCCGTGCCGTCCCGCACCACCGCGATGCGCTCCGACGTGCCCGACGAGACGCTGGTCGCCGCGATGCGCGCGCTGGGCGGCAGCAAGGAGGAAGTGCTCGCCGACCCGGAGCTGCTGCCCCTGATCCTGCCGGTGATGCGCGCGGACCTGGCGATCGGCGAGAGCTACCGGCCGCGCGCCCGGACGCGGATCGGCGTCCCCGTCACCGTCATGTCGGGCGTCGACGACGCCTCCGCCACGGCCGCGGACGTCCGGGGCTGGCAGGACTACACCACCGGGGAGTTCCAGCAACTCTCCTTCCCCGGCGATCACTTCTACCTGCACGCGGAGCACGCGCGGCAGGTCTTCGGCCGCGTACGCGACCTGGTCGGGAGTTGCGCGGCCGACGGAACGCGGCGGCCGGACGGACGATGGAGCGAGCACACCCAGTGACGTACGCGGAACCGCTGGTCCACCAGCTCTTCGAGGCCCAGGCCACCGCCGCGCCGGACGCCGTGGCCGTGGTCCACGGCGCCGTCTCGGTGAGTTACCGGCAACTGGACGAGCGCGCCGACGCGTTGGCCGTGCACCTGCGCGCGCGGTCCGCCGACGCGGTGGACCAGGGCCCCGCCGGGGAGCCGGTGGTCGCCGTCCGGATGCCGCGCGGCCCAGAACTGATCACGGCGCTGCTCGCCGCCGCCAAGGCGGGCGCCGCCTACCTGCCGCTCGATCCCGGGCTCCCCGCGGACCGCACGCGGTATCTGCTCCGGTCCGCCGGGGCACGGCTGCTGCTCACCGACGGCAAGCGCGTGCCGCACGCCGACGCCACGGCCGTCGCCGGGGACCTGCCCGTGCTCGACGTGGGCGTCGCGCCGCGGGACAGCGCGGGCGCTGATGCGGACGGCGCCGTACGCGACGACCCTCGATGCCTCGCCTATCTCATCCACACCTCCGGTTCCACCGGCCTCCCCAAGCCCGTGGCCGTCGAGCACCGCTCGCTCGCGAACCACGCGCGGGCCGTCCGCACGCTCTTCGGGTTGTCCCGCACGGACCGCGTGCTCCAGTTCACGAATCCCGGATTCGACGTACTCGGCGAGGAGGTCTACCCGACCCTGGCCGCGGGCGGCACCCTCGTCGTCCTGGACGACACCGCGCTGCCGCCCGCCGCGATGGAGGACTTCCTCCGTACGCACCGGGTGACGGTCGCCAACCTCCCGACGCCGTACTGGGCGCAGTGGTGCGCCGATCTCGACCGGACGCCGCGCCCCCTGCCGGAGAGCCTGCGACTCCTCGTCGTCGGCAGCGACACCACGCACACCCGCACCCTGGCCGCCTGGCGCGGGCACAGCGCCGTACCGGTGATCAACGCCTACGGGCTCACCGAGACCACGATCACGGCCACCGCCGCGGTATATCCGGACCACGCCCCGCTCCCCGGCGGCAGCACGCTGCCCATCGGCACCGCACTCGACGGCGTCGAGGCGTACGTCCTCGACCACGCGATGGCGCCCTGCCCTGCCGGTGAGACCGGTGAGCTGTACATCGGCGGCCGCGCGGTGGCGCGCGGCTATCAGGGCAGGCCCGACCTCACCGCCCGGCGCTTCGTGCCCGACCCCTTCGCCGAGAACCCCGGCGGCCGCCTGTACCGCACCGGCGACCTGGCGCGCCGGGACGCGGACGGCGCGATCGAGTTCCTGGGCCGCGACGACCACCAGGTGAAGATCCGCGGCCACCGCGTCGAGCCGGCCGAGGCGGAAGCGGCACTGGCCCAGGACCCCCTGGTACGGGAGTGCGCCGTAGTGGCCATGACCGCGGAGCCGGGGCACACCCAACTCGTCGCCTACATCGTCGGGGACGCCGATCCGCGGCGGCTGCGCGCACTCGCCGCCCGGTCCCTGCCCGACTACGCGATCCCTTCGGCGTACGTCGCCCTGCCCGCCCTGCCCGTCACCGCCCAGGGCAAGCTGGACCGCAAGGCCCTGCCCGCGCCCGCGCCGGATGAGCGCCACAGTCCCTACGTCCGCCCTGCGGGGCCGGACGAGGAACGCCTCGCGGCGCTGTGGAGCGAGGTGCTCGGCGTGCCCCGCGTGGGGCGGAGCGACGAGTTCATCGGGCTCGGCGGCGACTCCCTGCACATGGCCCGGGTCATCGGCCGGATCGCGCAGGAGTACGGGACGCGCGTGAGCGCACGCGAGTTCCTGGCGGCCGGCACGGTCAAGGACCTCGCCGTCCTGGTCCGCGGCGGCGCCCCCGTACCGCCCCCGGCGCGGGAGACCGCCCCCGCGGACGCGGTCTCGCCCGGCGAGCAACGCCTGTGGATCCTCGGGCAGTTCAGGCAGGCGGCAGGCACCGCGTACAACGTGCCGAGCGCGCTGCGGCTGTGCGGCCCCCTCGACGTCGCCGCGCTCCGGCTCGCCCTGGGGGACGTCGTCGAGCGCCACGAGCGCCTGCGGACCTCCTTCCACTTCCGGGACGGCCGCCTGAGCGCCGAGATCGCGCGGGACGTGACGGTGCCCTTGCCGGTCATCGACCTGAGCGCGGGCGAACACGGCGCGGCCGCCCCGCTCGTACGGGCCGAGCAACTCGCGCGGCAGCCGATCGACCTGGCGAGCGCCCCCCTGCTGCGCACCGCGCTCATCCGGGTGGCACCCGACGACCACCTGCTCGTCGTGGTCACCCACCACATCGTCTCGGACGGCGTGAGCAGCGACGTCCTCGACCGGGACCTGGCGGCGGCCTACGCGGCGCGGCTGGCCGGTGAGACGTCGCCGTGGCGTGAACCCTCCACCGGGTACCGCGACTTCATCCGTACGCGGCAGGACCTGGACGGCTCCGCCTCGGCGGACGCCCTCGTCGAACACGTGGTGGAACGGCTGAGCGGAGCGCCCACGGTGCTGGACCTTCCGGCCGACCACCCACGGCCCAAGGCCATGAGTTACCGGGGCCACCGCCTCTCGCGGAACACCCCGGACGGTCTCCTCGCCGCGGTCACCCGGCTCGCGCGCGAGGAGGGAACCACCCCGTACTGCGTGGTCCTGACCGCGCTCGGCGCCGCGCTGCGCGAACTCTGCGGGCAGGACGACCTGTTGATCGGCTCGCCGGCGGCGGGGCGGCCGGGGCCGGACTTCGAGGACGTCCTCGGGTTCTTCGTGAACACGGTGGTCCTGCGGCTCGACTTCCGGGGCACCCGGTCCTTCCGCGACGCGCTGCGCCTCGCGCACGGGCAGGTGCTCGACGCCATCGAGCACGAGTACGTCCCCTTCGACCGGCTGGTGCAGGAACTCGTCACGGAACGGGTGCTGTCCGTGCCGCCGCTCGTCCAGGCGGCCCTCGCCTACCAGGGGCCGCGACGCCCGGAGGCCCGCCTCGCGGGGCTGCGGGCGACGCCGGTGCCGCTGCACAACGGCAGCGCGAAGTTCGATCTGACGCTGGAGATCGAGGAAGTGGCCGGGGAGATGGTGGCCACCGTCGAGTACAGCACCGACCTCTTCGCGCGCGGCACGGTGGAGGACCTGCTCGACCGCTGGACAGCGGTGATTTCAGAGGCAGTCGCACGGCCGGATGCGGTCCTGTGCGACGCAAGGGGAGGGGCGAGGACATGACGGAGACAGGTGTGCGGGGGATGCCGGCGGGAGCGGGGATCGAGCGGCTGCGCGGGGTGTGGTCGCAGGTGCTGGGGCGCGACTCCATCACGGCGGACGACAACTTCTTCTCCCTCGGCGGGGACTCGATCACGGCGATCCGGCTGGTGGCGGAGGCGCGCGCGGCGGGCCTCGACATCAGCGTGGAAGAGGTGTTCCTGCACCCCACGCTCGGTGAACTCGCCCGCGAGGCGGCGGGGATCGGCGACGGACCCGCGGCGGAGCAGCCCACCACGGGTGCCGCGCTCACGACGACGCTCGCCGACCTCGATCCGGGGCTCGTGCCCGCGGGCGTGGTGGCCGCGTACCCGCTCTCCTCGCTCCAGTTGGGCATCCTGTACCACTGCGAACTCAGCGACGACCCGGCGCTCTACCACGACCTGACCCGGGTGCGCGTGAGCGGCCCGTGGGACGAGGGGGCTCTGCGGGACGCCGTGGCGGCGCTCGTCGACCGGCACGAGATGCTCCGCACCTCCTTCGAGCTCGCCGAGTTCCGCGAGCCCCTCCAGCTGGTCCACGGCACGGCCACGGTCCCCCTGGAGACCCAGGACCTGAGCGGACTCAGCGACGAGGAGCAGCAGAAGGCCCTGGACGACTGGTGGGAGCGGGAGTCCGCGACCGCCTTCGACGAGACGAAGGCCCCGCTGCTCCGCATCCACGTGGGCGTCCTCTCCCAGGACTCCTTCCACCTCTCCCTGTCGGTGCACCACATCCTCCTCGACGGCTGGAGCTTCGCCCGCCTCGCCACCGAAGTGCTGGTCGAGTACGAGCGGCGGCTCGGGTACGACGGCCCGGGACTCGAAGCGATGCCCCAAGTCCGCTACCGCGACTTCGTGGCGGCCGAGCAGCGCGCCACCCGGAACGACGCGTCCCGTACGTACTGGGGCGAGCTCCTGAAGGGCATGCGGCCGCTGGCCCTTCCGGCGGCCTCCCCTGCGGAGGGGCCCGAAGCCGCCGAACTGGTCCAGGAGTTGCCCGACGAGCTGGCCGCGCGGGTGCAGGAGTTCTCGGCCGCCATGGGGGTCCCGGCCAAGAGCGTCTTCCTGGCCGCGCACCTGTGGGCGATGGGTGAGCTCTGCGGGACCGAGGACGTGGTGACCGGGCTGTGCGGCAACGGCCGTCCCGAGTCGGAGGGGGCGGACCTGGTGCTCGGTGTGTTCCTCAACGTGCTGCCGGTGCGCGTACGGCTGGAGCACGGCAGCTGGACGGAGCTGGTCCAGGCGGCGTTC
Organism: Streptomyces sp. NPDC036815; assembly: GCF_055609205.1. Lineage (NCBI taxonomy): Bacteria > Bacillati > Actinomycetota > Actinomycetes > Kitasatosporales > Streptomycetaceae > Streptomyces > Streptomyces sp. NPDC036815. The sequence goes on along the minus strand of NZ_JBVJPW010000041.1, from coordinate 6,774 downwards.
GACGCGGAGCGCGAGCATCTCGCCCACCGCGGTTACCCGTTGGCCCGGATCCAGAAGGACCTGGGGCACGCACCCTTCGAGGCGATGTTCAATTACACGGACTTCCACGTCTTCGACAAGGTCGACTCGCTGCGCCGCATCAGCACCGACCGGTGGAGCTTCGCCGACCGCACGAACTTCCCGGTGCTCGTCGAGGTGAACCGGCTCCCGCAGCGGAAGACCTACGAGTTGAGCATCCGGGTGGATCCCGCACAGGCGTCCGGGACGCTCGCGCCGAGGATCGGGGAGTCGATGGTGCGGGCCCTGTCCGCCATCGTGCGCCAGGCGGACTGACAGCAATGCGGCAGTGAATCAGTGACAAGCGGAAACGAGGTTCGATCGTGGAGTACCGACGCTTCGGCAGGCTCGGGTGGCAGGTCAGCGAAGTCGGCTATGGAATGTGGGGAATAGCCGGAGGTGAGGGCGGCTGGTCCGGCGCCGACGACGCCACGGGCCAGGAGGCCCTGGAGGAGAGCATTCGGGGCGGCTGCAACTTCTTCGACACCGCGTGGATTTACGGGCGCGGCCACAGTGAGGAATTGCTCGGAAAGCTCCTTGAGCAGCACCCGGAAGAACAGCTCTACATCGCCACGAAGATCCCGCCGAAGGACCGCAAGTGGCCCTCGACCCGGGACTCCAGGCTCGCCGATGTATTTCCCGAGGACCACATCCTCGAATACACCCGCAAGAGCCTCGAGGGGCTCGGCACGGAATCGATCGACCTGCTGCAGTTCCATGTGTGGGAGGACAGCTGGGCCGACGACCGGAGCTGGCAGGACCCCATCCGCCGGCTGAAGGACGAGGGAGTCGTCAAGGGCGTGGGCATCAGCGTCAACCGCTGGGAGCCGACCAACGTCCTCAAGACGCTCGACACCGGGCTCGTCGACTCGGTCCAGGTGATCTACAACATCTTCGACCAGGCGCCGGAGGACGAGCTGTTCGCCGCCTGCCAGGAGCGGGACATCGCCGTCATCGCGCGCGTCCCCTTCGACGAGGGCACCCTGACCGGCACCCTCACGCACGACACGACCTGGCCCGAGGACGACTGGCGCAGCTCGTACTTCGTGCCGGAGAACCTGCACGCGAGCGTCGACCACGCGGACGCGCTCAAGAAGGTCGTGCCCGCGGACATGACCATGCCCGAGCTGGCGCTGCGGTTCATCCTGCAGCACCCCGCGGTGAGCACCGTGATCCCGGGCATGCGCAGCGTCCGCCACGTCGCGGCGAACCTCGGGGTGAGCGGTGCGGAGCCGCTGTCGGCAGAGCTGTACGCCGAACTGCGCAGGCACCGCTGGGACCGTACGCCGACGGCCTGGTCGCAGTGACGGCCCGGCCCCGGTAGGGACAGCCGAAGAAAGCCGGGGGCGGGGAGTTCGACTCCCCGCCCCCGGCTTTTCGGACGGTCCGGCAAGTGAGCTGCTAGCCCGCCTGCGTGATCCAGTGGTGGCCGCCGTGCGTGAAGCGCGTCTGGCGCGCCGTCCCGGGCGCGTCCGCGAGGTCGAGCAGCCGCTGGACCTGGACGTTCCCCCGGTACAGCGTCGCCTCCACGGTGCCGCTCACACCGGCCGCGAGAAGGTCGACGCCGCCCGCCGCCGCCCGTCCGGACGCGTCGTGGAAGCGCCCCTCGTACACGGCGGTGCCGAGCGTGGCGGACAGCTGGCGCAGCAGCGCCGCCGAGGGCTTGTCCAGGCACGCCTGGTACAGCGCGTCGAGGCAGGGGCCGAGGACGTCGAGCCCCGGCGCCTCGTACACGCCACGGCACTTGGTCCCGTTCACCCGGTTCTCGACCACGGTGCGCAGCGATATCCCGTGCCGGCCGCCGAGGGCGTTGGCCCGCTCCATCGCTTCGAGCGGGGTGACCGCGGTGCCGTCCACCGCGACGGGACGTCCGCCCTCGAAGCGGACGGTGAACGTCTCGGGCTCGGCGGCCGCGTCCTGCGGCCACACCGTCATCAGCGGCTCCACCGACGCGGGCGCGGTGGTCAGGGACTCCAGCGCGTCGCTCTCGTGCGAGAAGCCGGCGAGTCCGCCGTCGACCGAGTACGCCACCCAGTCCGTGAGCTCCTTGGCGTAACCCAGGCCGGACAGGTACGCGCTCATGTCCGCGCGGGTCGGGAACCGCTCCAGCATCCAGGCCCTGGTCCACGGCGTGAACACCGTGAGGTCGGGCGTGAAGCGTGCCGCGTAGCGGGCGAACCTGGACTGGTCGTTGCCGCCGCCCACGCAGCCGTGGGCCAGGACGTCGCACCCGTCGGCGCGCAGGACCGGGCCGAGCCCGCCGACCAGGACCGCGCGCGAGGCGCCGGTGGTGTTCCAGTAACCGCCCTCGTAGGTCGCCTGGTACGTCACGAGGTCGAGTGCGGTGCCGGCCATCTCGGCACGGAGGTCGACGACCTTGGACTTCAGGCCGTACTGGGAGAGGCGCGCGGCGAGTTCCCCTGCGGGCAGCGGCGCCTGCTGGCCGATGTCGGCGACGTAGCAGGTCACGTCGACATCGTTTTCCGCAAGCCACGCGGCGACGGCGGTGCTGGAAAGCCCGCCCGAGGTGAACAGGCCCACGCGCAGGCCCTTGAGTTGTTTCAAATCCATCTGCGTATTACCCCCGGGGCCGTGCGTCGACATAGTGGATACCGAATTCCATGACGGACCGAGCCGTGACATTAGTATCCCCGTTCTCGCCGCGTCAACGCTCACTCCACCTGCGACGGACAGGTCGCCGACGGAGCCACATCTGTAATTACGATGCTTACGGACGTGGTAATCACGTAGCGGTATCGCGACTCCTGGCGGCGGCCTTACCTTGTTCCGGAATATTAGGGGAATCACGATTCGTTTTCCCGGTTCGGAACTTCCGGTTCAGTCCGAACAAGTCCGAACAGTCGGGGCACAGTAGGCCGCCCACGAAGCGGCCCGTCAAGGGGGCGTCCGGTATGTCCGAGCGGTATCGAGTCGGGTCACGGAGTGACGTTGCGGAGCCATCCGCCGACGATCCGGGAGACCGCACCGTCCTGCAGCTCTTCGAGGCCAGGGCGGCCGCGACGCCGCAGGCGCCCGCCGTCACCCACGGTTCGCTGACGCTCTCCTACCGGGACCTCGACGAGCGGGCCAACGCCCTCGCCCGGCAGCTCGCCGAACGCGGCGTGGGACGCGGCGACTTCGTTCCGCTCGTCGTCGACGGGGGAGCGGAGCTGCCCCTCGCGATGATCGCGGCGATGAAGCTCGCGGCACCGTTCGTCCCGGTCGACGACTCGGGCCCCGCGGACCGCCTCGTCCGGATGATCGAGACGCTCGACGCCAAGGTGGTGCTGACTTCGGAGGGCAGCCGCCAACTCCCGCCGGCCGTCCCTGTGCTGCCGGTGCGGCCCACGGAAGCGGCGCGTGACGCGGCGCCGCCGCCCGTGCCCCCGGCCACCCTGAACGACATCGTCTACGGCTTCTACACCTCGGGCTCCACCGGGCTGCCCAAGTGCACGCTCAACGTGCATCGGGGCCTGCTCAACCGCTTCGCCTACATGAGCCGCCGGCTCAGCAGCCGCGTGGACGAGGTCGTGCTGCAGAACAGCAGGCACCAATTCGACTCGTCGCTCTGGCAGTTGCTGTGGCCCCTCACCACGGGAAGCCAGGTCGTGATACCCGAGCGCTCGGGCATCCTCGACCTCGAGGCGACCGTGGACGTCATCCACCGGCACGCCGTCACCACCACCGACTTCGTGCCCTCGATCTTCAACACGCTGGTGGAACTGCTCACCACGGAGCCCGGCCTGATCCACCGCCTCGCCTCCCTGCGCCGACTGCTCATCGGCGGCGAGGAGATGACCGCGGACGCCGTCCGCACCTTCCGGTCCTATCTCCCGGACGTGGACATCATCAACACCTACGGCCCGACCGAGGCGTCGATCGGCAGCGTCTTCCACACGGTGAGCGACGCCGACCGCGACCCCATGCCGATCGGCCGCCCCATCGACAACACCTACGCGGTGATCGTGAACGACCGCGCGGAGCTCGTGGAGAACGGGGAGACCGGCGAGATCTGGATCGGCGGCGAGTGCCTCGGTCTCGGCTACGTGAAGGACCCCCGCAAGACCGCGGCCGTCTTCGTGCCCAACCCCTTCCCGGAGATCCCCGGCGACCGGCTGTACCGCACGGGTGACCTCGGCTACCGGCGGCCGGACGGGCTCCTGCAGTTCGTCGGGCGCCTCGACCACCAGGTCAAGATCGGCGGCGTGCGCATCGAGCTGTCGGAGGTCGAGGCGGGGCTGCTGAGCCACCCGCAGGTGCGCGAGGCCAAGGTGATCGTGCACGAGGAGGGCGACAGCCGGGCGCTCGTCGCCTTCGTGACCGTGCGCTCCGCCGAACTCGGCACCGCCCGGCTCAGGGAGCACGCGGCCGCGAGCCTGCCGCCCGCGCTGACACCGCGCCGCTTCGTCGTCCTGGACGCCATGCCGCTCACCCCCAACGGCAAGGCCGACCGCAAGGCACTCAAACAGCTCGCCCAGTCCGGCCCCGCCACGGACCAGGCCGACCTGCCGGAGCCGACCGTCACCGGCGGCACGGCGGGGGCGGAGCACGCCCCGGAATCCGTCGAGGTCGTGGTCCGCGCCACCTGGCTGGGCTTCCTGCCCGTCGGACAGGTCGACCCGGGCGCCGACTTCTTCGAGCTGGGCGGTGACTCGCTCGGTGCCCAGCGCCTCGCCGTGGCCCTGAGTGAGCGGTTCGGCATCCGCGTGTCGGTACGGGACGTGTATGAGCGCCCGACCGTGGCCCAGCAGGTCGCCCTCCTGACCGGACACGACGCCCACCAGCAGGCCCCGGACGGCGCCGCCGACGAGGCCGCGGCCCGCGAGCTCGGGGAACTCCTCGACGCCGACGCGGTGTTGCCCGAGGACATCGTCCCGCCGTCCGTCGTCACCGCGCCCGCGTCCCCGCGCGACGTGCTGCTGACCGGCGCCACCGGCTTCGTCGGCGGTCAGCTGCTGCACGACCTGCTGGTCGGCACGGATGCGGTCGTGCACTGCCTGGTACGGGCGGACGACGCGGCGAACGCCCGGCAGCGGGTCGTCGCGAACCTGCGCGAGTACCGCCTCTGGGACGAGACCCACGCGGACCGGATCGAGGGGGTGCCGGGAGACCTGCGTCTGCCCCGACTCGGCCTCGACGAGGCGGAGTTCACCACCCTGGCCGAGCGCGTCGACACGGTCGTCCACAACGGCGCGATGGTCAACCTCGCCCGCGGCTACCACGCCCACCGCGGCGCCAACGTCCACGGCACCGTGGAGATCCTCCGCTTCGCCACCACCCACCGCGCCAAGCAGCTGCACTTCGTCTCGACCCTGGGAGCGTTTCCCACCGGGGAGGACGGCGCAGGGTTCATACCCGAGGGCCCCGTGCCCGCCGACGCGGTGCCCGCCGACGGCTACAGCCAGTCGAAGTGGGTCGCCGAACGGCTGCTCGCCGAGGCCGCAGAGCGGGGCCTGCCCGTCACCGTTCACCGCTTCGGCGAAGTCACCCCGCACTCCGTCACCGGTGTCCCCAGCCGCTCGGGACTGCACGACCTGCTCGTCAAGGCCTGCCTGCGGACGGGGATGTGGTTCTCCAGCCCCATCGTCACCGACTACACGCCGGTGGATCACGTCAGCGCGCTGGTGGTCGCCGCCGCCTGCCGGTGCGAGCGCGGGTGGCTGCACGAGGTGCAGCCCCAGGCCGTGGGCTTCGACGCGCTGATGGCCGTGTTCCAGGAGGTGTTCCGCCTCACCGAAGTGACGTACCCGGTGTTCTGGGAAGAGGTGCGGCGGCAGTCCGCCGCGTCGCCCGACAACAGCGACCTCGTACGGGTCCTCGCGCTGCTGCCGCCCCCCGAGGACGCCGACGGTGACGGGGGACTGCGGGTGAAGGAGAGCCTCGCGGGACTCTTCCGGCAGGACCCCGCGGCGGTGGGCAGGGAGCGGGCCGAGCGGCTGGCAGCCGAGGCCGGTCTGTCGTGGCCGCCCGTCGGACGCGACGTGTTCCGGCGGTACGCGGCCTTCTACCAGTCGATCGGCTGGTAGCCGCATGCCCGATACCGACGGCGGCGGGACGGTGTGGCTGACGGGGCTGCCGAGCGCCGGGAAGACCACGATCGCCCACGCGCTGGCCGAGCGTCTGCGGGGTGAGGACCACCGCGTGGAGGTGCTCGACGGCGACGAGATCCGCGAGTTCCTCTCGGCGGGCCTCGGCTTCAGCCGCGAGGACCGGCACACCAACGTGCAGCGGATCGGGTTCGTCGCCGAACTCCTCGCCCGCAACGGCGTGAAGGTCCTCGTGCCGGTGATCGCGCCCTACGCGGACAGCCGGGACGCGGTGCGCGAACGGCACCGGCGCGAGGGCACCGTATACCTGGAGGTGCATGTCGCCACTCCGGTGGAGATCTGCTCCGAACGCGATGTGAAGGGTCTGTACGCCAAGCAGGCCGCGGGGGAGATCGCCGGTCTGACCGGGGTCGACGACCCGTACGAGGAGCCCGAGTCGCCGGATCTGCGCATCGAGTCGCAACGGCAGACCGAGCAGGAGTCCGCAGCCGCGCTGTACGCGCTGCTCGTCGAAAGGGGTCTGACGTGACGATCAGCGTGCCTTCGCTGCCACACGTGACCGAAAGCCCGTACGTACTCAGCCACTTGGACGCGCTGGAGTCCGAGGCGGTGCACATCTTCCGTGAGGTGGCGGGGGAGTTCGAGCGGCCGGTGATCCTCTTCTCCGGTG
>NZ_JBVJPW010000040.1:0-27172 GCF_055609205.1 Streptomyces sp. NPDC036815 | reverse complement strand
ACGTGGCACCCGGCCAGCAACGCACCGGAGACCGGGTCGTCTTCTCCATCAAACTCCCCTGATTTTCCACCGGGCCGCAGAACCCCACGGCCCGGCAGGGCGCGGCCGGCCGGACAGCCCTCGGCCCGTTCCTTCTCGATCGCCTTCATCCTGCGGACCATGTCGATCCGCGCGCGGATCATCGCGTCGGACAGGGCATCCGGACCGCCCTCGGGCCCGGCGTTCGCAGCCGGCAACGAGGCCACTTCGCTGGCGAGGACGGTGACCGGGCCGGACCTCCCCACCGGCCCGCGGACCTCGATCAGTTTGCGCGCGGCGAAGTCGATGCGGTCCATGGCCTCCTCACCCTGCAAAACAGCCCGAGCCGGTCACTGAGGACCATACGGACGATCACCACCCCGCCGGCCGGAGCGGTCTCCACGTTGAAGTCGGCGCGGGCCTTCTCCCTCTCCTCAAGCACGGCCGGAATCGTGAAGGTCCGCTGCTCCGGGATGAGACCCTCCTTCCGCCACTTCACGTACGCGATGGGGACGACGGCGTCACGGCGTGCACGGTGTTCGTTGGTCGGGCGGCCGCCCGCAGTACGGCAGGCCCGCCCCGCAGCAGCCTTACAGGTCGGGCACTCAATACGGCGCATCCTTGAGCGCACGAGATCCATCTCGGCATCGGAGCGGAGGTGCCATCGCCACTCACCACCCCACGGGATGCTCTGCGGTCCGTTTGGCCCCCCTGGGTCCGATGGTGTGTGCCGTCGTCGGTGCCGTGACGATGACCGTACCTGCGGTAGCGCCCCTCAGCGGTCGATTGGGGAATGCCGTCCAGGCCGCTCTCGGAGAGGATCTGTTGGACGGTGTCGTCCAGGGTACTGGCCGCGTCGATGATGGTCTCCAGGCCGTTGGGGAGCAGGTCTTTCTCTCGGTACCAGCCGCGTAGGTGGCCCTCGTTGACGTGCGCAAGGTACTGGGCATCTGGTTTCGTTGCGTGCCGGAGCACCTTCTCCGCGAAGGGCACGTAGAGGTGGTAGCACCGTGTGACGCCCTGGTGGGCGCGCACCAAGTCCTGGAGCATCGTGCCGTAGCGGTCGGCGTACAGGATGCCCTCCAGGACGATGTGAAAGTCGTTATCGAGGGCGTAGCGGGCGGTGAGGCCGATCAGGCCGATATTCGCGGCCCCGGGCCGGTCGCGTTCGCGCCCGGCGACGGCGAAGCTGTCGGGGTCGCTGCCTGGGGCGATCTCCACCGCGACGCTAAGGTGCTCACTGGCGGTGTCCGCGTAGGCGGCGCACCGCCCCCGGTGCACGCCGGGCAGTTCACGGGTGAGGCTCTCGGCTTGCCACTGGTGGTACGGGGCAACCAGCCGGGGCGCAGGGGTGGCGGTCCGTGAATCCCTGGCAGAACTCGGCGAGAGCGGATGGCAGGACAGCCGGGCCCGTTGGGTCAGATCTTGCCGAACAGTTCGACCTCGGTGACGTGGAAGGGGACCGTGATGAAGGACCAAACGCGCCCGTGGGAGGCCGTGTTCGCCGGGCCGGAGATCACCGCCGTGCCCAGTGACACCGCGCGCTTCGAGGAGAAGCCGCAAGAGAGCTCGGACCAGGGCCGGTTCACGTCTGCATCAAGCACCGATCACCTGGCGGCGAGGGCGAAGAGGAACTCCACCGCAGCAGCGGCCCCTTCCGCGGTACCTTCCAGCTGCCAGGCCCTGGCCTGATCATTGTGGACTGCCTCGTGCGCTGGTCGGTCACGCTGCAGTGATGAGCAGCGCGCGGCTCGCGTACGGGCCACTCGCCATCAAGGCGGCGTCGAGCCCGTGCCGACTGCCGGACCGCTTCGTCCAGGGTGCAGGGGCTGGACACGTCGATAGCCCGTTCCGGGACGGCACGGGACGCTCCGCCTTGATCGTGACCAATGGTCAAAGGGCCGTGACAGGACGGCGCTTGGTCATTGACGGTCACGGAGGGGTTGGTGGCTTAGCAGATCGCCCGGCTGGCAGTCCAGTACCTGGCAGATACGGGTGAGCGTGGTGAAACGGATGGCTTTGGCCCGGCCGTTTTTGAGGATGGAGAGGTTTGCGATGGTCACACCGACGCGGCCCGCCAGCTCGGTGAGAGTCATCCCTCGCTCCGTGAGGAGGCGATCGAGATCCACTTCGATCGCGTGGCCGTCCGGTGGCTGCTCGTCAACAACCATCAAATGGTGGCCTCGACGTCTTCGCGCATCACGACGCCTGCGCGCACGATCCGGGCGAAGGTGAACAGACCCAAGGCGGTGAGGAGGGGGAGGAAGGGGATGTCCCACGCATTGCCGAGGGCATCGGCCATGTCTTCCTTGACAAGCGTCGCCAACAGTTGGGTTTTGGCGATGGCCTGCGCGACTTCGGTGACGAGGCTGCCGGCGAGCAGCCACCAGCCGAGTCCGCGCAGCCGGGAGGCGGTCTGCGCGGTGTAGACCCCCTGCCGGGCCGCTCCCCTGAGCAGCCTGTTGAGCAGCAGCAGGCCGCCGCACATCAGGATGAACGACGGTAGGTCATGAAGGGCTTCCAGGGCGTGCTGACTGCGAGTTGGATCCGATGTGCAGTACCTCGGGGATGCTGCGACGTTGACCCCCTCACGTGCACCGAACATTGCATCGGTGTCGGATGAGCCGCCTGATATTCCGTCCGCAGTGAGGCACACATCGCCTCCGATGAAGGCGACATGGATACCGTCGACGAACAGGCTCAGGATGAAGCCCACCATTGCCAGGCCGAGCACCATGCGAAGCACCAATGACACCGCGCTGAAGAGAGGCTCGAGCAACTTGCGGTCATCGACCATGACTACCATCCTGTTATCGAAAAACGATGCTATCGAATAACGATACGTTTGATGCGTGCCGAAGACAATGGCGGACAAAGAGCTCGCTGCCCGACCGGCCCCCGCCCGACCGATGGAGCGAACCTCACCGTGTGCCGAGCAGCGCCGCGCAGCCCGCGATCGGGCGGCACGGCGCGGCACCGGGTGGGGGCGGCGACATCCGGCTGCTGAGGCTGGACTCGTTTCAGATCTCCGATCGGCTGCGGTCCTGGCGTCTGCCGGGGACCTGAGGCCCCGTTAGACGGGCAGGCGCCAGCGCGGGCCGTCCGGGGAGCCCAGCCAGACCGTCTGCTCCAAGGCGTTGTCCGACACCGTCATCCCGAAGTCCGTCAGCGCGGGTGCCCCAGCCTCCTGCCAGGCCTCCAGCGCCGCTTCTACCTGGTCCCACAGGCGCAGGGGCCCGTGCTGGTGCACCGTCGCACCGCTGGCGTCTGCTTCGGTCCATGCCTGCGAGCCGGTGGCCACGTCCCGCAGAACCACGCCGTCGCCCGTGGTCATCAGCTCTGCGGAAGGCGCGGCGAGTTGTGCGACGAAGCAACCAGCCCATTCCTGGAGTAGAGCGGGGTCCACGCGTGCGGGGCGAGTGTTGCCGTCGTGCCGCAGGAGGCCCGGGTGCGGTGGGCGCTCGTGCGGGCGGGCGAGCATGTAGGAGATGGGGTCGGCGGTGAAGCGGCCGTGAGCCGCGCCGGTGTCGTCGAGGGTGAGGCGGATGAGTCCGGAGGCGAGCATCCACCCGCTGATGGTGGTGGTGATGGACCCGCCGTCGGCGAGTTGCCACAGCCAGGACCGGGGGATGGAGCGGACAGCGCAGGTGGCGATGACCGCGTCGTAGTCGGCCTGTTCCTGGTGTCCTTGCAGGCCATCCCCGGCGACCAGTGTCGGCGCGTACCCGGCCTCTTTGAGGTGTGTGGCCGCGCGTGCGGCCATCGCGGTGTCGTACTCGATGCTCACGACCTGCTTCTCGCCGAGCCGGTGGCACAGGATGGCCGTGGAGTAGCCGGTGCCCGTGCCTACCTCCAACACCTTCTCGCCTCCTTGCAGGCCAGCCACTTGCAGCGTGCGTACGACGAGGGAGGGAAGGGTCGCCGACGAGGTGGGTGTGCCCGAGATGGGGCCCGTCGCGTCGGCCGCGTCCACGCCGTCGACCTGGGTCACATATGTTCGGTCGGCGTACACCAGGCGCAGCCACTCCTGCGCGCTGACATCTGCGCGGTGCACCGGCTCCCACCGGCTGTCTGCGGGCCGGTAGAGCGCGGTATCGAGGAACAGGTCACGGGGTACTGCCGCGACCGCGTCGCTCCACTGCGGGGTGAGCGTCGGGTTGCTGCCGCTGATCTCGGCGGCCAGGGCGCGGCGCAAGGGGGCGGTGTCAACGGTCACGGTGTTCTCCCGCGTACTGAAGCTGGTCGGCGACGGCGCAGACGAGTTGAGTGGTGATCGGTTCGGGGAACCACGCGAACTGCCCGTTCGGATTGCACTCGTACCACCATGCACGGTCGGCCGCGTCCAGGCCGAAGTCGAACGCGCCGAAGACCAGCCCGAAGGCGTCCAGGTAGGAGCGGACCCCCTTGGCCAGCTCGGGCGGGGTGTCGATGAGCGTGTAGGTGAGGGCGTCGTAGTGGCGGCGCCAGTCCGGTCCCGGCGCGCCGTCGATCCGCACGGTGAAGACCTTCTCCCCCACAGCCGTCACTCGCAGATCGGCTACCGAGGGCACCCGGTGCTGGAACAGATGCATGGTCTGGGCGATGCCCGCGGTGAGGTCTGCCGGGTCCACCTCGTCGACCCACACGGTCAGTGCCCGCCCCTGAGCATCGTGGTAGTCGGTGCTGCGCAGCGGCTTGTACACGACGGGTCCGTGTTCGCGGGCGAAGTCGCGCGCTGCGTCCGGCTCGTTGGTGAGCAGGGTCGGGGGGACTTCGAACCCGCACCGGGCGGCCACGGCCAGCTGGGCCGGTTTGTACTCGGCATCGCGGTTCCGCCATGGATGATTCACGTAGTGCGCGCCGGGCAGCGACGCCAGGAGGCCGCCCAGACCGAACCGGGCCTCTTCGACGGACCAGCGGGCGTCCTGCTCCTCCAAGCCCGCCGGGGCGGTGTACGGCCGGGGCCGGCGCCAGTACACCGACCGTACCCGGCCCAGCTCCGCGACCCGTGTCATCGTCCGCACATGCCCGCACAGCCCGGAGCCGTCCAGGCGGGCGTCGACGCCGATACTCTGCGGGAAGTCGGCCGGGTCGAGCCGGACGATCGGAACCCGGCGCCGGTTCAGCTCCTCGATCACCACATCGGCCGTCGCGTCATCCGTCCGGGAGACCACCAGGACCGGTGCAGGCGGCGTCAATCGGTATCCCCGTCCTGGTCAGAGCCCTGGTCAGGAGTGCCGTCCATGCTGGTCTTCGTCGTCGTCTCCTTCGACGTCTCGGAGCGCTTGTGCCGGTCCAGCGCAGGTGTCTCCAGCCCGTCGGGCCCCAACCACAGTCCTGTCTGGGACTCGGGGTCCAGAACCACCTCGACGGCCGGCAACACCACTTCAGGGAACGGCCTCATGCGCGTTACGCCCCACGGAGTCACGGTATGCCCGCTCATCTCCACCCTCCCGGTGTTCGTTCCGATGCTCAGTGTGGCGGCCCGCGAACTTGCACGGAAGAAGCCATCAGCCCGCGGACGACACCTGGCCTGCTGGGGGTAGAGAGTAGGCCCAGCGAGAGCCCGCGGCATGCCCTCGCCACTCCCGTGCCCACCGCCCAACTGGGGCTCGTTCCCGTTGGATTCGGGCTCTGGGCACCCGCGGGAACCGAGGTGTCCGCGCTCACCATGTGGGCCCGCGGCACGGCGCTCGATGTGTACGGCCGGTCCGTGGCCCTCATGATGTGGCTGCTCTGCAGCGCGTCCTGGCTGCGCTCCTTGCGTCAGCCTCGCTCGTCGTCGTGGCCCGTCATCTGCGGCAAGGCCCTTGGCGTCGGTTCCCGGTCCGTTGGTCCTTGTCCGCCGGTTTCGTCAGAGAATGTGCCAGCGCTCGCCTATGCCGTCGTTCCCAAGAGCGTCTACTCGGCGCAGTACTTCGTGGACACTGTCTGGGGCGTGATGCACTTTGCGTGCATTCGTGGTGATCATGCGCAATTCACGGAGGTCGCGCAGCGTCGGGTAGCCGGCCAGGGTGGTGACGTCGTACCCGTAGGCCGTGGCGAAGTCCTTGTATTGCTCCGGGGTGTAGCCGAAGCGTCGGCAGTGAACCTCGATGGCGACCAGGTCCCACTCCGGGTGGCCGTACGCCACGGTGCCCCAATCGCACAGCACTGCTTTGTCACTGTGGTGTAGGGCGTTGCGGTACTGCGGGTCGCCTTGCAAGGCTCCGGTCGGCAGGAAGAACTCCACTTCAGCGAGTTCAGCTTCGAGCCGGTCGACGCGTTCGGTGAGGAGGCGAAGAGTGGCTTGGGGCAGGGAGGTGATGGCGGCGATGGACTTGCGTATGGCGCGGACGTTGTCGTGTTCTGGCAGCTCGACGGGCGGTGTGGGCAGGTTGTGCAGGTGGAGGAGGGGCTTGGCGGCGACCAGCGCCAGAAAGCCAGTACAGCCCGACCGCGAGCCCGAACGTGAATCTGAAGGCGGGTGAGCCCGCGTTCTCGCCGACGAGCATGAGCCCGCGCCAAAGCCCGAACACGAGCACAAGCACGAGCGGCGACCTTCTCCGGCAGGTGTTCCAGCAGCGCGGCCGATGCCAGTGCGGCGCCGGCGAGTTGCCCGGTGAAGTCTCGGCGAGTTGGGTGACGCCATGGACGAGGCGGTTCTGGACTCGGGAGGGGGGTAGGCCGGCAACTAAAGTGGGAAAGAGATGGCCTTCGACCGCTGTGTGCCCCACGGACCCTGTCGCCGGACGCACAATAGACCTGCTGATCGTGGCGGTCGCCGGGGTCTGGCTGGGTCAGTCGGCCTGCAGGCTGAAGGGCGGGTAGCTGTCGGTGAGCAGGCCGACATAGGCCTGGACCCGGAGGTTGTAGCGGTAGACGCCTACTACGAAGTCACGGATACCCAGAGGGTATTCGCCGGTGATGAGCACGGCGAAGAAGCTCACGGTTACGGCGACCGTCGCTGCGATGCTCAGCAGGAACAGCACCAGGTAGTGCGGGAGGGCGAGCAGCCATTTGATCAGGGGCTGCCACCGCGACATCCGCTCGGGGTAGGCGAACGTGACGAGGGTGTTCGGGTCGAGGCCGTCGTCACCGGAGGCTAACTGGAAGTCGAAGGGCGGGTAGTCCATCCGCAGAAACAGCGCGTAACTCGCGACGCGCCATTCGTAGCGGAATGTCATGGCCATTGCGTCGAAGAGCGGACGCGGGATGTGCCGTGTGAACAGCACGGTGAAGAAGGCGATGAAGGTCAGGACCCCACGCAACAGGCTGAGCGCGTAGGCGATTATCAGTTGCGGGACCGCGAGGAGCCAGTGTACGAGCGGCCGCCAACGGGCGATGCGGCGTGTGCACCTGAGGCCGAGTTGTGTGGGGTAGGGAGCAGCCGGCGTCATGGTGCCCTCCTTGGACGGCACTGCACGGATGAGCGCGGCGGCTGCGCACCGCCGCATGCGTGACCCGCGGGCGACCTGCCGCCCTGAATGGGTCCTTCGCTCTGCGCTGCTCGGACACCATGATCGAACCCTTACAACGTAAGCTCAGCTTACTTTGCAAGTCGTACGCTTACGCCGTAAGCATGTCAAGGCGAAAGGCCGGAGGACGCCGATGAGCCACCCGGAGCCTGCAGCCCGGCCACCGCTGACCAGGGGGGGGACAGCCGTCGCCCTCGCCGACGCGAGCGGGATCGCTTCGCTCACCATGCGCAAGCTCGGTTTGGAACTCGGAGTCGAGGCCATGTCGTTGTATCGCCATGTGGCGAACAAGGTGGACCTGCTCGACGGCATGATCGACACCGTTTTCGCCGAGATCGATCTTCCAGCCGACGAGAGGGACTGACGGACGGCCATGCGCCGCCGGGCCGTCTCCGCCCGCACGGTCATGTCGCGCCACCCCTGGACGACGGGCCTCATGGAGTCGCGGGCCACCCCCGGGACCTCACGCCACCACGACGGCGTGATCGCGACGCTTCTGGGGGCAGGCTTCTCGGCTGAGATGACCACGCACGTGGTGTCCGTCCTGGACAGCTACGTATACGGGTTCTCACTCCAGGAGACGACCGCTGAACACCTCCTTCAGCCGAACTACGACCGCGACAACGAATTCCTGTACGGGCTCGATCTGATCCTCGATGGCCTTGAGCGGGCCCGCCACGGAGCCTGATCCCGCCGTCTACCGACACGGCCGGGCGAGTGAGGCTGGCCGCCCGGGGCCGACGGCACGGCCGAGCCAGGGCGCCATCAGACCAGAAACTGGTCATGGCTGCATTCGGGATCGGGCACAGCGGGCATGGTCAAGAAGCCACCTACTGAAGGGACCCCTGTGGTCCGGGGTTCGAGGCCTAGGCAGGCCGATGAGGCCGGATCGGGGCGCGCCGATCCCTGACGGCGCCCCCCCGAGTGTGAGAATGCGGAGCTCCCCCCTCGCATTCTCACGCGGCTCCCCCTGTGGTTGGGGAGCCGGGAGGCTCCCCAACCTGCCGGGGTGCGGAGGCTGGAGCCGTGCAGTCGGTGGTGCGGCTCCAGCCGGGCCTCTGTGTGGTTCCGACTCGGGGGCTGGGAGCCTGACAGGATCACGCGGGCAGTGACAGCGCAGTGATTCTTTGGTCTGCAGCCAGGATATGGCCTGCCGGGCGACCGCAGTAGGGAGCGTTCGAACGCCCTCGCAGAGGGGTCAGACGGCTGGGCCAGCCGTACTGTTTTCCTATCTCAGAGCCCATCTTTGAACCCCTGTTGATCTCATACACGCGCCACGCCAGATTGAGGCGTTGCCGCTCACGAGCCCGGAATGATCATGGCTCCGTCGTGCTTGCCGCCCTGGCACATCTCAGGCCCGTAGCTTCCCAGCGGGCCGGGCACCACACGGCCTCCTCCTTCAAAGCACGCATCCCCAGAGACGGCGGGACCGTCGCTGGGCGCCGCCTGGACGACACCCGCGAGTCCGAATGCTGATCCCATTACCATCACCAGTGCTGCTGCAACCTGCGCAGATCGACGCATGAACGCCCCCTCCCTCAACCAGGACAGCCCGGACGGCCGCCACACCAGGGAGGCTGTCACCGGCAGCAGATGTGCGCTGGAGCCCCTCCGCGCGTGCCATGTGGACCACCCGATCGGTCCAGGTCTCCGATAAGCCTCCGCAGGCCTCTGTCAGGCTTGCGCTCTCCACATCCGGAGCTCATGAGTACCGGCCGCGGCACACGGACCAGACCAACAGGGGTTCATAGACGGGCTCTCAACCGTAAAGAGCCTCGAACAACTGACCGGCAATAACTTCCGAAGGGCACCACTCACACGAGTGCATCGTCGCGCGCATGGACGTTTCTGCATCATCCACCGTGCCTACTGTGGCTGGGCGTTGCCCCAGCCCCTGGTGACGGTCCGTCGGCCGCAACACTCCCCCCTCATGGGGGGTCTCACTTCAGGAACAGCCAATGGGCACAAGCAACCGAGACATGGGCGCGGTCCCGCGTGGCGATCATCCGCAGCCGTCCCGCCTTCCGGAGCCGTGTCGGCACGCGCGCAGCTTCCTTGAAAACGGGGTCACCGTGGTCGAGCTCTGCGGAGCGATCGACGTGAGCAATGCCCACGATGTCCGCGTGCACACCGACGCCGCCACCGCATCGCAGTACGCCCGCGTGGTCGTGGACCTGCGGCCGGTGACTTTTCTCGACTGTTCCACCCTCTCCCTGCTCTGCCAGGCGCGACGCAGGGTCCTTGAACGAGATGGCCAACTCGCGCTGGTGTGTATCCAACCCTGGCACCTTCGGATCTTCACAGCCACGGGCCTCAACACACTCTTCACGCCCTGTGCCACCGTCCAGGAAGCCCTCAACTGTGTACGGCAAACACCGGGCACCCCTCATCCCCATGCCGAGAGAAAGACAGGCTCCCGCCGCGGCGACAGCGACAGCTGAGTAGGTGCTTCTCTTCGTAGTCGCCCTTCGGTGGCAGTCACCTGGCTGTCGCTCGGCGTTGCCGGTTCAACGCTGATGCAGGCGGGTCCGGGCGAAGCCGCTGATGAGAACGGGAATGCCAAGAGGCGGAAGGGCGGGCGTTGTGCGTCCCTGGCGTAGAGGAAATGCGCTGTCCCGGCCCGTTCTGCCCCCTGCTGAGGGAGGAGGGTAGGAGGTAGGACGTTCCGGCCGCGTCGAGCTCCTCTCCGTAGCCGGTGCAGTCCGACCGTGGGTGTCGGCGTCGCGGGAATGCGCCGGCACCCACGGCATGTGCACGGGCCACGGGTGTGGGCGCGGACCACGTCCGTTTGCCGGTCTTGACCTGCTGCGCTCGGCCGCGGAAGGGGCTGACCGCAGCACCGACGCAGCATCTCGTGAACTGGAAAGCTCGACTGCCGTGCCGGAATTCGAGGCCGGGCCGGACTGTAACGGGGTGAATCCGCTGCCGGGATAGGGCATCCCGCGAACAGAAGACAGCGGAGGTGGGACGCTTTTTGTGCCCGGCCGCCGCTGAGGTGCGGCGGCGGCCGGGTGCGCGAGGCACCGAGGCTCCCCCTCGGTCGGCCCTCGCACGAGATGCCCGCCAAGGGCACCGGTTCGCCATCCTGCAACGGCCAGGCCATCGTTCAGCTTCACACGCAGCTCGGTGAGGGACGGGTTGTCACTGTGGCCGTTTCCCTGGCCCTGCATTCGATCCCCCCATGCAGCCGTGTTCGTCTGTGTTCATCTTCCTCCGGAGAACACTGAGCGGTTTCCAACCTCACGCTGAGGTGTGGTGAAGGGCGAGGACGAAGATGGGCTTCACCACTTCCTCGGCCCGGCGGTAGGAGAGCCGGGCCCGGCCGGTCTCCGGGCATACGTCGAGCGTCGGCGTTTCGGCCGGGGCTTAGCGGTCGGTGCGGAACAGCGGGCCGCGGGTGCGGCGGGCCATGGGGCGGGGCAGGAGCTGGGCTCTGCCGGACTGCCAGTGAATCCACTCGGTCACCCCGCCCTTGGCGGTGATCTTCCCCCGCTTGTCCTGCGGGTACAGGTCTTCCACGTTCAGGCACAGCACCTCATCGGCCCGCGCGGCGGGCGCGTAGAGCATCTTCCACTGCGTCTTCTCCCGCAGCGCGACATCCAGGCGCCATAGCGCGGCGATCTGGGTCTCCCCAGGGCCTTGGTGCGGTCCGGCGGTGCCGACCGCTGCTCGATGCCGATCGTGGAATCGCCTTCGACCCAGCCCTGGCGCTGCCATCAGCCGAACACCTCGCGGCGATGGACAGCTCCCGGTTGACGGTGTCGGCGTCCATCTCGTCCGCCCGCCGCCGCCAGTTCGGCCAGCACCTACGGGAGCACCGGGGCGTCGCTCGCGGTGACGGGGAAGAGGGGCGGCTTCGCGCCCCGGCGGGCGGGCCCGGTCGGCGCCGGTTCATCGGCGAGCATCCACGCCCACGTCGCCAGCGAGATCCGGTAGATCAGCGCGGAGGACTTAGCGATGTCCATGCCGGTGAGGTACCGCTCGGCCGCCGCGGTGTACGACGCAGGAGGGGCGGACATGGGCACGACGCGGGGGCGCGGCGACCGCAACGTGCCCGGCGACCGCAACGCGCCCCCGCCACCGAGTTCGGTCACCGGTTCGATCGTCCCGCCCGTCCCGCCCTTCCGGCACTGCCGCAGTAAATCCGGCATTTACCGCGGTGTAGCCTCCAGCCGTCGCAGCAACTGCAGAACCGAACGTCACGTAGCGCGGCACGCCACCTGGCCGTAGCTACTACGAGGGTGCCGGGCTCCCGGCTCCGGCCCTCAGCCCTTGCCGAAGTGCACCGCGGGGAAGGCGCCCGCTGCTCTGAGGGTTCCGGAGAAGCTGCCGGCCAGTTCGGTGAGGCGCACGGTGGCTGCCGGACCGAGGTGGTCGTACGGGGCGGCATCGAGGCGGTCGGTGAGCATCTCGGCCTCGCCGCGCAGGGTGGCGCCCGTCTGCGTCAGGTTGCCTGCCTCGTCCAGTAGGCCGCGCTCGCGCAATTGGTCCCGGGTGGCGGCCCATTGCTGCGCGGACCACCCGCGGGTGCGCATGAACAGTGCCGAGGTCGGCGCCTTGCCGGTGGCGTTGTGCAGGACCAGCGCCTCGATGCCCGACAGGCCGGCGATTGCCAGGGCGGCGAGGTGCCCGTCACCCCGGTGTTCGCGCAGCAGCGTCGCGGCGTGCCACAGGGCCAGGTGCGGTTCTTCGGGTACCGGGAGGTCGGAGTTGGCAGCGTAGAGCGGCCGTGCCTCTCGGCGGCAGGCTTCGGTGGCGTGCAGCGCCAGTTCGGCCGCCTCGGTCATTTCCGTGGACGTCAGGGTCTCCTTCCCGAGCAGCCGCTGCAGGGTTCGGTCCGCGCCACGCAGCCGTGCCGTGAGCACCGCCTCCGGCGTGGTGACGGTCCACGCGGCGGGGATGTACCGCTGCACATGCTCGTGGTTGAAGTTGTAGAACGTCGCTGTGACAGTGCCCGCATCGACGGCCCCGAGCGGTGCCGCACGGCTGGCGAGGTAGACCATGGCTCCGCGCTCCAGCCCGAGCGCCGCGAGTTCGTCCGCCGGTTCCGGCGCGAAGTACACGGATGTGTGCAGGGGGCTGACAGCGTTGTGGCAGTGGCGGCCTGCGCTCGCCTCGAAAGTAGTCATGCTGTGGCTCCGGTGTCGGTGATCATGTGTGGTCGTGCGGCCAGGGGGGCGAGGCGCATCAGGCTTCGTCCGTGGGTTCGTGGTGGGAGGACTCGGTCAGTCCGGCCGCGGTCTGGGTGAGGTGCTGGGTCAGGACCTCAGCCGCGGTGTCGGCGTCACGGGCGAGTACGGCCTCCTCCAGCCGGCGATGTTCCAGGGCGCCGTCCCGGTCGGGGTTGCGGTGCGCCGACCAGCGGCGGGCCAGTTCGCTCGCGGTCCACATCCGGTCGAAGGTCTCCAGCAGGACGAGGTTGCCGCACCCCTCCAGCAGGGTGCGGTGGAAGAGGCGGTGGGCTTCAGCCCATGCGTTGCTGTAGTGCTCGCCCTCCTCCGGTGCGTACGCCGGGGTGCGGGCCAGCCGGTGGTGGGCGGCTCGTACGCGGGCTTCCCAGTCGACGTCGCCGCGTTCGACGGACAGGCGCAGCATGACCGGTTCGATGGTCCGGCGGGCCTCTGCAACCTCCTGCCAGCGGCGGTCGGAGAAGGCCGGGACAGCGAAATGCACGGGCTTCTGGCTGTGGCTGTCCGATGAGGTGGAAGACCTCCCGAGCCGCATAGCGCTTGAGACACCGGACGATTTCGCGTCCGGGTCTTGCCCTCTTTGATCCGGCGCTCGTAGTAGGTCTGGGCGCGCGGGTCTACCCGCAGGCGAGTGAACACGATGCGGTGGAGCACAGCATTGGCCTGCCGGTCACCGCCGCGGTTCAGGCGGCGGAACTGCCGGCGCCCCGAGGAACGCTCGACCGGACTGACCCCGCACAACGCTGCGAACGACGCTTCGCTGCCCAGACATTCCGGGTTGTCCCCCATCGCGATCAGCAGAGCGACGGCCGTGTCCGGACCGATCCCCACCACCTCCAACAGCTGCGGGGCATGGCACTCCACGAGCCAGGCCATACGAGCGCCCACCTCCCGGATCTGCGCGGAGAGCTGGCCGATCCGGTCAGCCAGCAGACCCAACGTGATCCGAGTGGCCTGCAGCACCGACTCCTCGCCGACCTCATCGTCACCGCTCCCATCGGCGTAGCCGGTACAGGTACGGAAGAGTTCGGCATTGCCCAGTCCAGCCAGTTCTTCCCGCAAAGCTGGATCGGCAGTGATGAGAACGGCTTTGAGCTGGTTGATGGCCTGCGTTCGGGCTTTGATGGCTGACACCTTCGTGAGTCTGTACATCCTGGCGATCTGCACCGGCCCGTCGCCCGATTTGGCCCGTGCACGGGCCCGCCCGCTCAGCACAGCTCGCGCCGCATTCTGGGCATCGAGTGGGTCCAATTTGCCGCGCCTACGGCGATCGGCCCGGTCCATCCAGTTCACGTCAAACACGTCCACGCCCTCTCCTGGGGCATCGACCGTTTCGGTGACGACGAGGCGAGGGCGCGACGCCGGGTAACGATGGCAACGGCAGGGATCTTCGCAAGGCGTCCATGACCGAACCGTGATCCCGCCCATCTGCCGTGACCAGCGCAATCAACTTGGAAGAGGCTCACGGTTCCGCCCACCTCAAGAACTGGCGAATCCTCCCCGGGCTCCATACCGAACCCGCCCGCTCCACCCAACTCCTGCGTGCCGTGCTCATCCTGACGAACCTCGAAGCCAACCGCTGGCGGATGGTCTTCTCCGTGGACTCCCAGCCACACCAGCACGATTACCCCGAGAACCGACCACACCAGTCCTTTGAGCTGCCACTTCAAATTGGCGGCACCTGGACGTGGATGTCGGCGGCGCGAGTCGAGCAAGGGCACAGGCGGGGATAGGAAGGGGCAGGGTCGGGTACGCCCCCTGCCCGCCCGTAGACTCCAGGCCCTGAAGCCGCGCGCCTCGGGACGCCCCGCGTGAAAGGGGTTGTCCCGGAACACCTTGCTGCGGGGTTCATACGAGCGCGGTTAAGCGTTGGCGAGAGTACTGAACAGCCTTGACCGGCATGACGCTCAACGAACAGGAAGCTCAAGTCGCTCGCCAGGAAGTAGCCGCCCTGACACAGAGGTGTACTGACGGCCAGCAGAAGGCGGCCCTGCTCGACGTTGACGAGCCGCTCGAAGCGTGTGTGGCAACGCCGGGCAGCTACTTGTGGTTTATGGGTGACTGGCCATATCCCTGATCATTGATCAGTGCGCGGCTCCGGCCGCGCGTACGTCGGCGAGCGCCTGCCGTGCCAGCGGGCCGAAGCCCTCGCTGTTGTCGGTGTCGATCCACTGGTCGTAGGCGATCTCCCAGGCGAGCGCGCCCAGTTGCGCGGCCACACGCGCGGTCAGGCGCGGGACTCCGCGGCGGTTGAGGGCCTCGATCATCGAGGCGGTGAGGTCGATCCTCTTCAGGGCTTCACGTTCGCGCAGTTCCGTATTGGCGTTCAGAACGGCCTGGCGCCGGCCGCTGAACTCGCGGCGGTCGGCGGTGAAGAACGTCCGACCGAGCGCATCGAGGGCCTCCGCCACCGCGTCGAGCGGCCCGGACTCCGGCGGAGCCGAGGCGATCCCTTCGACGAGCAGACCGGCCACCGTGCCCCCGCCGAAGAGCACCTCGCGCTTGTCCGGGAAGTACCGGAAGAACGTGCTCTTGGTGAGCCCGGCGTGCTCCGCGATCTCGATCACGGTCGTCTTCTCGTAGCCCTGCTCCTCGAAGAGGTCGAGGGCAGCGGCGGCGAGTCGTCCTGGTGCGTCGGGTTGCCAGCGAGCCATGGGAACAGTGTACGGGACATGGTCCCATCACTGGTGTACGGTCGATGAGACCAAGTCCCATCACTGGCCAGGAGTCACCGATGAGCAGAGCTGTCCGTTACCGGCGATTTGGCGGTCCCGAAGTACTGGAACTGCAGGAGATACCCGAGCCGCACGCCGCGCCGGACGAGGTTCGCGTCCGGGTCACGGCCGCCGGGCTGAATCCGATGGATTGGCAGATCACCACCCAGCCCGACATGGCGGCGCGGTTCGGCCTCACATTGCCGGCCGGGTTCGGCAGCGACTTCGCCGGAGTGGTGGACGAGGTGGGCGCCGAAGCCACCGGATTCGCGACCGGCGACCGGGTGTTCGGGGCGGCGATTGGCCGGTCCGTCGCCGATTTCGTGCTGGTCAAGACCCCCGCTGCAGGGCTGTGGCCCACCCCGGATGGCATCGGCGACGAGGTGGCGGCCACGCTTCCGGTGTCCGGCCTGACGGCCTCCGCCGCGCTCGCGGCGATCGAACTCAGCGCCGGAGACACCGTCCTGATCGGTGGAGCGGCGGGTGGCGTGGGCATCTTCGCCGTGCAGCTGGCGAAGCTTGCGGGTGCCCGGGTGATCGGCACCGCATCCCAGGGCACGTTCGGATTCCTGCGCGGGCTCGGCGCCGAACCCGTGGCCTACGGCCCCGGCCTGGCGGACCGGGTGCGGGCCCTGGCGCCCGAGGGGATCACCGCCGCAACCGACCTGTTCGGAAGGGAGGCGGCCGAGACCGCCCTCAAGCTCGGCGTGGCACCCGAGCGGATCTCCGTCGTGGCCGACGGCCCCGCCCCGCCGCTCGGTGTCAGCAAGGCGGGCGCCCTCGACGCGGGTCCGGGCGCCATGGAACGGATCGCCGAGTCGATCCATGCCGGCGAGATTACGGTTCCGATCGCGGCAACCTTCCCGGTCGAGCAGATCCGCGAAGCCGTGACGACGCAGGCCGAGAGGCACGTTCACGGCAAAATCGTCATCGCCCTGTGAACCGGCACGAGGTGGACTCGGCGTCCAGGATCCACTTTCGCGACAAGCCCTGAGTGGGGTCGGGGACTGGCGCGGTGGCTTCCGCTCCGTTTCCAGCCCCCGAACCTACTCAGTCAGGGGTGGAGGGCGTCGCGCAGGGTGCGTACCTGGTCGGTGAGGTTGTGTTCGCTGATGCGGGCCTGGGGGAAGAGGAGGTCGAAGCCGTGGACGGCGCCGGGGACCTGGACGAGTTCGGTGGTGACGCCGGCGGCGGACAGGCGTGCGGCGTAGTCGCGGCCCTCGTCGCGCAGCGGGTCGATCTCGGCCACGGCGATGTAGGTGGGCGGCAGGCCGCTGAGATCGGTGGCGCGGATCGGGAAGGCGTACGGGTCGGCGTGGCCGTCCCTCGCGTAGTACTGCACGGCCAGTTCCAGCGCGCCCCGGTCGAAGACCGGGGTATCGGTGAACTCCCGTGCCGAGGCGCTGGTCAGACTGCCGTCGAGGCTGGGGTAGGTCAGGGACTGGAAGAGCAGGTGCGGGCCCGCCTGGTCGCGGGCGCGGAGCACGGTGGAGGCGGCGATGTTCCCGCCGGCGCTGCCGCCGGCGACCGCGATGCGTGTTGCGTCTCCGCCGAGTTCGGCCGGGTTGTCGGCGATCCAGGTCAGGGCGGCGTAGGCGTCGTCGGCTGCGGCCGGGTAGGGGTGTTCGGGGGCCAGGCGGTAGTCGACGGAGACGACCACGGCGTGGGCGTCGCGGGCGTAGCGCAGGGAGCGTCCCTCTTCGGCCTCGGGGGATCCGTAGGTGAAGGCGCCGCCGTGGATGTAGAGGATCATCGGCAGGTCTTCGGTGGTGTCGGGGCGGTAGACGCGTAGTCGCAGTTGTCCTGCGGGGCCGGGGATGTACAGGTCTCGCACCTTGACCTGGTCGTCGACGGGGGTGTCGGGGTGTGCGCGCAGCAGTGCATAGCGCTGGGGGTCGGCGAGGACGGCGTCCAGGCCGTGGACGGGGAAGACGCCGGTGTCGGCGGTGTCGAGCAGGGTCTGGATCTCGGGATCGACAGCGGGGGCAGTCATGGCTGGGTGGGCACCTTCCGGGTGTTCGACCGGGTGCTGCCCGGCCTGTTGTGCGGAACTGACATCAGTCTCTGCCGATCACGAGCGGCACAGAAGTGGCCCAAGAGCCACTATGTGCAACTATTGGGCCATGACAGTTGCGACACCGCACCATGTGGCCGTCCTGGCCCTCGCACCGGTGGTGGCCTTCGACCTGAGCATCCCGGCCCAGATGCTTGCCTCGGTCGAAACCCGCGCGGGCACCGCGGCCTACGAGGTACGCACCCTCACCCCGGACGGCTCCCCCGTACCGACGGTGAACGGGTATGGCGTCACGCCGCAGGGCGACCTGTCCCTGCTGGAGCACGCCGACACGGTGATCGTCGCCGGCACCCGCTGCCCGGAGCTACTGGACGCCGGCGCGGTGGACGCCTCCGTCGCCGAAGCGCTGCGCCGTGCGGCCCGGCGCCGCGCCCGGGTGGTGTCCCTGTGCACCGGCTCGTTCGTACTCGCGGCCGCCGGCCTGCTGGAAAGCCGCCGGGCCGCGACCCACTGGCGCTACGCGCAGCAGTTCAGGCGGCTCTTTCCCGCAGTCGACCTGGACACCGACCCGCTCTACATCGCCGATCGCGGCATCCTGACGTCAGCCGGCGGCGCGGCCGCCATCGACCTGTGCCTGCACCTGGTCCGGGAGGACCACGGCAGTTCCGTGGCGAACCGGGTGGCGCGGTACAACGTCGTCGCGCCCATGAGAGACGGAGGGCAGGCACAGTACATCGAGCACCCGGTCCGGGAGGACGCGGACACCTCGACGGCCGGGGCACGGACGCTGATGACGGAACACCTGGATCGGCGGCTATCCCTCAAAGACCTCGCGGCCCACTGCCACATGAGCGTACGGACCTTCACCAGGCGCTTCCGACAGGAGACCGGACTCTCCCCGGCCGAATGGCTCGCCTCGGCCCGCTTGGCACACGTACGCCATCTGCTGGAGTCGACCGAACTGCCTGTTGACGACATCGCCGCCAGGGCCGGCCTGGGCAGCGGCACCAACCTGCGGCAGCACATGCGCACCGCCCTGGACATCACCCCGTCCGCCTACCGCAGGGCATTCCGCTCGGCCACCACTGCCTTCGCACCGCCCCTCTCCGAGGACCAGCGGGCCCCGTCCGCAGGCACGTGACGCCGTTCGGCGCGGGATGCCCCCGGAACACGACCGCTTGCACGTTCCTCCACGACCGATACGGCTTCTCCACGGCTGCGCCACGAGGCAGGGCACCACAGCGCGGGCATTCGGACCGATCCACAGCAGGACCCGGCCGAGTGGCTGCCCCCGACAGCCGACGCCCACTGCACCTACGCCACCGACTAGGTCTCCACCAAACTCCGCTGGAAGCTCACCGCCAACAAGCTCAAGACCCAAACGCTGAACGAGATCGCCGCCAACTGCCCCCCATCGACACCAGGCCAGCCAACGCACCCACCGACACCGGCAACGCCTGAGCCGGGAAGCCGCGCGTCTCCCCTTCCTCATTCAGACTGTGGTCGCCGGGTTCTCTGGTCCGGTGGCGGGGTGGTGTTCGGCGTTGATGCGCTGGGCCTCTTCGAGCTGGTCTTCGAGGATGACGATGCGGCAGGCGGCCTCGACGGGCGTGCCCTGGTCGAAGAGTTCACGGGCGCGGGCTGCGATGCGCAGCTGGTAGCGGGAGTAGCGGCGGTGGCCGCCCGTGGAGCGCAGCGGGGTGATGAGGCGGGCCTCGCCGATGGCGCGCAGGAAACCTTGTGTCATGCCGAGCATCTCGGCGGCCCGGCCCATGATGTAGGCGGGGTAGTCGTCGTCATCGAGACGGCTGAACGAATCGCCTGCTGTCATTGCACCTCTCTGTGGAACGCGTGGAGGGGCCCGGGTGCCGTATGGCACCCGGGCCCCGAAGGAACTGCTACACCATCTGCCGACCCTGATACTGCGTCGGCCCACCGTTTCCGCAGACCCGACCAAGATGCTGTCGGGGCTGCCCGGATCGCGGTTGCTTGACCGGAGACCACCTCACTAACGATGTCCTGCGGTACCCGGGCTCAAGACTCCACCCGGGCGATCCTGATGGCGCTCAACTCCTCCGTTTCTTCCCTAACTCCACCACCGCACCGTCCTGCGCACTGCAACTGCGGGTACTGCTGCCGGCAGTTCGTCTCTGCCAGGCCCGGCTCGATCTCGGCTACGCGAGAACCCATAACCACACCACCACCCAACGTCTACTCCAGCGGGCATAGATTTCTGCGTGCTCGAAGATTAGGTAACCCGCCGGTCGGTTCATGGATGGTCGGCGCAGCCCCGAAGCTGAGGTCCGGCGCGCTGAGTGACCCACAGGCCGCGCAGCCCGAGAGCTCTTCGTGAGGTCGGTGGCAGTGCCGTAATCCGCAGACCGGCGCTCTGACTACCGCCTCGGCGCCTCAGCGAGGATCTGCCCCCTCGGCCCGCGGTGGCTCTCGCGCCCTCGCCCGCCCGCCTGTGCTCGCCCTATCGGTAGCGTCGCCTGGGGTGGGCCGCCTGCTCGACGATTCAAACATCCGAAGCCGACGGGTTCCCCTGAATCTCGCTGTACACATGCGCTGAGCCAACAGGCCAAACGGAGCAACTGCAGGCACTGGGCCGCGATTTCGCACTGACTCCAAGTGATAGGCGATCGTGTCCAGAGGCGTCCGAGCACTCGATGGGACCATCCGGCTTCGCGCGAGGGGCGGTGGCTATGAACGTGAGTTGGGGAGTCGTTTCGCGATGAGTGTGGGTGTCGCGTTCTGACCGACATTGCGATGTCGGTTTGTTTTGACGTCAGGCGGGGGCTTGCGGTGGGACTGTGGGGTGTGCTTCTGCCGCTGGGGGCCTGATGGGTAACTCGCAGTCGAAGGTCGAGCTGTACACGGCGATCCGCAAGGATCACTTGCTGGGGATGTCGATGCGGTCGTTGCAGCAGGTCCACAACGTCACGTGGCGGACGGTCCGGCGGGCTCTGGACGGGAAGTGGCCGGAGCCGCGGAAGAAGCCGCGGCGCAAGGAATCGCGGCTCGATCCCTACAAGACGTTGATCGACTCGATGCTGAAAGCGGATCTGGATGCGCCGCCCAAGCAGCGGCACACCGCGAAGCGGATCTTTGACCGGCTGGTCGAGGGGCACCAGGCCCGTGACATCTCGTACTGCATGGTCCGGCTCTATGTGAAGGACCGGCGCAAGGAGATCCGTCGCAAGGCCGGGGTGGGCCCGGAGGCGATGTTCATCCCGCAGAGACATCTGCCCGGGGTGGAGGCGGAAGTCGACTTCGGGGATGTGCACATCGTGCTCGCCGGGGTGCCGACCAGGGTCTACCTGTTCTCGCTGCGGCTGTCCTACTCCGGCAAGGCGGTGCACCGGGTGTTCGCCTCCTGCGGGCAGGAAGCCTTCCTCGAAGGACATGAGCACGCGTTCCGGCGGCTGGCCGGTGTTCCGCGCGGGAAGATCCGCTACGACAATCTGCGGGCCGCGGTGGAGCGGGTGCTTGGGCTGGGGCGGGCCCGGGTGGAGTCCGACCGGTGGACCGCGTTCCGCTCGCATTGGGGCATCGAGGCGTTCTACTGCCGGCCCGGCATCGAGGGCGCCCACGAGAAGGGCGGCGTCGAGGGGCAGATCGGCTACTTCCGGCGCAACCACTTCGTCCCGGTCCCCGAGGTCGCGTCGCTGGCGGAGTTGAACGAGCTGGTGGACCGGTGGGACCTTCAGGACGAGGGCCGCCGGCTGCGCTCGCGGACCCGCACCGTCGGTGAGTCCTTCGCCCACGAGCAGTCGATGCTGAGGCCGCTGCCCACCGAGGTGTTCGAGACGGGGCGGTGGTTCACCCCGCGCGTCAACCGCTTCGGTCAGATCACGGTGCGCTCCAACACCTACTCGGTGCCGGTCCGTTTCATCGGCCGGCAGCTGCGCGTCCTGCTGCATGCCAACGACCTGGTGGTCTACGAGGGCCGCACCGAGGTCGCCCGCCACGAGCGGCTCAGCGGCCGGGGCGGCTCCCGGCTCGTGCTCGATCACTACCTGGAGGCGCTGTTGCGCAAGCCGGGCGCCTTTCCGGGGTCGACTCCGCTGGAACAGGCCCGCTCCGCGGGCCGGTTCACCCCGGTCCACGACCGGTGGTGGTCGGCGGCCTGCGCGGCCCATGGGGACGCGGCCGGCACCCGGGCTTTGATCGAGGTGCTGCTGCTGGCCCGGCATATGGAGCACGAACACGTCGTTGCGGGTCTGGCGGCCGCGATCAGGGCGGGCGCGCTGACGGCGGACGCGGTCGCGTTGGAGGCCCGCAAGGCCGCCGAGGGCGACACCGGGGAACTGTCCGCGCCGGCTCCTGGCGCAGGTCAGACGGAAGGGCCCGCGGCGACGGTGACGTCCCTTGCCGACTGGCGGCTGTCCCACTTGCCGCCGGACAACCGGCCGCTGCCGTCGGTGGCCCAGTACGACCAGCTGTTGAACCGCCGCGGCCGCAGGGCCGGACACGAGAAAGAAGGATCATGAGCCCACGCAAGCGCGGACTGACCGAAGAAGCCGCCGCCGCCTCGATCGACCAGGCATGCCGGATGCTGCGGCTCCCCTCCATCCGCCAGCAGTTCGGTGACCTGGCCGATGCCGCGGCCCGTGATCAGATGTCGTATCGGGCCTTTCTGGCCGAGCTGCTGATGACCGAGTGCGACGACCGGGCCCGGCGCCGTTCCGAGCGCCGCATCAAGGCCGCGGCGTTCCCGCGGGAGAAGTCGTTGCGGGCCTTCGATTTCGAGGCCAACCCGAACGTCGACCCGGCCACCGTCAACACCCTCGCGACCTGCGACTGGGTCAAGAAGAGCGAGCCGCTCTGCCTGATCGGGGATTCGGGCACCGGGAAGTCCCACCTGCTGATCGCGCTGGGCACCGAGGCCGCGCTGCACGGTTTCCGGGTCCGCTACGTGCTGGCAACCAAACTCGTCAACGAGCTGGTCGAGGCCGCCGATGAGAAGCAGCTGTCCAAGACCATCGCCCGCTACGGGCGCGTTGATCTTTTATGCATTGATGAGCTCGGCTACATGGAACTCGACCGCCGTGGGGCGGAGTTGCTGTTCCAGGTGCTGACCGAACGCGAGGAGAAGAACAGCGTCGCGATCGCCTCCAACGAGTCGTTCTCGGGGTGGACCAAGACCTTCACCGATCCGCGACTCTGCGCGGCCATCGTGGACCGGCTCACCTTCAACGGCGCCATCATCGAGACCGGCACCGACTCCTACCGCCTCGCCCACACCAAGGCCCAGGGCGCACAGAACAAAACCAGCTGAACAGCTCTCAGCATGACCAGTTCCCGCTTCCGATCAACCCAGGTCGCCCTCTACCCTGAGGTCAGGTGAAGTGGGGCTTTCGTCCCGCACCGCAGGCTCCCAGCCCCCGGGCCGTGAACACCGAGGCCGGCTGGAGCCGCATCGCCGACTACACGGCTCCAGCCTCCGCTCTCCACGCGTGACCGGTCGGCGGGGCACTCCCGCAGCCTCGCCCCCACGCCAGGAGAGCACCTCGCGCGAGGACCAGGGGGGAGCCGTGGTCCCGCGCAGGGCCCGGTCGCCGCCCCATCTACGGCGCGGCGACCGGGCATCTACCAGCTTCCCACCACAGGAACGCGATGTCCGCCCTACGGCCCAACACTTCGCCGCTCGGTGGCTTCGTGGTGTCTTCGGGAGTCGTTCCGGGGCGCCGGGCAAGGCCAGTGTCATTGAAGGTCACCCGGTGGTCATGGCTCGCTGCTGGGGAGGTGGGTGCACTCTCGTGTGAGGGCAGTGAATGACGAGCACCGGAGACGGATGCGCGGGAAATTCGCTCTTCGTTCCAATATCGGCAAGATGGGTATGGTCTTCTCCCCCTTGCCCTATGTTCAGAGGACAGCCTCTCCGCACCACTCGGGTGCTGTCATACAGAGGTTCTCTCCCGCAGCAGAGTGAGCCTGCGGAGCATGAGCGCCGGGCCCCGCATCCACTCCCGCGGATGCCGCTGAGGCCCGGACCATCCCTCGGAGCAGATCAACGCCGGACTGCCTCATGCCGCCGGCAGCTTCGAGGGAGTGCTCCGCGGTATCAGGGGGGCCGCGGAGCACATGGAGGAGGCCGCCGCACCCGAAGCGGCGGCCTCCGCCACGACACCCGACGTGCGGTTCCTTATCTCTTCGCGTTGTTCGTGCCTGTGGTGCAACACGCAAGGAGGGGAACCCGATCAGCAACTCATGGCCCGTCCCTCAAGCCGCCTGCCGCGTGGTGCGATTGTGCGGGGAACTCGACATCGCCAGGATGCTCGAACTCACCACGCTGCTGCGCGGAACCTGCCAGCAGACACGGACCGCCTGGCTCATCGTCGACCTGCGGCCCGTCACCTTCTTGGACTCCACCACGATCCGCGAACTGCGCACCGCACAGGAACGCTGCGAACAGTCGGGCAAGGGACTGCGCCTGGTCTACGACCAGCCCTTCATCAGCCGGCTCCTGGCCCTCCACGGCGCGACAGCGCAGTTCCCGCGACACGCCAGCACCAACGACGCCTGGGCAGGCCGCGAAACACCCCCGAAGAACTGACCGCCCACCGCCCCGGGCCGGGCACACAAAGGGGAGTGAACGGGCGGCGGCCGCCGTTGCGAACGACGGCCGCGTGCCCCGTCCTGGTGGCCGCTCCCCGGCCACTGGAGCACTCCCTCCAGGCAGCCGGGGGCGTGGTTCTGCCCGGCCTCAAAGGTGCCCCGAGGGACTGGCCGGACTGTCGGCGACTTCCGCGGGAGAGGAAGGCGAGCCCAGCGCTTGTGGGATGCGCCGCAGGCTCACTCTGCTGCGGGATAGGCCCTCACGGGTGCGTCAGAAGACGGTGGAGGACTACTTTCAGCCTAGGCCGCCGCCACGGCTCCTGACCCCCACAAGCGTGAACTGTTACGCGGAACCGGCATCGGATGCGGCACGCCCCACACCCAGGCTCTGAGCCAGCCACGACGGGACCCTAACGTCATACACGGCCTGGCATGCCCGGCTTCACGAGCCGGTTCCGACATCAAAAGCTATCGCGATTGATCATGCCTAGATGCGCTCCGTGACTCCCCAACACATCGCGAAACGACTCCCGCTCGGACCTCCACAGCCAGGGCGGGGAGTGTTGCGACCGTGCTGTTGCGCTGCAACCCGTACCAACGTGTTCCGGGCGAACCCTCTGTTGCTGGGGCGGCTGGGGCAACCACTGTTGCATCAGGTGGACTCACTGCCAGGGCCCGGTATCGGTGCCGGTGAGTCGATGAGGAGGGTCCAGAATCCGCAAATCCGGTGACGGTGACGGTGGTTCGTCAGCGGTGGACTAGCAATTCTCCGCGTTTCCATCGCCAGCGAATACGCTCAGCAGCGTCGCTATCGTGCCGCGTCCGACCTTTGTGCGTGCGTGCCGTCCATCCGTGCCACTGGGTCGTCCAGCGGTCCTGGTCACGCTGCCCGCGCACGGGATACTCGCATGTCGCGCGCAATCGCCCGAGAATGCGACAGCCTGAGCTGCCGGTTCTCCTCCGAGAGTCGGCGGTTCTCCTCGACCAGCAGCCGAGCCCAGTCCTGAGCAGCTGCCAGTCGCTCCGCCAGGGCAAGCCGCCGTTCCGGCGTCTCTCCTCCATCGATGCGTCCCACGTCGAGTCCGCTCCCTGCCGGCTCGGCAACTGATCACCGTCATGTCGTAGCTGGGGCCCGCACTTCGCCTCGGACGCAGGCCGTTCCAGAGTGGGTGAGGCGACTAGCCAGGTGGGGTGTCGCGGTCTTCCTCGAGGCGTAGCTGTCCGGTGAGGATGTCGCGGGCGACGTCCTCAAGGAGTTGCTGGTGGCTGAAGGCATGGGCCCGCATGCGGGCCAGGGCTTCGGCGACGGGGACGTTGCTGGCTGCGGCGGCTGCGCCGGCCGCCTGGTGCACGGCGGGTGGATAGCCCACGGGGCCCGCCTCCGGGGCTGCTTGTTCCCATCCGATCAGCACGGGGTGGGCATCCAGTGCCAGGAGGGCAAGGATACGGGCGTATGCCTCCAGCCTGGCGCGATTCGCTGCACTGAGGGGAGCGCGGGCGGTGTGGTAAACGTCCATGGCGCCGACCGGGACGTTATTGCCGACCAGCAGCGGCACGGCCACCACGCGGCGGATGCCGAGTTCATCGGCCGTCCGCAGAAAGACGGGCCACTGGCCGGAGGAGGGCTGCACGTCCGCCTCTACGATCCGGCGTCGCAGGTATGCCTCGGTGCACGGGCCTTCCCCCGCCACCAGCTGCGCGTCCTCCAGCAAGTAGCTGCGCTCGTCAACGGCATGGGCCACGGCCCTGATCCGGCCCGAGGTGATCAGGCTGACTCCCAGGCCATCCCCGCCCACATCCTCCACACACGCCGTCACGGCAGACGGCAACGCCACCGGACGGTCGGCGGCACTCGCGATCTCCACGACACGCTTCCAAGCCGCGGTGTTCTGCCGCACATCCATGACACAGCCCCAATGCTCACCTGGAGCCGCGGACAGGGCACCTGCTCGCTCACCATTACCAAACAAGGGTAGACCCCCGCAGGGATCTCAGGCAGGAGGCCCCGCGCCCGCTCGCAGCCCATCCGGCGGGCCTTCCGGACACCTGCCGTGCGAATCGGGCAGCCGCGACGAGTGGCAGCCCGCCGCACCCTGGAACCCCGACGCCCCCGACACGCATCACTGCGCAGAACATGTCAGGGCGGCATCAGACCCGGGCACGCACCCCGCACTGCCCGTTTTTCCACTCTCTTCGGATCTCACCGCCCACTATCGAAGACTCGATCGGTTCGGCCCGCACAACGGTGACCACGCCGCTCTCGGCGGCGCAGGTGCCCTTGCCTTGCCGTACTGGCTCTCGCGGAGAATGAGCCAAGGCTAAGCGGAGTGTCTCCTGTCGCCTCGCCCACACCAACGCCCAGGCCGAAGTCGGCAGGGCAGCGTGACCAGGCCCACTTCCGATCAACCCGGCTCTTCTTCTACTCTCAGTCCAGGTGAAGTTGGGCTCTGGCCCACTCCGCAGGCTCCCAGCCCCCGAGCCGTGACAGACGCGCACGCCTTCACGAGACCGGCTGGAGCCGTATCGCCGACAACACAGCTCCAGCCGCCGCCCTCCCCGGCGGCCAACAGGGCAATTGCCGCAGCCCCGGCCGCCCGGAGGGCACCTCGCGCGAGGACCGATCGAGGGGGAGCCTCGGCCCCTCGCGCCCCGGCCGCCGCCACACCCGCGCGGTGGCGGCCGGACACTCCCACCCTCCCACCACAGCCGCGGCGCGTCCGCAAAGCCGGCATACTCTCCGGCCGGGAACCGGCCTCTCGAACCGTCACGGACATGCCTGTATCAGCTACAGGCACTCACTTCCACCAGATCGGCGTCACCGCGGCCCCGGCCGTTCCGACGGCGAACCCGTCCGCTTGTCCGTTCCGTGTACTTGCAGTTCTCTCTCGCTCACTCCTGCGGCTTCGGTCGAAAGACGGTCCCGATCAGTCGAAAGCACGCCCCAATGACGCATATATGAGCGGACCAACCCGGCGCGTCCATGCACCCGGCGCGCGCCCGCACACCACCCCCGCGCAGACCAACGCGCCGCTAACCCTCGGCGAGGCGGTCGTGCCGACGGACGACGCGCTAGCTTCCGCCTCAGCACGACCACTACGGCAGCCCAGCCGAATTGTGGCTGCGTTGTCAGTGCGCTGAGGTCCACTGAGCGTTTTCAGCGTTGCCGCTCCAGGGTGAGTACGGCGGCGGCGATTGACGTCATTCGATTCGGGCTGCACCGGGATCTGCGGAAGATGCGCC
>NZ_JBVJPW010000039.1:0-32085 GCF_055609205.1 Streptomyces sp. NPDC036815 | reverse complement strand
TGGTCGCGCAGCGACATGATGAGCAGCTTGGGGGAGAGCGGCTTGCCGGTGTTCCAGGCGGGGCACTGCGACTGGCAGCGACCACACTCCGTGCACGTACTGAAGTCGAGGATGCCCTTCCAGCTGAACTGCTCGACCTGGGAGACGCCGAAGACGTCGTCCTCGCCCGGGTCCTCCCAGTCGATCGGCTTGCCGCCGGACGTCATCGGCTGGAGCTCGCCGAGCGCCACCCCGCCGTCCGCCTCGCGCTTGAAGAAGATGTTCGGGAAGGCGAGGAAGCGGTGCCAGGCGACGCCCATGTCGGTGTTCAGACCGACCACGATCATCCAGATGAACGAGGTGGCGATCTTCAGCCCGGCGAAGAAGTACGTGAGGTTCTGCAGCGTGGAGAGATCCATCCCCGCGAACCAGGAGACGAACGGGTACGAGAGGAAGAACGAGGCCTCGTAACCGTCGACGTGGTGCTGGGCTCCCTCCAGGGCGTGCAGCGTGAAGATGCAGACGCCGACGATGAGGATGACGGCCTCGACGAAGTACGCCTGGTCCGTCCTGGAGCCCGCGAAGCGGGACTTGCGGCCCGGCTTGTCGGGGCGGTTCAGCTGGCGGATGACGATCAGCGTGAGGATGCCGAGGACCGTCATCGTGCCGATGAACTCGACGAAGACGTTGTACGGCGCCCAGTCGCCGATGACCGGCAGGAGCCAGTCGGCACGGAAGAGCTGGCCGATGGCGTTCACGATCGTCAGCAGCAGGGTGAAGAAGCCCACCGCCACGAACCAGTGCGCGAAGCCGACGATCCCCCACTTGTTCATGCGCGTGTGGCCGAGGAACTCCTTGACCACGGTGAGGGCGCGCTGCCAGGGGTTGTCGGTCCTGAGACCGGCGGGCACGGGCTGACCGAGCCGGACGAACCGGTAGATCTGCACGATGGCACGGCTGAACAGCGCGACGCCGACCGCGATGAGAACCAGCGACACGATGATCGCGGCGAGTTGCATGTGGGGGCTCCTCGAACCTGCGAGGCGAAGTTCTGCCAAGCGGTACCTATGCAGCCCGTCCGGGACTGCCCATTACTCCGCCGCACTGTAGTCAGCGAGGCGCTGATTCGCGTCATACGGCCGCGCCCCGAAGGGGCGCGGGGAACTGCGCGACCAGCCACAGTGGGCCCGCAGACGGACGTCGAACCAGCGGAAGGCCGCCTACCTGCGCGTAAGTGCAGAATAAGAGTTGAGTGCCCCCGACTCACTTCTGTTGACGCCGGCGCAGCGCTCATGCATCCTTGAGTCAGATCCACTCAAGAGTTACCTCTGGAGGAACCGAAATGGCACGTGCGGTCGGCATCGACCTGGGCACGACTAACTCCGTCGTCAGCGTTCTCGAAGGCGGCGAGCCCACCGTCATCACCAACGCCGAGGGTGCCAGGACCACGCCGTCCGTCGTCGCCTTCGCGAAGAACGGCGAGGTGCTGGTCGGCGAGGTCGCCAAGCGCCAGGCGGTCACGAACGTCGACAGGACCATCCGGTCGGTCAAGCGCCACATGGGCACCGACTGGAAGGTGGACATCGACGACAAGGGGTTCAACCCCCAGCAGATCTCGGCGTTCATCCTGCAGAAGCTGAAGCGCGACGCCGAGTCGTACCTGGGCGAGAAGGTGGCCGACGCGGTCATCACCGTCCCGGCGTACTTCAACGACTCCGAGCGCCAGGCCACCAAGGAGGCCGGCGAGATCGCGGGCCTGAACGTCCTGCGCATCGTCAACGAGCCGACCGCCGCCGCCCTGGCGTACGGCCTCGACAAGGACGACCAGACGATCCTCGTCTTCGACCTCGGTGGCGGCACCTTCGACGTGTCCCTCCTGGAGATCGGCGACGGCGTCGTCGAGGTGAAGGCCACGAACGGCGACAACCACCTCGGTGGTGACGACTGGGACCAGCGCGTCGTCGACTACCTGGTCAAGCAGTTCAACAACGGCCACGGCGTGGACCTGGGCAAGGACAAGATGGCGCTCCAGCGCCTGCGCGAGGCGGCCGAGAAGGCCAAGATCGAGCTGTCCTCCTCCACGGAGACCACGATCAACCTGCCGTACATCACGGCGTCCGCCGAGGGCCCGCTGCACCTGGACGAGAAGCTCACGCGCGCCCAGTTCCAGCAGCTCACGTCCGACCTCCTGGAGCGCTGCAAGACGCCGTTCCACAACGTCATCAAGGACGCGGGCATCCAGCTCTCCGAGATCGACCACGTCGTTCTCGTCGGTGGCTCCACCCGCATGCCCGCCGTCGCCGAGCTCGTCAAGGAGCTCACCGGCGGCAAGGACGCCAACAAGGGTGTGAACCCGGACGAGGTCGTCGCCATCGGCGCCTCGCTCCAGGCCGGTGTCCTCAAGGGCGAGGTCAAGGACGTCCTGCTCCTCGACGTGACCCCGCTGTCCCTCGGCATCGAGACCAAGGGAGGGATCATGACCAAGCTCATCGAGCGCAACACCACGATCCCGACCAAGCGCTCCGAGATCTTCACGACGGCCGAGGACAACCAGCCGTCCGTCCAGATCCAGGTCTACCAGGGCGAGCGCGAGATCGCGGCGTACAACAAGAAGCTCGGCATGTTCGAGCTCACGGGCCTGCCGCCGGCCCCGCGCGGTGTCCCGCAGATCGAGGTCTCCTTCGACATCGACGCCAACGGCATCATGCACGTGACCGCGAAGGACCTCGGCACGGGCAAGGAGCAGAAGATGACCGTCACCGGTGGCTCCTCGCTGCCGAAGGACGAGGTCAACCGGATGCGCGAAGAGGCCGAGAAGTACGCGGACGAGGACCACGCCCGCCGCGAGGCCGCCGAGTCCCGCAACCAGGGCGAGCAGCTCGTCTACCAGACGGAGAAGTTCCTCAAGGACAACGAGGACAAGGTTCCGGCTGACGTGAAGACCGAGGTCGAGACCGCCGTCGGCGAGCTGAAGGAGAAGCTCAAGGGCGAGGACACGGCCGAGATCCGCACCGCCACCGAGAAGGTCGCCGCCGTCTCGCAGAAGCTGGGCCAGGCCATGTACGCCGACGCCCAGGCCGCCGGCGCCGAGGGTGCCGCCCCCGGTCCCGACGCCGAGGCCAAGGCCGACGACGACGTCGTCGACGCCGAGATCGTGGACGACGAGAAGCCCGGTGACGCGAAGGGTGGCGCTGCCTGATGACCGAGGAGACCCCGGGTTTCGGCGACAGCGCCGAGAAGCCCGACGTCCCCTCTGGCGCCACCTCTGATGACGCCGCGCCGAAGGCTGCCGAGCCCTCCACCGAGGAGGGCGCGGCGGCCCCGGCCGGGGACGCGGAAAGCAACAAGACGTCCGCCCAGGACGTGGGCCTGACCGCCCAGCTGGACCAGGTGCGCACCGCGCTCAACGAGCGCACCGCGGACCTCCAGCGGCTGCAGGCCGAGTACCAGAACTACCGCCGCCGGGTGGAGCGGGACAAGGTGACGGTGAAGGAGATCGCCTCGGCGAACCTCCTCTCCGAGCTCCTCCCCACCCTCGACGACATCGGCCGCGCCCGTGAGCACGGCGAGCTGGTGGGCGGCTTCAAGTCGGTGGCCGAGTCCCTCGAGACCGTCGTCGCCAAGCTGGGCCTTCAGCAGTTCGGCAAGGAGGGCGAGCCCTTCGACCCGACGATCCACGAAGCCCTGATGCACAGCTACGCACCGGACGTCACCGAGACGACGTGCGTCGCGATCCTGCAGCCGGGGTATCGCATCGGCGAGCGCACCATCCGCCCCGCGCGGGTGGCCGTCGCCGAGCCGCAGCCCGGCGCGCAGACGGTCAAGGGCGAGACGGCCGAGGGCGACGCGGCCGAGTCGGCCGAGCCGACGGACAAGGACAGCGGTGGCCCGGACGAGGGCTGACGTTGCACTGACGAGGGAGTACCGAAAGGGGGTACGTCGAGGATGAGCACCAAGGACTTCATCGAGAAGGACTACTACAAGGTCCTCGGCGTCCCCAAGGACGCCACCGAAGCCGAGATCAAGAAGGCGTACCGGAAGCTCGCCCGCGAGAACCACCCGGACGCCAACAAGGGCAACACCAAGGCGGAGGAGCGCTTCAAGGAGATCTCCGAGGCGAACGACGTCCTCGGCGACCCCAAGAAGCGCAAGGAGTACGACGAAGCGCGTGCCCTCTTCGGCAACGGAGGATTCCGGCAGGGTCCCGGAGCCGGCGGCGGCTCGTTCAACTTCGACCTGGGCGACCTCTTCGGAGGCGGCGCCCAGGGCGGCGGTGGAGCGGCCGGCGGCTTCGGGGGCGGTCTCGGTGACGTCTTCGGGGGCCTGTTCAACCGCGGCGGCGCGGGTGCCGGTTCCGGCACGCGTACGCAGCCGAGGCGCGGCCAGGACATCGAGTCCGAGGTCACGCTGAGTTTCACGGAGGCGGTGGACGGCGCGACGGTGCCGCTGCGCATGTCCTCCCAGGCGCCCTGCAAGGCGTGTTCCGGCACCGGCGACAAGAACGGCACGCCGCGCGTGTGCCCGACCTGCGTCGGTACGGGCCAGGTCTCACGGGGCGGGGGCGGCGGGTTCTCCCTCACCGACCCGTGCATGGACTGCAAGGGCCGCGGGCTGATCGCCCAGGACCCGTGCGAGGTCTGCGGCGGCAGCGGCCGCGCCAAGTCGTCCCGGACGATGCAGGTGCGGATCCCGGCCGGCGTCTCGGACGGGCAGCGCATCCGCCTGCGCGGCAAGGGCGCGCCCGGCGAGCGGGGCGGCCCGGCCGGCGATCTGTACGTGGTCGTGCACGTCGACGCCCACCCGGTCTTCGGCCGCAAGGGCGACAACCTCACGGTCACGGTGCCGGTCTCGTACCCCGAGGCGGCGCTGGGCGGCGAGGTGAAGGTGCCCACCCTTGGCGGTCCGCCCGTCACCCTGAAGCTGCCCGCAGGCACGCCCAACGGCCGTACGATGCGGGCCCGCGGAAAGGGCGCGGTCCGCAAGGACGGCTCCCGGGGCGATCTGCTCGTGACGGTGGAGGTAGCGGTTCCGACCTCCCTGTCGGACGGGGCGAAGGAAGCCCTGGAGTCCTACCGCGAGGCGACTGCGGGCGACGACCCGCGGGCAGAACTGTTCCAGGCCGCGAAGGGAGCATGAGATGGACGGCCGTCGTCGACAGCCCGGACTGGGCAGGGCGTACCAACTCACCGACGAGACGCCGGTGTACGTCATTTCGGTGGCCGCCCAGCTCTCCGGCCTGCATCCGCAGACCCTGCGGCAGTACGACCGCCTGGGTCTCGTCTCCCCGGACCGCACCGCGGGCCGGGGCCGGCGGTACTCCGCCCGCGACATCGAACTGCTGCGCACCGTGCAGCAGTTGTCGCAGGAGGAGGGCATCAACCTCGCCGGCATCAAGCGCATCATCGAGCTGGAGAACCAGGTCACCGCGCTCCAGTCGCGCGTCGCGGAGCTCACCGCGGCCGTGGAGGGCGCCGCCAGCGCCATGCAGCAGCGTGAAGCGGCGGTGCACGCCTCGTACCGTCGCGACCTCGTCCCCTACCAGGACGTGCAGCAGGCGAGCGCGCTGGTGGTCTGGCGTCCCAAGCGGGCGACCGAGCAGTAGGTTTCGGCTGGTTCAGTACCCTGAGACAGGGCCGGGAGGTGACAACCTCCCGGCCCTGTCTTGATGTGTGCTGGGCACTTGATGGGGACTACCCGGGGGAGTTGAGCCGACCGTGGCCATGGTGGGGCTGTTCTGGATCGCCGAGGGCGATGTGTACGTGGGCGCGAAGCCGGCCGGGCTGGCCCCCGGGGTGCGGCTGACCCCGGAGGGTGTCCTGGCCCTGGGCGACGGCCAGTCCGCCATGTGGCCGTGGGAGGACGTGCGCGCGCTGACGGTCGACGACGTCCCGGTGAAGTCGCTGCGGCGGCACGTGAGCACGGCGGTCGACCTGGTCCTCACGGTCGGCCTCGGCGGCGGCGACGAGGCCCCCACGATGACGGTGCGCCTCGCGTCCCCCGACGGCGACACGGAACTGACGGCGTACACGGCGGCGGCGGTCGGCTACTCCCGGACGGAGTACGACCTCTCCCGCGCGCTCCTGGCCCGTCTCACGGAGGGCGCGGGCACCCTGATCACCACGCTGACGGCGATGGCGGACTGGGGCCGCCGCCACGAGGGCGGGTCGCCGCGGGCGGCGGAGCGGGAGCGGCTGCTGCGGGAGTGGGGGGAAGGGGCGGGGGCCTGAGAGGCCGTGGGCCCGGCGCCTCAGTGCTCCTGCTGGCGGGACAGGATTCCCGAGTGGCCTATGAGGTAGCCGAGCTGGGCGCGGCTGCGGCTGCCCAGGGTGGCGGCGAGCTTGGCGATGTGGACGCGGGCGGTGCGGATGTTCATGCCGAGGCGGTCGGCTATCTCCGCGTCGGTGAGGCCTTCGACGAGGAGCCCGGCGACGGCGCGCTGGCGGGTGGTGATGCCGTTCT
Source organism: Streptomyces sp. NPDC036815 (assembly GCF_055609205.1). Classification (NCBI taxonomy): domain Bacteria; kingdom Bacillati; phylum Actinomycetota; class Actinomycetes; order Kitasatosporales; family Streptomycetaceae; genus Streptomyces; species Streptomyces sp. NPDC036815. Next base: position 25,647 of record NZ_JBVJPW010000039.1, on the reverse strand, counting down.
CGGTGGGTTCGGGGGCGGCCTGCGGCCACATGGGGGTGGCCAGATGCCACAGCCGCCAGAACGTGGTGGCGAAGTACTCCACGAGGGCCGGGTGGCGGAGTTCGAGGGCGACGCTGCGGTCCCTGCTCGCCGGTATGAAGGCCACGGTGCGGTCGAAGACGAAGAGCCGGTCGGTGACCTCGTCGAGGGTGCGGGCCTCGGTGTCGCCGTCCAGTTGCTCGAAGTAGGCGAGCACGGGCAGGGAGTGGCGCGTCGTGTGCTGGTAGAGGGTGCGCATGCGGCAGCCCCTGGTCAGGATCGCCTGGTCCCGGGGGAAGACTTCGGCCAGGGTCTCGGGGGGCCGGGTGCCGCCCGGCTGGACCGCGAGGAACTCCTCCGTGACCTCGTTCATGGCCCGGTCTATGGCCGAGTTGATGCGGTCGAGGCCGTCGAGGACGGTGATGGTGGGCGGGGAGGAGCCGGAGTCGAGCGGGGCGTCGAGGCAGCGGAACGGTTCGAACGACGCGCTGAGCCGGGCCTCGTGGCAGCGCTCTTCCTCGACGCGGTCCTCCATGGTGCGAAGGAGCCGGGGCAGGGCGACGGCGGGGGCGGTGGGCTGCAGCCACTGCAGGCCGTCGAGGCCGGGCTGGAGGAGGCCGAGCTCCACGAGGCAGGGTGCCGGTTCGGTCTCGCTGTGGTGGATCCGGCCCTCGCGCACGGCACGGCTGTAGACGGAAAGCCCTGCCGTACAGAGCTCCTCGACGGCGTGCGGTGAGTGCTTCGTGGCCATGCGGGCCCCCTCCTGCCTGGTTGAAGCGTCGCGATTCTATGCAGGCGGGGGCGGGGCGGGCCGGATGCCGTGGTGGAAGTGTCTGCTTCTGGACGGCGGCTTCCGGGTGTCCGGTTATGGGCGCCTGTGCCGTGCGCCCCGTGCCGCGGAAAGTGCCGTCACCGATCTTGGCCGAGAATGCCCGACCGGCCGATCAGATAGCCGAGTTGAGCGCGGCTGCCGCTGCCGAGCGTGGCGGCGAGCTTGGCGATGTGGATGCGGGCGGTCCGGATGTTCATGCCGAGGCGCTCGGCGATGTCGGCGTCGGTGCGGCCCTCGACGAGGAGGCGGGCGATGTCGCGCTGGCGGGGGGTGACGCCGCTGTCCGCGGGGAGCGGGGCGACGTGCGGGTCCAGGGGGACGGCGAGGCTCCAGAGGCGCTCGAAGGCCGTCACGAAGTACTCGATGAGGACGGGGTGGCGGATCTCGAGGGCCGCGGTGTGGTCCTTGTTCGCGGGGATGAACGCCACGGTCCTGTCGAGGACGAAGAGCCGCTCGGGGACCTCCGCCAGCGTGCGGACCTCGGTGTCGCCGTCGAGTGTCTCGTGGTACGCGAAGACGGGCAGGGAGTGGCGCGTCGTGTGCTGGTAGAGGGTGCGCAGCCGGCCGCCTCTGGCGAGGACGCCGCGCACTTCCGCGAGGAACTGGTCCAGTATCACCGGGGGTTGGACCCCGCCGGGCTGGATGGAGAGCATCTCCTGCCGGGCACCGGCGCCGGCACCGGACCTGGGCCCGGACAGGGCGCGGCTCACCGCCTCCTGGATCTCGGGCAGTTCGCGCAGCACGGTGATGGCGCGGGGCGCGGAGCCGCGCACCGATGCGCGGGCCAGCTCCATGAGCGGCTCGAACGCCGTGGCGAGGCGGGCCTCGCTGAGGCGTTGCGCGGCGATGCGGTCCTGTATGCCTTCGAGCAGCCGGGGCAGGGTGCGGGCCGGCGGGGCCGGGAGGAGCCACCGGGGGTCGTCGGCGTCCGGGTGCAGCAGCCCGAAGTCGACCAGGCACGGGGACGGTTCGGCGTCCGCCCGTGCGACGCGGCTCTCGCGCAGGGCGCGGGCGTAGAGCGCGGAACCGGCTTCGCAGAGTTCGTCGGGGCCGTGGGGGTGGGACCCGGCGGTCACTTCGGGTGGCCCTGGTCGAGGATTCCCGACTGGGCGATGAGGTAGCCGAGCTGGGCGCGGCTGCCGCTGCCGAGGGCGGCGGCGATCTTGGCGATGTGGGCGCGGCAGGTGCGGACGTTCATGCCGAGGCGGCGGGCGATGGCTTCGTCGACGTGGCCGTCGATGAGGAGTTTGGCGATGGAGCGCTGGACGCCGGTGATCCCGTCGGACGAGGGTGCGTACGGCACCTCGTCGATCAGGGGAGTGGCCTTGCTCCACTGGTGCTCGAAGACCTTCGCGAGGTACTCGACGATGCCGGGGTGGCGGAGTTCCAGGGCGACTTGGCGGTCCTCGCGCGCGGGAATGAGGGCGACCGTGCGGTCGAAGATCATCAGGCGGTCGATCAGTTCCTCGAGGGTTCTGATCTGTACATTGCCCTTGGCCATGCGGGCCGCGTAGGCCAGCGTTCCCTGGCTGTGCCGGACGGTGTGCTGGTAGAGCGTGCGCATGGTGATGCCGCGGTCGAGTACGGTCTGTCCGCGCTGGAGGGCCACGGTGAGCGAATCCTCGCTGCGGCCGCCGCCCGGCTGGGCGGTGAGTATCTCGAAGCTGCACTCGGCCGTGGCCCGCTCGATGGCGGCATCGATGTGCTGGTTGTTCTCCAGGACGGCGATCGAGGGGCTCGTCGGCTCGGGACGCGCGGTGATGGCCATGAATGGCTCGAAAATGTCTGTGAGCTGCACGGCGAGTCTCCGCCGGTCCCGGATCTCCCGCTCAAGGGGGTTGAGGCGCTGAGCGAGCGCGGCGGCGGGAGAAACCGGACGCAACCAACCGCCGTCGTCCGGGTCGGGGTGCAGCAGACTGGATTCCAGGAGGCAGGGCGTGTTCTCGGCCTCGGAGCGTGCCAGGCGACCATTGGCCAACGCATGGGCGTAGAGCCTCGCGCCCTCGTCGCATAGAGGCACCGAGGGGTGAGGATGTGTCGGTTTGGTGCCTGTTGTTAGCAAATCTCCACCCCCCAGGGTCCTGAACGTGCAGGAACATGATGCATCGACCCTGTGGCTTTGACGTGCTCAATTGAGACATCGTCTCTAGAGCCGGGGGAGAGAAATCTACCAAGTGAGGACGAAGCCGATCATGTTTAAGCGCATGCTTCGCTCGGTGCTTGTCACCACCTTCTCCGTCGGGCTGGCTCTGGGCACGGTGACCACCCTGGATCTCTCCTGGAACAGCGCACCTGCTGGGGGGTCCACGGTGTCCGCGCCGCCGCCGGACCTGTCCTGGCACGTGATGCCGGAGGGTGGCAAGGCATGAGCACGCCTCCTGACGACCGCACCTTCCGCCGGGAAATGGCCACCGCCTACCGCTCCGGCTGGCACTTCATCGACCTCGTGACCGCGATCCCCCACCGCGGCGACTCGTTGATGGTGACCCTGCTCGGCGAGCCGATCGTCGTCACGCGGGACGACGAGGAAGAGATAAGGGCGTACCGGTGCCTGCGCAGGCCCCGCGGTGCGCCGCAGCCCGTGCGCTGCGCCATCCGGTACGGGATGGTCTTCGTCAATCTCGACCGGCGCGACCACCAGGTGGTCGGCGGCCAGGACCAGCACGACCAGGGCGCCGCGAGCGCTCCGGACAACATCACAGCCACCCCCCGCAGTGCCTGACGCGATTCCCCCGTCGTTTTAAATCGCGCAGGCGCTTCCCCCAGCAGCGGCGCCACCGTGGACCTGAACACGGTGGCGCCGCTGTGGTGTGCCCGGCCCGTTCCGGCCGCGGGCTACGCCTTGCCGAGCGCCCGGGTCAGCGTGATCTCGATCAGGACGCGGTCCGGATTGGGCGACGGCCTGCGCTCGTAGCGCTCCTCGTAGCGGAGTTCCGCTTCCTCGATCGCCGCCGGTTCCCTCCTGATCACCGCCCGCCCCTCCAGCGTCGCCCAGCGCCGCCCCTCGAACTGGCAGACCGCCACCCGCGCCCCGGCCCCGTCCGGGCCCGTCGCCGCGAGGATGTTCAGGACCTTCCGGCTGGTCCTGCGCGCAAGGACCCGGGCGACCCCCGCCGCCGGGTCGTACGTCACGCCGACCGGCACCACGTGCGGACTGCCGTCCGGGCGCGGGGTCGTCAAGGTGCACACGCGCCGCTCGCGCCAGAAGTCGAGGTAGGACTCGGGCGGGTCGCGCGGATCTATCCGGGCGGCGGCGGAGGAGAGGTTCGGGGCCATGGGTACGGAACATAGCCGCCCGGACTTTCCGGACCGCCCTTGAGTGGAATAGACTCAACTTTGTGTACGTTGGCATAGTCAGTGTTACGGGCGCGGTGGCGTGGAACCCGTAGAGGGGACCCGTGGAACCCGTAGAGGGATTCCGTGGACCGACAGACCGCTGGACCCGTAGCCGTACGACTCATCGCCGTACGACTTGGTTGGACCCCGTAAGGAGGAGAAGCGCACGTGGACGCCGAGCTGACCAACAGGAGCCGGGACGCGATCAACGCGGCCACCAGCCGCGCCGTGCAGGACGGCCACCCCGATCTGACCCCCGCGCATCTGCTGCTCGCGCTGCTGGAGGGGCAGGACAACGAGAACATCACCGACCTGCTCGCCGCGGCCGACGCCGACCAGGCGGCCGTGCGCGCGGACACCGAGCGCGTCCTCGCGGGGCTGCCCAGCGTGACCGGGTCCACCGTCGCGCCGCCCCAGCCCGACCGCGAGATGCTGGCCGTCGTCGCGGACGCGGCCAAGCGCGCGAAGGAGCTCGGCGACGACTACCTGTCCACCGAGCACCTGCTCATCGGCGTCGCCGCCGAGGGCGGCAAGGCCGGGGACGTACTCAACCGGCACGGAGCCGGCAGCAAGAAGCTGCTGGCCGCATTCGAGAAGACCAGGGGAGGGCGCCGGGTGACCACACCCGACCCCGAGGGCCAGTACAAGGCCTTGGAGAAGTTCGGCACCGATTTCACCGCCGCCGCCCGCGAGGGCAGGCTCGACCCGGTCATCGGGCGGGACCAGGAGATCCGGCGCGTGGTGCAGGTCCTGTCGCGGCGTACGAAGAACAACCCCGTCCTGATCGGCGAGCCCGGCGTCGGCAAGACCGCCGTCGTCGAGGGGCTCGCCCAGCGCATCGTGAAGGGCGACGTCCCGGAGTCGCTGAAGAACAAGCGGCTCGTCTCCCTCGACCTGGGCGCCATGGTCGCGGGCGCGAAGTACCGCGGCGAGTTCGAGGAGCGCCTGAAGACCGTCCTCTCCGAGATCAAGGAGAGCGACGGGCAGATCATCACGTTCATCGACGAGCTGCACACCGTCGTGGGCGCGGGCGCGGGTGGCGACTCCGCCATGGACGCGGGCAACATGCTCAAGCCCATGCTCGCCCGCGGCGAGCTCCGGATGGTCGGTGCGACCACCCTCGACGAGTACCGCGAGCGGATCGAGAAGGACCCGGCCCTGGAGCGGCGCTTCCAGCAGGTCCTCGTCGCCGAGCCGAGCGTCGAGGACTCCATCGCCATCCTGCGCGGACTCAAGGGCCGGTACGAGGCCCACCACAAGGTCCAGATCGCCGACAGCGCGCTCGTCGCCGCCGCCACCCTCTCCGACCGGTACATCACCTCCCGCTTCCTGCCCGACAAGGCCATCGACCTCGTGGACGAGGCCGCGTCCCGGCTGCGCATGGAGATCGATTCCTCGCCTGTCGAGATCGACGAGCTCCAGCGCGCCGTCGACCGCCTGAAGATGGAGGAGCTCGCCCTCAGCAAGGAGACGGATCCCGCCAGCAAGCAGCGCCTGGAGAAGCTGCGGCGCGACCTCGCCGACAAGGAGGAGGAGCTGCGCGGCCTCACCGCACGCTGGGAGAAGGAGAAGCAGTCCCTCAACCGAGTCGGTGAGCTGAAGGAGAAGCTCGACGAACTGCGCGGCCAGGCCGAACGCGCCCAGCGCGACGGCGACTTCGACACCGCCTCCAAGCTGCTCTACGGCGAGATCCCGAGCCTGGAGCACGACCTGGAGGTCGCCTCCGAGGCCGAGGAGGAGGCGGTTCAGGCCAAGGACCTCATGGTGAAGGAGGAGGTCGGCCCGGACGACATCGCCGACGTCGTCGGCTCCTGGACCGGCATCCCCGCCGGGCGCCTCCTGGAAGGCGAGACGCAGAAGCTGCTGCGCATGGAGGACGAGCTCGGCCGCCGTCTCATCGGCCAGACCGAGGCCGTGCGCGCGGTGTCCGACGCGGTGCGGCGCACCCGCGCGGGCATCGCCGACCCCGACCGGCCCACCGGTTCCTTCCTCTTCCTCGGCCCGACCGGTGTCGGCAAGACCGAGCTGGCCAAGGCCCTCGCGGACTTCCTCTTCGACGACGAGCGGGCCATGGTCCGCATCGACATGAGCGAGTACGGCGAGAAGCACAGCGTGGCGCGGCTCGTCGGCGCCCCGCCCGGGTACGTCGGCTACGAGGAGGGCGGGCAGCTGACCGAGGCCGTGCGGCGGCGCCCGTACAGCGTCGTGCTCCTCGACGAGGTCGAGAAGGCGCACCCCGAGGTCTTCGACGTCCTGCTCCAGGTGCTCGACGACGGTCGGCTGACCGACGGACAAGGGCGGACGGTCGACTTCCGCAACACCATCCTGGTCCTCACGTCCAACCTCGGCAGTCAGTACCTCGTGGAGCCGCTGACCAGCGAGGAGGAGAAGAAGCAGCAGGTCCTGGAGGTCGTGCGGTCCTCCTTCAAGCCGGAGTTCCTCAACCGGCTCGACGACCTCGTCGTCTTCTCCGCGCTCAGCAGGGACGAGCTGGCGCACATCGCCGAACTCCAGATCAGCCGCCTCGCCAAGCGGCTCGCCGACCGGCGCCTCACGCTGGACGTCACGCCGGAGGCGCTCGCGTGGCTGGCGGACGAGGGCAACGATCCGGCGTACGGGGCGAGGCCGCTGCGGCGTCTCATCCAGACGTCCATCGGTGACCGGCTCGCCAAGGAGATCCTCTCCGGGGAGGTCAAGGACGGGGACGTGGTCCGGGTGGACCGGGTCGCGGACGGGCTCGTCGTGGGCCCCGCCTCGGCGCCCCCCGCAGCCCCTACGGGCAAGTCTCTGTAGCGGTACGGCACCTCGTCTGCCGCGGTCGGTCGTCCGCCGACTGCGGCAGACGTGTGGTTGCTCGCGCAGTTCCCCGCGCCCCTGACGGGGCGCGGCCCGCAGCCGGTAGCGAACAGGACGCCGAAGGCGGGAAGCCGGGCTTGCCCCCGGGGCCCCTTCCTGGGAGAGGATGGGCCCATCCATACGAAGGGACACAGCACGTGAGCATCGACCCGTCCTCCATTCCGAATTTCGGGGGCCAGCCCGAACCGCAGCAGGGCGCAGGACCGGCGGGCCCCGTCGTCCCCGACCAGGACCTGGTCAAGCAGCTCCTCGACCAGATGGAGCTCAAGCACGTCGTCGACGACGAGGGTGACCTCGCGGCGCCGTGGGAGGAGTTCCGTACGTACTTCATGTTCCGCGGCGAGGACGACCAGCAGGTCTTCTCGGTGCGGACGTTCTACGACCGGCCGCACACGATCGAGGCCAAGCAGCAGCTCCTGGAGTCGATCGACGACTGGAACCGCCGCACGCTGTGGCCGAAGGTCTACAGCCACACGCACGACGACGGCACGGTCCGCCTCATCGGCGAGGCCCAGATGCTGATCGGCACCGGTGTCTCCCTGGAGCACTTCGTGTCGTCGACGGTCAGCTGGGTGCGCGCCGCGATCGAGTTCGACCGCTGGCTCGTCGAGCAGCTGGGCCTGGAGTCCGAGGTCGACTCGGCCGAGGGCGAGGAGAAGCCCGGCGACGACGAGGCTTGAGAGGGCCGCGCACGCACGGAGGGAGCCCGGCCGGGGGCGCACACCATCAGGTGGGCGGCTCCGCGCCGGGCTCTCGTCATAGCCTGGTGGGCACGCGGACGAGAGAGAGCGGGAACGCATGGACACGGTGGGGACGGCGGGCGGCCGCGGCGAGGTGGGCTCGGAGCGGTGGGCCCCCGCCGCGCGCGTGCGGGACATGGGGACCTCGATCTTCACGGAGATGACGGAGCTCGCGCGCCGCACCGGCGCCGTGAACCTCGGGCAGGGAGTTCCCGAGCTCGCCGCCCCGCCCGCGCTGCTCCAGGACGTCGCGGACGCCGTGCGCTCCGGCAACAACCAGTACCCGCCCGCGGTCGGCTTCCCCGCCCTGCGCGAGGCGATCGCCGCCCACCAGCTGCGGCGGTACGGGCTCGACTACGCGCCCACCGGAGAGGTGCTGGTCACCACGGGCGCGACGGAGGCGCTCGCGGCCGCCCTCCTCGCGCTCTGCGACCCCGGGGACGAGGTCATCGCCTTCGACCCCTGCTACGACGCCTACGCGGCGGACGCGCGCCTGGCCGGCGCCCGGGTCGTGGGCGTCCCCCTCGTCCTGGACGGCGACGGCTTCGTCCTCGACGCCGACGCGCTGCGGGCCGCCGTGACGCCCCGTACGCGGGTGCTCCTGCTCAACTCCCCGCACAATCCCACGGGCAAGGTCTTCACGGCCGAGGAGCTGGCGGTGGTCGCGGACGTCTGCCGCGAGCACGCGCTGACGGTCGTCACGGACGAGGTCTACGAACACCTCGTCTTCGACGACGGCGCGCGGCACCTGCCCATCGCGGCGCTCCCGGGCATGCGCGAGCGGACGCTGATCGTCTCGTCGGCCGGAAAGACCTTCAACGTGACGGGCTGGAAGGTCGGCTGGGTCTGCGGCCCCGCCCCGCTCGTCGCGGCGGTCGGCGCCGCGAAGCAGTTCCTCACCTACGCCTCGGGCACGCCCTACCAGGAGGCGCTGGCCCGGGCGCTCGGCTCGGTGGAGGAGTGGGCGGCGGGCGTACGGGACACGCTGCGGACCAACCGCGACGTGCTGAGCGCCGGTCTGGCCGGGGCGGGCCTGCGCCCCTACCGCGCCGAGGCCGGTTACTTCCTCCAGGCGGACGTGCGCCCGTGGGGCTACGGGAGCGGCGTCGACTTCTGCCGCGAACTCCCGCGGCGCGCGGGCGTCGTGGCCATCCCCACCTCGGCGTTCTACCTGACCCCCGGCGCCCCGGCCTGGCTGGTCCGCTTCTCGATCTGCAAGCGCGAGGACTCGATCCGCAAGGCGGTGGAACAGCTCGCCGCGGCGCGCTGAACCTCTGGAGTTCCTCAACTCTGCTTTGCGCCGGGTCCGGCACGGGCATCCCCCTGGCACGCAAGAAGCACGGCCCACGGGGGACCTGCTTCGGGGGAACGGAAGGAGTGTGAGGGCCATGATCGTGGCTTTCGTCTTCGTCGCGGTGTTCGTGTTCGCCTTGGTCGCGGTGTTCAGCTTCGGGGGAAGCAGTCGGCGTCGTCGGGGTTCGCGGTGGAGCTCGGGTGCCGCGTCCGGCGTGTCGGGCGGCAGCTGGTGTGCCGGTGGCGACGGCGGTGGCGGGCACCACGGCGGTGGCGGGCACTCCTGCGGTGGCGGGTCGTCCTGTGGGAGCAGTGGTTCCTCGTGCGGGGGCGGTGGTTCCTCGTGCGGAGGAGGCGGGGGCGGATGCGGCGGAGGCAGCTGACACGGGGCAGCTGGTCCACCGGTTCCACCGGAGCGCCCGGCGGGGGGAGGCAACCCCCGCCGGGCGCTCCGGCGTTGTTGCCTTACTGAACAGTTGAACTGTGCAGCCCTCATGGGGATGGAAACCCTACGAAGTTGGGTAAAAACGCAGTGGCAGCATCGCCGACCATGATTCCCTCTTGAACGTCAGCACCGCCCAAGGACGTACGTCGCAGGTTTCGCAGAAAGCGTTCTGGATACCCGTCAGATGACGTCCTCGTGGGCACGAGCCGGCATCCCGACCTCCCGGTGAACGAACCGGGTGCGCCGGCCCCACCTCCATTGAGTGTTAGCGGAGCCGACCCATGCTCACGACCCTGAAGACTGCGTACACCGACACGCGCGCCGCGGACCTCGCCTGGGCCCTGGGGCGCGAGCCGCTGCCCGCGCTCGCCACCCTCGACCTGGAACTGGGCGGTGCGAAGATGCAGTTGAGACTGCTCGGCGCCTCGCACCAGGTCCTCCTGGAGGAGGACCGGGGCGGCTGCTCCGAGACCGTGGCCTGCATCCCCGGCAGCAGCACCCCGCTCCCGCTCGGCGTCTCCAAGCGCGTCGGCGAATGGGAGTACGAATTCGCCGCGCGCGTGGAGACGCTGTCGCAGGGCCAGTTCGCCGGCCGGGCACAGGAGTTGCTCGCCCTGGTCGCCGAACACCCGCACGGCCTGGCCGGGGTCTTCCCCGGCAGCCCGCACGCCTTCACCGCCCTGCTCGCGCAGCGTCACGAAGGGGCGCTGATGTGGCGTACGTGGCACGCGTATCCGCAGGACGGCCAGCTGGTGGCGACACGGAGCCGGGTGGGCGTGCGCATGCCGACGCCGGTGCCGTTGTGACGGAAGGGGGAGGCATAGAACGGGAGTTGCACCCATGTGGGGGACCCGGAGCGAGTGCGCGGTGACGTAGCGTTCCAGGGTGCTCGAGTCCTCGGTGCGGTTGCCGGTCTCTGCCCGGACAGGACGGTTCCTCGTTCTCGTGGGCGTGTTCGTCTGTGCTGCCTGCGGGCTCGTCTACGAACTCGAACTGGTCGCCCTCGCGTCGTACCTGATCGGCGACTCCGTCACCCAGGCCTCCGTCGTGCTCTCCGTGATGGTCTTCGCCATGGGCATCGGCTCGCTGCTCGCCAAGCGGCTGCGGTGCCGTGCCTCCGCCTGGTTCGGCCTCGTCGAGTCGGCGCTCGCGCTGGTCGGCGGGTGCAGTGCCATGGCGTTGTACGCGGCGTTCGCGTGGACCGGCGAGCGGGGCGAGGTGTGGGCGGACGGCTCGCGGTTCCTGCTCGTCGCGTTCTCCCTCGCCATCGGCGTCCTCATCGGCGCCGAGGTGCCGCTCCTGATGGTGCTCATCCAGCGGATCCGGCGCCAGGACGCGGGCGGCGCCGTCGCCGACCTCTTCGCCGCCGACTACGTGGGCGCCCTGGTGGGCGGGCTCGCCTTCCCCTTCCTGCTCCTGCCGCTGTTCGGGCAGCTGACGGGCGCCCTGTTCACCGGCGCGGTCAACGCCTTCGCGGGCGGCGCGCTCGTGTTCGGCCTGTTCCGGCGCGACCTCAGCGTCCGCGGCCGCTGGGCGCTGCTGACCGTCAACGTCCTCGTCCTCTCCCTGCTCGCCTCCGCCGCCGTGCTCGTCGACGACTTCGAGCGGGCCGCCCGGCGCGCGGTGTACGGCGCGGACGTCCGGGTCGCCGTCCAGACCGACGTCCAGGAAGTCGTCCTGACCGGCGGCCGGCACAGCACCCTCGACCTCTTCCTCGACGGACGCCTGCGCATCAGCGGCCGCGACGAGCGGCGCTACCACCGGGGCCTCGTGGCGCCCGCGATGCGCGGGCCGCACACCCGCGTCCTGGTCCTGGGCGGCGGCGACGGCCTCGCGGCGCGCGAGATCCTGCGCCACCGCGGGGTGCGCCGCGTCGACGTCGTCGAACTGGACGCGGGCGTGGTCGACCTGGCGCGGCACGACCGGGCGCTGAGCGAGCTCAACGGCCACGCCTACCGCGACCCGCGGGTCCACGTGGTGAACGCCGACGCCTTCCGCTGGCTGCGCTCCGCCCGCGCGCGGTACGACGTGGTGATCTGCGACCTGCCGGACCCGGGCATCACCGTCAGCACGAAGCTGTACTCCCAGGAGTTCTACGGCCTCGCCACCCGCGTCCTCGCCGGCTCCGGCCGCCTCGCCGTGCACGCGGGCCCGCTGGTGGCCCGCCCCCGCACCTTCTGGACGGTGGAGGCGACGCTGCGTTCGGCGGGGCTGCGGACCGTGCCGTACCGCGTGGGCGGGCGCCGGTCCGGGTTCGCCGCCGGGCCCGACCGGACGGCGCAGGGTGCCCGCGCGGTGCGCGACTGGGGCTTCGTGCTCGCCTCGCGGACCGAGCCCGTGCTGCTGAGGGCGGCGGGCTCCGCGGTGGTGCGGGCCGGGGCGGCCGCGGCCGAGCGGACCAGGCAGCCGGGGCTCCTGCCGTCCACCCTTGTGCATCCGCGTTACGCGAACTGACGTACAACACTTGACGAACAGTCGTACAAGTGGCGGCCTCCTGGGTAGGCTCCCATGCCATGGAGCATGAGGTGTTCGTTCCGGTTTCGGCAGAGCGGCTCCGGCAGGTCCTGGCCGACCCCGAGCGGGTCGCAGGGGCGGTCCCCGGGCTGCAGCGCGACGCGGAGGAGACGGCGGGCCCGCTCTCCGGGCGCCTCAAGGTGCGCGTCGGGGGCCAGGGCGGGCACACCATCACCTACCGCGGGTCCGCACGGACCGAGGCCCGCGGCGACGGTACGTACGCGATCGAGGCCGAGGGCGCCGAGGTGCGCGGGTCCGGGTCCGTGCAGGTCACGCTGACCGTGCGGCTCGCACCGGCCGTCGGGGGGACGACCCTCACGTTCGGCGGGGCCGCCGTCGCGGACGGGCGGATCACCGAGGGTTCTCCCCAGGCTGTGGAAACCGTGGTGCACCGGCTGCTCGAACGGTTCGCCGAGGGGCTCGGCGCGGTGGCGCCGCCCGACACGGTGCCCGACGCCTCGGCCGACGCGGCCGGGACGCACACCGTCACCGTGTTCGAGACCGAGGTGCCGCCGCCCGCCCTCGACCCGCTGAACGACGACCTCGACGCGGTGGACGACGTCGACGACGCCGAGGACCTGGGCGATCTGGACGACATCGTCGTCGACGACGCGAGCGACGTGCGCGACGCGGACGACGTCGAGACCATCGACGTACCGCCCGCGGAGGCCGCCCACGCGCGCCGCACCATGATCGGCCGGTCCGCCGAGGAGGTCGACCACGCCCCGCCCCGCGGCCGGTACGCGCCCGCGCCCGCCCCCGAGTCCCTCACCGCCAGTGCCACGCTGCGCTGGGCCGCGCCCGCCGCCGCCCTCGCCCTGGCCTCGGCCGTCGTCGTCGGCAGGGCCCTGCGCCGCCGCCGCTGAGAGCCTGTCTTACGGGTCGGGGTCCGGTACGCCGTAGGGTCGGCACCGTGAGTACCGAAGACGTGACCCTGACCGCGGGCGCCGCGGAAGTGACGGTGCAGCCGGGCAACGGCTGCCGCATCGGAAGTCTGCGCATCGACGGTGTCGAACTGCTCAGGCAGGGGGAGCGCTACGGCTGCTTCCCGATGGTGCCGTGGTGCGGCCGCATCGAGAACGGCCGGTTCCAGGACGGCGCGACGGTCCACCGGATGCCGGTGAACTCCCCGCCGCACGCCATTCACGGCTTCGGCCGGGACGCCGCGTGGCGCACGGCCCGCGCCGGTGGGAGCGAGGCGGTCTTCACGTACGACCTGACCGACCCCTGGCCCTACCCGGGCCGCGTCACCCAGATCGTGGAGCTCACCGAGGAGGCGCTGACGCTGCGCCTCGGCATCGAGTCGCGCGGCGGCTCCTTCCCCGCGCAGGCCGGCTGGCACCCGTGGTTCCGCCGCGGCCTCGGCGGCGAGGACGTCCACCTCGACTTCTCCCCCGCCTGGCAGGAGGAGCGCGGCGCCGACCACCTGCCCACCGGCCGCCGGATCGATCCGCTCCCCGGCCCCTGGGACGACTGCTTCGGCATGCCCGACGGGGTGGACGTGACGCTGACCTGGCCCGGACAGTTCGAGCTGAACGTCAGCAGCCGCGAGCAGTGGGTCGTCGTCTACGACGAGCAGGAGGCCGCGGTCTGCGTGGAGCCGCAGACCGGCCCGCCCAACGGGCTCAACACCGACCCGCGCCTGGTCACCCCCATCGAGCCGCTGGAGACGGCGACGACCTGGACCTGGCGACGGCTTTAAGCTCTACGGCATGACTGACGTACGCGGCGACCTGCTGCAGCAGATCAAGGACAAGGCCGTCGTGCACGGCAAGGTGACGCTCTCCTCCGGCCTGGAGGCCGACTACTACATCGACCTCCGCCGGATCACCCTCGACGGCGAGGCCGCCCCCTTGGTCGGCGAGGTCCTGCTCGACCTCACCGAGGACCTCGACTTCGACGCCGTGGGCGGCCTGACCATGGGCGCCGACCCCGTCGCGGGCGCGATGCTGCACGCCTCCGCCGCGCGCGGCAAGCGCCTGGACGCCTTCGTCGTCCGCAAGGCCGCCAAGGCGCACGGCATGCAGCGCCGCGTCGAGGGCCCGGACATCAGGGGCCGCCGCGTCCTGGTCGTCGAGGACACCTCCACCACCGGCGGCTCCCCGCTGACCGCCGTCGAGGCCGTCCGCGAGGCGGGCGCCGAGGTCGTCGGCGTCGCCACGATCGTGGACCGGGCCACCGGCGCGGGCGAGAAGATCACCGAGGGCGCGGGCGTGCCGTACCTCTTCGCGTACTCCAAGGACGACCTCGGCCTGACCGACTGACCCGACCGACTGACCCGACCGACCCGACCGGGTCCAGGATCCGGACGGACCGGAGCCGCCCGGCGAGTCTGGAAAGATGGGGGCGACGATGACGTCGCCCCCTTAGGTCAGGGCCAAGCACACACCCGCACATCACAAGGAGCGGACACATGCCCATCGCAACTCCCGAGGTCTACGCCGAGATGCTCGACCGGGCGAAGGCAGGCAAGTTCGCCTACCCGGCCATCAACGTGACCTCCTCGCAGACCCTGCACGCGGCCCTGCGCGGCTTCGCGGAGGCCGAGAGCGACGGCATCATCCAGATCTCCACCGGTGGTGCGGAGTTCCTGGGCGGCCAGCACAACAAGGACATGGTGACGGGCGCCGTGGCCCTCGCCGAGTTCGCGCACATCGTCGCCGCGAAGTACGGCATCACCGTCGCGCTGCACACCGACCACTGTCCCAAGGACAAGCTGGACACGTACGTCCGTCCGCTGCTCGACGTCTCCGCCGAGCGCGTCAAGGCCGGCCGTGACCCGCTGTTCCAGTCGCACATGTGGGACGGTTCCGCCGAGACCCTCGCCGACAACCTGGCCATCGGCCAGGAGCTGCTCGCGAAGGCCGCCGCCGCGAAGATCATCCTTGAGGTCGAGATCACCCCGACCGGTGGCGAGGAGGACGGCGTCACGCACGAGATCAACGACGAGCTGTACACGACCGTCGACGACGCGCTGCGCACCGCCGAGGCCCTGGGCCTCGGCGACAAGGGCCGCTACCTGCTCGCCGCCTCCTTCGGCAACGTCCACGGCGTCTACAAGCCGGGCAACGTCGTCCTGCGCCCCGAGCTCCTCAAGGACCTCCAGGAGGGCGTCGCCGCGAAGTACGGCAAGCCGGCCGGCGCGCAGCCCTTCGACTTCGTGTTCCACGGCGGCTCGGGATCGACCGCCGAGGAGATCGCGACCGCCCTGGAGAACGGCGTCGTGAAGATGAACCTCGACACGGACACGCAGTACGCCTTCACGCGTCCCGTCGCGGACCACATGTTCAAGAACTACGACGGCGTCCTGAAGGTCGACGGCGAGGTCGGCTCGAAGAAGACGTACGACCCGCGCACCTGGGGCAAGGCCGCCGAGGCGGGCATGGCCACGCGCGTCACCGAGGCGTGCGCGAACCTGCGCTCCACGGGCACGAAGCTGAAGTAGCCGCCCTCGCCTCCCGGCACCGGCTCCGACGGGCCCGGCACCCTTCCCTGGGTGCCGGGCCCGTCCGCGCATGGCGCAGACTTGGGCCCATGGCCATTCACAAGGATCTGCTCGGGGGACCGCCCCCGACCCACCTGCCCGACGACCCCGAGCCGCGCGAGCTGCTCGCGAACGGCGCGGCGCCCTCGGACGTCGCCGCGAAGTACCCCATGTCCTCGCTCGCCTGGGCGCAGCTCGCCGACGAGGCGTTCGAGCGGGGCAGCGTCGTCGAGTCGTACGCGTACGCCCGTACCGGGTACCACCGCGGCCTCGACGCCCTGCGCCGCAGCGGCTGGAAGGGCCATGGGCCCGTGCCGTGGGAGCACGAGCCGAACCGGGGCTTCCTGCGGGCGCTGCACGGGCTCGCGCGGGCCGCGCAGGCGATCGGGGAGCAGGAGGAGTACGAGCGCTGCGCGGGCTTCTTGCGGGATTCTTCGGAGACCGCGGCGGAGACGCTCGGCTGACGTTGGGCGGGGGTTCGGGGGCGCTGCCCCCGGGCCCCCGTTCTCTTTCGGCCTGGACGGCCTCGTCCTCAAGCGCCGGACGGGCTGGAACCCCCCGGCGCGGGCGCCTTTCAGGGGCGCGGGGAACTGCGCGATCAGCCACAACGAGCCCGCAGGTGGACTCAGACCAGTGTGCGCAGCAGGCTCGCGTCGTACGGCGCCGCCTCCGCCAGGCGGCCCGTCATCGCCTTGTCCGCCCACTCCGGGTCCGCGATCAGGGAGCGGCCCACCGCGATGACGTCGAACTCGTCGCGCTCCATGCGGTCCAGGAGCAGGTCGATGCCGGTCGACGCGCTTTCCGCGGCGAAGCCCTGCGGGCCGATGAACTCCTTGTCGAGGCCGACCGAGCCCACGGAGAGCGTGGCCTTTCCGGTGAGCTTCTTGACCCAGCCCGCGAGGTTGAGGTCCGCGCCGTCGAACTCGGGGAGCCAGTAGCGGCGCGTGGAGGCGTGGAAGGCGTCGACGCCCGCCGCCGCCAACGGGCTGAGCAGGGCGTCCAGTTCGGCCGGGTCCGTGGCCAGCTTCGCGTCGAAGGCGTACGCCTTCCACTGGGAGAGCCGGAAGATCACGGGGAACGTCGGCGAGACCGCCGCGCGGACCGCCTCGACGATCTCCGCGGCGAAGCGGGTGCGGGAGGCGAGGTCGCCGCCGTAGGCGTCGGTGCGGCGGTTGGTGGTGTTCCAGAGGAACTGGTCGATCAAGTAGCCGTGCGCGCCGTGCAGTTCGACGCCGTCGAAGCCGAGCCGCTCGGCGGCGGCCGCGCTGTCGGCGAAGGCGCCGATCACCGCGTCGATGTCCGCGCCCGTCATCGTCCGGCCCTTGGCGGTGCCGTCGAGGGCGAGGCCGGAGGGGCCCGCGGAGGGTGCGGCGGGTATGGGGCCCTGGCCCTCGTCGCGGGTCGTGCCGACGTGCCAGAGCTGCGGGACGATCCTGCCGCCCGCCGCGTGCACGGCGTCGGCGACCCGGAGCCAGCCGTCGAGGGCGGCGTCGCCGTGGAAGCGTGGGACGCGGTGGCTGCTGCCCGCCGACGCGTGGTCGACGTACGTGCCCTCGGTGATGATCAGGCCGACGCCGCCCGCGGCGCGCCGCGCGTAGTACTCCGCGACGTCCGCGCCGGGCACGCCGTCCGGCGAGAACTCGCGGGTCATGGGCGCCATGGCGATGCGGTTGCGGAGGCTGAGGCCGTTGATGTCGAAGGGGCGGCCGAGGATGTTCGCGGCTCGTGAGGTGGTGTTTTCCGTGGCTTCCATGCGTTCTCCCGGAGATTCTGCAGGGTGTACGGCGCGAACAGAGGCATACGCGTCTGACAGCACTGTAAGTGCTTTGCCCATGTCGATGCCAAGAGGGGTACCGTGAACGGCATGAACTGGCCCGCGACCGAGCGCCTCTGTCTGACCCCCGCGCCCGGCGGCCTCGCCCTCGTTCAGGAGCTCCTGAACACCGCGCCCGCCGGCCACGCCGACTCCGCCGACTCCGCCGACCTGCTCGCCGACGGGGCGCTCGGCCCCGCCCAGGAGTGGGCCGACCTGGCCGTACGGTCCTGGGCCGCGGAGACCGGCCGGGGCGACGTGCGCCTGACCCTGGCCGCCGACGACCTGCCGAAGCTGCGCTGCCTGCGCGACCAGCTGCGCCGCGCGCTGGCCGCCGGGGAGCAGGACGGCTGCTCGGTGCGCTTCACGTCCGCGCCGATCGTGGTCGAGCTCTCCGGGAACGGCGCCCTGACCGTGGAGCCGGAGGGCGCGGGGGCGCGCTGGCTGGTCTCCGCCGTCCTCGCCGAAGGGCTGCTCGCCCAGGCCACGGGCCTCTGGCGACGGCTGAAGATCTGCCGCAACGAGTACTGCGCCGCCGCGTTCTACGACCGCTCCCGCAACAACAGCGGCGTCTGGCACTCGGTGCGCGGCTGCGGGAACGCCGCCCATCTGCGGGCCTGCCGGGAGCGTCGCCGGGCGGGGGCGGGCGAGGGGATCTCCGTCCAGGCCTGACAGCAGCGTCGGGGATTCGCTGCTGTATGGCGTGTGTGAGCCCTTGCCGATTCCGGGAAAGTTGCAGAAGATTCCCGTGGGGACCGGGGCCCCCGTGTCGGTAACGGCAGGGGCGGACCGCTACCCGGAGTACGTATCGAGGAGACAGCGATGTCCCCAGAGACGCCCGAGGCTTCCCACGAGGAGCGCGCGTCCACCGAGGTCCCCGAGGCGGAGAGCCCGAACCTCGACTTCGCGGGAACCACCCCGTACGAGGACTACGTCCAGGCGGACGTCCTCACCCACCTGCAGCACCTGCGCTCGGACGACCCCGGAGAGATGGTCTTCCTGGTCACCACCCAGGTCATGGAGCTGTGGTTCACGGTGATCGTCCACGAGTGGGAGACCGCGGCGCACGCCCTGCGCCGCGACGACATCCCCGCGGCGCAGAACGCGCTCAAGCGCAGCCTGCGCGAGCTGGAGGCCCTGAACGCCTCCTGGCACCCGCTCGCCCAGCTCACCCCCGCCCAGTTCAACTCCTACCGCGGCGCGCTCGGCGAGGGGTCCGGCTTCCAGTCCGCGATGTACCGCCGCATGGAGTTCCTGCTCGGCGACAAGTCCGCGTCCATGCTCGTCCCGCACCGGGGCGCGCCGCGCGTCCACGCGGAGCTGGAGAAGGCGCTGCAGGACCCGAGCCTGTACGACGAGGTGCTCAGCCTCCTCGCCCGGCGCGGATACGCGATACCGGACGCCGTCCTGCAGCGCGACCTCACCAAGAAGTACGAGCCGTCGCCCGAGGTCGAGGCCGTCTGGACCGAGCTCTACTCCGGCGACGAGAGCGGCGAACTGGCCCGCCTCGGCGAGACGTTGACGGACGTCGCCGAGCTGGTCTGGCGCTGGCGCAACGACCACCTGGTCGCCACCCGCCGCGCGATGGGCGCCAAGACCGGTACGGGCGGCTCGGCCGGTGTGGCGTGGCTGGAGAAGCGGGCGGCGAAGAACGTCTTCCCCGAGCTGTGGACTGCGAGGAGCCATGTCTGACGTCCGTTCCGGTGCCGTACCGGACCTCGCGGCCGAGGCGGCGAAGCTGGACGCCGACGACGAACTGCGGGACAGCCGCGCCCGGTTCGTCCTCGACGACACCGTCTACCTGGACGGCAACTCGCTGGGCGCGCTGCCCGCGCACGTGCCGGACCGGGTGGCCGACGTCATCAGCCGCCAGTGGGGCGAGCTGCGCATCCGCTCCTGGGACGAGAGCGGCTGGTGGACCGCGCCCGAGCGCATCGGCGACCGCATCGCCCCGCTGGTGGGCGCCGCCCCGGGGCAGATCGTGGTCGGCGACTCCACCAGCGTGAACGTCTTCAAGGCGCTGGTGGCCGCCGTCCGCATCGCCCGTGCGGCGGACGAGGGGCGCGTCGAGATCGTCGTCGACGCCACCACGTTCCCCACGGACGGGTACATCGCGCAGTCGGCGGCCCGCCTCACCGGCTGCCGCCTCGTCCCGGCCGCCCCCGCCGAGGTCCCCGGCGCCCTCGGCGAGCGCACCGCCGCCGTCCTGCTCAACCACGCCGACTACCGCACCGGCCGCCTGCACGACCTGCCCGGCCTGACCCGGGCCGTGCACGACGCGGGCGCGCTCGTGGTCTGGGACCTGTGCCACACCGCGGGCGCGCTGCCCGTCGGGCTCGACGCGCACGGCGTGGACCTCGCGGTCGGCTGCACCTACAAGTACCTGAACGGAGGCCCGGGTTCGCCCGCCTACCTCTACGTACGGGCGGACCTGCAGCCCCGCTTCGACTCCCCGCTGCCCGGCTGGAACTCGCACGCCGAACCCTTCGGGATGCGGCCCGAGTTCGAGGCGGCTGACGGGGCGCTGCGCGGCCGCGTCGGCACCCCGGACATCCTGTCGATGCTCGCCCTGGAGGCGGCGCTCGACGTGTGGGACGGCGTCGGCGTCGACGCCGTGCGCGCCAAGTCCCTCGCCCTGACCGACTTCTTCCTGCGGTGCGTCGGGGCGTACGTGCCCGAGGGACGCGTCGTGTCCCTGACTCCGGCCGCGCACGCCGAGCGCGGCAGCCAGGTCGCGCTCCGCTGTCCGGGCGCGGGCGACGTGATGCGCCGGCTCATCGAGCGGGGCGTGGTCGGCGACTACCGCGCGCCCGACGTGCTGCGCTTCGGGTTCACGCCGCTGTACGTCTCCTTCGGCGACGCCGAACGGGCCGCTCGGGTGCTCGCGGACACGCTGGACTGATAGCGTCCGGCGGATCTTGCCCCCGCGATTCCGCCCGCAGGAAGCGCGGGGGCAGTGCCGCCAGCCGCACTGCCGTTGAGAGGTTGCCGCATGCCGGACGACGCCGCCGTGGCCCGCGATGCCGCCGAGGCCGACGCCGCCTTCGCGCATCCCGCCGTGAAGCCGGACACCACCGCCGCGTACGGGGAACACCCCGACCAGATCGTCGACTTCTACGCCCCCAGGGGTGACGCGGGCGGCCCCGCGCCGCTCGTCGTCGTCCTGCACGGCGGCGCGTGGCGGGCGCCCTACGACCGGCACCACATCACCCCGTTCGCGGACTTCCTGGCCCGCCGGGGCTTCGCGGTGGCCAACGTCGAGTACCGCAGGGGCAGTCCGATCCCCGCGCAGGGCGGCACGGGCCCGGTCGCCGGGCGCTGGCCCGAGACGTTCGACGACGTGGCGGCCGCCCTCGACGCGCTGCCCGCCCTCGTCCACGCCGCGCTGCCCGCCGCCGACCCGCGCCGCACCGTGGTGACCGGGCACTCCGCGGGCGGCCACCTCGCCCTGTGGGCGGCCGCGCGGCACGTGCTGCCCGCCGACTCCCCCTGGCACACCGCCCGCCCGGCCCCGCTGCGCGGCGTCGTCGCGCTCGCGCCGATCGCGGACCTCCGCGCCGCCGAGGAGCTGGCCGTCTGCGACGGCGCGTCGGCGCAACTCCTGGGCGGTGGCGACCGGTTCGCGGAGCGGCTGCCGTACGCCGACCCGGCGGCCCTGCTCCCGACGGGCATCGCCACGACCGTCGTGCAGGGACGCACCGACATCGTCGTGCCGCAGGCGGTGGCCGAGGCGTACGCCGACGCGGCCGCGAGGGCGGGCGAGGTCGTGGGCCTCACGCTCCTGGAGGACGTGGGGCACTTCCCGCTCATCGACCCGGCGGCGGACGCCTGCGCGGTGGTCGCCGAAGAGATCGCGCAACTGGCCTTCTGACCGGCCCGGGACCGCGGAGACGGGGCCGGGGGATACCCGTAATACCTGAGAGCTACCCCGAGGCTGCATACCCCAGCGGGATGTGAGCGACAGAGACTGATCCATAACTTCCCTTCCGTGGAGGCGAGTCGGAGCACCGGCCCGCGAAACGGCGGAAGGGAAGCGCACGATGAGGATCCGGGCCCGGCGGCTGCGCCGCACTCTGCTGGCCTTCGGGGTCGCGGCCGCCGTGGCCGTTCCGGTGTCGGGCGCCGCCCGCCCCGAGATCCCGGCCCCGGCCCCCGCCGCCCTGGGCCGCGTCACGGCGCAGGGCCTGCCCGCCGCGTACGCCGCGAACCGGGCGAACGCCACTGAGGCGGCGGACCTCGCCGACGGGTACGGCGCCGCACGGCGGGCCGCCGCGCTGCGCTCCATGGCCGCGCCCGGCCGGCAGTTCCTCGCCTTCGACGGGCGCGGGACGGGACGCACCGCCGAGGTCTTCGGCGACCTGGCGGCCGCGGACCGCGTCGCCGTCCTGGTGCCCGGCTCGGACACCTCCCTCGACACGTACGGCAGGCTGCGCTCCGGCGCCCTCGCCCTGCGCGCGGCGGCCGGACCCCGCACCGCCGTGGTGGCCTGGCTCGGCTACGAGACGCCGGGCACGGTCAGCCCCGCCGTCCTGACCACGGGCCGCGCGAAGGAGGCGGCGCCCGCCCTGCGCTCCTTCGTCGGCACCCTGCACGGCATCAACGCCGACGCCCGCGTCGCCCTGCTCTGCCACTCCTACGGCTCGGTGGTGTGCGCCGCCGCCGCTTCGGGACCGCGTGGCCTGGACGTCGCCGACATCGCGCTCTACGGCAGCCCGGGCACCGGCGTCGACACGGCGGACGACCTGCGCACCCGGGCCCGGATCTGGGTGGGCCGCGGCGCCGACGACTGGATCGCGGACGTGCCGCACACGAGCGTCGGCCTCTTCGGCGCCACCGTCGGCTTCGGCACCGACCCCGTCTCCGGCCACTTCGGCGCCCGCGTCTTCGCGGCGGGCGACGGCGGCCACAGCGACTACCTGGAGCCGGGCTCCGTACCGCTCGCCAGCCTCGCCGGGATCGCGCGCGGGAACGGACCGGAGGCCAGTGATGCGTGAGCGCCTCTCCGCACGCGCCCGGCGCCTCGACGCCGCCACACCCCCCGGCAGGGACCGCGGCCTCGACGCCCTGCGGGCCCTCGCCATCCTCGGTGTGGTCGGCGGGCACTGGCTGGTCACCGCCCTGGTGTCGGACGGCGGCGCCCTGCGCGCCGCCAGCCCGCTGCGGCACCAGCCCTGGCTCACGCCCGCCTCCTGGATCTTCCAGACGCTCGCCGTGTTCTTCCTCGTCGGCGGATACGTGGCGACGAGGAGCCACGCGTCGGCCCGCGCCCGCGGCACCGGCCACGGACCGTGGCTCGCGGCCCGGCTCGGCCGCCTCTTCCGGCCCCTCGCCGCGGTGCTCGCACTGTGGACGGTCGTCGGCGCGGGCCTGGTCCTGTCGGGCGCGGACCCCGGCACGGTGCACACACTGGTGAAGCTGGCGCTCTCACCGCTGTGGTTCCTGCTGGTCCTCGCCGGGCTCACCGCGCTCACGCCGCTGGTGCGACGGCTGCACCCGCTGTGGCCGCTCGCCGTCGTCCTCCACGTGGACCTCGTACGGTTCGGCTTCGGCGGCCCCGACCGGCTCGGCTGGATCAACCTGGCGGCCGGCTGGCTCGTGCCGTGGACGCTGGGCGCGGCCTGGGCGCGGGGCGAGCTGACGCGGCGCGCGGGCCGGGTGCTCCTGGTGGGCGGCGCGGCGGCGGCCGCGGGCCTCGTCCTGTGGGCCGGTTACCCCGCCTCGATGGTGGGCGTCCCCGGCGCGGCCGTGTCGAACCTGAACCCGCCCACGCTGGCGGCCGTCGCCTTCGGCCTCGCCCAGTGCGGCCTGGCGATCCTGCTGCGGGAGCCGCTCGCCCGCGCGCTCCGCCGCCCCACGGCGTGGGCGGCGGTGGCGCTGACGAACCTCTCCGCGATGACGGTATTCCTCTGGCACCAGACGGCCTTGATGGCGGTCACCGCGCTCGGCCTGCTCGCCGGGGCCCCGCTGCCCGGCCTGCACACGGCGCCGGACGGCTGGGGCTGGGTGCTCGCGCGCCTCGCCTGGCTGCCGGTGTTCGCACTCGCCCTCGCGGTGTGCCGGGCGGCGTTCGGCCCGTACGAGCGGGGCGGCGGGGCGCGGGGGCGGCGGGCGGCCGGGGGCGCGGGAGTGGGGGCGGCGCGGCGTGTCTAGGGTTGATCTTGTGACTGGTGGGGGCCGCGGGAGCGGTGACGGGGAGCGGTTCGGCGGGGCCGTCGTGGCGGTGCTGCAGGGCCTGCGCGCAGAGCTGTGGACGGTGGCGCGGATGCGGCTGCCGCCGCTGCGACGGCCCCGGCTGCTGCGCCGGGCCCCGCACGTCGTGATCGTCGGCGTCGCCGTCGGCACCACCGCCGGCAACTTCGACCAGCTGTCGGAGCGCTACCACATCGGGTACTCGCCCGGCACGTTCCTCGCGCTGCTGCTCGGCGGCGCCGTGCTCCTCGCCCTGGTGCGCCCGGTCCCCGCCTGGTGGCTGTCCCTCGGGGCGAGCACCTACGCCGCCGCCGTGGCGAGCCTGCCGCCCGGCCAGGGGGCCCAGCCCTGGCCGTGGGGGCCGCCCGCCCTGATCGCGCACGCGACGGTGACGCTGCTGCTCGCGCTGCGGCTGCCGCCCCGGGCCGCCTGGGCGGCCTGCGCCCTCGCCGTCGGCGTCCCGCTCCTGCTGCAGCAGTCGAGCAACAAGGGGCCGGGCCCGTACGACACCACCGTGCCGCTCTCGGCGATCGTCTTCGGCGTCCTCACCCTCGTCGGCACGCTGCTGCACGGCCGCCGCGAGACCCGCACCCGGCTCGTCGAACAGGAGACGCTCACCGCCGAGGAGCGGGCCCGCCGCACCCTTCTGGAGGAGCGCAGCCGCATCGCCCGCGAACTGCACGACGTCGTCGCCCACCACATGTCCGTGATCTCCATCCAGGCGCAGGTCGCCCCGCACCTGGTGAAGGACCCGCCCGCCGAGCTCAGGGAGAACCTCGACGGCATCCGCGAGAACGCCCTCGAAGCCCTCACCGAACTGCGCCGCGTCCTCGGCGTCCTGCGCGCGGAGAACCCGGACGCCCCCGAGGCCGCCCCGCAGGCCCCGCTGCCCACCCTCGACCGCCTGGACGGCCTCCTCGACAACGCGCGCGCGGCCGGTCTGAGCGTCCACCGCGAGAGCACCGGCGCGCCGCGCCCGCTGCCGCCCGGCGTGGACCTGTCGGCGTACCGCATCGTGCAGGAGGCGCTCAGCAACGCGATCCGGCACGCGCCGGGCTCGACGGTGCGCGTCGAGCTCGGGTACGCGCGCGGCGGCCTGCGCGTGCGCGTCACCGACTCCGGTGCCCGCTCGAAGGCCCCGCCCTCGCCCGGCGCGGGCCACGGGCTGCTCGGCATGCGCGAGCGGGCCGCCATGCTGGGCGGCGACCTCGCCACGGGACCCACCCCGGGCGGCGGCTACGAGGTCACCGCCTTCCTGCCCGCGAACGCCCTGCCGACCGATCCCCCCGACAGAGAGATCCGACCATGACGATCCGAGTGCTGATCGCCGACGACCAGATCATGGTCAGACAGGGCTTCTCCGTCCTGCTCAACGCGGAGCCGGACATCGAGGTGACCGGTCAGGCCGTCGACGGCGCGGACGCGGTGGCCCAGGTCGCCGCGCTCGCGCCGGACGTGGTCCTGATGGACATCCGCATGCCCGAGCTGAGCGGCATCGAGGCCACCCGCCGCATCACGGCGGACCGGCCCGACGTGCGGGTCCTGGTCCTGACCACCTTCGACCTCGACGAGTACGTGTACGAGGCGCTGCGCGCGGGCGCCTCCGGCTTCCTCCTGAAGGACGCCTCCGCGCACCAGCTCGCCGAGGCCGTCCGCGTGGTGGCCGCGGGTGACGCGCTGCTCGCGCCCGGCATCACCCGGCGCCTCATCGCGGAGTTCTCCCGCATGGACGGCGGGCCGCGCGGCCCCCTGAAATCGCGGGTGGGCGAGCTCACCGAGCGCGAGACGGAGGTCCTGGCCCTGATCGCGCAGGGCCTGTCGAACGCGGAGATAGCGGCCCGCCTCGTCGTCGCCGAACAGACCGTGAAGACCCACGTGGGCCGCATCCTGGTGAAACTGGGCCTGCGCGACCGCACACAGGCGGCGGTGTTCGCGTACGAGTCGGGCGTGGTGCGTCCAGGGAAGCCGTCCGCTTGAGAGGTCGTTTCATCCTGTTGTTTCATCCCTGAATGCGGCTTTGGTGTGCTGGTGGCGGGTCGCGCCAGGAGATGGTGTTCTCGCCGGTGAGGCGGCGGGCCATGAGGTCGGTCATGGCGAGGTGGATCATGGCTTCGGAACGCGGCGGCA
>NZ_JBVJPW010000038.1:0-33891 GCF_055609205.1 Streptomyces sp. NPDC036815 | reverse complement strand
CCGCAGACCTGCGAGGCAAGAACAACGCCTCGTACTGATCAAGCCCAAACGCCGTCAGGGCGGGCCACGGAGTGACTCTCGGCCCGCCCTCTCGGCTCGGTACGTATACGCCCAGGTAACCGCGCATGCACCGCAGCTGGGCATCACCTCGGCGCCGGCCCGCCGCCTCGGTGTCAGTCCGCCCGTCCGATGTCGAGCACCTCGACAACGTCACCCGCCACGCTGCACGTGACCCAGCTCGACGCCCCAAACACCGCGACCGGCGCGCCCACGGGCGCACCGCAGGTGTCGGCCACCGAGTCGACGAGGGCGAGCACCTCCTCGTGCACGTCGTCCGGCAGCGTCTCCATCACCGCGTCGGCCTGACCTGTCAGCTCCACCCTGCGCATGGCGCCCCCTTGTGATCCACAGGCGCGCCACGGTAGAGCACACCGCGTGGGAACGGGTGTGCCTGTGGATAACCCATGCCCGTTAGGCTCCTAGGGCGGTGATGAACCGTGACGGGGACGACAACAGCGGCTATCAGGACGCAGTCGATCGCGCAGACCGCGTGACGATGTTCGCGTGGCTAATCATGGGATCGCTCGCGGGGATCGCCGTGCTGGCGGCCGCTGCCATGCATGTGCTCGTCCTCGCGCTGCTGGTCGCGATCGCCGCTTAGCCATGCGTCACGCAGCCTCGTACTCGTGCGCCCGCCCGCCGCGCCACGTTACCCACGCCGAGTCGTCGAGCAGCTGCTCCGCGCCCGGCAACCCGGCCCGGCGCAGGAACTCCAGGACGTCCGCATCATCGTGCGCGAGTCCGAGGATCTGCCCGCGCACGACCACCCGTCGGCCGCCCATGTGGGACGGCGAGTGAATGACTATCGGGGCGTCCGCCATGTCTCCAGGGTGCGCCTGGCCGGTCACTCCAGCACGCCGAGCGCGGTGTTCGGCGGCCGAGCCTGAGTGTCTCAATCCTGCTCAGTCCCTCGCGCCGAAACCGCCCGTCTTAGTACTCCAGCTGTAGATCGCGATCTTCATGTCTGGTATGCAGCTTGTCGCCGGCGATGGCTGGTGAGGGATCGCTGCTGGTGGCGTCGCCGCCAGTGCGACCAGCCGAGTCGGTGGGCCATGTCGTGGCGAGGCTGGGCGGTGACCGTGATGAACAGGCGCTGGGAATTCTCGATCCGTCCGGCTGTGCCGGTGTATTGGCGCTGGACCCCGACGGTGTGGAGGCCCTTCTTCACGTCGCCGGTCTCGTCGACGAGCACCGCAGCTTCGTCGTGGAGGTGCTCGACGACGTATTCGCGCACGTCGTCGCGGACGGCCTCGGCATCCCAGGCGGCCCGGCACAACAGGTGCTGCATACCATGCAGGCTGGCCTCCCCGGCCCACTCCGCGATCGTCCAGCAGTTCTTGCGGGGCAGGTCCGACAGCAGGCCCAGCACCAGCCGCCCGGCCCGCAGGCGGGGTTCGTAGCGGGCGAACCAGCCCGCTATGCGGCCCATGGCAGCCGCGAATGTCTCCCGCCACCGGGCGGGATCTATGCTGTGACCCGCGGCCACCATCTCATCGTCAGTCCACACCGCTCACGATGACTAACGGTGGCAGCACTCGTCCAAGGAGCGTCAGCGCGCGGGACTTCAGCAGGGTGCCGCCGTCGTACGCGGGATCTCCCGCGTACCCCTTGGGATCGACAGCCAGCCATGGCTCCCGGTCGGCACGCAGGATGTTCCGGGCATGAAGATCGCCATGGATCAGGGTCTCCGGCTGGTCCCGGCCCAGCTCCCGCACGGATGCTGCAGCGGCATCCAGCACCTGACGCGGCAGGGCATGCGGTAGCTCTTTGGCGTCTTTGCACAGCTATTCCTCCCAGACATCGGCCTGCTCGCGCAGCCGGGGCAGACCGGACGGTGCGGGGATAGCCAGGCGGTGATTAAGCCACCCGGCGACCGTCACCACCTCATCGCCGTCCTCGACCTCCGCCAGGGTCGACGGCTCAACCCGTTCCAGCAGCATCGCGAACCGCTCGTCGTCGCGCTGATGCAGCAGGACGGCGCCGCACCCGCCCCACGCAACGAACGCATCCGGCTCATGGACGTTACCGGGATGCGGAATGACACCTTCAGTACGGCGTTCTCCCCACTCCGCTCCCGTACCGGAACGATGACACCGACACCCCCGTGCATGACCTCGCCATCGGGCACGCACTCCCAGCGCCCCAGCAACTCCTTCACGATCCGGGCAGCTCGGCGAGCCACGCCGCCCCGGCTTCCCCCTCGCGGTCGACAGTGCTCTGCACGAACTCCTCTGGCATCGCGAGCATCCCGGCACCCTACGCGCCAGCCCGCCGCAGCCACCAAGCCCAAGCCGACCGTGCACTACCGAGATCGGGATCTACAGCTGCAGTACTAGGCGCGGGCCCCGGCGGGCAAAGGCCACCCTGCACGCCGCCGCCCAGCGCCAGATCGACGGCTTCGACAACCAGGACACCATCGCAGCAGACCGGGCCATCGTCGCCGTCCAGACCAACCCCGGCATCGGCGAACTCACCCCCCCGGCCGCGACCCCCTCCGCGAATACCGCGAGCCCGACACCGGCGTCCGAATCGTGTACTTCATCGCCGAATTCGGCAGCCACGTGATCATCTTGTACATCGAAGCCTGAACACCCCAGCGCGCCCGCAAACGCGGACCGGGCCGGAGTGTGTCCCGGCCGGAGGCGGGATGAGGCGCTGGGGTCGACTTCCGAGTCTTGGTATGACGCTAAAAGGATTCCCCTATCGCTATATCGGAATATCCATGTGGATCTCGGGATGGGAATGAGCGTAGTGTCCCGGAGTAGCGCAAGGATCTCAGATGGAGATCCCGCTAACCGAATAACGAAATTCTAGGATGGGAGGTCGTCATGGAGGAGCATGCTCTTGAGTATGAGCTCTACGAGACACCGATACTGATGGAAGTCGGCGAGTTCTCGGAAGACACCCTTGGTTCCTTCGGCACCATTTGGGACTCTTCCACGATTTTCAACGCCTAAGGGGAGTCGCCGTGTGCACTGGGTTTGTCGTGCTGCCCGATACTCCGGATGCGCAACCAGCCGGCGATGCACACCCATTCGACATGCCGAGGGTGCTCACTCACTCCTCGGGTCGTCCATGGGTGGTCGGTTGCTGGGGTCCTGACGAAGTCGTGTCAGCGGATGCAGGCCCAGTGCGGGTGGTGGTGATTGGTTATTGCCCGGTCACCACCACCCAACTCGCCAAATTCGCCAGACTGATCCGTACCCCGTCCGATGCGGACCGGCTTGCTCGGGCATTGCACGGCAGCTTTCATCTCGCCGTATCAGTAAACGGGAAAACTCGCACCCAAGGCAGCCTCACCGGACTCCGTCGCCTCTTTTACGCGTGTCTGGGACGTGTACCGGTCGTCAGCGACAGGGCTGATGTACTCGCATCCATGACCGGCGCATCGATCAATGAAGAGGTGCTCGCTACCCGGGTGGCATGCGGAAACATGCTGCCGTCACCGTTGGGCGAACAGAGCTTATGGGCCGGTGTCTCCGCAGTACCTCCGGATCATTACGTGGTGCAGACGCCGAACCGCATTCGCGAGGTCCGCTGGTGGCAGCCACCAGCTCCAGAGAATTCCTTGGAACGCGGGGCCGCTGCGGTACGGGAGGCGCTGACGGCAGGCATGGCTGGCAGGCGCCCTCGCGAAGGGAGGCTCAGTGCGGACCTCTCGGGAGGACTCGACTCGACTTCATTGAGCTTTCTGGCGGCACGTGGCAGTCCGGATCTCCTCATATTCCGTTGGGGTGAGGCCGAGGCCGGAAATGATGACGCAATCTACGCCTCGCATGCTGCACATTCTTTACCACATGCTGAGAGCCTCGTCATCCCGCAGAGAGAATTACCGACGATCTTCAGCAATCCGGAAGATCACGTGGACACTGAAAATCCCTATCTGTTCAGCCGCACACTCGCCCGGACCAGATTCAGCGCCCGACGCTTGGCCGACAAGGGCTCGCGATGGCATCTGGCAGGTCATGGCGCGGACGAACTTTTCTACAAGTTTCCCGGCTACCTGCACCGATTATTGCGGCGCCGCCCATGGACGGCAATCCAGCATCTTCGTAGCCATCGATCACTGAGTCGCTGGCCGCTGGCGGCGGCGATCTCCGAACTGACGTGCTCTAGAGACATCGCTCAGTGGTGGCGTGACCAGGCCAGCGGGCTCACCGGGGCAACTGTTCCCCGCCGCTTCCCACCGCTGGAATGGGGCTTCGTGCCCTTGCGGAGCCAGGCATGGGTGTCCGATGAAGCGGTGTCGGCCGCGCAGGCCGCACTGCGCCGTGCATCTGACATGGCACAGCCCCTGGCTGCTGACCGGGGACAGCACCAATTCTTGCAGGCCCTGCGCACCAATGGGCCCGCGTACGGACAGATGGCGCGTGTGTTTGCGGAAGCCGGCATCCAGCTCCATCTCCCCTACCTCGATGACCGCACGGTAGAGGCAGCGTTGGCGGTGCGGCTGGACGAGCGAGCCACCCCTAGAGCCTATAAGCCTCTCCTGGCCACATCGATGCGTGGCATCGTGCCGGACGAGATACTGCGACGCTCCACGAAAGGTGAGTTTAGCGAGGACGTTCGTATTGGCTTGCGCCAGAATCTTCCCGCAGTGCTGGATGTCTTCACACATTCCGCCTTGGCCGCCCGCGGGCTGATCGATACCAAGGTGCTGCGCAGACAATTGTTGGAGCCCCAGGCTGACACTTCGCGACATATTGCGCTTGAGCACCTTCTGGGCTGCGAGACATGGCTTCGCGCCACGACCAAGTAGCATCGCCGAGGAGGAATGATGCCCATACGTCTAAATCAGGATACTGTTCTTGCCCGTACCGACGACGGAATGGTACTTCTCCACCAACGCACCGGCCGATACTGGCAATTGAACCGTACGGGAACTGCCATTCTGGATCAGCTTCTGGCAGGAGCGACACCCGATGCCGTCGCCACAGAGTTGACGTCTCGGCACGGCATCGATCTTGATCAGGCTCATACCGACATCTCGCGTCTTACGTGCCAACTTCGCTCAGCAGAACTGCTGGAGCCAGGAGTATGAGCTCTCCGGTCTCCCTGCCCGAAAAGCGCCGACTTCCTGTACGCAGACGCATCGTTCCGATTGCCGCTGTGGGCGTCGCCCGGCTTATGGCCAGGATGTCACCGGCCCGACTGCGGGTGACGCTGGAGTTCATCCGGAGGAATGTCCCACCGGCGACCGCCGAGCAAGCTCTTTCCGCCCGACATGCCGTCACTACGGTGAGTTTGCGTTGTGCAGGGCAGGGGTGTTTGCAGCGATCCATTGCCGTCGCATTGCTGTGCCGCGCCCGAGGCGCGTGGCCCACGTGGTGTACTGGCGTGCGAACAAATCCATTCGCAGCCCATGCCTGGGTCGAGGTCGATAACCAACCTATCGGCGAGAATCTCCCATCTGGCCATTTTCAGCGCCTGCTGATCGTCCCCCCATTTACGGCACCCGGCACCTGATGATGGCTGACTATCACCTTCTTAGTGCCGAAGGGACTTGAGTGGTGCGCTGGTCGGGGACCGCACCTACCTTTCCCTCTGTGATACTTTCCTGCCGCATCCTCTAGGTAATAGATTCAAGGGAAGCTCTATGAGCAATTCGCATGACCCTTACCTGGCGCAGATCATGTCTGGCAACATGATGGCAAAGTTCGCGGCATTTGCCGGACGGGTTCCCAATTTCTCCGTCTACCGGCTGGCTGGGATTCAATACATAGACTGTGGCCTGCAGTCCGATACCTTCAATACCGTGTTCGGTTGGCCAGCCGATGCGGATGACATCGAAACAGTGACACGCCATTATCGGGAGCAGGGTAAACCTGCCGCATGGTGGCTCTCCGGTTCGTTCCCCGAGACCGAAGAGAAGTTGCAGCGAGCCGGGTGGGTGCACCAAGAATACGATGTCGGGATGTACCTCGAGCACTTGGTGCCATTGCCGGGGCAACTATCGGTCCACTCGAGGGTCGAGTACTGTGACACCGCGGAGCGCTTCCAGGATTTCGGCCGGACCCTGTCTTTAATTTTTGAACCCGAAAACCCTGTTGAAGCGGAGAACGTCAGGGCCATCTATCAACTGGCAGGCGAACATCGCGAAGAGCTCCCGGGTGACCTGATCCAGATTGTCGGTTACGCGGACGAGGAGCCCGCGTCCGTGGCGACCGTTTACCTGACGGGCAACGTGGCGGGAATATTCGATATCGCCACGCCCAAGCACCGGCGAAACCGTGGATTCGGAACCGAGATCTTCCAGCAAGCGCTGCGGGTGGCTCACCAGCGGGGAGCAAGCACGTGTGTCCTGCAGGCTTCACCCGACGGGCTAAACATCTATAGGAAGCAGGGTTTCGCTCCCTCGGGAAGCTTTGCGGTGTGGAATCTGCCCTGCTAGCCATGAGGATCCACATAGTGTCTGACGGCGCCGGGCCAGTAACGTTGATAGACAAGAGGGAGAACATGCCTGCCAGAAATAAAGCACAGGACGCAACTGAGCAGCTGATCGGAACTTTGACGAACTTGCCTGGCGCGAGCAGCTTCGAGGCCTCGGTCAGGGACAAGGTCATCGAGCTCTGGAAAGAAAGCAGTGGCAGTATCACTGTTGACCGGGTGGGCAATGTCGTGGCCGAGGTAAAGCCCGGGGAACCGGACAAGGGCCGGCTCACTGTTCTCATCATGGCTCATATGGACGAAACCGGATTCATCATCTCAAAGATTGATGAAAAGGGATTCATCAGGGCCAGGCCTCTGGGTGGCTGGATCGATCACGTCCTCTGGGGGCACTTGTGGCACATCACAGTCGGGGACAGGACGATCGAGGCGATTACGGGAATGGACGCCCCCCACGTCTTGACGGACTTCGACTCGCCTCCAGCGGTTTCATCCGCTCAGCTCTTCTTTGATACCGGACTGTCACGTGAACGACTGCTGGAGCTGGGGGTCCGGCCGGGCCTGCCCATCACTCCGGCAGCGAATTTCCGGGTACTCGATTCCGGAAGGCGCTACGCCGCCAAGGCACTCGATGACCGAGCGCCGCTGGCCATGATGACGGAGCTGTTGGGTGAGATTAGGCGGAATCCGGAGCCGTATCGGAACCTGAACGTCGTGTTCGCCGCCACCGTGCAGGAGGAAGTCGGCATGCGCGGCGCGACCGCCCTTGCCGGTGATGTCGACCCGGACGTCATCTTGAACGCGGAGATGGGTGTCGCGAAGGACTACCCCACGCAGTTCACCACGGACGACACCCCCGAGCTCGGTAAGGGGCCGGCGCTGTTCGCCTACGACGGGAGCATGCTGCCGAGTCCGAGGCTAGTCGACTTCATCTACAAGCTGGCTCAGCGGGAGAACATCCCAACGCAGTGGGAAAGCGAGGTCCAGTACGGCCATGACGCCTCGTCGTTGCAGTTGAGCGGCAGGGGAGTCCACGCCATCAATATCGGACTGCCGGTGCGTTACGGCCACAGTCACTGGGGGATCATGGACCGTCAGGACTACGACCTCATGCTGAAGCTGTTCGCGGCCACGCTGCGTGAACTGAGCGCAGAGGCCCTGTGACCCTCCAGAAACGTCTGGTACTCGCCATCCTGAGCCTGGCGTTACCAGTGTCCCTCGGGGCGTTCTCGATGGATATGGTGCTTCCCGTATTACCGGAGATAGCTAGGGCATTGAGCCTGACGCCGGGCCAGATCCAATGGATTTTAAATCTCTTCGTCCTGAGTTTTGCGCTGTGCCATTTACTCGTCGATCCCATGGCGGACCGTATGGGTGTTTACTTCCTGTTCGTCGCCGCCGCCGTCGGGTACGCCGCGAGTTCCGTCTGCATCGGGTTAAGCTCTTCGTACGCACTCATACTGTTCTTGCGCGTCGTACAGGCATTGGCCGCGTGCACGACCCTGGTCCTCTCCATGGCGCTGATTACGCAGACGTTTCACTCCTCGTATGTCACCAGGGGACACACCATCCTCTCCGGTGTCACCAGTCTGGGGCCGCTGCTCGCCCCGATAGCGGGCGCAGCAATCATCACGGCAGGCGGTAGTTGGCGAAGCATATTCTTCATGCTCGGACTCGCGGGATGTGCGGTACTCATCCTTTTCATCCGTCGCGGTAAAGTGTTTCGCTGGCACGCTGAGGAGGAGGCGCCGCAGCAGAGTTACGGCAAGATTGCAGCCTCTCCTTACTTCTGGCGCTATGCCATCTACGCGTCCACCGGGATGTGGTGGATATTCATCTTCTTTTCCTCAATGCCGTTCATCGTCTACTCTATTTACGACCAGGGCGTGTGGGCGCTTTCGTTGGTGTTTCTGGCGGCTTCGGTTTGTTTTCTGGCCGGAGGCTTCCTGAGCGCTCACTTCCTTCGTCGTATCTCGCAGGGACGGCTGTTTGACCGGTGCATCGTCATCCAGTTGGTACTGTCGGCGGTCCTGCTGCTGACCGCCCGCACTCTCCCGGTGCCGTTCCCGGCCTTCATCGGTTGGATCATGTTGATGCAACTGAATTGTGGAGTCTATTTCGGGCCAGCGATCTCGACCGCCCTACAGGGGTTCTCGGAGTCGCCGGTCGCAGCCACAGCACTCCAGGGATTCCAGCAGTACGCGTCCACGTTCCTTGTCGCTGGCGGGGTGCTGATCGTATTCGGGCGTACGGTGACGGATCTTGGCGTCATGTCACTGATCGTCACGGCCCTGTCGGCTTGTATCGGATTGTTCATCAAGAGGAGGTACGGAGTTGAAGCTGCGATGTGAGACCGAACCGCTCACCTCGTCGGAGTTCGGCCTGCGAGTGAACGGGCTCGATCTGAGGGAGGCCGATCAGGACGATGCGCAGGCGCTTATCGATCTCGCCGCGACGCACCAGGTTCTCGTCGTGTCCGGTCAGCAGCTGACGCCGCAGGAGCAGATTGACTTCTGCGGGATGGCCGGCACGATATTCCCTCATCCCCTGAAGAAGAACACCTGCCAGTGGCCGGAGATGACGTATGTGACGAACGTCGCGGAGAACGGCAAGGCGCGCGGATACCCCGGACCGGGCTTTCACATCTGGCATTCCGACATGTGCTATGAGTCGAATCCGCCGCGCTTCACCACGTTTTACGCGGAAAGAGTGCCGGAGGAGGGCGGTGACACGCTTTTCTGCGACACTTTGGCTGCCTACGACGGTCTTCCGGCGGAGATCAAGGAGGCCCTGGAGGGAAAGCAGGCGGTGTTCGGCTTTTCCCAGAAGCTGATGGAGCGATGCCAGGCCCGCGGGCACATGCTGCACATCGACCCCGAAGACCAGCGCCCGGACACCTTGCACCCGGTCTTCCGGCCGCATCCGCCGACCGGACGGAAGGCGGTCTATGTCAATTGGACACACACTGACGCCATCGACGGAATGTCGCAGGAGGAGAGTGACCAGTATCTCGACTCCATCTTCGCTCACTGTGAAGACCCGGCGTACATCTATGCCCATTCTTACAGGGAAGGGGATCTAGTGATCTGGGACAACCGAGCGACCCTGCACACCGGAGACGGTGCCGTGCCCGAGGGGCAGGCCCGGATTATGCGTCGTGTCGTGATCAATTGAATGGGTCCCGATCTCATTACCTGAATCGGAGATTCTCCGGCAGTAGGCGGCGACTTTCTGGAGGGTCTCGTCAACGGATTTCATCCAGACGAACGGCCGACTGGATCGGCTCATACCGCGCACCAGAAGAAGAGTCGGGGGTGGTTGCCTGATGCGTAAGAACAGGATCGCCATCATCGGATGCTCCTTCGAGTTCCCGAACGTTCGGGAATTGGACCAGCTGTGGACTGGTCTGATGAGCAAGCGATGCTTCTACCACAACACGTACGAAGAAGGTACCGAGCGCGTCGAGGCATGGGGCAGCGTCGACAACCTGAAGGGCTTCGACTACACCTTCTTCGGCTTCTCCTACAACGAAGCCCGCCGGCTCGACCCGCAGCACCGTCACCTGCTCCAGCACTGCTGGTGGGCCATGGAGAACGCGGGCTACATGGACAAGCAGGCGCTTCCCACCACTGCCGTCTTCGCCTCGGCAAGCGAGAACCACTATCTGTGGACGAATCTCGCCGACGAGATACGGGCCGGCACCGAGAACGAGGCACTGCTGGGGAACCTGCCGGACTTCCTGGCCACCCGTATCGCCTGGAAGCTGGGCGCAACGGGGCAGGCACTGACGTTGCAGAGCGGATGCAGCTCAGGCCTCGCTGGACTGCATCACGCTCGCGTGGCTCTCCTGACCGGGCAGGCAGAGATGGCCCTGGTGGGTGCGGTCTCGCTCGCCGCACCCCATGAAGAAGGTTACGAGTATCTCCCCAGCGGGATTCGATCAGCAGACGGAACAGTACGGCCTTTCGACCACAAGGCCAGCGGCACTGTCTTCACCAACGGCGTCGCCGCTTTGGTGCTGAAGCCCCTGCAAAAGGCCCTCGCCCACGGCGACGACATCCTCGGGGTGATCGAGGGCAGCGCCCTGAACAATGACGGGGGAGACAAGGCTGGCTTCACGGCGCCCTCGGTCTCCGGGCAGCGGCGAGCCATCCGCCATGCTTTGCGCGTGTCCGGGATCCCACCCGAACGCGTCGCGTTGTACGAAGCGCACGGCACCGGAACCCAGCTCGGTGACCCCATCGAGTTCGCGGCGGCCACCGAGGCGTGGGCAGGTTCGACGGCCGCGCAATCCACCTGCGCCCTGCAATCGGTCAAGGCCAACCTCGGCCATCTCGACACGGTCAGCGGGCTGGCGGGTGTGCTCAAGGCCTGTCTGGTGCTGAGGAATCGTCTCCTGCCGCCGCAGGCGAATTTCCGGGAGCCCAACCCCCATATCGCCCTGGACAGTTCGGTGTTCTTTGTGAACACCGAGCCTCGAAAGCTCCCCGACGAGGAGTGCTTCGCCACCGTCAGTGCGCTCGGCATCGGCGGCACGAATGCTCACGTCGTCATCGGTGGCGCACCTGAGGCCCCTGTGCCCCCGACGGCGCAGGCGGGCGGACTCTTCCTGCTGTCCGCCGCCAACCAGAAGGCATTTGGGGAGTTGCAGCAAGCGTGGTTGCGGTGGGACGGCAGCGACGACGCGATAGCGAGGTCGGCACAGATCACCCAACGGGGGCGCACCGCCCTCCGGGTGCGCCAGAGCGTGTGGGCAGACAGCGTCGAGGAGTTGCGGACCGGCCTGAGGAAGCGGCGCGGCCGTGCCAGGACCGTCCAGGGCGAACCAGCCGTCGTGCTGATGTTCACCGGGCAGGGCTCGCAGTACACCGGCATGGGACGGCACCTGTACGAGCACTCCGCCTCCTTCCGTGACGCGCTGGACGAGAAGCTCGCCGTCATGGAGGAGCTCTCCGGCCACAGTTACCACGACATCCTGTTTGTGCGGCACGACGTCGTCAACGAGCCCCAGCACACCCAACCCGCCCTGCTCGCGCTGGAGGTGGCGCTGGCCGAGTACCTGGAGCACTGCGGTGTCCACGCCGACCTCATGCTGGGCCACAGCCTGGGGGAGTACTCCGCGATGGTGGTGGGGCAGGCGCTGAGCTTCAGGGACGCGGCCAGGCTGATACTGCGGCGGGCGCAGCTCGTCCAGGGAACGGCCCCGGGCGCGATGTACAGCGTGATGGCGGGAGCCGAGACCCTCGCCCCGCTCCTGGACGGAACCGACCTCAGTGTCGCGGCGTTCAACACGAGCACGATGAGCGTCGTGTCCGGATCCGTCGAGGAGATCCGCCGCTTCACGGAGCGCGCGCGGCAGAGCGGTCTGCACGGCCAGCCGCTGAAGGTGGACCGCGCCTTCCACTCCGCTCTGCTGGACCCGATCCTGCCGCTCTTCCGAGAAGCGTTGCAGAGCGTGCGGTTCGCGGAGTCTCGGATTCCCGTGGTCTCGACGCTGACCGGACACGAGATCGGTCTCGAACAGTACGGCGAGCCGGACTACTGGCTGCGTCAGATGCGCGAACCGGTCGCGTTCGCGGACGCGGTCCGCAGTGCGGAGCGTCATGCGGACCGCTTCTGCTTCCTCGAGGTCGGCCCGGGCCGCACCCTAAAGAATCTCGCCTCACAGACCACGAGCCATCCCTGCGTCAACATCCTGCCGAATCCGGCAGACCAGGACAACGCGTGGAAGGCGCTCTTCACCGGCTTCGGTGAGATGTGGGAGCAGGGCGTGCGCGTGGACTGGCGGGAGACGCGGGATCAGGACGTTCTGCCGTCCTCCCCGCCGCTGCCGAACTATCCCTTCCAGCTGACGGAGTGCTGGACGACGCCGCGAAGGCAGAGCCGGGCGGACGGACCGCGGGCCTATCGCAAGTGCTGGGTGCCGCTGGATGAGCAGGCGACTGCGGTCGGCGGATCCGTCGGAGACTGGCTGCTGATACCGGACGGCGCCGGAGCGTCTGCGGAACTCGCGCGAGAGCTGCACGCCGACCTGCGCCGCCACGGCGGGAGCGGCCGCGTCGTCGAAGGCGACCGTGCGTCATGGGCTGCGGCGCTGAAGGATGGTCCGGCCAACATCGCGCTGTTGTTCCACCCGGACTCGGCAGGCGATGATGCCTTCGGGCCCTTGATGACCGTCCTCTCCCTGGTAAAGGAGTGGGATGCCGCGGGGCCACGCAAGTTGACCATCATCACCCGCTCGGCCGTCGATGTGATGACGGATCCCTGCCCGGCCCTCGCCGCCCTGTCCACGGCGGTGAAGTCGCTCAACCAGGAGTATCCGGCGCTGACTACCCGCCTGATCGATGTCGACGGCCGGGACGGAGCGCTTCTGGCGCGAGAGCTGGGCAGCGACGCGCCGGCGCTCGTCGTGCTGCGCCATTCCGACCGCCTGACCGAAGGGTTCCTTCCCCTGCCGGCACAGGGGCGGATCGACCGTGACCGCACGCCGCGGTCTGTGGTGATCCTCGGTGGCGGCGGCCAGGTTGGCCTGCAGTACGCGAGAACGTTCCTGGAGAACAGCGAGGCGAATGTCTGCCTGGTCCAGCGGAGTTCACTGGCGCACCTGAAAGCGCGCGACGACAAAGCCGGCCGGCAGCGGGCCGCTCGTATCGAGTCCCTGATGCAGCGGTGGCCCGGCCGACTGACGATCCGGGAGGCCGACGTCGAGTCGCAGGCTTCGCTGCTTGAGGCGTGCCGTGACGCCCGAGAGGCGATGGGCGGCCTGGACACGCTGGTCCACACGGCGGGCGTGGACGCATCCATGCACTACCAACTGATCAAGGACGTGGACGAGGCGTTCTGCCGCACCAGCTTCGCCGCGAAGAGCCGTGGACTGCACAACATGGCGGCAGTGGCAGCGAGCCTGCAGGTCGAGCACTGCCATGTGATCTCGTCGATCTCTGCCGCCCTGGGCGGCATCGGCATGTATGTCTACGGCTCGTTGCACGCCTGGCTGGACGCCGCAGTGGCGCAGCTGCGTCCGCACCACCCCTCGCGCTGGACGGTGTTGAGCTGGGAGGCATGGGAGTTCGGCGAGGACGAGGAAGTGCCCTCGCAGTTCCGTCAAGGCGCGTTCGGCTCGCAGCTCGACCGCTACGCCATGCGCCCGGCCGAGGGGCGGCGCGTCCTCTGGGGAGGCTGGAGCGGGCTGGCCGGTCAGCAGATCGTCTCCAGCGTCGATCTGCAGCAGCGCTACGAGGAATGGGTGGGAAGCCAAGGCGGTTCGTGTGAACCACTGGTCGACGAGCCCGCAGACAGGGCACCCCGCCCTGAGATGAGCGGTGAGTACCATCCGGCCGAGAACGACATAGAGCGGAAGATCGCCGCCGTTTGGGAGTCACTTCTGGGATTGACCGGCATCGGTATCGACGACAACTTCTTCGAGCTGGGCGGGCACTCCCTCCTAGCGCTGAGGATGACCGGGGACCTCAACAAGGCGGTCGGCTGCTCGCTGTCGATGGTGGACATCTTCGAGTATCCGACGATTCGCAAGCTGGCCTCCGGGATACAGGGCCCCGATGACCTTGCCGGTTTCGATGCCGTCCGTGAGGACGCGGCGTCACGTGCACGGAGGCGGCGGCAGAGGCAGCGTCGGCGAGCCGGCAGCCCCAACGCGGCATCGGGGCGCGAGCCGTCGTAAGACGTGACGCAGGCACGACATAGGCGGGGCATGTCCCGACGACGCCCGCGCACGCCGTCGGGACTTCACCTCGGACCGGCCGCCTCTGCCTCCGCCGCGGCAGCCCCGAGCCGCCTCCGGCCGGGCACATGCTGGCGCGAACGCGCCGCCCACGGCACCGAGTACGGACATCACCACTTCCACCGACACCGGAGGGCTCTCCGTATGCCTGACGACAACAAGATCGCCATCATCGGCTATGCCGCCTCACTGCCCGGGTGCTCCGGGCCGGAATCGCTGTGGCAGCTGACATCCCAGAAGAAGGAGGGAATCAGGCACTACCGGCAGGAGGAGATCAGCGCGGAACTCCCTGAGTCGTTCTCTCGGTCGCCAGCGTTCCGTGCGGTCGGGGGAGGTCCTGAAGACTACCGCTGTTTCGACGCTGGCTTCTTCGGCTACAGCCCGAAGGAGGCGAGCTATCTCGACCCTCAGATCCGGAAGTCACTGGAGTACGCGTGGCTCGCATGCGAGCACGCCGGTTACGCCCCCGACAGCCTGTCCGAGCGTGTGGGTGTCTACTCCGTATCGGCGGTAAACAGTTACTTCAACGAGAACCTGGCGGCTCTCTATCATCAGCGGGCCGACCCGAGCGTGCAGACCCAGCTGCTCTACCTCAACGAGTCCGACTTCATCGCCTCCCGCATCGCCTACCACTTCAACTGGCAAGGTATCGCGGTCA
The DNA here is from genome assembly GCF_055609205.1 of Streptomyces sp. NPDC036815. Taxonomy (NCBI): domain Bacteria; kingdom Bacillati; phylum Actinomycetota; class Actinomycetes; order Kitasatosporales; family Streptomycetaceae; genus Streptomyces; species Streptomyces sp. NPDC036815. Next base: position 19,045 of record NZ_JBVJPW010000038.1, on the reverse strand, counting down.
ATCTGCGCTGCGGCTGCTCGAGCTCACTGGTGGCCATTCACGAGGCGTCCAAGAGCCTCCTGAACTACGACGTCGACATCGCCCTAGTCGGCGGAGCCGTGATCAAACCGCGGTACCAGTACGGGTACCACTACGAGCATGACGGCATCCAGTCCGATGTGGGGCACTGCTCGCCGTTCTCGGACCGCGCCGACGGCACGGTGTTCACCAACGGCGCCGGCTTCCTCGTCCTCAGGCGGTACGAGGACGCGGTGGAATCGAACGACACCATCCACGCTGTCGTGGCCGCTTCCGCGGTGAACAACGACGGGAGCGACAAGGTCGGCTACATGGCCCCGTCGGTGTCCGGGCAAGTGAAGGCCATTCAGAACGCCCTGGCCGACGCCGAAATCGCGCCGCGGGACGTCGGCTACATCGAAGCGCACGGCACCGGCACCAAGATGGGCGACCCGATCGAGTTCGAAGCGCTGATGAAGGTGTACGGCGGTCTGCCGCGCGGCAGCATCGCCCTGTCCACGGTCAAAGCCAACATCGGCCACCTGGACGCCTTGTCCGGCCTCGCCGGTGTCCTGAAGGTGATCGGAGACCTCCAGCACCGGACCATCTCGCCGCAGGCGAACTACGACAAGCCGAACCAGGCGATAGACCTCGACCGCTCGCCGTTCGCCATCCCGCAACGCCTGATGGACTGGGAAAGCAGCGCGCAGGGGCCACGTATCGCTACCGTGAGCTCCTTCGGAGTCGGTGGTACGAACAGCGTGGTGGTCCTCGAAGAGGCTCCGGTGCGAGCCGAGCGACCGGCATGTCCGCGGGAAACCTGCTTCGCCGGTCTGAGCGCACGGACCCCGGAAGCGTTGTCCGAGCAGATCGAGCAGTTGGCGGCGTGGTTGGAGGCGCACCCCGAGGACGATCTCCGCGATATCGCGTGGACGCTGCTCTTGGGACGCAGCGCGTTCAGGTATCGCTGGGGTCGCCCGGTGGCTTCGGTGGCGGAGTTACAGGACCGCCTGGCCGCCGCCGTCCCCGACGATTTCGTGAACGTGAGCGCGGCGGGGCGCTGGTCACTGAAGAGTGCGCAGGAGGCGAGCGCCGAGCAGCTGGCCACGTTCTGGCTCGGCGGCGGGACCATCGAGACGGCGGAAGGACTGCCCTCCGGGTGCCGGCGTCTCCCGCTCCCCGGATACCCGTTCGAGCGTCGTGAGCACTGGATCGCCCCGGAAGAGCTGACCGGGCAGGTGGACGGTTCCGACGGGAAGATCAGTGACATCGCCCAGTGGTTCTACACGCCGACATGGAAGAAACAGCGGATCGCCTCCCCGGCGCCCGACCTGAGCGGTCGAACGGTGCTGATGTTCCGTCATCAAAATCCGATCTCGGCCTACTTCACCGACCTGCTGCGGCAGCGTGGCGCCACCGTGGTGCAGGTGTCTCCCGGGACCGAGTACGCGCGCCTGTCCGAGGGCCACTATCAAGTCACCCCCGGCGACGAACAGCAGATGGCTGAACTGTTGACGAGTCTGCGCGACGACGATGAACTCCCGGACTGGATCGCGCACTTCTGGTGTCTGGAGCACGCCGGGCAGCCTCGGGAGAGCGTCCAGGCGCAGGGCCTCTACACGATGGTGGCGCTGTGCAAGGCATACGACCTGCTGGGCCTAACGGTCGACTTCGACACGATCCTGGTGACCGACCGCTCGGTGAGCATTGTCGGCACGGAGGAGATCGAGCCGATCAAATCCACGTTGATCGGCATCTCGCAGGTACTGCCGAAGGAGTACCAGGGTACGCAGTGCCATCTCGTTGACATCGACCCCGAGTTCCAGCACGAGGAGACGGGTCGGCTGCTCCTTGCGGAGATGGGGAGCGGCGCGAGCAGCGAGGTGGCCCTGCGCGGGGCTCACCGTTTCGTGAAGGACTACGTGCGCTACACCCTGCCGGCGGACCGCGTGGGCGACAGCTTGCTGCAGGGCGGCGGCGCCATCGTGATCTTCGGCGGCCTTGGCAACTTCGGACTGGAACTGGCGGAGTTCATCACCTCGCACTACGACGCGCACGTCTACCTCACCACCCGCACGAACTTTCCGGCCCGGGAGCGATGGACCTCCTGGCTGGAGGAGCACGGTGACGACAACACCATCAGCCAGAAGATCCGTCGGCTGCGGAGCCTTGAGACGTCGGGAGGCAGGGTCGACGTCCTGACGGCCGACGTCACCCGGCGTGCGGACGTCGAGCGGGTCAAGGAACACCTCGACGAGCACAACGAGCGGATCTGCGGCGTGATTCATGCCGCGGGCACGGTGGACAGCGGAATGATCCGCACGAGAACGCCGGAATCTCTGGAGCAGGTATTCGCTGCGAAAGTTGACGGAACCATCAATCTCTGTGACGTCTTCCTGCCGCAGGACCCGGCCTTCATGCTCCTGTGCTCCAGCATGAACTCGATTATCGGCGGCCTAGGCCAGCTTGATAACACGGCAGCCAACGCTTTCGTCGATGCGTGGGCGGAGCATTGCCATCACATCGGGAAGACGCAGGTGCTCGCGATCAACTGGGGCGCGGTCAACGAGGCGCGGGCGAGGAACTACGCCACGCTGCCGCAGTTCAAGGAGCTCAGCGAGGAGCACGTCAGGAACAAGATGACCCAGGAGGAGATCTTCGAGGTCTACCGCCGACTGTTCTCCTCCTCCTTCGGCTCCCGGCTCGTGGTCTCCACCCTTGATTTCAACAAGGTGATCGAGAACTGGTCGCGGGTCGGCTCCATCGAAGCGCTCGCCAGGAACGTGACGTCGGTTGCGGGAAAGCGCGAGGAATTTGTGGGGACCGACTGGGACGAGCCGACGACGCCGTACGAGATCTCCGTTGCGCGGCATTGGCAGACCCTGCTGGGCATCGACCGCGTGGGCAATGACGACAACTTCTTCGAACTGGGCGGCAATTCGCTCATCGTCTTGCAGGCGATCGAGCTCATCAAGGACGACTTCCCCATCCGGATGCACGCCATGGCGATCTACGAGCATCCCACCGTCAGGGAGTTCGCCTCCCACATCGAGCAGTTGATGACCGAAACCCTTGACAAGTCCCAGATCTCCTGACTGTGGGGCGAACGAGAGGCGAAGAGCTGATGACGGATTCTGTGATCGACCGGTTCGTGCGCCACGCCGAACGGAACCCCGAAGCGCCGGCCGTCTACTGGCGGCAACGGGGCCTCACCTACCGAGAACTCCTGGACAGGGTGGAGGTCCTGGCGGCGGCGTTCCGGGAGCACAGGGGCGAGGGACCGGTGGCGCTCCATCTGTCGCGGACCCCCGAGCTGATCGCCGCGCTGCTGGCGTCGTGGCACTCCGGGCATGCCTTCGTCGCCCTCGATCCCCGGCATCCGCCGCGACGGCAGCAAGCGATCCTCGCGGAGAGCCGGCCGGCGGTGCTCGTTTACGACGATCCGCTGACCTTTGACGTGCCGGGCCTGCCCCAGTGGGACGTCCGGGACTTGGGGACGGCAGCGGTGTCTCGCACGGCAACGCCGGTGGAACCGGCGGAGGACACGGCGTACCTGCTCTATACCTCGGGTTCTACCGGTAAGCCCAAGGGCATCGCCATCGCTCACCGCAGCGTACGAGCCCTCATGGACTGGGCACAGGAGTACTACGAACCGGATCAACTGCGCTGCGTCCTGGCCTCCACGACGATCACCTTCGACTTGGCCGTGTTCGAGATCTTCGTTCCGCTGGTCACGGGACAGGCGATCTGGTTGGTGGAGTCCGTGTTGGACCTGCTGGACGAGGAGACGGGAAGCGCTGCTCCGACGCTGATCAACACGGTGCCGTCGGCCGCGCGCGAGCTGGTGCGCGCCCGCGCGATCCCTCCCAGCGTGAACACGGTGAACCTCGCGGGTGAGGCGCTGAACTGGAATCTGGTCGACGACATCTACGAGAGTAGCCGCGTCGACACGGTCAACAACCTGTGGGGGCCCTCGGAGGACACGACCTACTCGACGGTGTTCCGCATCAGTCGCGCGGACGAACATCCGGGCTCGGGGCCCGTACCGATTGGCTTCCCGGTGTCAGGCACCGAGGTGTTCGTCGTGGATGAGCAGCTGCGCACCGTGGCGCCGGGACAGAAGGGCGAGATCTTACTGGCGGGTGTGGGCCTGGCCGAGGGGTACCACGACAACCCCGAACTGACGGCGGAGCGGTTCCTGCGGTTCACCGGCCCAGACGGCGAAGAGCGGCGCGTCTACCGCACGGGCGACTGGGGGCACCGAGACCCGAGTGGGCTCCTGCACTTTCACGGCCGGATCGATTTCCAGGTCAAGATACGAGGGCACCGCATCGAGCTGGAGGAGCTGGAGCAGGCCCTGCTGACGTTGGACGCGGTCCGCGAAGCGGCTGTCATCGTCCAGAGCTGTCAGGAAGAGCACAAACTGCTCGCGATCGTGACGAAGAGCCGTCACGACCAAAGCGACGACGAACTGATCGGGCAGTGCCGACAGCATCTACAGCGGACACTTCCGGCGTACATGATGCCGCACGGCTTGCAGGTGCGAGCCGGCGCGCTGCCGCGCACGACCAGTGGAAAGATCGATCGCCGGGCGCTCTCCGCGGATCACGAAGTGCGGCAAGATCAGGCGGTGCCGTCGTCACCGGTGATGGCCCTCGTCGCGGAGACCCTCGGGCGAGTGCCGGAAGCGGACGACACCTTCCTCTCGCTGGGCGGTGACTCCCTGGCAGCGGTCAGGCTCAGGACGCTGCTGCGCGACCGGGCAGGCAAATCCGTGGATGTGCGTTCCATCCTGTCGGCCACCGAGCCGCTCTCCGCCCTGGTACGCCGGATCGAGGAGCTCCCGGACAACGTGGCGAAGGCCGACGCGGTGCCCCTGGAGGACGGCCGCCTCAGCGCGCTGGAATACCGCATGGTGAAGGTCTACAAGACGCACCGTTCGCCCGGGAGTTACAACATCGGTCTTGTTGTCCGTTTCGACGGTGTGGTGGAGAGCGACCGTATGCGCCGGGCCACCATGACGGTGCTGGCGCAGAGCCGCTCTCTGGCCTCGACCGTCGAGCTGGATCGCGACGGTGCGCACTACCGTCCGGCCGACATGAGCGGCGTCTGGTGCGAGCTGCCCGCGGAGGAGTGCGACGAGGGGCGGCAGCGGGAGTTCTTCGCCCGGCCGTTCGTACTGGAGCAGGAGCCTCCTGTTCGGGCGCTGCTGTCGACGCAGCGCGACGGGTGCTCCTGTCTCCTGCTCTCGTTCGCTCACACCGCCGTGGACGGAGTGGGGCTGAACGCGCTGCTGCGTGACATCAGTTCCGTCTACCGAGGAGACGCTCGGCCACCGTCGGTGAAGCCCAGGTTCACCACGGCGTCCGATGCGCGCACTGGGAAGGCGGTGAGGCACTGGCAGCACGAACTCGCGGGCTATGGAGCTGAACACCCGTGGCCCCAAAGCCTCGAGCGCGCTCCCGACGGCGTTGTGTCGTGGACGGTGGATGCCGATGCGCGTGAGCGGCTGGCGATCGCGAGCCGGGACCATGGTCTGACCCTGCCCGTGATGCTGATGGCCACGCTGTTCGTTGCCCTGCAACGGGTGAGCGGCTCCCCGGATCTCGTGATCGCCACTCCGGTGGCCAATCGAGAGGGAGCCGGGGCCCAGTCGGTGGTGGCGAACATGACGAACTCGTTGCCGGTGCGGTGCGTCCTGCACGAGGGGAGCACGGCCCGCGAGGCGGTGACACAGGTTCAACGGCAGCTCGCGGACGGGTTGCAGTGGCAGGACGTTGCGATCGACGAGGTGGTCGACCGCTTGTCGGACGACGTCGCCAAGGAAGCGCTCTTCGACATCATCTTCAGCTACATGGACTTCCTACCGGATGACCTCGGTCTGCTGGACATACCGGCGCGCGTCGACCTCTGCCACACCGGGAGCGCCAAGGCGCCCTTGGTCGTCTCCGCCATCGTGACAGCCGACGGCGGGCTGCGGCTGATGTTCGAGTATCAGGGGGACCGGGTCCCGGCGGACTGGGTGACCACGATCTCCGACATGTACGGGCATCTCCTGGAGCAACGCAGTGTCCTTGAGGGTGGGACGCTGGACCGACTGGACCCGGTCCCACCGGCACAGTTGCCGGTTCTGCGAGAACTGCTCACGCCGAGGCCTGTCGAGACGGCCGCGTCACTGGTCGACTGGCTGTCGGACAGCGTGGCGCGCTTCGGTCCCCGCGTCGCCCTCCAGGACGGCGACGTCTCCGTGACCTACGCGCAGCTCTGGCGGGAGTCGGAGGATCTCGCGGCCGGCCTTCAGGCGCAAGGCGTGCGAGCGGGCGATGCGATCGGCGTGCACATGGTGAAGGGCTGGCGCCTGGTTGCCGCACTGCTGGCGGTGCTGCGCGCGGGCGCCTTCTATGTCCCGCTCGATCCGCGTAACCCCACAGAACGCAACCTCTACATAGCGCAGCACAGCCGTATCCGGTTCGCTGTCACCGACAGCGACGAGGCGGCCGGCTTCCCGACAGAGAGCTACAAGGCGCTGGCGCGGTCCGGCGACGGGTTCACCCCCGTACCGGTCGCGGCGCACGATCTCGCGTACGTCATCTTCACCTCCGGCACCACCGGGCGCCCGAAGGGCGTCACCATCTCCCATCACAACGTGTGCCGCCTGTTCTCCTCCTGCGCGGAGTGGGGGCAGTTCGACGAGAACGACCGGTGGACACTGTTCCACTCCTACGCGTTCGACTTCTCGGTGTGGGAGATATTCGGGCCGTTGCTGTACGGCGGGTGCGCGGTGATGGTGCACCACGCGGAAGCGACGAACATGCTGCGCTTCGCCGAGTTGCTGGAGCGCGAGCGGATCAGCGTGGTGAGTCTGACACCGACGGCGTTCCGGAACTTCACCAGTGTCACGGATGTCGCCCTATCCGAGCTGCCTCGGCTGGTGGTCTTCGGCGGCGAAGAACTGCACCCTTCCGATCTGCAGCCCTGGTGGCGGCGCCACGGCACACTAGCGACCCGTCTCGTCAACATGTACGGCATCACCGAGATCACGGTGCATGCCACAGCGCACGAGATGACGCCGGAGGATACGACGTCGTGCATCGGCATACCGCTGGCCGACACCGGAATCCTGCTCCGTGACGCCCGAGGCCTGCCGTGCCCGATCGGAGTGCCGGGCGAGATGTGCATCACCGGGGGCGGGGTCAGCCTGGGGTACTACGACGCGCCGGAGCTCAACGAGCAGCGGTTCGGCCTCCTCAGCGCACAGGGCGTCGAGCGGCGTTACTACTTCAGCGGTGACGTGGCCGTCGTCGACCGTACGGGTCGGCTCCGCTACCTGGGACGGCAAGACAGCCAGGTCAAGGTCAACGGCCACCGGGTCGAGCTGGACGAAGTCACCGGTGCGCTACGACAGGCGCCCGGTGTCACCGCCGCCGTGGTGCGCGCGGTGGCGATCGACAACGACGCCCGGATGCTGGTGGCCTGGTACGTCTCGGACCGGGATGTCCAGCCGCAGGAACTGGCCGAGCAGGTGTCGCGGGTGCTGCCGGCCTGGGCGGTGCCGGAGAGACTGCTGCCCGTTCCGGCCCTGCCGATGACCGTCAACGGAAAGATCGACGAGAGTCGGCTTCCCGATCCTCTGGAGGCCGAAGCTGGGCCGCAGCCCTCCGGTGAGCATCCCGTCCACGAGATATGGCGGGAGATCCTTGGTGCGGGGCAACTGCCGGAAGATCTGCCCTTCTTCGAGGCGGGCGGCTCGTCGATCAAGGCAGCGTTGCTGGTGCAGCGTCTCAACTCCCTGCTGCGGGAGCCCGCGGTGTCTCTGGTCGATGTATTCCGGCATCCGTGCATCCAGGACCAGAAAGAGATGGTGGATGAACTCCTGAGGGCCGAGAGGACATGAGGGACATGGATATAGCCATCACGGGGATGAGCGTGCGCGTCCCCGCCAGTGACACCCCCTGGGAGCTCCATCGCCTTCTCCTCAGGGCGGAGTCAGCTATCGGCCATTTCGATGCGAAGCGCTCGGATCTGGTCGGTGCGCGTGGCCTGATCGACCGGCATGACTGGTTCGATACGCAACGGTTCAACATCGCGGAGGCGGAGGCGAGGCGCATGGACCCCCAGCACCGTCTGGTGCTGGAGGAGGCTGTGCGAGCGATGGAGAGCGCCGGTCATGCGGTCGGGGAACATCCGCTGGAATGCGGGGTCTTCGCGAGTTGCTCGGCTAGCATCAACCACTGGACAACACGCCAGGAAGAAGCGGCGGACAATCCCATCGCCCGCTACAACGTGCTGCTGGGAAACGATAAGGACTTTCTCGCCACGCGGCTGTCCTGGCATCTGGATCTCACCGGCCCTGCGATGTCCGTGCAGAGCGGCTGCTCGAGCAGTCTGGTGGCGCTGCACCAGGCATGCCAGGCGCTACGCAACGGGGACTGCTCGATCGCGTTGGTCGCGGCGGCATCTCTCACGCTGCCCCTTGAGGAAGGCTCCCCGGTCACCGAGGGGATGATCTTCTCCCCCTCGGGCCAGTGCAACCCGTACACGGACAAGGCGGACGGAACAGTGGGTGGCACCGGTGCCGTGGTCCTGGTGCTGGAGCCGCTGGACAAGGTGCTGCAGGAGGGCGGCCCGTGCTGGGGCGTGATCAAGGGCAGCGCTGTCAACAACGACGGCCGGAAGAAGGTCAGCTTCACCGCACCGAGCATCGACCAGCAGAGCGCGGTCATGAACCGTGCTCTGGCCAAGGCCGATGTGGATCCGGTGAGGGTCGGATACATAGAAGGGCATGGAACGGGCACCGTGCTGGGAGACAGCCTCGAGCTGGCGGCTCTGATGGAGGTGTACGGGCAGAGGCAGGGCCCGATGCCGTCGCTGGGCAGCATCAAGGCCAACATCGGCCATCTCGATGCTGCCAGCGGTCTGGTGGGTGTGGCGAAGTGTGTGCTCGCGCTGCACCACCGCGTGATCTATCCCCAGCCCGGCATGGACGGTGCTCGCGTGCAGACGTCGTTCCAGGTGCATGCGCAGCCGTCGCCGTGGCAGAGGCCGGACGAGCTGGCCGCCGTCACGTCGCTGGGGGTGGGGGGCACGAACGTGCACATGCTGCTGGCACCGCCACCGTCGCGCCCGGCCGCGGCGCTCGCCGGGCCGTTCTGGTTCCCCCTGGCCGCCGCCAGCGAAGATGGGCTCCGGCTTCTGGCCCGGCACCTGCTCGAGGTGACGGAGGACGGTGGTGGGGACGCCCTGCCCCACCACGCCTGGACGCTGCAGCACCGTTATCGGCAGGACAAGCAGCTGTGCCGGTGTCATCTTCAGGCGGAGAGCTGGGACCAGCTGCGGCGGCAGCTCGAGCAGCTGTGCGTGGGCGTACCGCTGGATGAGGTGCACTGCCCGGCCCCGCCGACGCCGCTCGAGGCCTCACCCGCCCTGTACCGGGTTCCGTTGCCGGCCACACCGCTGAACAGCCGCCCGCTGCACGGTACGGACATCGAGACGACGGTGGCCCCCGCTCCCCCGGTGAGAGCGGAAAACGGGTCGCTGGCGGAGGTGATCGCCGCGGAATGGCAGAGGAGCCTCGGTGTGAGCACGGTGCCCCATGCCGACTCCCACTTCTTCGAAGAGGGCGGGGACTCGTTGTTGTCGGTACAACTGATGCAGGCGTTGACGCAGAGAGGGATCAGCTCGTGCTCCGTCGCCGACCTCTACGAGGCGCCTCGGCTTGGAGATTTCGTACGGCGGGTCATACGGGATGTGCGCGAGGTGGAATCAGTGGATGACGACGCCGACGACGGAATTGTGGAGCTGTAACCGTGTACTTGAGTGAGTCGCGTGACCCCGATGCGTCCTCTGTCGTCGTGTTCATCCCTCATGCGGGCGGCAATGGCGAGGCGTTTCTGCCGTGGTTCAGGTCCTTTCCCGCGGGCGTGGATTGTCGCTATCTCCAACTGCCGGGGCGGGGCAGGCGGATGGGTGAAAGCATGCCGGACAGCCTGGGCGATCTCGCGGAAGAGGTCCTGGACGAGTTGTCCGGTCTCCACGACAAGAGGATCTCGATCTTCGGCCACAGCATGGGCGCTCTCATCGCGTTCGAGCTCGGCCAGAGGATGGAGACCGCCTGGGACACACCGGCCGAGAGACTGTTCTTCTCCGGTTGCCGCGCGCCATCCCGGCCCGTGATGTACCAGCTCTCCGGCCTCGGCGACGAGGCATTGATCGAGAAACTTGCCGGTCTCGGTGGTGCCAGCCCATCGGTGCTCGAGCGAGCGGAGGTGCGCGAACTCTTCCTGCCCGCGTTGCGCCAGGACATCGTGCTCGCCGAGAACTACGTGGCGCGGGACCTCCGGCCGCTACGGGCTCCCCTGCACATCCTCTGGGGCACACAAGACCGCTCGCTCACCGAGGAGATGATCATGGCGTGGCGTGAGCTGTCCCGAGATGGACGCGTCTGGTTCCATCCCCACCCAGGGGATCACTTCTACCACCAAACGCAGCCAGATAGCGTGAGAGCGGTGATGCAGCACGCTCTGGGCCTGGATCCTGCGATCCAGGCCCGAGGGTGAGCGGACTGGCTCCGGCGAGCGCGGGGTCAGACGGCGCGGTGGCACTGGTGGGGTACGTGGATGCGGGCCCGCGCCAAGCTGGATTAGGACGCCGCCCGTAAGACCCGCCCGCCCAGGCAGATGGCCAGGCCGCTCGCGCGCTGCGCTCCAGGTCCGCCCGCTGGACGTAGCCGTTGCTGAGCCGGTGTCCGGCGCCAGCTACGACGACCACGCCGCGGCGGTCACCTCGAACCGAAGCCCACCAACATTCCAGTACGCGTCACGGTGCCTCTAGGCCGTTTCTGATGGCTCTTGGACGGTGTCGCGGAGCCAAATGACGACCGCGGTGCCTGCGCCACCTCCAGGAGGCGTTCGCTGAGACGGCCGACCGGGCTCACACCATGAACCGCCGCGCGCGCCGCGACGGCGCCGAGACACCCCACCTGGCGCGCCCGGACGACCAGCAGGCGCACCGCCCACAGCAGGCTGGTCAGTCCTCGATCATGTCCAGGCACGCGAGGGGCACACCGCCCGGGATGCGGAAGCGCTTGGTGTCGTCGGGGACGCGATAGCGGTTGTTGAGCGGGTCGGTGCGCAGGGTGCGGGTTGACTCCTCGTCCAGCAGGAAGCCTGTGCGGCTGTGGGTGCGGGGGTTGCGTTCCTGCACGGTGCCGGTGAGACCGCGCAGGAAGGCTGGGCGCAGGGAGTTGTTGATGCGGGCCCGTCGCCCGGACACGACGCCCGTATACGCGGCCCTGTCGATCTCGCCGAGCCGCTGCGCGGTGGCCTCCTGGACCTGCGCGACGGCTGCCGAGTCGGGTAACTGGCTGATGAAGTCCAGGACGTCGGCCATGGTGATGGGCATGCTGGTGAGCCTTTCTGGGGCATGGGGGGGATCGTTGAGCACGGGGCGTGCCCGGCTGGGGAAGGCGGTCAGGCGGCGGCGTCGGGCCGGTGGCTGACCACGGCCTGGCTCTCGACCTCCGACAGCCGGTAACTGCCGTTGTCGCTCTGGCCGAGCGACTCCAGGAGCAGCAGGTAGCGGGCCTGCCGCGCGGTGAGATTCGACCAGGTCTTGGGCTCGCGGAGGTCGTACTCGCAGGCAGCGGCGACATGGGCGAACAGGGCGTGCACCACACGCGTCTTGGGCAGCTGCGCCGCTGTCTGCGCCGGGTCGGCGTTCTGGGGCTGCTTGGTCCCCAGGAAGCGCGCCACGGTGGCGAACTCGTGCTTGTCCGTCCAGGAGCTGTAGAAGCAGGGAAGGGTGAGAAGAACGTTCTGCGCGAAGACACGGGCCGCATCCGGCAGGGCCTTCATGCGCACGAGCCGGGTGACGAACTCACGGCGCGGTTCGACGGCGGCCTTCCATGCCCGGTTGCAGGTGATGACCTTGCGGCGCTCCTCCGCCCTTTTCTCGTCCTCCTGTGTGCGGGGCTGCTTGGGCCGCGGCCGCACCTTATGCCCGTGCTCGGCGGGGCAGGCGCAGTACCAGACCGGCCTGTTCTCCTCGTCGAGACGGGCACTGTGACCGGGGCACCGGCGGTGGTTCTCCTCGGTGAGAGGGTTCCCCAGACCGGTGGTGAGCTGGGAGAGCGGCGTGGAGGGGTTCTTTTCTCCCCGTGAAGCCACCCGCAGCACCGGGATCTTCTGCTGTTCCAGTTCCTTCAGGACCTGCTTGCGTTCGGCGAGGTGGTCCTGCTCGGCGCGCAGCAGGGCCAGTTCCTGGTCCCAGTGCCCGCGCCCGCCCTGGCCCTCCTCCTGGTCACGCTGGAGAGCGGCGAGCAGACGGCGCTGCGCACCGGTGACGGACTCGACCTCGGCGAGCTGGGCGGTCTGCTCCAGGTCCATGCCTGCGGCCGCCACCCGGCGCAGCGCGGCGTCGTCGAGCCTCTGCGCCGCCTTGGCGTGCGTGGCGGCATCGCGGCCCACGCCAAGGGCCTTGGCGGCCTTGTGCCGCTCGACGTCACTCATGTCGATCAGGGACAGTTCCTGGGACCGCAGGATGTCGCGCTCGCTCATTCCTTCGCGGTGCTTGTTCTCGACCAGGGACAGGAATCGCGTCCAGCCGTCCCGGCCGACCAGGTCGTCGCGCACGTACGCCGTGATTCTGCGGAAGGGGCGGCCGTCCTCTTCGGCGGTGGTGTTGGCGATCTGCTGTGCCTGTGCGCGCCGCCAGCCCTTGAAGGCGCCGTAGGTGCCGTCGGGCAGGGGCCGGACACTGATGGGGTCCTGGACGCCGATCTCCTTGACGGAGGCGATCAGCTCCTGGTCCGGCTCGGTGTCGTGCTCGCGGGCGTTCTGCTCGTCACGCAGGATCAGCGCCGGGTCGAGGGAGACGGTCTGCGACACGTCCTCCTCGCGTGTGTCCGGGACGTCGGCCGGGGACGGGGCGGTGGTGGCCATGGGACTCTCCTTCTCCTTGCCTGAGAGGCGAGCGGGCCGAGAGGGCCGACCCCTCGCTTCAATTTCAATATTAGTGTTTCTCGGCGTGGTGGGTAGATACCCTCTGACCTGGGGAAACGCGGCTTTCTGGGGGTACCAGGGTGCTCCGCGCAGCGGCCGGGCAGGAAGCCGACCGCCATGCGCTCTTGCGGCAGCACGGGCGCAGTGACCAGCGGAACGTGTTCCGGAGGTTTTCAGTGATGTCCCGGCTCTGGGTATTCCCGTCCGAGATCGGGCGCTGCGCAGTAGTCGACGGCCGGTTCCGGAGGGATGGGAGCGCCGGAATCGACGTCGGTGCAGTACGCGTCGAAGACTTCACCTGCCGTAAGCGGTTCGAGGTCTCCGCCGCGAAGCTGCCAGCCGTAGACCCGGTCGGCGGTGTCTGGGGTGGTAGTGCGCATGACGAGTCCGCCCGGGCTGTGCGCCGCGAGGCCGAGGGCGAGAACCGTGGTGAATTCGAGGACCTCAGCCTCCTCCAGTGATGTGGCGCCGTCGGTGCCGGTGGCCGCGTGGAGGGCGCAAGTGAGGGGGGCCGGTGCCGCTGCCACCCTGATGCTGCAGACGAGATGCTGGTTGCCCGGCCGGGCCGTGTCGAGGATGCGCGAGAGGAGGTTCGAGGCGCGGACCAAGGCCGCCCGGCCGATGTCCTTGCCGCAGGAGGCGCAGTCGCCGAGGCGGGCCAAGGCTGTGGAGGCGTACTCCCAGGCGGCTTGGCGGACCGCCTCGTCGATCAGGGCCGGGACGAGCTCGGACAGCGGCTGGCCCTCATAAGGGATGGTCGGGCCCGTGATGGCGACGTCGGCGGTGAAGCGAGTCCGGCTGGAGGGGGTGTCGGGATCCAGGCTGGCGTCGGTGCAGAAGTCGGCGTACTCCTGCGGGTCGAAGAGAGCCACCACGGTGTAGAGACCCCGGGAGGTACGCGCCGTGAGAAGTTCCTCGACCGCCTTCGAGTAGGCCGCATAGTCGTCGAAGGTGAAACTCCCATAACGCCGCATGGCACGGAAATCGTGTTCGTCGGCAAGCAGGCCTATGGTTCCGGCGATCTCGCGCCGCAGGGCGCGCCGCATGCTCTGGCGGCCGCTGCGTGCTGGGCCTGGTCGCGCGCACGCTCGGTCGGTGAGGGGCTCGTCCTGGCGGTGCTCGGAGGTCCGGGGCGCCGGGAAGTTATGGATGTGGTCGATGACTGCCTGTGCGGACATGGGTGGCGTCCGGTGCATCAGCTCGGCGTGCTGGGCCTGCCAGATACTCGCGGGACGGGACGGGATGATCTGGTTGCTGGTGGCCGGGCTGATGTGCCACTCGCGGCCGTGAGCGTCGGTGGCGGTGTAGGTCAAGAGCGCCGGGCTGTCTTGACGGCCGTTGTCTGTCCAGGACAGGCCGGCCGCCGTGAGGGCGCGGCCCAACTGCTCGCAGCGCTCGTGAGTGATGTGGTCGAAGGTTGCCACGGTTGTGCTCCCTTGTTGCGTTCGGAGGGTGATCTGGCGGCCGGTCAGGGGCGGCCAGGAGCGGCTGGGTGTGCGGGGCGACATCAGACGGGGCAGCTGCGCGCGGTCATGGACTGCCGTGCGGTCAGGGCGCGGTTCATGGCGGCCGCGATGCGTCCGTCTCCGGGGTGGGTGAGTCCTGGGCTTGCGGGCATGGGGCAGAGGCTCCTTGCCGGGGCGGTGGGCGCCGGAGGCCGACTGCACTCTCTGGGCGCGGGGGGTGCCGCGGTGGCGCGCGATCTGCTCCGCCAACGCGTCCGTCGTGCTGCCGCTCTGCGGCAGGGGTGGGCGCGCTCCGCTCCCCTTGGCCGGGTGGCGACGCGCGCGCTCCGCGCTGTGGGGGAGGGGCCCGTGCGGGCCGGGCTCGGGGAAGGTTCCCGGCCCGCACGGGAGTCTGTCAGCTGAGGTTGCCGGTTTCGGAGTTCATCGGGTGCGGAGTTGGAGCAGGCGCCGGTGGGCCTTGCTTTTGATCTCGTCGTCTGCGCCTTCGAGTACGGCCGTGGCGCGTGCGATTTCCTCGGTCATGGACTGCGGCGGGCGCCTGGGGGTGACGTGGTCGAGGTAGCCGGTGATGGCGCGCTCGGCCGCGTAGGCGGTCCGTCCGATGCGTTCGCTCTCGGCGCGGAACACCTCGTCGAGGGCATCCAGCCGGGTGGCGTGGTTGGTCCGCTTCCGGCTGGAGGCGTCCTCGTCGAGAGGCCACAGGTCGGCGATCGCCTGGTGGAAGTCGGCGATGGCGATGTCCGTGCGGGCCAGCGCGGTTTCCTCGTCGGTGAACCGTTCGAAGTACTGGGAGGAGAGCCCCAGGGTGCGGCGGGCTTCCTTGATCTGGCTGGTGGCTCCTGCGGTGTGCCGGATGGCCCAGCGGGTGACGGCGTCACGGACGGCGAACCGTTCAGTGTTGGCGCAGACGGGGCGCCACGGGGTGACGACGCATTGGAACTGGCCGTTGCCGGAGTGGTCGTTCATGACGGCGATGTACGGGACCACGATGTCGTTGATGCCGTCGGCGTCCACGGTGATCGCCTCCGGGAGGCGGATGGAGATGAACACGCGCTTTCCGCCACGCAGGAGTCCGGCGGACTCCCATACCACGTCATAGCGGCTCACTAGTTCCTGAAGGAACACGAACCCTGCCCGGTTCTGGATCGGCGTGTACCGGGAGCCGACTGCACCGAGAGCGGCGCCGGTGTCGGCGCGGACGGTGTGCTGCTGGTCGGCGTGCTCGCGCCGCTCACCCTTCCACTCGTACAAGGCGGGCACCGTGGTGACCTCGAAGGCGAGCCCGGACAGATGCAGCACCTCGTCAATGTCTGTGGTGCCTGCGGGGATGACCTGTCCGAGGCCGTGCCAGGCCGGGGAGGACGTGTACAGGGCGATGGAGCCGTCCGCCCGTGTGTCGAGCCCGTGGCTGGCAATGATCTGCTGAATCTGACCCTCGGTGTTGCGCGAGACGGTGAACGTCTCGCCCCGGTCCCACCCGGTGAGGACTTCGTACCGGTCGGAGCCGATCATGCGGACCTCACCCCGCTCCACACGGGCCTGTAAGGCCTGCTCTTGTTCGCGGACGGCTTCTACCTGTGCGGCCTTCTCGGCGGCGAATGCGGTGTTGACGTCGGTGATACTCACGGTTCCCCTTCGACGTTGATTTCTGCGGGTTCGGGGGAGGGGCCACCACCCCCGGACAACTTAAATATTAGTGTGTTTGCGGGAGGGGTGAACCCACCCCCTGAACTGGCCGTTCTCCCTCTCAGAAGCACGCAGGGCGGGCATGCGCGTGCAGGTGGCAGCGGTACGCCCGAACGCCAACACCGGCGCCCTCCAAAGGTGGTGGATCGACCGCCGGCGCAGGCCAGAGGGGGGCGGTGAGCGGCTGCCCCCAACGCCCGGGTGCTTCTGCTGTTGCATCCTCGGCCACCCTCACTGTGGCCCGCGGCTCGGCGGTTCGCGCCTCTCTCCCCGGCACCTGCCGACGCCGAAAAGCGACTGCCAGCCAGAACAGCACCCCCTCCGGCAGCAGGTCCGCCGAAGTGCCGCGCCCTGCCGGGGTGGGAAACAGGGCGCGGCGGCTCGGCGTTGCTCCTACTCGGACTCAGGCGGCTTAGTGACCCGCCTTGTCACGCCGGGGCCTCTGCGGCGCTGGTCTCAGCCGCCAGGACTTCCTGGATCAGGACGTCCACAGCCTTGCCGATGCGTCGCTGCGCGCTCGGCCTCATGCCGCAGCAGCTTTCCTGATCGATCCGCTCGAAGAGCGCCTTCCTGGCAGGGCTCGGGGGGCAGACGCCGGGCATGACTCCGGCCTCAATTGCCCGCAGTCGCAATTCTTCCCAGACGCCGCACCAGTCCTGTGTGTCCGCGAGATCCTCCATTTCCTCGGCCGTGGCGGGAAGAAGGGCCAGGATGTGCTGAGCCTCGCTCCAGTATTCCGCGCAGTTCTCAGCTATCCACTGCACCAGCGGATCACCGGACGTCTTGAGGGCCTCCCATGCGGCCTCCCGGGCCTGCGTGCTCACCGCATAGGCCTCATCAGCCTCCGTCGCATAGGCGCTGCGCTGAGCCTGACTGATCTCGTTGCGGCTGTCCGGCTCCAGGTACTTCGCGCGTGCAGCCTCGAGGGCTGCCGTGCGGGCCGTGGTGGCCGCTTCGATGGTCTCGATGTACTTCTCTACCTCCGGCAGCATCTGCCGGGCGCCCTGGTCTGCCACTTGCCGTCCCCTTCGACGTTGGTTTCTGCGGGTCCGGGGGCGGAGCCACCGCCCCCGGACAACTTCAATACTAGTGTTTCTTGCTGGTGAGTGAACCCACCCCTGACCTGCGCACTTAGGTCAGCGTGCGGAACTCAGGCAGCGGCGTAAGACTCCCTCGCCGTACGTTCGTGACCACCTCAACGCCACCCAAGTCACACAGGTCGTAGCGCAAATCAGGGGCCTCACCACAGGGGCTGGCGTATGCGTGAACCGCATGCACCCAGTAGGCACCGTGACGCTGCGTCAGACTGCCGTGGTACCTGACCTTCTGCCACACCACGGGCCCGGTGTACTCCGGCAGTAACCGCCCACATAGCAGCACGAGGAACGCGTGCGCGACCGTAGCGCGGTCTACCGGCACATCGGCCAGAGCGGGACCGGTGTGACCGGTACGCACCCCCAGGGCCCATCCCAGTACGAAGAACGGCTGAACCATCTCCAGCTGCTCCTGTGGCACCCTCAGGGCGTCCGGATCGCTCCCGCTGCGGGCGAGTTGCCGCAGAGCGTAACGGGCCTGCTCCTGCTCGGCGTCCGTGAGCGGCGCTCCGGTTTCCTCGGCCTGCTCTGTAATCCGGGTGTTCTCCATTACTCCCCTTTTCCTTCTCTGTGACGCCGGGCTGCGGAACGGGTCACCCCGCCCGGAGTGCCCTTGCGCGATTACGTCAGGAACCCGCGCGACTGGAGGAACTCGGCCGTGATGTGCGCGACTCCTTGAGGCTTGTAGATCTGCGGGAATCGCCGCATCTCAACTTCGGTGCGCCCGTTCTCGTCCGGCTCGATGAATTCGTGTACGAGCCGGTAAGGGCCGTCACCTAACGGTATCTCCAGCACAACGGGGCCCACCTTGGTGTCGAAGCGAATTCCGGTGTAATTCGCGTCGGAGTTGTGCACGATCTTCGCTCCCGCGCGCTGGCACAGCAGGGGCAGGAAGTTCGCGACGGTGCGGGCGTGGATTGCAGGGTTGTTCATGGGTGCGTCCTTACCTCCGCGCACCCTCCTGACGATTCCGTCAGAGATCTGGATCTCCACGTCTTCCCCTTCGTTGGTCTCTTGCGGTTCCGGTTCCCGGGGGTCTCCCTCGAGACTTCAAATATTAGTGTCTCTACCCGGCTGAAGGGAACCCTTGTTGCACTACGGGCTGCACTGGATGCTGCGCCACAGCGTTGCGGTATCTGCTGCTACAGGTGTTGCGGGCACCGTACGGACTCGGGACAGCGTTACAGGTCGGCGGGGCATTCGGGAGTGGCAGGGCTGCTGACATCCCCTCTGCTACCCCTTCTCCCGCGCCCGTTGAGTGGTGGGTGGTGGGCGGGTGCGAACGTTACGGTGGCCTCGGGGATAAGGGGGCGAGGTCTGGCAGGTGAGTGTCGAGGCCCCTCCGCCCTGGCGCCCGCTCCGGGAGGAGCGGGCTACTGCGCCCCAGAGCTCCGGAGGAGCCTCAGGGCCTCGCTCACTGAGCCTGCCGGGCCGCTCGGGGCGGGCCGGAGGCACGACCCCGCTAGGTTGCTCCGGAGGAGCAAACTCCCCCCGGTTTTCCGGGAGTTGCTTTCCTTCCCGGAAAACCCGTCAATACCCTGCCTTTTCTAAGAATTAGAAAAGGCAGGGGTATGCTCAAGGGTATGGAATACCCACCACCCGGACACTCAACACCAAACCACCAATAAACACAGGCAATTCAGCGTGCCAGCGGCACGCATTCGACCGGAGGTCGAAAAGGCGAGTATAGGACGGAGTCCTATACTCAACTCCCCGCCGGAGGCGGGCAATTCGCGCGGAGACGCGCGAAACGAAGCTGCCGGAGGCAGCGGAGTATTCGGCTGCCGGAGGCAGAGCGAAGCGG
>NZ_JBVJPW010000037.1:0-33979 GCF_055609205.1 Streptomyces sp. NPDC036815 | reverse complement strand
AAGGAGAACTTGACGTCCTTCGAGGTCAGCGCGTTGCCGTTGCTGAACTTCAGCCCGTCGCGCAGCTCGCACTTGAAGACCTTGGCCTTCTCGTCCGTGAAGCCGCACGACTTCGCGGCCTCCGGCTCGGGCTCCGTGGCGCCCTTGGGAAAGCTCAGGAGCGACTGGAAGACGTTGTTGAACAGGAGCCAGGACCCGGGGTCGTAGCCGGATGCCGGGTCGGTGGCGAGGACGTCGTCGGACATCCCCATCACGACCGCGTCGCCCGTGTCCCCCGCGCCGCCCGATTCCGTACCGCAGCCGGTCAGCAGGGCGGCGGCGAGCCCTCCCGTGAGGGGAAGGGCCAGCCACTGGTTACGACATTTCACGTACATGCCTTTGTTTGGTGTGGTCGTTTGCTGGAACTTGAGGTGCCCTCGGAGTGCGGGGGGCAGCCGCTGACGCCGCGGCCGAGCTCCCACAGCTGGAGGTTCGACGAGGAGTTGAGGGCCCACTCGATGCCGGTGATGTCGTCGCTTGCCGCGATGTACTGCTTGCCCTGCCACAGCGGGAGCACCGGCACGTCCTCGGCGACGAGGTCCCGGATCTTGCGGATGCTCTTGGAGGCGGCGAGCCGGTCGGCCTCACGGCGGGACATCGGGATCAGCTGGTCGTTGATCGTGTCCGCACACTTCGAACCTCACTCGGCCGAAATTCTCGCGCCGGTAGCGGTGCTTTCGCTGGAAGCGTTCGGGATGCTGCAGATTGAGTCGCGCTTCAGGCCTCGATGCGTGGCTGCATGCGACACGCGAGCAGTGCAAGGACCTCTGCCTCGCGGTATCGGCGGTGTCCGCCGAGCGTGCGAATCGCCGTGAGCTTGCCGGCCGCGGCCCAGCGCCTCAGTGTCTTCGGGTCGACGCGGAACATCGTGGCGACCTCAGCCGGGGTCAGCAGCGGCTCGTCATCAGGGGTGCGAGCGGTCATTGGTGGCCTCCTGCGGTGGAACTGAACCTCTTCGGTTCATTCTTCTAAAATTTGTATTCTTATCCGTGTTGATCGAAATGGCGTCTGCGGATCTAGTCAGTAAAGGACGAACGTCCTCGGCAACTACACTGTGGGTCAGGCCGCATCGGCCCCTAGATGGGGCCGTGGTGGTCAGTGAAGCCCAATTTCGCACCGGCACGGGAGCCCACTCGTCGAAAGGACTTTCGTCCCCTCATGTGGCTCTCCCGCGTACGTTGAGCGCTGGGTGCCTCCCTCTCGCCCGCAAGGGGGTGACGCTCGTGGTCTGAGTCGGCTACGCGGAGCCGGTCCTCACTGTCCGCCCGCAGAAGGCGGGACCGGGCGTCATCTGCGGATGAGCAGGACTAGCACCAAGGTGACAACCCCGAGGAGCGCGGCGGCGACGCCATAGCGCAGGCGGGTGCACGCAGGCCGGGCAGGCGTCGATCGCCAGCGATCCAACCCGGTCAGGTGAGGGCGAGCCCGGCAGCCCCGGTGACGAGGAGTGGTCCAACTCGGCACCGGCGGGCGCGAAGAAGCCGCCGCCCCATTCTGACGGCCAGCGCGTTGATCATGGTACCGAGTGCGGCCGCGTCGGCGAGCGGCGTCAGGAGGCCAAGGGTGAGGCCGAGCCCGGCGAAAGTCTCGCTGAGTCCGGCGACGTCCGCCATGGGCCTGCCGGAGGGGTAGCCGCTCTGCGTTCAGGACTGGCCGGTGCCCCCAAGCCAGTCGAAGAGCTTGTGCGTGCCGTGCGCGGCGATGGTCAGTCTGAGTACGAAGGGCAGGACGAGTAAGCCAGCGTCGTAGGTGTTGAGCGCAGGGCCCTCGAGTGCGGTGCACAAGACTGACGGGCGAGTCAGGGGCGGAGGTCATACGGGCGGATCCTTTCTGCAGTTCGACTATGAACTTGAACGTTCAAGGTTGATGTAGACCCTAGCCGATACGTCAAAGGCGGCACTCCCTGGGCTAGTCGGCCAGCTGTCATTTCGCGGACCTCCCTTGATTGGGTTGGCTCAGGATGCGTGCGGTGAAGCACAGTTCGCCCTGATCGCTCGCCGCCGCCCTGAAGATTCTCCCGTTCTAAGTGAGCGCAGGAAGAACACATACATCCGTACACCGCGCGGGGCGGTCGGCCCAAATGGGCTGTGGGGCTTCTCATGCATGCTTGTGCCTGGCACCGTAAGAACCGTTCGCGGCAGGGTGAAAGGCATTTCCTATCGGCATATCCGATAGTCGCGGTAGCCCCTCATTGAAGAACTGCTTAGGATCAGGCGCGAAGGCCTGACTGCCCGGGCCTGCCATCGTCGGCAGTCAGGCCTTCGTTACTGGGCTTCCAAGTGTGAGGGCGCGCGGGGCTGACAGGTGACGGTCGTCGCGGTATCCCCGAGTCCTCAGCCGCAGGATGGTGGTCTGACGGCAGAGCGGCGGGCGTGTCACGAGTGCATCCGGGTGGAGGCAGCCGAGATGTCCGCTGCCGGAGATGCCAACCCGGGCATCGCTAACTGGCTCCAACAAAAGCTGCTGATAATGACTCTGTCGACGGTTCTTCCCGTAGGTATGGGCATGAGAAAGCGTAAGTCGCGGCCGTGGATCGTCTCGGATGAACTGTGGTCGCTGATCGAACCATTGCTGCCCGCGCCGGCGCCGAAGCTGGTCCAGGGCAGACCGCGGGTACCGGACCGGCAGGCCCTGTGCGGCATCCTCTTCGTCCTGCACACCGGAATCCAGTGGGAGTACCTGCCCCAGGAGTTGGGCTTCGGCTCGGGTATGACCTGCCGACGGCGGCTAAAGGGTGTTGCACAAGGCCGTGAACTGGGCATCTCTGTTATATGGCTGGGGTGTTGAGGGCCGAACGCGTGTGGGTGGAGACGTTCACGGGATCGCGGGTGGATCAGTTCAGGCGGCTGCTGAGAGTGGTGCGGGAGCGAGGTGGCAACGGCACTCTGCAGGGCCGGCCGTGGAGTCTGCCGCTGGCTGAGCGGGTGCTGGTTGTTGCGGTCTACTACCGGACGGACCTGACCATGCGGCAGCTGGGACCGCTGTTCGGGGTGTCCTCCTCGACCGTGTGCCGAGTCGTCCAGCGGCCGGGTCCGCTGCTCGCGCGGAGCCCGTCTCGCGACCAGCCGATCCCGCGGACCGGTTGTGGATCGTGGACGGCACTCTGGTCCCGGTCCGCGACCGCAAGGTCGGCGCGTCCAGCCGCAACTACCGCTTCTCGGCGAACGTGCAGGTCATCGTGAATGCTGACAAGCGTCTCGTGGTTGCGGCGGCCCGGCCGGAACCGGGCACCACCGCGGATGCGCATGCCTGGCGGGCCTCCGACCTGGCTGAGCACTGCCAGGGCGTCACCGTCCTGGGTGACGGTGCCTATCTCAACTGCGGGATGGCTGTGCCCCATCGCGAACGTCCACGCCGAGCCCTGCTGGCGGGCGAGGAGGCGGACAACGCCGCCCACCGCACGGTGCGTGCCCGGGTGGAGCATGTGATCGGCCGGATGAAGAACTACAAGATCCTCCGTGACTGCCGCCAGCGCGGCGAGGGCCTGCATCACGCGGTCCAGGCCGTCGCCCACATGCACAACCTCGCCCTCGCATCATGACCAGAAGGCCGCCAGCACAGGCCCTGACCTGCCCGAACGAGGCCTTGTGCAACACCCTTTAAGTGTGGAGCGTGATCTCCCGGTTGGCAGCCGACGTCCGGCAGGGCGTGCTGCGACGCAGCATCTGCAGGCGAAGGTTCAGTCCGAGGTCGCCAGGCAGTGCAGCTTCCCTGCGTTGGGTGCATGCAATGGGCCACGAAGCGATCAATTAGCCAGTAGGCAGAGTCGAGTGAAAGGGGCGCCCTATCGCCGTATAGAAATTTTCTAATTCATTAAGGGTGGTGGTTCGAGTAAAATCCGGCTGGGGCAAGCGAACTGGACAATTCCCATTCAGATCCGCGTTCCCTCGCCCGAATCGAGACTCGAAGGAGCGTTATGTCCTCACGCTGGACTCGCCGCTGCCGTGCCGGAGCAGGTACTGCTGCTGTCGTAGTCGCGGCAATGTTGGGCACTGTAATTTCCGGCCCGGCTTTTGCGGCGGATGGCGCGCAAGGGTCGAGGGCGTCCGCGCCTGCGGCCACGGTGCACGGTGCCGGAACCGCCGCGTCCCATATCGACTTCTCGAAGGTTAGCGACGAGGAGGGTGAGGCTGCGATTCGGAAGGCGCTGGACCTCATTGCTTCGATCCCCGAGCCACTGACCCAGCGACTTGAGGCGGGTGATCAGAAGGCGGCCCAGGAGGTGGAGGATTTCCTGAAGCAGAGTTCTAGTACTCAGCCCACCCCGCGAGGCTGGTTCCAGTGCGTGGCAGCAGTTGGAAAGTTCGCTGCTGAAAATGGGATCGGCGTCGCGAAGGTGTATAAAATTGTCAAGAATAGCGCGAAGGTAGCAAAGGCGGTTTGGGACTACTTGAATGACAAGAAGTACCCTGGCCACATCGACGAGGGCATCGCCAACCTCATAGTCAACTCTACGCGGCTTCCCGCGCTAGCTGAGGCATGTTTGTAGCCAGGCGAGAGGATGAGGCCGCAGTGGAACATGGTTCAGCTGGCCAGCCCGAATCGGCCGACGACCTTGGGGTCGTAGGGTCAGCTACTGTCTATTTGGGCATGTTCCTGCTTCCGGGATACATTCCTGCAACCTTTATCGGTGAACTATTCGGCAATCGTGGTCTGCCCGCGTCACCGTGGTTGATCGCGCCATGCGTGATATTAATACTTTCCTTGATGATGCGGTTCGAGCCGTACCTGCAGGGGCGCCCTTGGTGGTCTCGGGTGGACGATGTATGGGGGGTCCTGCTGCTCGGACAATGCCTTGCTGCTCCCATTGTCGTCGCTACGGTGTGGCCGGTTTCCTTTTGGCTGTCGCTGCCTCCTGCGGTGCCTACGCTTTTGTCCTTTGTGCCCTTGGCGTGCGCTGTGTGGTGCGTCAAGCTCTGGCATCGGCATCTTTGGAAAACGCAGCGGCCGCAGCTGGGGCCGTATCGACCTGTTCCGCGGATCAGTGACCGAGGTTCTGAGGCTATTTAGAAGTTGTTCTCGGAACCGTTATTCCGGTTTGCTGAGTGAACACCGGGCCCCGCTGCGGCAGGGGTGCGGTGGGGCCCGGTGTCAGTCTTCTCTTCCGTCAGCGCCTGCGCAGCAGTTCAGGGGTGCTGGTGTTGTTCTGCTCGAGCATGGCCGCGTCGGACTGCTGCGCGAGTTGGCCGCCTGCGGGCTCCGGTCGACGTGTTCGCCTACGCGGCAACGGTGGTGACCTCGAGGCCACCGAGGTGTGCTCGGTCTATCGGTAGGCATCCATGCCCGGCTCGATGAAGGCATCCCCTCGAAACCCACGAGGCCGTCACCACATGGCGCAGGGCCGCCCGCCGCTCTATGGGAAGGCCCACAGGCCTGGATTGGGAAGAGCAGGACGGACCCTGCTGTTCGAACAACCCTGGGCTCTGATGCCGACCCGGACCCGTCCGTACGTGGGGATTGAGCCGGTAGTCCCGTTGCGGGACTACGAAGACGGTAATAGGGGGCCGCCCGTGCCCGCTGCCCTGTACGGCGGGTCCGGAGAGGGTGTGCGGGCGCTTCGGTACGGCGTGCGCGCGGGTGTGTGCCCTGGCGTGAACTCGACTGTCTCGTTAACACCTTGTGTCTCACCATTGCCTCGCACCACGGGAGCCTCTACCTTGATCGTTCCCTTAAGTGGGATTAACTCACCATTTGCGCGACGGATTTCGGAAGGACCCCCCACCATGCGACGCAAGTCCGGCATAGCCCGACGTATACCGCTGAAGGTCGCCGCGGCGGGCGCCATCGCGGAACCCTGCCCCACCCGGTCCGACGACCGGGCCACCCAGCACGTCGAGTACTTCACAGGCCCCGACGGTCATCCCCGCCACACCGAGGTCCCGGCGCCCGAGCCGCTCTCCACCCAGGAGCGCAGGACCGTCGCCGACGATGGGACCGTTGTCCCGATTGTGCAGAACGGCCCCAGCAAGTCCAAGGCGGACGTCGTCTTCATCGGTGACGGCTAAACCGCCGCCCAGCAGGAGGACTTCCATGCCGACGTTCGGAAGAAGTGGGCGGAGGTCGCCGCCGTCGAGCCGTACGCCTCGTACAAGAACCTCTTCAACGCCTGGGCGGTGGACGCACACTCACGCCAGTCGGTGTCTCGGGCGACCCGGCGAGCAACATCCGCAAGGACACCGCGCTCGGCTCGGCCTTCTTCTGCGACGGCATGGAGTGCCTGCTGTGCGTCGACACCAACAAGGTCGAGTCGTACGCGAAGAAGGCCGCGGACCCCGACCTCGTCATCGTCCTCGCCAACTCCACCAAGTACGGCGGCGCGGGCTACAACGACATCACCTCCCCGTCCGGCTACGACGGCATCGCCACCGCCTCGTCCGACAACGCCCAGTCCTCGCAGGTCGTCGTGCACGAGACGGGGCACTCGCTGGGCAAGCTGGCGGACGAGTACTGGTACGACGAGGACGGCACGTACACCGGTGCCGAGCCGTGGGGGCCCAACACCAGCAAGCTCACCGCCGCGCAGCTCACCGCGCAGAAGAAGAAGTGGTACCGGTGGATCGGCCAGACCTCGCCCGACGGGGGCACCGTCGGTGCGTACGAGGGCGGTGGCTACCACCGGCGCGGCCTCTACCGGCCCACGGACAACTCGATCATGCGCACGCTCGGCCGGGAGTTCAACTCGCCGGGGCGGGAGGCGATGATCGCCGGCTTCCACCGGCATGCGTCCGTCGTGTCGGCGCGCACGCCCACGGACACCGTGGTGCGCCGGGGGCAGCGGGTGAAGGTGCAGGTGGCCAGGGGCGTCCGGCTGCGCTGGTCCGTGGACGGGCGGTCCGTGAAGGAGGGCGCCGACGCCCGGTCCGTCACCCCGCGGGCCCTCGGCGTGCCGGCCGACGGTCGCACGCACCAGGTCACGGTGCGGGCCACCGATCCGACGCGCGCGGTGCGTGCCCCGGGGTTCCGCAAGCTGCTCAGCGGGTCGCTGACCTGGCGGGTCTCGCGCTGACGCAGACTTCGGGCCCGCATCGGCGCCCCGCTCCGCCGGGGTGGGTCGCCGACACGTCGGCATCCGAGGACGTCAGGGGGCAGACGACCGTGCCCGTCCTCCGCTGTCTTCGCGCTTCCAGCGGGCTGGTGGCGGGCGTCCCGCGGCCGCGCTCCCCGGGCGGCGCGGCATGGGCGTGCGGTGTTCCAAGAGGACCGCCTCGGGTACCGCGACCGACACCGTCGAGAGTACGCCGCCGACGACGCCCGCGATGAGCGCCACCGAGAAGCCCGCGAGCGAGTCACCGCCGAGCACGGCCAGTGCGCCGAACACGAACAGGGCGCCCATGCCCGTGTTCACGGTGTGTGGCAGTGTCCGTACGACGGCCTTGTCAACGCTGCGCGACGATCACCGTGGGGCGTTCGTCCTGACCCAGCTGATGGGGTTGCCCTATGCGGAGGCGGCCGAGGTTAGCGACTGTCCCATCGGCACGTCCGCTCCCGCGTGGCGCGTGCCCGGGCGACCCTCGTTGATCTGCTGGCCGAAACCGACGCCCCGGCTGCGCAGGCCGCCTGACAAGGACAGAAGGGGTGTCGGTGTCGGCCGGAAACGGGGCACTGACCCCCGTCCGACTGCCGAACCCACCCGAGCACATACGCACGAGCGAGGTCGTGATGAGTCAGGCACGTGAGATGAGCGGGCTGCGGCACGTGGTGCTCCTTTTTCTCTTCGAGGGGGTCCAGAGCCTGGGCGTCTCAGGTCCCGCGGATGTCTTCTCCACGGCGAACGAGACGGCTTCGAGCGGCCTCCGGATCCGGTACGACGTGCGGACCGCCTCCCGTGACGGTGGTCCGGTCCGCACGTCGAGCGGGCTCACCGTCATGCCGGACGTCGGTATCGCGGAGGTGACCGAGGTCGGTACGTTGATCCTGCCGGGTGCGGACGGAATTCCAGCGGTCGACCGGGAGACCGTGGACGCGTTCAGTGTCCTGGCGCGGCGTGCCCGGCGGGTCGCGTCGGTGTGCACGGGGGCGTTTCTCCTCGCCGAAACCGGTCTCCTCGACGGCCGCAAGGCCGCCACGCACTGGGAGTTCTCCGACGAACTCGCCCGCAGGTTCCCGGCAGTCGCAGTGGACCCACGGGACACGGTGGTGAAGGATGGGCACATCACGACCTCCGGAGGCGCGGCATCTGGCCTCGACCTGGGTCTTTCCCTAGTCGAGGACGATCTCGGCCACGAAGCCGCCCAACTCGCCGCCCGCTTCCTTGTCACCTACCAGCGCAAGCCGGGCGGGCAGGCCCAGTTCAGGGAACTGCAGGGGCGCGATGCGCGGAGCCCCGCGTTGCGCGACGTGCAGCGGCGGATCCTCGCCGACCCCGGCGGAGACCTGTCGATTCGGTCCCTGTCCCGCCACACGGGCATCTCCGAGCGCCACTTCACCCGGCTGTTCCGGGTCCAAGTCGGAATGTCGGCACGGGAGTACGTCGAGCGCGCCAGGGTGTCCGTCGCGTCCCGCTTGCTGACCGAAACGCCCGCCGGCCTCGACACGGTCGCTCGCGAGGCGGGGTTCGGCACTGAGGCCACGATGCGCAAGTCGTTCCTGCGCCTTCTGCAGATCACACCGCTCGAGTACCGGAACCGGTTCTCCTGACACCGACACACCGACACAGCCATGGGCGCCGTTCCGGCGGCTTTACTTCGCACGGACCGTCACGGGTGCCTGTACGTCGACCTTGCCGCTGTAGCGGAACCACAAGTTGTAAAGCACCCTTTTGCCCGGGCTTCAGCGCGGGCGGATCCAGGATGACGACACCGATGCCCTCCGGGGCCATGTGCACCGTGCCGCGCCCACCGGGATGTCGACAGCCCAATGCTCCGTGCGCTCTGGCCCGGCCTTGCGTACCGTGCGGCGGATCATGCTGACGCCAAGCTCGGGCGAGTCCGCGTGCAGGAGCGTGTCCAGTGAGGCACCGGTATTACGGATCTCGAAGTACTCAGCTGCGGAGCCGGTGTTCACGGGCGCGAGCATCCGGGCATCGACGACCGGGGCCTGGGCGGTGGATCACCGGGCGCGCCGTCGCGGTATAGGCGAGCAGCAGAGCCAGCGTCCCGAAGCATGCGCCCAGCGACGCTGCGGCGGATCGTATGGCGCTCTTGATCGGCTGCTCCGCTTCACGTCTCAGAGGTCGCGGCGCATCCTCCCAGGGTTCCCGCGTCGTTCCCGATACGCCCGACTCGGCATCGCGAGCCGACTTGTACGGGAACTCACGCGCGGCCCGCGCCGACTACTGGACCGGGTGGCAGAGGTCCGCCCGTGCACCGAGTAGATCCTGGAGAGTTTTCGATGCGTTCTCGCGTGTGGTGGGGTATGACGGCCGTTGTGCTGGGTCTGCTCGCGGCGGGCTGCGGCAGCGGGGACGGGAGCGACGGGAATACGGACATGGCGGGTGACACCGCCGGGAAGTCTGCTTCCGACGGCTACCCCGTGACCGTCACCGACTGCATGGGTGCCAGGACCACGTTTTCCACCGTCCCGAAGAAGATCGTCACCAGTAATGCCTCCGGCCTGGAGCTGCTGTTGCGGCTCGGCGCTGGCGACAAGGTGATCGGTACCGGCTTCCCGCCCGGCAAGGGCACGCTGCCCGGTGCGCTGGACGCGCAGGCGCAGAAGGTGAAGGTGCTCGGTCAGAGTGTGATCCCGAAGGAGAAGTTGCTGGGCTCCGGCGCCGACCTGTACATCGACACCTTCGCCCACATGAATATGGGCGGTGGGGTGGGCGACGCGCCGACCGAGGAGGAGTTCAAGGCGGCTGGGATCGAGCACATCTATCTGAAGTCGACCGCCTGTGCCGCGCAGCGCAATGGCGCGGTGACCGACCTGTCCGCCGTCGAGGCCGACATCACGTCCCTCGGGCAGGTCACCGGCACGAGTTCGAAGGCCAAGGAACTCGTGGGCGGGATGAAGAAGAAGGTGGACGCTGTACAGAAGGCGGTCGGCGGCACCGCGGAGGGCGAGCGGCCTACGTATTTCTTCTTTGACTTCGACGCCGGTACCAAGCAGCCCACCGTTGTCTGCAACCGACAGGTCGCCAACGCGGTGATAACCCTGGCCGGGGCCCGCAACGTGTTCGCCGACTGCGACGGCGACTACAAGCAGGTCGCCTGGGAAGACGTAATCGCCAAAAACCCGGACTGGATCCAGCTCGGGGTGCGCAACCGAGGCGGCGAGGCGGCGAACAAGAAGGCGTTCGACGAAGCGGAACGGTGGCTGAGGTCCAACGCAGCGACCAAGGGACTGAAGGCCGTCAAGGAAGGGCGCTTCCTGCGCATCGGCTCCGAGCAGACCACCATCGCCGGCGTCGAGAACGCCGACACGGTCCAGGAGATCGCCGAGAAGCTCTACCCGGGCAAGGTCGGCTGACGGTGGCTTTCCTGTTGTCCGCGTCCCGCCGCAAGGCCGTGACGGACACGAGCCGGGACGCGCGCAGTGTGCCCGCCGGGCCGCTGGCGGTGGTTCTCGGTGTGGCGCTGCTTGCAGTCCTCACGGCGGCGGTGGCCCTGGGCTCTACGTCGATCCCGCCCGGCGAGGTGTGGGGGGTGGTGGGGCGGCGGTTGTCCGGCGAGGCGCCGCGGCCGGGCACGAACGACCTGATCATCTGGCAGCTGCGGGTGCCGCGTGTGTTGTTGGCAGCGCTGGTCGGCGCCGGGCTCGGGCTCTGCGGCACGGCGGTGCAGGCACTGGTGCGCAACCCCCTGGCCGACCCGTACCTGCTGGGCATCTCCAACGGTGCCTCTTTGGGCGCGGTCGCCGCGATCGTGCTGGGCCTCGGTGCCGGCGGTGCCCTGGGGCTGGGGTTGTCCGGGGCGGCCTTCGCCGGGGCCCTGGCCACTTTCTCGCTGGTGTGGGCGGTGGCCCGGCGGGGCGGGGGATTCGCACCGCTGCGGCTGGTGCTGGCAGGGGTGGCGATCGGCCAGTTCCTGTCCGGCTTCACCAGCTACCTCGTGCTCCAAGCCGGGGACGAGCAGCAGACCCACAGCGTGCTGTTCTGGCTTATGGGCAGTCTCGGCGGCGCGACCTGGGAGCTGCTGGCCATCCCCGCTGTCGCTGTACCGGCCGCGTGGCTGTGCCTCCAGGCGCGTGCCCGGGGCCTGAACGCCCTGCTGATGGGCGATGAGACCGCGGCCGGGCTCGGCATCGACGTCACCCGGCTACGCCGAGAGCTGTTCACGGTCACCAGCGTGCTGACTGGCGTCCTGGTCGCCGTGTCCGGCGCGATCGCCTTTGTCGCGCTGATGGTGCCGCATGTGTGCCGCCTGGTCGTCGGCGGCGACCACCGCCGCCTGCTGCCCGTCTCGGCACTGTTCGGGGCGCTGCTGCTGGTGGTGGTCGACCTCGTCTGCCGTACGGCGATGGACACCCAGGAGCTGCCGGTCGGGGTGGTCACCTCACTCATTGGGGCTCCAGCTCTGCTGTATTTGCTGGACAGGCGCTTGGGGAGCGGAAGTTGAGGATCGACATCGAGGACCTGCACGTCGCCTACGCGGGCCGTACGGTTGTGGCAGGCGCCCATGTGGTGGCGGCCAAAGGCGATGTCACCGGCCTGGTCGGGCCGAACGGCAGTGGCAAGTCCTCGCTCCTGCGCACCGTGTACCGGCATCTGAAGCCGACCGAGGGGCGGGTGCTGCTCGCCGGAACCGATCTCCGTGAGATGGCCCCGGTCCAGGCGGCGCGGCACGTGGCGGCGCTGCCGCAGGAGCGAGGCAGCGACTTCGAGCTGACCGTGCGCGAGGTCGTCGCCATGGGCCGCACCCCGTACAAGCGGGCTTTCGCCGGGGACGATGCCGCCGATCGGGACATTGTCGCCCGTGCCCTGGCTGACGTCGGACTGGACGGCCACGCCCGGCGCCGGTTCACGGACCTGTCCGGCGGCGAACGCCAACGCGTGTTGCTGGCCCGCGCCTTCGCGCAGGATCCCGATGTCCTGGTGCTGGACGAACCGACCAACCACCTCGACGTCCGCCACCAGGTCGAGCTGCTCGCTCTGCTGCGCGCGCAGCGCCGTACGACCCTGGTGTCGCTGCACGACCTCAATGCCGCCGCCTCGGTCTGCGACCGGCTGCACGTCCTGCATGCGGGAGCCGTGGTGGCCTCCGGGCCGCCGCGCGAGGTTCTCACGCCGGATTTGCTGGCCGAGGTGTTCGGTGTGCGGGCGGCCGTGATCGACCACCCCCTCACCGGGGATCCGCTGATCGCTTTCGACCACCGGGCACCGGCGGGCGCGGAGCGGGCCCAGGTGGTGCAGACACTCACCGGGGCATGAACACGGCCGGGCAGGACGACGGGGGTGGGGCTGTCCTGCCTGGCGTGGCCGACTCGGGCAGGCGGCGACGGCGTACCCGCCGTGCACAGTGACGGTGTGCGCGGCGGGATCGACCACGCCCCCCTTGCCCCCGCCACCTCTTCCGAGAGGCTCGCCGCACAGGGCTCGCGGGGGTCGTGCTGGCGACGTTGGACTGCCTGCGGGCCGTAGAAAACTCCCAGGTGCCGTGGAGTTTTCCGTGGCATACGGATCCGCCGACGAGGGTGTTCAGGCCGCGTGCGGTGCCGTACCTGCTGGGCGGAGACGACCGTCTAGGGCAGACCACCGACACGTCGCCGCAGCCGGCGCGCGCCACGGCGTTACCCGCAACGCCCCGCCCGCCCCGAGGAACTGCCGATTTCCAGGAACTTAAATCAGGCTTTGTCCCGACTTGTGGGTGAGGTTGCCGTTCGGCAGCCCCACCCATGATGGTGAGGGGCAGGCAGGGTGACGCATCACAATTCCGGCGCGCAGCAGCCCGATCGCATAGCCGTCGGCTCCGTCGGCGAGGACCGCTGGCTGCTGGTAGCCGTGGCCGGCGTGCTGGCCTTCGTGGCGATGCTGGACATGAACATCGTCAACGTGGCCCTGGCGAACATCGCCGGTGGCCTGCATGTGTCCGACGCGACCGCCCAGTGGGCGGTGCTGGCATATCAACTGCCCGTGGTGGCCCTGCTGTTGCCCGTCGGGCGGTGGCTGGACGGCGTGGGGCTGCGTTCGGCTCTGCTGACCGCGACTGCTGGCCGCGACTGCTGGGTTCGGCCTGTGCAGCGTCCTGGCTGCCGCCGCGCCCTGGGCGGCCTGGCTGATCACCGCCCGCCTTGCACAGGGCGCGTGCGGGGCGGTGCTGTTCGTGCTGATGCCGGTTCTTGCGATTCGCTCGGTGCGGCCGCAGGTGCGCGGGCGGGCGATGAGCGTGCCCGCGACTCTCGGTCCGCTGGGCGCGGTGACCGGGCCCGCCGTGGGCGGGCTGCTGCTGGACCAGCTGGGCTGGCGCTGGGTTTTCCTCGTCAAGATCCCCTTCTGCGTACTCGCTCTGATTATCGTCTGGAAGGCGATGCCACGCGGCGGCAGACTGTGCGCGCCTGACCGCCGCTCGGTGGCCGACGTGCTGCTGGTGGCCACCGGGATCGCCGTCCTGCTGCTGGCGCTGACCCTGGCGTCGGACACCTCTGCCTGGCTGCTCCTCGCCCTGGTCGCCGTATCGCCGCTGTGGTGGTGGCTGCGCGGCGCTGGAGGGCGCCCGGTGAGCAGCCTGCTCCGCACGACGGGTCTGATATCGGCCCACGGGGCGGTACTTGCCCTCGCCGCCGGATTCGCCGCCATGCACTACGTCGTCGCCCTGCACCTCCAGCGCGACGACGGCCTCAGCGCCACCGCCACCGGACTGACCGTCCTCGCCTTCCCGCTCGGCATGGGTCTGGCCGGACCGCTCGGCGGACGCCTCGCCGACCGGACCGGCCCGCGGCCGGTCGCGGTCACCGGCGCCGCGCTCATCGCCATCGGCCTGCTCCTGCTCATCCCGCTCGACGACGGCTGGTCTCTGGCGGACGTGGCCTGGCGCCTCACGCTGGCCGGCCTCGGCATGGGCCTGAACGGCGGCCCCACCCAAGCCCTGGTCATGAGCACCGCGCCACCGGACCGTATCGCGACCGTCGGCTCGACGGTGCAACTCGCCCGTAGCCTCGGCTTCACCCTCGGCCCGGCCCTGGCTACCGCCGCCTGGGGGCTGACCGGACCCGACGCCGGCGCACGGGCCGGGCTCGCCCTGGCCGCCACCGCCGCCTGCCTCGCCGTCCCCCTGCTCGCGCTGTTCGGCACACGGCCCACACCGGTGCCCGAGAAGACCACCGACGCGGCGCCCGCCGCCTGTCCCTGACCCAGGAGCCACTCACATGTGCGGAATCACCGGCTGGGCATCCTTCCATCACGATGCCCGCACCCGGGCCCCGGTCCTCGAAGCCATGATTGCGACCCTCACCCCCCGCGGCCCCAACGCGGGCGGCTTGTGGCTGGGCGAGCGCGCCGCGATCGGCCACCGCCGCCTGGCCGTCATCGACCCGACCGGCGGCGCACAGCCGATGACCAACCGGCCCCACGAGCCGACCCTCGTGCTCAGCTACAGCGGCGAGGTCTACAACCACCATGCCCTGCGCCGCGAACTGCGCGATCGAGGACACGTCTTCCGCACGCGCAGCGACACCGAGGTGGTCCTGCGCGCCTACGCCGAGTGGGGCGAGGACGTCGCCGACCACCTGGAGGACATGTTCGCCTTCGCCGTCTGGGACGAGCCCGAACAGCGGCTGCTGCTCGCCCGCGACCGGCTCGGCGTCAAGCCGCTGTTCTGGTCCGCGGTCGGCGGCGGCCTGGCCTTCGCCTCCGAGCCCAAAGCGCTGTTCGCCCGCCCCGAGATTCGCTCGCGGGTGGACGCGGACGGGCTGCGGGAGGCGTACAGCCTGCTGTTCAACACTGGGCCGACGGTGTGGTCGGGTGTGCGGGAGGTAGAGCCGGGCGGCCTGCTCGTCCTGGACCGGGACGGCCTCCGCGAGCGCCGCTACTGGCAACTGGAGGCCGACGTTCACGACGACGACCAGGACGCCACGATCGAGCGGATCCGCGAGCTGGTCGGCACGGCCGCGCGCAGCCAGCTGGAGGCCGACGTGCCGCTGTGCAGTCTGCTGTCCGGCGGCATCGACTCCACCGTCCTGACCGCCCTGCTCGCCGACGAACTCCGGCTACGCGAAGGTGCACACGCCCGCATCCGCTCGTATGCCGTCGACTAAAGCGACCAGGCCGCGCGGTTCACCGGCGACATATTGCGCGCCGGACACGACACCCCGTACGCCACCGAGGCCGGTGCCTTCATCGGCGCTGACCACAGCACGGTCGTCCTCGACCCGCGGGCCCTGCTCGACCCCGAGCACCGCCGGGCCGTCGTCGTGGCCCGGGACTCACCGATCGGCGTCGGCGACATGGACACCTCGCTGTACCTGCTGTTCGGCCAGATACGGCGGCACTCCACCGTCGCCCTGTCCGGCGAGGCCGCCGACGAGGTCTTCGGCGGCTACCCCTGGTTCCACCACCCCACGGCCCTCGCCGCGGACACCTTCCCCTGGCTGCTGGTCACTGGCGACGAAGCCGCGATGCCCCTCAACCCGGACCTCGACCTGCGCATCGGCGAGTTCCGCGACGACACCTACGCCAGCGCCCTGGCCGCCGTACCGCACCTCGACGGTGAGACACCCCTCGAGCACCGGCAGCGCGAAATGCAGCACCTGTCCCTGACCCGCTGGCTGCGCCAACTCCTGCACCGCAAAGACCGGCTGAGCATGGCCCGCGGCCTGGAGGTGCGCGTCCCCTTCTGCGACCACCGTCTCGTCGAGTACACCTTCAACGCCCCCTGGGCGCTGAAGAGTTTCGATGGCAGGGAGAAGAGCCTGCTGCGCGCCGCCGCCACCGGCCTCGCCCCCACCTCGGTACTGCAGCGCCCCAAGAACCACTACCCGGCCACCCACCACCCCGACTACAACCGCGGCCTGCAGAACATGGCCCGCGACGCCCTGGCCATCGAGCAGGTCCGCGCCCTGGCCGACGAGACCCGCATCAAACCCTGCCTCGACACCCCGCCCGACCAACTGCAGTGGGGCCACCGGCTGCGGCTCGAGCGCGTCGTCGACCTCGCCCTCTGGCTGGACCACCACCAGCCCGAACTCGCTCTCTGAGGAGCCCTCTTCATGACCACCCGGGAACCCGAGACCAGCACCGAAACCCCGCGGGAGGCCATTCCGCTGATGGGCTGCCCCTACAAGGCCAACCCCTACCCCCTCTACGAGCAGATGCGCGAAGCGGGCCCCGTCCACCGCGTGCTTTTCCCCAGCGGCGTCCGGGCATGGCTGGTCACCAGCTACGACGCCACCCACGCCGCGTTGAACGACGACCGCCTCGGTAAAAACCACGCCCGAGGCAACGACCGCTGGCGAGCCCGCGCCTCGATCATGCCCCAGCCGCAACGCTCCCAACTCCAGGTCCACCTCCTCCACCAGGACCCGCCCCGGCACACCCGCATGCGGCGCTACATCACCGACGCCTTCACACCCCGCAGCATCGAGCGACTCCGCCCCCGTTTCCAGGAGCTGGCCGATACCCTCCTCGACGCCCTGCCCGCGGCCGGCCCCGCCGACCTCGTGACCGGCTTCGCCGCGCACTTCCCCTTCCAGGTCCTCGCCGAGGTCATCGGTCTCCCGCAGCAGTTGGCGGCCCGCTTCGACCGCGACTGGGGCAAGGTCGTCCAGCCGGTCGGTCCCACCGACCCTGGGCGCCCGCTGTACGAGGCCCGGCTGCACGGCCTGCAGAGCTACATCGCCGAGGTCGTCGCCCACAAGCGCGAGCACGGGGCAGACGACCTGCTCAGCCGCCTGGTCGTGGCCCGCGATCGCCGCGATCTGACGCCGGAGGAGCTGGACTCGATGATCTTCCAGCTCCTGGTCGCCGGCCAGGAACCGGTCGCCAACCAGATCACCACCGCCCTGATCGCCCTCTTCCGCAACCCGGACCAGCTGGCCCGCCTGCGCGACTCCCCGGACCTGCTCCCCCGTGCGGTGGAGGAACTCCTGCGTTACGGCAGCGCCTTCGAGCTGACCACCTGGCGTTTCTTCGACCAGGACAGCGACCTGCACGGCACCGAGGTCCCTGCAGGCGACTCGGTGATTGTCTCTCTGTGCGCGGCCAACCGCGACCCGCGCTGTTTCGAACACCCCGACATCCTCGACCTCGATCGGTCCCCTAACTCTCACTTGGCCTTCGGCCACGGCATCCACTTCTGCCCGGGCGCCGCCCTCGCCCGCGCCGAACTACAGATCGCCCTGAACACCTTCCTCACCCGCCTGCCCGGCCTGCACCTGGCCATCAGAGACGAGGACATCGAGTGGATCCCCTCCGTCCTCGGCCGCGGCACCAACCACCTGCCCGTCGGCTACGACCGACGTCTCTGACCCCGGCTTCCGGCTGACCGGGTCCGGCCCCACCGCCCGACCCGGACCCGGCAAGCCCACCTAACCCGAAAGACGGCGCCTGGCTTGTCTGCCAACGCGCTATGCCGCCATGCCCGCACGCCCCGGAGGAATGACATGCCGCTGACGACCGCGCCGGACACTCTTTCCCACGAGCATCAGCGCCGCGATCCTGAACCTGCTCCTGCCGCACCACCGTACGACCGACCAAGCTGGCGCCTCCGCCGAGGCGTTCCCACATCAACTGCGTCAGATCACCGACCTCGTACGCGACGGCGTCCCGATCGTGTTCACCCTGCCCGGCTTCCCCTGCAAGTCCCCCAACCCCGCCAAGGTCCTCGGCCACCTTCCCGACCAGGGAGAACGTCTTTCCCTTACCTTCCTGAACACCCTGTGCGGCGAGATCGAGCGGATCCACCCGCCCGGCGCCCGCATGGTCATCTGCTCCGACGGCCACGTATTCGGCGACCTCGTCGGCGCCCCGGACGAGCACATCGATGCCTACGCCGATGCACTGCGCCTACTGATAGGGCAACTGGGCCTGAAGAGGCTGTCCGTCTTCGACCTGCGCGACGTACTCGGCAACCTCCCGCACGACGTCAAACGCACCCACGTCCACGACCGCTACGCCCCCACGGTGGACGCCCTGCGCGCCGAGGTCCGCACCAACGACCACGCTCTCTCCCTCTACCGAGGCGTCACCCGCTTCCTCGTCGAGGACACCGCCGACTACGCAGGCACTCGCTCCGCCCTCCAACGCGAATGCCGACAGCGCGCTTACGGCGTCATCCAGCGCAGCCGAGCCTGGGGCGACCTGATCGCCGAGCACCATTCCCGCTCCGTACGCCTGTCCATCCACCCGCAGCCCGCCGGAGCTCCCAAGTTCGGCATCCGTCTCCTTGACGCCCCCGACGCTTGGACCACCCCCTGGCACTCGGCTGCCCTACGCCGCACCGATGGCACTTGGACCCTGATGCCCCGAGCCAAGGCTGCTCAGATGGGGCGGCTAATCCAGTGCGACGGCAGACCCAGTCACTTCGATCAGGACTGATCGGACTGGCTGAACGATGTCGCGACGAGGAAGCGCACGCACATAGGGCTGGGATAGGAGCCAGGGGGAGCCGTCTGGGAGCCCGTCTCCGAGTTCAGCTACCAAATGGGTCTCAAGGTGGCCCCATAAATCACTTAGAGGCCCCACCCGCTAAGCGGATCAGGACCCTGACCTGGTACTTCACTGTCAAGGTGGCGTGATTTAAACCCACGACCGTTTCGTCCCGAAGGAGGGTCGGGCGTGATCATCGCCGGTTGATTAGCTGTTCTACCTGGTCCGGGCGCTAGAGCGGAGTGAGTGGGCTCGGCTGGTGTCGAAGGGGCTTGAGGAGCGGGTTGGCTCCCAGCGGGAGCGGTCAGCGTGTGTCGTCGAGCTTGCACATCAGGTCGGTGACCAGTACGTGATCGCGAACGGCGTAGGGACGCTCGGACGGATCCCACTGGACCCGGTGCTCCTGGGCCACTTGTTCCGCTCTGCTTCCCGGAGCGCGCACGCGCTCGGCTCTGCTGTGCACGACAACGGACTCCTCGAGCAGCTCATCCTGAGCCCCCTGCTTCAGGAGGAAGTCCACCGGTTCCTCCAACAGCTCCAGGTAAGCGATACGTGGCTCACGCTGCCGGACTGTCAGTTGCCCTGTCAGGAAACGCGAGGTGTAGTTAGCCTCGTCGTCGCGCATGACCGTCCAACTCGCTCTCAGCACGGACAGCTTGGGAATGACTTGCTGCGACTGACCTGCCCTGCGGTATTGAATTGAGGAACGGCCTGCAGTCCTCTGCATGCCACTTTGGAACCGTGTGGTGGCTGGAGTTTCATATCGAGGTAAAGGAAAAACCGAAGTTGCATTGTGAGCTGCTTCACGGTGCGCCCGTCGGGTCTGTGATCAAGTAACTGCAATGAGCGTGCAGGTCACGGTATTCCCGCCAAAGAACACGGCTTACCCACGTCGCGTGAAAGCTCAAGGAGAGGTTACGTGAAGCCCAATACCCCTGCGTGTGGGTGCGGCCACCGCGACTTCGCAGCTCGCTTTTGGTGCCGCGGCGCTGGCCGCCTGAGCGGTTGAACATCACCGCCCCCGGGCCTCGTCGCCGCGGAGGCCGGGCCTGAGTTCAGGCCCCGCAGCCTGGGCGCCGCAAAGCCCTCTGCACGATGCTCCGGGGGAGGGGCAGCCTCTCGCCCGGGGTGAGTATTGCGTCCCATGACACCTGCGTGAACACGTGGTTGCGGCTACGGAGATCACCTGATCTGCCAGTTTATCGTCTTACGATCCTTTTACCTCCGCCGGTGATCACCGGCGCCACCCAACGACCACGCAAGAAAGGACCATCCGTGCGCGCACCCCGCAGCCGGACGACGGCCGCTCTGCTCTCCGCCGTCGTCGCCGCCCCCGTCCTGTTTGCCGCAGCGGCCCCCGCGGGCGCTCAGGACACCGCCCGGTCCGACAAGCACCGGACACCGCAGGCCGAGAAGGCGCAGCAGCTCGCGAAGAAGTTGGTGAAGAAGTCCACCGGCAAGAGCGCCCACCGCCACCTGGAGAAGTTCCAGCAGATAGCCGACGCCCACGGCGGCAACCGCGCCGCGGGCACCTCGGGCCACAAGGCCTCCACCACGTATGTGTATGACCGCCTGAAGAAGGCCGGGTACAAGGTCTCGTACCAGGACTTCACCTTCTACACGTCGCAGACTGTGCGGGAGGGCGCGAGCGTCCTGTCCCCCGAGGCACGCAAGCTGAACGCCCTGGCGTTCGACTTCAGCAAGTCCACGCCCGACGGTGGCCTGCAGGCCCCTCTCGCCGCGGCCCGCGTCGACGCCAGCCCGGGCTGTGAGGCCGACGACTACACCTCGGACACCTTCACCGGGAAGATCGCACTGGTGAAGCGCGGCGCCTGCACCTTCGCTGAGAAGGAGGCCGCCGCGGCCAAGGCGGGCGCCGTCGGCCTCGTGCTTTACGACCACTCCGGTGACGCGCCCGTCGAGGGCGACCTGGAGACTCCGGAGAACGCGCACATCCCCGCGGTCGGCATCACCAAGGCCGAGGGCGAGAAGCTGGCCGAGCAGGTGAAGCAGGGCGAGGTCAAGCTCTCCCTGGACGTTGCTACCAAGGCGATCCCTCACAAGACCCGCAACGTCGTTGCCGAGACCCGCGGCGGCCGCGCCGACCGCGTGGTGGCGCTCGGCGCGCACCTGGACTCCGTGCATGAGGGCCCGGGCATCAACGACAACGGCTCGGGGTCGGCCGGTCTGATCGAAGTCGCGGAGAAGCTCGCCAAGGAGACCAAGGGCGGCAAGGACCTCGCCCATAAGGTCCGCTTCGCCTGGTGGTCGGCCGAGGAGCTTGGTCTGCTCGGCTCGGAGCACTACGTGAAGACCCTGAGCGCGAAGCAGAAGAAGAACATCAAGCTGTATCTGAACTTCGACATGATCGCCTCGCCCAACCCGGCCGAACTTGTCTACGACGGCGACGACTCCGACAGGACGGGTGCTGGCGCGGGCCCGGCAGGTTCGGCGCAGATCGAGAAGCTGATCAACGGCTTCCTGGACAAGAAGAAGGTCCCGCACTGGGGCTCCGACTTCGACGGCCGCTCCGACTACGGCCCGTTCATCGCGAACGGCATCCCGGCGGGCGGCACCTTCACCGGCGCCGAGGACCTCAAGACCAAGGAGCAAGCGGCGAAGGCGGGCGGCAAGGCCGGACGGCCCTACGACCCGAACTACCACGCCAAGGGCGACGACATCAAGAACATCAACCGCAAGGCCTTCGACGTGAACATTGACGTCATCGCGAACGCGGTGGGCACCTACGCACAAGACCTCAGCTCGCTCAGGAGTTAACCTCCATGCCCAGCTGCCGCAAAGACGGATTCTGAACATCACGATGCCAGTCGGACACCTCAGTGCCCGCCCCGTGTCGTGACTCAGGTACTGCCTACAGCGTGAAGGTTGAGGAGGGCGCCAGGCGCCCTCCTCAACCTTCACGCTGCTACTGAACGCGACCGTGCCGCCCGCGGTCACCCGGGGTCCTTCGCCGAACTGCTCACGGCCCGCGGTGTGAATGTTTGGGGTCGTGACTGCGGGTCGGGTTAGGTGGCAGCCATTGACACCACCCCAGACATTCACAGGCTGGGTGCCGACGGCGGGGACGGGGCCGCCAGCGTTGCCCTTTACGGTGTGGGTCTCAGGCCGTAGCGGCTTCCCGAGGCGGTGAGGCGGAGTTGTTCACTGTCCTGGGCCGTGATGAGGGGGAGGAGCGGAGTCCGGTGCGCACCACTCCCGCGCGCCGACCGTACCGGGCCGCCCACCGAGTCGATGCGTACTGGATGGACGGTGGTGCGCGGCAATTGAACACCCTGAGTGGACCCTTCTCGGCGGTGCCTACTGCACGTCGGACAGGGCTGTCTGCATGGCCTGCGTTACCGCGTTGCGATGGTTCGTGAGCGCGAGTTCAGCCTCCTGGTGTGGCTCCCCGCTGGTCACCGCGTCCCGATAGCCGATCAGCAGATGCACGAGCTCACGGGACATTTCCGCCAGTCCCGGCGGTGCCACCAGGTGCAGCTGTATACGTGCGGGGAATACATCGTGATCAGTCAACGCGTCCTGAACTCGACGTACCCTCTCCTCGTCGCTGCTGTCCCTGCCCGCGCGGTGTATCTGTTCCAGCCGCAGTCACCGAACCTGTGACACCAGACGGGGGACCCGCCCGGTCGCGTCGCAGCCGGGCTTGTTCGTATGGATCAGACCTTGCAGAAGCCC
This sequence comes from Streptomyces sp. NPDC036815, assembly GCF_055609205.1. Taxonomy (NCBI): domain Bacteria; kingdom Bacillati; phylum Actinomycetota; class Actinomycetes; order Kitasatosporales; family Streptomycetaceae; genus Streptomyces; species Streptomyces sp. NPDC036815. Next base: position 11,787 of record NZ_JBVJPW010000037.1, on the reverse strand, counting down.
GTTGCTCGAAGCACGTCGTTGATCTTCGTGCCCTGCTCTTCCGTCGTCGTCACGTCCTTGTATGTGAAGCGCTGCGACGCCAGCCAGTTGAGGCGCTTCGTCTTGCCGTTGATCGCCATGCACTGGTTGCGCGCGGCATCTACGGCCTTGTCCTCGTAGCGCACGACGTCTGGTGCTGCGGCCTGCAGGGCACGTATGAGCTTGGCCCGCTCGGCAGCGTCGGGTTTCGGCGGCAGGCCGGCCGATCGTGCGGCGTCGTCCTTCTGCTTCTGCGGCAGCGCAGTAGCTGTCGCGCTCGGCTTGGCCTTCGGTGCGTCGTCGGCTTTGTCGTCGCTCGACGAGCAGGCGGTGAGGGCGAAGGCCGCGGTGAGAAGCAGCGCGGCGGTGGTGGCGCGGTAGTTCATGGTCCCCCCAGGGATGGTGAGTCGAAGGGGGTCATCATGCCGCGTCAGTTCTCCCAACTACGGGCGCAGTGACCGATTGCTGGGCAACGAGGTCACACGGGCTTCGTACTCGCCCAGAGTCCGGCCGTCACGGCCAGGCCGTTGATCGTCTTGTCTGTGAGCAGCGCGACGTATCCGCTCCGACAGTGGCTCGCACGGCATTTATGCATTTCTGTGCGCCCAGCAGGCTGCCCCGGGACTCATGGCAGGCCGGTCAATCGGACGGGACGGGAAGAGGTGAAAGGGAATCCCTATCGCTACACCGGAATTCCCTAATCGACTGGAGCTGAAGATGTAAGTAATGTCTGATCTCAGCAAAGGCGACCTTGGTGATTGCGGAATGGACCGACGCGTTGCCGTGTCGCGCCTGAACTCAGACTAAAAGGAGTGTCGTGCCGGAGAACATGCCGCACCGTCGCCGCTTTGCGGCGGGAGTTGCCACTCTTGTCGCCGCAGCCATGATTGGCACCGCCGCCTCCGGGGCGGCCGCTGCCGCCGATCGAACGCGAGAGAAGACGCCGAGGGCGGCAGTATCTGTTGATGCGTTGCAGAGTCTGCAGGATGCCGTAATCCGTATCGAGGCGAGCACGCCAACGGAAGGTTCAACCTCTGCTCTCATTCGCTCCGGTCGCCTTGATAGCGTCAGCGACGAGGAGGGAATAGCTGCACTTCAGTAGGCATTCGACATAATTGGTTCAATTCCTAAGTCGCTCATTCAGCGCATCGAGGCCGGCGACCCTGGGGCGCAGCAGGAGTTGGCGGATTTTCTAAACCAGGCCGCTAGCGCAGAACCCGCAACGCGGGGATGGTTCCAGTGCGCGGCTGGGGTGGCGAAGTTTGCCGCTGAGAACGCGATCGGAGTCGCCAAGGTCTACAAGATCGTCAAGGGGGGCAAGAAAGTAGTCAAAGCTGTTTGGGCTTGGATAAAGCACAAGAAGCGCCCCACTGGCATCGATGAGGACATCGTTGATCTCTTAGTTAACTCCACGGGGCTTCCTGCACTGGCAGAGGCGTGCCTGTAGGGCATCGAAAGGAAATGAGCACCGTGAAAAGCCATGAGGAAAGTCGCGCTGCTGACTCAGATGATGAGCTTGGGGCCATAGGAGGAGGCGCTCTGTATACGGCCATGTTCCTTCTGGTGGCTTATATACCCGGCACCCTTATTGGTGAATGTATCGGCAATCGCGGTTTGCCCACTTCCCCTTGGGTGATCGCACCGGCCGTGGCGCTGGTTATCAGCGTCATGCTTCGGTTCGAGACGTACCTTGAAGGGCTATCTTGGTGGTCTCGGGTGGAGTATGGGTGGGGAGGTCTCCTGCTCGGCCAAAGTTTCGTACTCCCCATCGTCCTCGCTGTGGTGTGGCCCAACTCCGTCTGGCCGTGGCTACCGCCAGCGGTCCCCACGCTTTTGTCCGTCGTGCCGATCTCATTCGCTATCTGGTGTATCAAGCGGTGGCATCGGCATCTCTGGAAAACGCAGCGGCCGCAACTGGGCCCGTATCGACCTGTTCCGCGGATCAGTGACCGGGGTTCTGAGAATTTCTAGTGAACAGTGACCCCGCCGCGACAGGGGGTGCGGCGGGGCCCGGTGTCAGGCTTCTCTTCCGTCAGCGCCTGCGCGGCAGTTCCTTGCGGACGAGTCGGAGGCCAGGCCGGACACCGTACACGTCGACACCCAGGGACAGTCCTTCCCGGTCTTCGGACTCGCCCACCTGCTCGGCATCGACCTGCTGCCGCGGATACGCAACTTCCAGGACCTCACCTTCCATCGCCCCAATCCGCAAGCACGCTACCGGCATATCGACGCGATGTTCTCCACCGATCCGCGCGACTGCATCGACTGGCAGCTCATCGAGAACGGTTGGAAGGACCTCTGCAGGTCGGCCTGTCGGTACGGGAAGGCACAGTATCTTCCGTCACCCTCCTACGGCGCCTGAACAACCATTCCCACAAGAACCAGATCTACAAGGTCTTCCGCGAGGTCGGTCGCGCGGTAAAGATGGCCGTGCTGCTCCGCTACCTCTCGGGCCCACAGCTGCGGGAGCAGATCACCAGGGCGACGAACAGGGCCGAGGCATACAACGGGTACACAAAGTGGCTGCACTTCGGCGGCGACGGCTACCTGCGCTCCCGCGATCCCGAACTCCACGAGAAGGCCGTCAAGTTCCTCGACCTAATGGCCAACAGCATCATCTTCTCCACCATGGTCGACATGACCGACACACTGCGCCAGATGGCCGCCCAGGGCTGGGAGCTGAGCGCACCCTCGACATCTCGCCCGGCCCCTACGACAACGCGCTTCGCCTCTCAGCGGACGGCCCCTGACGAGGCTCTCCTCTAAGAGGCCAGCCAAAGGCAAGCCGAAACCCTGTGGAGCCTGCCTGCGGGGCGTGGAATGCTCTTGGACGGCCGCCGAAGGAAGGGAAGGTCAAAAAAGTGTACGTCCCGTCATCTGTACGAGCTCTCAATGATGATGAGCGTGAGCTCGTGGAGCTGGCACGCCGCACCATAGACGCGCATACCGACGCCGGGCCCGATGAAGACGGGATCCACACGGTGGGCGCCGCGGTCATGGCCGCCGACTACCGGATGTTCGCCGGCGTGAACCTCTACCACTTCACCGGCGGGCCCTGCGCCGAACTCGTAGCTCTGGGAGCTGCGCGGGCCCAGGGCGCCCGCCAGATGCGCTGCATCGTCGCCGTGGGAAACCATGGGCGCGGGGTCATCGGCCCGTGCGGGCGCGATCGGCAGGTCTTCGTGGACTACTATCCCACCCTGCGCGTCATCGTGCCCACCCCCGCGGGGCTCAGGTCCGTGCTCGCCGCCGACCTAATGCCGCTGGCTCAGCGATGGACCCCGGAGGCGGGCATGAACGGTCTCGACCCATTGCTCTACCAAGGCCCCGAGACGGCCGGTCCCCCGATCATTCGGTTCAACCCCCGCTACCTCGAAGTCGTCCGCTCCGGCGCCAAGACCAAGACCACCCGCTTCCGGGACCCGGCGCAGCTCGGCCCGGCACGGCTGGTGTTCGAGAGCGACCCGGAAGTCGTCCTGTTGGCAGAGGTGACCGACATCAGGCACTGCCTGGTCAGCGACCTCACCAACCAGGACGCCCAAGCTGAGGGGCTGACTACCGCAGCCGAACTCCGGGAAGCCCTCAAGGGCCACTACCCAGATCTGGCGGGAACCGACGAAGTCGACGTCATCACCTTCCAGACCAACGACAAGAAGGGCGCCGCTTAAAACCACGGATGCGTCAACGACGGCTGGGCGGTTTCGCCAGCTGACCGACCGCATTGCTCGGCAGGCCTCCCCTTCTGTCATCACTTTGTGTATCTCCTCCAAAGCCATTGCAGGCCAGGGGGACCAGCGCGGTGTCCTCGGCGTCGTAGGCGGCGTCGGGATGGGCGGCCATGGAGGTGTCGGCCAGGATGCGGTTGGGCAGGCCGACTTCCGCACCTGCCACTACGCCGATCTCGCCGCCCGCCGGCCCCGCCTGATCTGTGCCGGACACGCACTCGGACCCTCCGACGAGGGAGATCACCTCGACCTGCTCGGACAGAGCTATCTGCTCGCGACCCGCATGCCCTCAGCAGGAGCCCGGGACATGGCTGTCCGGCGTCTCCTACTCGCTGATCTTCTCAAGTGTGCCGTTGGCTCCAGGGGTGTATCGGCGTCGCGTGTTCTTTTCGATCTTGCGTGTAACTTCTTCGTCGAGGTTGACGCCTTGCATCTCGGCGATCGCCACCAGGTACAGGAACACGTCGGCCAGTTCCTCGTCGGCGTCGGGGAGCCCCTTGCGCCAGGCGGTGAACGCTTCCCCGATCTCCGCAGTGAGCAGGCCGAACTCCAGTGCGATCTCAGTGGTGTTGAACCCCTTGGTGACCTCGTTCTCCCAGGCGAGCTTCTGCGCCTCGGTGATGTCCACGGTGTTCCCCTTGATGGTGCGTTTCGGCTTCTCGGGGAACCCTAGCGAGGCGGACGGGTGGTATCGGGACAGTTGTCATCTGTTGGTGAGGGTGGTCTTGGTGTCGGTGCTGTATGTGAGCACGGGCGCGTGGCCGGTCAGGGTGCGGAAGGCGCGTTGGTAGGCGTCGGCGAGCTCGGTGACTTCGTCCAGAGGAGACGCGTGGCCGTCGCGGTTGTGGAGGCGGTGGCGGAGCGTGGACGGTGATGCGATCAGGTGGAGGAAGACGCCGTCGCGTTGGGTGATGAGTGCGGCGAGGTCGAAGGCCTCGCTCCAGGTGAGGCGAGACCGGCTGCGGTAGAGGGGGCCGTAGACGAGTTCGCTGAGGAAGCTGCGGTCCCGGACGAAACGGCCGGGACGGGCGAGGAGGTCACGCTAGCGGCTCGTCAGGTCCTGGTGGTCGGGCGGCCGCGAGGGGATCGCCGCCCTCGAAGCGGGTCGGACAGAGGGTGGTGATCCCATGCTGAGTGGGGAAGCCGGGCAGATTCTGAGCCGAGGTGTACGGCGAGGGCTTGGCGTAGACGGCACCGCTTGTGCGGGCCGGGATGACGGTCTGCTGTGGGACAGGGAGTTGGAGCGCGGCGTCGACACAGGTGCGGATGGCGTGCTGGATCTGGGCCTGATGCGGTCAGCGAAGGTCGCGTAGTGGGTCCGCCCGGGACCCGGCGCGGTTGTGGCGGCGCACGGTGGCCTCGGCGAGGCCGTGCTCCTGGAGCTGCTGGATGAGCGCGCCGGACAGGTCACAGCGAATCGGCAGCGTGTTGACGAAGCAGCCGAACATCGCCTCCTGCTCGGGGCGTTCGCGTCCGGCGCTGGGGACACAGACGACCATGTCGTCCTGCTGGGAACAGCGATGCAGAAGAGTCTGGAAGACGGCCAGCAGAACCATCATCTCGGATGCGTTCTCCCTGCGGGCCAACCCACGCAGCCGCCCCCACAGGTCCGCGCCGACGGTGCCGGCCACGGCGCCGCCCCGGCCGGAGAGCCGGTGCGGCCGGGCGTGGTCGGTGGGGAGCGCGAGGGCGGTGGGCAACCCCGCGAGTCGATCACGCAGGCGCTCCAGGCCTTTCGCGACGAGGTCGTCCCGCGGCCCGCCGGCCCGTTGCCACACGGCGAAGTCCGCGTACTGCACCGGCGGCGCCGCTGCCGGCGGCCGGCCGGCCGCGCGCCTGGTGTACGCGTCGGCGAGCTCGGTGACGAGGAGGACGGTGGTCTGCTCGTCCGCCAGGATGTGGTGCAGGACCAGGCTCAGGACGTACGCCTCGTCCTCGATCCGCAGCAACAGGGCGCGGAACAGCGGCCCTTCGCTCAGGTCGAAGGGGCGGGCCGCCTCGTCGGCGAGGGCTGCGCGTGCCTCGGCCTCGGCCTGCGAGCTGTCCCGGAAATCGACGAGCCCCACATCCACCGCGACGGCGGGATGCACCCGCTGATACGGCGTCCCGTCGGAACCGGCGATCGTGGTGCGCAGGATCTCGTGCCGTGCCACCAGATCCCGGAGAGTCGACCGCAGCAGATCGACGCGGACTCTGCCGTCAAGTCGTACCGCCAACGGGATCGCGAAGGCGGCGCCGCTCGGGTCCAGTTCGTGCTGCAGCCAGAGAAGTTCCTGGCTCCAGGACAGCGGGGGCGTGACGGAATCCGCGCCGCGCGGCAGGATGTGGGCGACACGTCCCGGCTGCGCCGCGCGGGCCCTCTCAGCGAGGAGGCGTTCCAGGTGGCTGCGCTGGTGTGGGGAGAGCCCCGACAGCCGCTCTGCGAGTGACGCTTGCCGGGGTGTGTCCGCCGTCATCGGGACCGCCGTGGTCCGAAAGGTCGGCACGGCCCGAGCGGTTGGCACGACCCGAATAGTCGGCGCGGTGCGCGGTCCACCTGCTTCACCTCACACTTCTCGACATGGTCTGGTCGTTGTGCGTGTCCGGTGTGGCGCTTCGGGTGACGGGCAGCTGCACCGCTTCGGGATACAGGGTCAGCCGATGGCCCGAGTGGTGGCCGACACCCGGCCGGGGCGGGTTCTGCGCTGGTCCTTCACGATGCTGACGCGCTTCAGCCAGCGGTCCGTGCCGTTGTAGCGGGGGCGGAAGGGGCGCCTGCCGTGCACGGCGCTCTGGTTGTCTATGAACCCGATCTCGCCCGGGGCCAGCGGGAACTCCTGGACATGGGCGTCGAGGTGCCCGATCAGCCAGGCGAGCACCCGGTCGGCCTCGTCGTCACCGGGCGCGGCCGTGGTGAAGTCCCTGTCGATCCGTAGGACGGGGGCGTCCCGGTGGCCGTCGATCAGGGGAACCGGGGGCGGTGCGGAGCGTGCCCGCGCCACGTCGACGGAGGGCGGCACGGCTTCGGGGTCCGCCGCCCCGCCCGACAGTTCGATGTGCGAGCTGTCGGGAACGATGAAGAACCTCGGCTGGCGCAGCACGCCGAGGATGCTCTCGGGGATGGCGCTCAGATCGGGCAGGGCCAGTGTGGTGGCGGTCAGCCCGGCGTTGCGCAGACACAGCAGCCCGATCCAGTCCGCCCGGTAGGGAGAGAACGCATCCTCTGTGTGCCAGCTGAGCTCCTTGTGGCGGGGCTTTCAGTGGTCAGCGGGCGCGGTGAGCACCGTTCGGGAGGCGAAGTTCCGGTAGCCGGCGCGCTCGAAGGCGGCGGCCATCGGGCGGTTCGTCACGTCCGTGTCGGCCACGATGCGCTGGGCCCCGGCGGCGGCCAGGATGTGCGTCGTCTCCGCGAGCAGGTCGTCCACATGGCCCCGGCCGCGCAACTTCGGGACCACACCGAGATAGCCGACCACGAAGTTCAGGTCGTTGCGGCTCGGGATGATGAGGCCGGCGAGAGTGCCGTCCGGGGTGTGGGCGAGCCGCCACCAGGCGCGGTCGCCCGGCATCGCTCGGTAGCCCGCCAGATCGGCTCGCGCCGCCGCGTCGGCGCCGTGCCGGGTGAGCATGCGTTGGGTCGTGGTGTCGAGGCTTCCGACGGTGAGCTCACGGAAGACACCGAGGAACACCTCGTCGTCAGGTTCGGTCCGGAAGAGCAACTTGCCGGGCCGGGCGGGCAGTTCCACATCCGGCGTCCATTCGTAGCGGAGCCTTCGCAGGACGTCGGTGAGGCCGGACCGTGCCGCGGCGTCCACGCGCCACGCCAGCGCGGCGGCCGCGTCCGGTGCGGAGGTGTCCTTGTGCGAGAACAGATGGAACTCGGGCACCTCGGTCATGCCTGCCGCACGGAACTGCTGGTGCGCCGCAGTGATCAGGTGTGCGGCGAGTGCCGCACGGTCCTGGACCGACTCGTGTACGTACAGGCAGTCGAGCACCAGCGGATGAGTACCGTCGTCCTCGCCCCACCACACTCCACGCGCGAGGAGCTCGCCGCCGTCCTCGGCGACCCAGGTCCACTCCGGACGGTACTGACGCGCATCGAGTCCGGCGCGGAACTGTTCGGGATCGACCCAGTTGATCGGCTCGTTCACCGTGCAGTCGAGAGCACGTGCCACTTCACGAGAGGAAAGGGCGCGTACCAGCATGCGTATCTCCAAAGGTTGTTCAAAGGGCGATCACGGGGTGATCAAGGGGTTTTCGCGGGTCGTGGGGTTCGGGTGAAGCGGCCGCGGCCGGGGATCAAGGAGTGATCATGACTGCTCCTGAGAGTTGGCGCTGTCGTCGGACAACTCCGAGATCAGGGACTCCAGTTCGTCCGCGTCCAGGGCGGCGGCCTGGAGCGCGAGGATCTGCTGGGCAAGGGAAACGACAGTGGGCGTCTCGAAGAATCCACGCAACGGCACGTCCACCGCGAACTCCACGCGGACCTGGTTGACGAACTTCGTCGCGAGCAGGGAGTTACCGCCGATGTCGAAGAAGTCGTCGTCCACTCCCACTTCTTCGAGGCCGAGCGCTTGGGCGCAGAGCTCGGCGAGCCGTGCCTCCATCGGCGTCCGGGGTTGCTGTACGCGGCCGGCGGCGTCCGCTCTGCCCGGCCGGGGGAGTGCGGCACGGTCCACCTTGCCGTTGGAGGTCAGCGGCAGAGCGTCGAGCACGACCACCACGTCGGGCACCATGTAGGGCGGGAGCCGGTCCCGTACGTGGGAGCGCAGTTCGGCCGGGTCGGGCGGGCCGGTGGACGGCGCCGTGCCCAGGACGGCATAGCCGACGAGCCGCTTCTCGCCCGGCTGGTCCTCCCGAACGACGGCCACCGCCGCGGACACCGCGGCGTGGGATACCAACGCGGCTTCCACCGCACCCAGTTCGATGCGGAAGCCGCGGATCTTGACCTGGTTGTCCACCCGGCCGATGAAGTCGAGCGTGCCGTCGGACCGGTGCCGCGCGAGATCGCCCGTGCGGTACATGCGTCCTCCGGGCGTTCCGCTGAACGGATCGGGGACGAAGCGAGCAGCGGTGCGAGCCGGCTGGTGGAGGTAACCGCTTGCGAGCCCGCTGCCTCCGATGTACATCTCACCGGGAACGCCCACCGGGACGGGCCGCAGATGGCGGTCCAGGAGGCAGATCCGTGTGTTGTCCACGGGCTTCCCGATCGGTAGCCCAGACGTCTCGACGATGTCCTCGGCCCGGCCCGGACCCTCCACCAGGTGCACGGTGGAAGTGCAGGTCACCTCCGTCAGGCCGCCGTATACGTGCAGCAGTGGCACACCGGACGAACACTTCTTCCAGCAGACGTCGAAACCGATCGGGGCGAGTTGCAGGAAGCGGTCCGCGCGGGTCAGCCGCAACCGCTCGGCCATGGCCCGGGTGTAGTTGGCGAGGGCGCCGTGGTGGATGAGCGCGCCCTTGGGCGCGCCGGTGGTTTTGGAGGTGTAGAACACACAGGCCGTGCTCAGCGCCGCACTGCGGACCGGGAAGTCGGTGGGCGTGGTGGCCCCTTGCTGTTCGGCGGGCCACTCGCCCGGTGTGCGCACCGCGCCCTCGGGCAGTGCGCCGTGGAGCACGCGGGCGGATGCGGCGTCGGCGAAGGCCAGGTGTGCCCTGGCGTGGTCGAGGATGCTCAGCAGCCTGGCTCTGGGGTGCTCCGGGTCCAGGGGCAGGAACGCACCACGTGCTTTGAGTACCGCCAGCATGGTCACCACCAGCGTCGCGGTCGGTGCGGTCACCAGGGCCATGACGGACTCGGGGCCGACTCCCTGCGCGGCCAGCGCGCGGCCGAGCCGGTCGGCCCGTGCGTCGAGCTCGGCGTAGGTGAGCACCTCTGTTCAGTGATCGCCCAACCTCCGGCAACAGGAGCCTTGGTGCTGAGCCCTCGGCGCCATTGAAGTGGATCATGCTGCCGCAGAACAGCGCCGCGCTGACATGAACGGCGGCATCGGAGGACTGCGCCTCGCTGAAGGACACCGTGCCGCCGGAGAACTGCGCGTGGGTGAAGGAGACTTCGCCGTCGAGGAACTGGGCCTCGCGGAAGCAGACCGTGCTGCCCGGAGCGAAGACCCCGCCGGTGAAGTCGCCGCCGTCGAAGACGACGCCGATGAAGCCCCGGTCGTAGCCCTGCCAGGAGGCGGCGAAGTCCTCGGGGCCGACTGCGAGCCGGTCCCGGATGAGGCGGATGATGGTGTGCCGCCCCTCCCGCGAGGCCAGGTAGGCGTGCCGGGCGGCAGTGTCGTCCGGCGGGAGGTCGGCCTCGGCGGTGTAGGGCAGGCGCAGATACGCGCACAGTACGTCGATGCACGTCTGACGCAGCAGGTCGGTGGGAGCGTCGTCGGCGAGTCCGGCCAGTGCGTACACGCTGCCCAGCCGCACCGCGGCAGACTCCTCGCCCAGTTGGGACACCGCGGTGGTGAAGCGTTCGGTGTGAAGCCGGGTGGCCTCGCGCAGCGTGCCGTCCTCGTCCAGCCGCTGGCGCCGGTAGGCCACCACTAGGGCGACCAGCGCACCGGCCACGGCCACCACCCCGAAGGCGAGTTCCACCAGGTCGGAGAGCGTCTTGGCGTCGAGGCGCTCTTGTGTCTCGAGGCCGTGGGCGCCGAGCAGGGCCCAGCCGGCGAAGAACACCCCGGCCGCGATGAAGACCGCGAGGACGAACGTCGCGGCCAGGACCAGGCCCCCCAGCCACATGCGCAGGCCCCGCTGATGCGGGCGGCGAGGTATCAGACGGAGAGTCACACCCTGTAGGTTCACCCACGCCTGTCTTCGCCCGCAGGCACTCCGCCCATCCGCGGTCTGCGCCGAAACCGTGTTGCGCGCCTGCCGCAGTTCCGCTCCTGCCCTGCGGCTGACGGGATACAGCATGGGTGTAGTTCACCTGTAGGGACCTCACTGAACGGGACGGAGTAGCCAGTTAGAACCCGTCTCGAAACCTTCCGTTCAGCGGCGCTTCGAACTGGCACGATCCCAGGATGACTTCGTCGATATCCGAGTCGTGGATGCGTATAGAGGCTTGGCTCGCCCTGCACGCACCTCGAACGTTTGCTGCCCTTGAACCCCCGGCGGAGCGCTCGGCAATTGCTGTGGCTGAACAGGCCGTCGGACAGTCATTCCCCGAGCCCTTGGTGGAATCCTTGCTGCGGCACAACGGCATGGGCCACTACGACCTGCTGCCGCCGTTCTGGTCTCTGCTCGATGTGCAGGGCATCGCGAGGGCCTGGCAGACACGCATGAAGATCTATGGAGACGAGCTAGCGGGCGCAGAGGAAGGTGATCCGGACAGGGAGCACGGGCCGTGGTGGCATGCCCAGTGGGTCCCCTTCGCCTTTGACGGTGCAGGAGATTACCTCATCATCGATCAGCGCCCCTACCGTCGCCGGGGAAGGATCGGCAATGCCGATCATGAAACAGGATGCTACTTTTCACGCCACCCCATGTGGGAGTCGCTTCTGTCTCTCCTGAATGCGACGGCTACGGCTCTGGAGACTGGCGAGTCAGTCGACGGATACCTGCCTGTCGCGGTCGATGAGGATGAACTGGACTGGGAGTTCTGATGCTCAGGCTGCTGCGACGGCCTGGGGGATGCGGGGCCTAGCTGCATCCGGGGGGATGGGCGGCCGAGTGAGGCGGCGCGTCACGAGCGTGATCGGACCTCTATCCGGACGCGATAGGCACGGCCGTCGGCGGCCAGCTGGTGATCGTGCCCAGCAGGGTGGAGACGATGGCAAGGGTGGCGGTGAGGAGGGTGGTTAACACCCAGTGCCTCTCTCGGCGTTCTGGTGAGGTGGAGAAATCGGGGGAGAGCACCGACCCAAGGAGGGGCCTCCAACGTCCAGTGGAAGGCGCCGCCGGTCAACGGCCCAGGGCACGACGACGCCCGTGATCGCGATGGACCTGGCCGCCGTCCGGGTCCGGACAGCGCAGTACTCAGAGGTCGTTTCATCCTGTTGTTTCATCCCTGAATGCGGCTTTGGTGTGCTGGTGTCGGGTCGCGCCAGGAGATGGTGTTCTCGCCGGTGAG
>NZ_JBVJPW010000036.1:17225-35018 GCF_055609205.1 Streptomyces sp. NPDC036815 | reverse complement strand
CCAGCGCCTGGCCGGCGGCGACCTTGCCGAGCAGGGTGCGCAGGGTGGCCAGGTCGTCGCCCTGGACCAGCGGGGGGCGGGCGGCCAGGGCTTCCGCGACCCGGTTCAGCTGGGAAAGATCGCTCCAATCGGGTTGCTGCAATGCCCCGCGGATACGAATCTCCCGTATAACGTCTTCCATGACGTACTCCGATCCAGCGGTAATCGAGTGGTGCTCAGGTGGGAATGCCGGTGCGCTTGATCTCCGGAACCGGAATGCCGAGCGCACGCAGCTGCTGGAACGGATTCATGAACTCGCGATTACGCTTGATCTTTCCGTTCTCCAGTTCGAAGGAGTGCAGGAAGTGGTTCTCGTAGTAGCCCTCGGGGTAGTCCCCGAAGAGGATCTTTCCGCGGCCGTCGCATTCCACCCAGATGTGGTTCGGGTCCTGCGTCTCGAAAATCTGGATGTTGTACCACTCCCAGTCGGGGAAGCAGCCCAGCGACCACACGGCGTGCTCGGCGAGCCGGTCGCGGCCCACCGTCTCCACCGGGGAGCCGGTGTCGGTGGTCCACAGGCCGCCGCGGCCGTCCTCGGTGAACAGCTCGTGGCGGCGCAGCCGGTCCTGGCCGCGGGTGTGCATGTACTGCTCGACGGTGGCCCGGTTGGCGCGGCGCAGTTCGGCCTCGTCGGAAAATCCCTGGCCCGTTACGGAATCTGACATGACGGTCCCCTCTGTGAATAGCGGGTGGGTAAATGGGGGTGCCACGGGTGTGGAATCCCCTGGTGAACACTGAGCGATCTTGCCTGATTCCCCAGAGCAAAATCAACACCGTTCCGACGTTACACTCATGAACATAGTGCAACATTCAACTTTATTGAGGGCATGGGGGTGTACGCACCGGTGGCAACAATTCCCAAGCCCTCACGAAACGGAAAAAGACGGGTGACGAAAAGAAATTGCCTGGGCCCGGACCGAGGTCCGGGCCCAGGCAGGAACGCCGGTGATGGCGGCAGGAAGGGCGGGCTCAGATCTTCCCGTTGTGGACCGCGCTGATCACCTTCCGCATCAGCGGCGACAGCTGGTAGTAGGGGCCCAGGTTGAGGTAGCGGCCCTGGGCCTCCCACTTGACGGCCGCGATGACGATGGGCTCGCCCTCGTAGGCGCGCGGGGCGCGGCGCACGAACTGCTCGACCTGTTCGCTGATGCGCACCGGCAGAGCGGCGGGGTCCCAGCCGCGGGCCGGCGGCGGGGCGTAGCAGATCCGCTCGATGGCCGGGGAGTCCCAGCTGAGGGTGGTGTAGATGCGAAAGGAGCGCCGGGCGAAGGCGAGCATCTGCTCGTCGGGTTCGGGCAGGCCGATCGCGCGGTGCAGGGCGAGGATGTTGTGCGGGGCCCGGCTCTCCTCGGAGAGCTGGGTGAAGTACAGGTTGACCGTGCGGCGCCGGTAGTCGATGCCGGTCATCGCCACCTCGCGCAGGCCGTGCCGCTCGAACAGGCCGGTGTTCTCGGCCAGGGCGGGCGGCATGCTGGGGAGGCCGGCGAGCTCGGCCACCCCCTGCACGGCCTGCGGGAAGTGCGCGTAGATCTTGCTGAAGCCGCCGACGACGCCGCCGTCGACGAGGTACTCGCTGATGCTGCACCGCGCCTGGAGGTCGGCGAGCAGGGAGTCGACGGGGTGACCGGCGGCCGTGACGAAGCCGTGCGCCAGGGCGGTGGCGTAGGGATCGCCGCTGCGGGGCGGCACCGTGACGGTGTAGTCGAGCTCCGCCGGGGCGTCCTGGCCGCTGGAGACGCTGTAGACGACGCCGGCCTCGGCCAGGCCGTCCGCGTACGCGCTCAGGATCGGCCAGACCTTCTCGCGCGCGCAGGCGATGCCCACCAGGCGGGCCGACTCCTCGATGGCCGCGTACACCTCGTCGATCCCCGTGACGTGGGGCATTGGTCCTCCATGTGCCGGTTGGCGCTTGTTCGCAGCGGTGGGCGGGTGCCGGGGATCAGCCGGTCACGCGATCTTCGTCGCGCACAGGATGGCCTGGACGGGGATGACGTCGCGGGGCACCTCGGCGGGGTCCTTGGTGATGGCCTTGGTGACCTTGAACCCGCACTCCTCCAGCCAGTTCTGGTAGACCGACATCTTCTGCGGGCCGCCCTGGCCCATGGTGCAGCCGATGAAGAAGGCCGGGAAGAAGTCGACGTTGTAGTTGTCGCTGTCGCGGATGTCCTCGGGATAGACCGGCACCATGATGTTGACCGTGCCGCCCACCTCCAGCGAGCGGTGCACACCCTTGAGGATCTTGAACACGTCGTCCTTGTCGAACATGTCCAGGAAGTGCTTGATCAGTACGGTGTCGAAGCCCTTGGGGATCTCGTCGAAGACGTTGCCGCCGATGAAGGAGCAGTGCTCCTGCACCCCGTGCTCCTTGAAGTTCGCCAGGCAGGTGCTCTCCTTCTCCGGCAGGTCGAAGGTGGTCACCTTCAGCCCCGGGGAGGCCTTGTGCCGGTAGGTGTGGATCGCGCCCAGACCGGTGTTGCCGGCCACGTCGAGCACCTGGGCGCCGGCGGGCACGTCGATGTTGGAGAAGAACCAGGGGTCGATGTTGGCGGTGACGTTGTTCATCAGCGTCAGCCAGGCGTCGTTGAGGTCGCTGTGGTCGGCCACCGCGTCGTAGAGCGTGCCGCCCTCGGTGCCGTACAGCTCCTTGAGGCCCACGATGGTGCCGGTGCGCGCGCTGTCGGTGAGGTAGAAGAGCTGCCGCAGCGCCACCACCTTGATCATGTTCATGTAGGTGAGGGCGCGCTTGAGGTCGCTCTCGGCGACCTCGGCCAGCGCGTCCAGGGTGTAGGCGCCCGTGGCCTCGTCCTGGGCGACGAAGCCCTCCTTGACCAGCAGGAACAGCAGCTGCTCCACGGCGTCGGGCTTGGCGCCGACGGTCTCGCCGAGCTCGGTGGCGGTCAGGCCGGGCCGGGCGCGGAGCGTGTCGATGATGCCGAGCTCGAAGACGGACAGCAGGCTCATGAACCGCGAGGGGCCGACCATGTACTCGCGAAAGCGCCCGAGAGTGGCTTCAGTTGTCATGCGCTGATCCCTTTCGAAAGGTGTGAGGGGGTGCTGTACGGGAGTGCTGGTCACGAACGCCCGCCGATGTACGAAAGGTTCAGCCGGCTGTTGGTCCGCCACTGGTAGTACGACTGGAGCTTGTAGTACTCCTCGCCGCTGGAGGTCACCGCCGCGTAGACCATCTTGGGGGTGTCGGTGCCGTAGGGAACGCTCTTGAGGAACTGCTCGACCTTGGCCCCGAGCCGGGCGGAGAGCTCCAGCGGGTTCTCCGTCTTGACGCTGTAGGAGATCCGCTCCACCTTCAGCGAGTCCCAGTTCAAGGTGGCGTAGACGCCGAAGGCCCGGCCGCAGAAGTCGAGCATCTCCTGGCTGGGCTCGCGCAGGCCGATCTCGCGGTGCATCGCCCTGACGGTGTCGGGGGCGACGACCTCCGGCGAGGCGGCGAAGTAGACGTTCATGGTGCGGCTGGCGTAGTCGACGCCGATCAGGTCGACCTTGTCGGCCAGGCCGTAGCGGGCGAAGAAGTCCGCGTTCTCGGCCAGGGCGGCCGGCATCGAGGGGATCCCGGCGAGGTGCCCGATGCTCTCGTGGCGGCCGCCGGGGAAGTACACCCAGATCTTCTTGAAGCCGCCCAGGACCCCGAAGTCGACGCCGTAGCTGTCGACGGCGCAGTGCTTTTGGACGTCGGCGACCAGCGACTCGGCCGGGTGGCCGGTGCGGGTGGTGAGCTGCTTGTCCAGGGCGACGGCGTAGGGGTCGATGGACCCGGGCACGGTGAAGCGGCAGTCGAACTCCCCTTCGTGGCGGGCGTTGGTCGCCACCCGGAAGGCGATCACCGCGTTCGGCAGGACCTCCTCGAACGCGGCCAGGATGGGCCACACCTTCTCGCGCGCGCACGCCACGTCCAGCAGTCCGGCTGATTCCTCGACGGCAGCGTAGACGCCTGCCAGATCGGCGGTTCCCGACATCATTCCTCCATAGGTGGATCACGGCGCCGGTGTGAGCGGCGGCGGTTACGGGCGGCGCCCCGGAGCCGGCCGGCGGCTCCGCCCCGGGCGCCGGGCGGTCTGGGGCCTTGCGCACGCCGGGCGTGCGGGCACGGTGGAACAGGGGGCGGGGCGCCGGTCGGGCGGGGCGCGGAAAAGGGGGGTGCTGCGTGAGGGGCCGCCGGGTGCGGCGGTGACGGCGGCACCGGCCGGTGGGGCGGGGCGCCGCGGGTGAGGGGGCGTCAGGCCGGTACGCGGTTCACCAGGGCCCTGACGCAACTCCCCTTGCGGCCACGGGCTCCACGCTCGACACGGAGGGGGGCGGCTTTTGGGCAGGGGAGGTCTGCAGAAATAGTGACACGGGGCGGGCCCCACACCAAGAGCCCTTCGAAGTGACGTGGGTCACTCCAAACGGAGGGGTGCGCGGCACGCTCCGCCGCCCCGCGCCGGGGGCTCTTGGCGCCGGTGGGCCGGGGCGGGGCGGGTGCGGGCAGGCGGGAATGCGGAGCTCCCCGGGGCCCGCCCGCCCGGGCGCGCGCGGGATGCCAACGGGGCGCCGTACGCCGGCAGTTGGCGAAGCAGGACGTGACTGGTCCGGGGCGGGAACGGGGCGCCCTGGGTGCGGTGTCCGGCTGCGGGGGCGTGGACGGCGGGGGCGCGGGACGCCAACGGCCTGCCGTACACGGGGAGTTGACGGACCAGAGCGGTCACGGGGCGGGTACGGGGCCGCCCGGGGTGCGGTGTCCGGCGGTGGGGACGCGGGCGGCGGGGCGCGCGGGGCGCCCGCAGGACGCCGTACAACGGCAGTTGGCGGCGCAGGGCGGGAGCGGGGCGCCCGGGGGCGGGGACGCGGGCGGCGGGGCGCATGCGGGCGGCGCGGGTGACCCGTCCCCTGGTCCCCCGCGCCGCTGTCCGTGGGCCGGCCCGACGGGCCGCGCCGCCGCGATCAGTGCAGTTGCTGGTCCGGCTCGCGGCCCTCGGCGGCGGGCAGGCCGGCCGGTGCGTGGCCGTTGGCGGAGTGGTCGAGGTGGTCCAGGGCCTGCCGCATCTCCTGCGGGGTGGGGTTGGGGATCTGCCCGCCGGACAGCCAGCGGCTGAGCCGGTGGCGCACCATCTCCGTGCGGGACTTGGGGTTGGGCACGCCCCGCTCGTCCTCGCGCGGCGGGGCCGGCAGCGGCTGGTGGATCTCCCGGGAGAGCAGCATGTACTCCTGCTCGCGCTCCAGGCGCTCGTGGACCTCGACGAACTCGCCGTGCGGCAGGCGCTTGATGCGGCCGGTCTCGCGGCCGTGCAGGAGCTTGTCGCGGTCGCGCAGCTGCAGGCCCATGCAGATCCGCTTGGTGATGACGTAGGTCAGGGCCGGGACGACGAAGACGCCGATGCGCACGCCCCAGGTGATGGCGTTCATCGAGAGGTGGAAGCGCTCGGCGAGGATGTCGTTGGCGCCGCCGAAGAACAGCACCAGGTAGAACGCGGCCAGGGAGCAGACGAACGCGGTGCGGGTGGGCTGTTCGCGCGGGCGGTCCAGCAGGTGGTGCTCGCGCTTGTCGCCGGTGATCCAGGCCTCGATGAACGGCCACAGGCAGGCGATGCCGATCAGCAGGGTGGGCAGGACGACGGCGGGGATGAGGACGCCCATGTTGACGGTGTAGCCGGCGACGGCGAACTCCCAGGCGGGGAAGGCGCGCAGGGCTCCTTCCAAAAAGCCCATGTACCAGTCGGGCTGGGAGCCCTGGGAGATCTGGTCGGGCCGGTAGGGGCCGTAGACCCAGACCGCGTTGATCTGGGCGATGCCCGCCATCAGCGACAGGACGCCGGAGACCAGGAAGAAGAAGCCGCCGGCCTTGGCCGCGTAGTGCGGCATCAGCGGCTGGCCGACCACGTTCTGCTGGGTGCGGCCGGGGCCGCGGAACTGGGTGTGCTTCTGGTAGATGACCAGGATCAGGTGGACGGTGACCAGGGCCAGGATGATGCCGGGCAGCAGCAGGATGTGGAAGCTGTAGAAGCGCGGGATGACGTCCGTGCTGGGGAATTCGCCGCCGAACAGGAACATCGTCAGGTAGGTGCCCACCAGCGGGATGGCCAGGGTGACGCCCTCGGCGATGCGCAGGCCGGTGCCCGAGAGGAGGTCGTCGGGCAGCGAGTAGCCGAGGAAGCCCTCCAGGGTGACCAGGACCAGCAGGACCACGCCGATCAGCCAGTTCAGCTCGCGCGGCTTGCGGAAGGAGCCGGTCAAGAAGTGCCGCAGGGTGTGCGCCATGGTCGCGGCGATCATGGTGAGCGCCGCCCAGTGGTGCAGCTGGCGGATGAACAGGCCGCCGCGCACCTCGAAGCTGATGCGCAGCGTGGAGGCGTAGGCCTCCGACATCTGCACGCCCTGCAGCGGGACGTGCGGGCCCTCGTAGACCGTCTCGCCCATGCTCGGGTTGAAGAACATGGTGAGGTAGAGGCCGGTGAGGATCAGGATGATGAAGCTGTAGAGCGCGATCTCGCCGAACATGAAGGACCAGTGTTCGGGGAAGACCTTGCGCATCAGGGTGCGCCACTGGTAGATCCCGAGCCGTCCGTCCGCCCAGTCGGCGATGCGTTCGCCCTGCGGCGCCTTGGTCCGCTCCCGCTGCGGTGCATCTTCGGTGATGCTCATGCCCGCGCGCCCTCCCCTCGCCGCTCAGTGGTCACAGGCACACCCGGACCGGCCGGCGGGCGGTCGGTGGTGGGGGCGGCCTGCAGCGGCGCAAACGGGCCCGTGCCCTTGAGCGGGAGGAACGCTATCGACTCCGCGAACGGGCGGACAACCGCACTCAAGCCGGAGCCCGGTCCCAACTCCACTGGTTCTCTAGCGAGTTTCGAGTCATCCGCAAGGGGAGCCGCGCGCCGGGTGCCCAACTGGGGTGTACGGGCCGGGGTGTTGCTGCCGCGCGCCCGCCACGGGTCGCTCAAGTCGGCCTCTACAGCAGGTAGTTGCTGCGCTCTTGTCATGCCTGAACCCTATGTCCACGCCGTTGGCCGCTCGCGGCCGCCTCCCACCTTCGCGGGCCTCACCGGCGGGGGCGTTCCCCGGCCGGTGCCACGGCCGGCCACTGTGCCGAGGAGCCCTGGGGGTGCAGGCGGGCGGAGCCGGTGGCCACCCCGATGGCGGGGGCGGCCGGGGCCGGGGCGCGGCGGCGGGCGGGCAGGCCGTGGGTGAGGCTGGGCGGCGCGGGCAGGGCGTGCGGGGCGGGGGGCTGGGTGCGCGGGGGCCGCGGGCGCGGCACGGCGGCCAGTGGGCCGGCCGCCTGCAGGCGGGCGATCAGCTGGGTGGCCGCGTGCGGGTCGGTGGGCGAGGCGGCCGCGACGCGGGCCGTGTAGCGCCGGCCGAGCTGGGCGCGCAGGCCGGTGGGCGGGTCCTCCCCCAGCGTGGTGCGCAGGTGGCGGGTGCTGGACTGCCAGGCGGGGGCCAGGCGGTGGGCCAGCGCGCGGCGCAGCCGGTAGCCCAGGCCGACGGTGGTGCCGTGGCCGGCCAGGACGTGGTCCAGGACCAGGGCGCCCTGCACGGCCAGGGTCATGCCCTGGCCGTGGGCGGGGTCCAGGGCGGCCAGGGCGTCGCCGACGACGAGGAACTGGTCGGGCCAGCGGCGCAGTTTCTCGTAGTGGCGCCAGCGGTTCTCGGTGCGGGTGCAGGTGTAGAGGGGGCCCAGCGGGGTGGCGGCCTCGATGACGTCACGCAGCAGCGGGTGGCGCAGGGCGCCGGCGGCGCGCAGCAGGGCGGCGTGGTCGGCGGGCGGGCGTTCGATATCGGCGGCGCTGAGGGTCACCGACCAGCGGCCGCCCTCGAGCGGGTGGAGCAGACCCTGGCGGGGGTTGTCGGGTGCGGCCATCAGCAACAGGGCCTGCCAGTCGGCGACATGGCCGACGGGCGGGGCGAACACGGTGGAGACGTAGGTGGTACGGGCCCGGGTGACGCTCTCGCGGGGCGGCTCGTAGCCCAGTTCGGCCAGCCAGTGCGGGGCGCGCGAGCCGGCTCCGGAGGCGTCCACCACGAAGTCGGCGGATATCAGCTGCCGCGGGCCCCAGCCGTCGGGGGTGCGGCGGTCCCGGGCGCGGGCCCAGACGCCGGTGACGGTGTCGTTGCGGCCGGGCTGCAGGGCGACGGCCTCGTGGGCGGGCAGGAAGCGCACCTTGGGCTCGGCGTACAGCCGGTCGCGGATCACCGCGTCGATCAGGTCGCGGCTCGCGCTGAGCATCGACAGGCCCGAGTCGAAGCGGGGCAGCCAGCCGTGCGGGCCCAGCAGCAGCATGTCCTGGGGCAGGCGCAGCCGGCTGGCCCCGGCCCGTCGCAGGTCCTGGCCGATGCCGGGGAAGAGCTGCTCCAGGCCCTGCTGGGCGGTGGTGGTCAGGCTGTGGGTGTGGCGTGCCTGGGGCACGCCGCGGCGCCGTCCGGGGCCGCGCGGCAGGCGGTCGCGTTCGATGACGGTGACGTGGTCCATGGAGTTGGCCAGGGCCCGTGCGGCGGTGAGCCCGGCCAGGCTCGAGCCGATCACCACGGCGTGGCCGCGGCCGGCGCTGCCGTGCGTGTCGACGCCGCGTGCGTCCGGACTCATCTGGGCCGCCCTTCGGGTGCATCTGTGGTTGCATCATGCGGCGTGCGCCGCCCTGCGCGGCGGCCTTTGCCCAACTGCCCGCCCCGCCCCCGCCGTCGGCCCGGCCCCGCCCCCGGCCCGCCCAGCGCCGCTCCCGCCCGGCGGGTTCGGCCCCGATATGCCTGGTGAGGGCGTATCGGCGGGCCCGGCAGGGCGGTGCGCCACGGGCCCGCGGGCGGGGCAGCCCGCGGGCCGCGTTCAAGCGGCCCTCAAGGCACTCACGACGCGGGCTCAGGCGGACGTCGAGCGGTCGGCGGGGTGCCGAACGGCGCGCTGCCCGGGCGCAGTTGCTCCCGTCCGGGGTCCCGCCGGGCCCGGCGGGCGGCAGCGGCGCTGGGGCGAACAGTACGCCGGTGGGCGGGAGTTGGCGGCACGGGAGGGCGAAAAAGGGGCGGGCCGCGGGCCGCGGGCGGGGCCGCGTGCCGCGGGCCGGTCCGGGGTAGGGCGAGGAGACCGGTCCGCTGACGGAGGAAAGGGCGGGCGGGGGCGGCGTCGCATGGGGTACCTTGCGGCGGCTGGCTGGCATGGACCTGACAGTCATTTGATGGGTGTTCCGCGCATCCCCCCGGGGGGTGCGCCAGGAGAAGGGCGGCGACGCCGTGAACAGATCCGCCTCCAGGGGCCCGGCGCGCACCGGCCTCGCGTTCGGCGCGGCGCTGGTGTCGGCCGTGCTGTGTGCCACGGCGAGTGCCGCCGCCCCGCAGGACACCGGCGCCGCGGCGGTCTTCGCCGCGCGGGCGGGCGTGGGCGGTGAACGCAGCTGCCCCGTCGTGTACTTCGATCTGGGGGAGACGCTGGTACACACCGCCGAGGACGGCAGTACGGGCTACCGGCCGGGCGCGGCGGCCTATCTGCGGGCGCTGCGCGCGCGGCACATCAGGGTCGGTCTGATCACCAACGTGCCGTCCGCGTGGGGCGCTACGGACGCCGAGCGGGCCGCCCGGCTGCGCCGCGAGGTCGAGGCGACGTGGCGGGATGCCGCGCCGTTCGCCTGGGCGGACTTCGGCGGGCGGATCCTGACCCCGCGCACCGAGGCCGAGCGCAAGCCGGCGCCCGCGCTGTGGCAGCGCGCGCAGGCCGACGCCGGCGGCTGCCGGCTGGTCTACCAGGCCGAGACCGCCGAGGAGGTCGAGGTCGCCGCCTCGCTGGGCTTCGTGCCCTACCAGGTGGCCCGGCCGCACCGGCCCGCCTACCTGCCGGTCGCCGCGGTGGAGCGCCTGGGCCACCGCGCCCGCTGACCTGCCCCCGGCGGGGGCCGGGAGGTCCCGGGGGGTGTCAGTGGCCGCCGGCGGCCTGCCGGCCCCCCTCCCCCGCCGTCCCCTTCGTCCCCGCCGCCCCTGCCGGGGCCGGGTTGGGGTCCGGGCGGTCCTGTCGTACCGGGGCGGCGCGCAGCAGGAGTTGGAAAGCGCCCAGCAGCAGGGCGGTGGCCAGGGCGCTGTGCCACAGCAAGGCGTCCAGGTGGCCGGCGGAGAGGTAGGCGCCGGCGGCGACCGCGGCCAGGGCGCACACCGCGCGGTCCACGATGCTCTCGATGGAGAGCAGGGTGGCGCGCGGGGCGTGGGCGGGCACCGCGTCGTTGACGAGTTTGCGCTGGACGGGGTAGGCGAAGCCGGTCGCGGCGGCGAACAGGCACAGCAGCGCGATGACGGTCCAGGGCCCGCCCAGGGTCATGGCGGCCAGGGTGCCCGCGAGGGCGAGGCTGAGCAGGGAGACCCAGGCGACCGGGGGCAGGCGGCGGCTGAGCCACTGGGGGCGGGCGGAGGCCACCGCCTCGGCCACGGTCATCGCGGCCAGCACGCCGCCGTGCGAGGACGGCGCGATGCCGTGGTCCAGGAGGATCGGCTGGAAGAGGTTGACCTGGCAGATGCGCGAGAGCGTGAACAGGGCCACGCCCTGCACCATCACCAGGGCCAGCCAGCGTGAGGAGGCCACGCAGCGCAGCGCGGCGCCCGCGTCGCGCACCACGGTTCCGCCCCGGCGCCCGGCGCCCTTGGCCGCCCCCGGCCCGGCGGTGGCCCGGCCCGGCGTGCCGGGCGGGCCGGCCAGGCGGGGCAGGGCGAGCGCGCAGGCCAGGGAGCCGGCCGCGCTCGCCGCGCTGAGCAGGTAGGGGGCCGGGTGGGCCAGGGCCATCAGCGGGCCCACCAGCGGCCAGCACACGACTTTCGCGGCCAGGCCCAGGGCCCGTGCGGTGCCCTCGGCCTTGAGGTAGTGCTCCTGGCAGCCTTCGGCGCGCAGCCCGTCGTAGAGGTAGGCGCTGGCGGCGCCGGAGGTCAGCGAGCGGCCCGCGGCGATGGCCAGGAAGTGCAGGAGGAAGCCGGTGTAGGAGGCGCTCAGGACGGGGGCGAGGTTGGCGGCGGTCATGACGATCGCGCCGGCGCGCAGGCAGTTGCGGGTGCCGATGCGGTCGGCGATGAGCCCGGTGGGGATCTCGAACAGGCAGAACGCCACGTAGTAGATGCTCTGGATGCCGAAGATCTGCGCGTCGCTGAGTCCGGCGCTCTTTTGGTAGGCGTAGAAGACCGGCATCCACCACAGCAGGTTGAACAGCAGCTGGAAGCCGTAGTTGCAGCCGATGATGCGCCGGGCGGTGGCGGTGGGGGTACCGGCCGGGACCGGGCGCCCGGGGTGCGCGCTCACAGGGCGTAGGGGCGGATCTGGACCAGCCGGAAGTCGCCCTGCTCGGTCATCAGCCACTCGATGTCCAGCGGCTTGTCGACGTCGGCGCCGCCGAAGTGCGAGCCGCTGAAGTGGGACTGCAGGAGCCGGCCGGTCAGCGACAGCTCGGCCAGGCGGGCGCGGGTGGCGGCGGGCAGGGCCTGGCCGAAGGAGCCCAGGGCCAGGGTGCGCCCGCCGCCCTCGACGGTGTTGTAGAGGTACTGCTGGGGCAGCACCGTGCCGTCGACGACCTGTTCGGGCGAGCCGGGCGAGCAGTTGAGGTAGACGTTGCGGAAGTCCTCGCGGCGGGTGGGGTCGCAGGTGACCAGGACGCCGCCGAGGGAGGCAGGCACGTACTCCTGAATGATCACGCCCATGTAGGTGTCGTCCAGGGAGATGCCGACCTGGTGGCGCAGGCGCACGCTGCGCGGGGAGAGCAGGGAGGCCCACACCTGGCGTACGGCGTCCAGGAGTTCGCCGGTGGAGTTGACGGTGGTGACGGAGTCGTAGACGCCCGCGGCGGAGAAGCCGGGCAGGTCCTCGGCGTTGGAGGAGGAGCGCACCACCAGGCGGCCGCTGGGGGCGGTGGGGAAGGCCTGGCTGATCTGGCGGGTGACGGAGTCGGGGATGGGGGTGTGCCGGATGAGGTGCTGCAGTTGCAGGCACAGGGCGTCCAGGACGTCGCCGGCGTCGAGTTCGAGGGCCATCTTGAGTTTGCCGATGCCCTGCTGCAGGGGCGGGCAGGAGGCCAGGAAGTGCTGCTGGAGGGCGAAGGGCAGGGCGACGCCGTGCGGGGCGGCCACGGTGGTGGCCACGAAGTGCGCGGCGCGGGCGTTGAGTTCGCCCCGGGCGGGGGTGGCCAGGCCCAGGCGGGCGGCCAGGTGGGCGTAGAGGTCCTCGCGCGGCGGGCGGGGCCGGCCGTAGAAGGCGGTCAGGTCGGCGGTGCGGCTGTCCAGGACGTGGTGCAGTTCGCCGAGGTTGGCGGCCTTGGTGCCGTAGCGGTCCCGGTCGGCGCTGCGCAGGCGGTGCAGGGCCAGGACGGGGGCGTCCTCGAGCAGGGGCGGTTCCAGGCGGATGCGCTGCTGGTGCCAGGCGGGGGCGCGCAGTTCCGGCTCCTGCTCCAGGCGCTCAAGGACGATCTCGTCCGCGCGTACCCGGTAGTGCACCCAGGCGCCGTCCAGGGCGTCCCTGGCCAGGAGGCGCTCCAGGTCGCGCACGATGGCGTTGGGTATGCCCCAGCCCGAGGCCAGGACGTTGGTGTGGGAGAGCGGGGTGATGGGGCGGGTGTTGAGGAAGCCGGCCACCCGGGGCACGTCGTCGGGCAGGCACGGCATGGCCACGATGTCCGCCCAGCCCAGGGTGTGTTCGGCCGCGGCGTAGGCCTCGTGGGTGGCGAAGTAGCGCAGCCGTCCGGTGGCCTCGCCGGGGTTGAGGGGGGTGCGGGTGCGGGTGCCGAACAGCTCGTGGCTCAGGATGCGCGGTACGCGCTGTTCGCTGATGGCCGCCAGTTCCTCCTCCTGGCCGTGGTTGGCGGGTTTGAGGAGCAGCGGCAGGCGGCCGTCGACGCGGTCGCGCACGAAGTCGTAGAAGGCGGCCAGGAGTTCGCCGTGCATGGTGTCGGCTTCGGTGGTCTCCAGGACCAGGAAGGTGCGTTCGCGGCCCTCTGCGTCCTCGTCGGTGTGCAGGGAGAGCACGCCGAGCAGGAAGCGGCGCTGGGGGTCCATGTAGACGGAGGCGTTGAAGGCGTCCAGGTCGGCGTCGAGGGCGGCGAGGTCCATGCCCAGGATGCGGGTGGCGATGTAGTTGACGTGGAAGGGGTGGGCGGCGGTGTCCAGGAGGTGCCAGGTGTGGGCGGCGCGGTCGACGACGACCTTGAGGTAGGGGTGGCCGGCCAGGACGCCCGAGAGGGTGCGAAAGAGCGGCAGGGAGAGGTTCTCGCCCCGCACGGTGCGGTCGGTGGCCGGTTCGGGGGCGCCGGTGAGCAGGGGGGCGGTCATCGGCGGGCCTCCTCGGGCCGGGCGGCGGGCAGGGTGTGGGGCAGGGCGGTGATCAGGGTTTCGAAGTCGCGCAGCACGCGGTGGGGGTCGGGGGCGGACAGCAGGCACAGGGCGGCCATGGTGTTGGCGCCGGCGGCCGGGTCGTAGACGGGCACCGGGCTGCCGTCGGCCAGGCTGCTCTCGGCGACCGCGCGCAGGGTGCTGTGCGCGCCCAGCGGGATGCGGGCGGCGGCGGTGAAGTCCCACAGCCGGCGGTCGGGCCAGGCCCGGCCGGCGGCGTCGACGGCGAGGACGACCAGGGAGCCGGCCGCGCCGCGGGCCTGGGCGGGGGTCAGGGCGTGGGCGGGCCAGGAGACGGGGCGGCGCAGGAGGTGGTCGATGAGCATGCCGACCAGGTCGAGGCCGAAGACCTCCTCGACCTGCGGGACGGTCATCGCGCCGCCGAAGCGGGCGGCGGTCTCGATCAGCCACATGCGGCCGTCGGCGCCGAGTTTGATCTCGGTGTGGGTGCCGCAGTCGCGCAGGCCCAGGGCGTCCACGGAGCGCCGGGCCAGGTCCACGATCTGTTCCTGGGCGGCGGGCGGCAGCAGGGCGGGGGTGATGCTGGCGCGTTCGGTGAAGGGCTCGACGGTGGGCATCCGGCCGCTGAGGCAGACCGGGTGGAAGGTGCCGTCGGCGACGACGCCCTCGACGCTGACGTAGTCGCCCCAGCCCTCCTGGGCGAACCAGGGCGCGGCGGTGCCGGTGACGATCTCCTCGACCACGAAGTCGCCCTGGGCCTGGGCGACATGCAGTTCGGCGTAGCCCAGCTGGGCGGATTCGGCCATCACATGGCGCGAGCGGTGCCAGGCGGCGCTCACCTCGTGCGGGGCGCGGATGATCTGGTGGGCGGTGGAGCCGGCGCTCCAGGCCGCCTTGAGCAGCAGCGGGAAGGACAGCTCGGCGGCGGCCGCGTGCAGGTCGTCCTCGGTGGCCAGGGGGCGGAACGCGGGCTGGGGCAGGCCGTGTTCCTGCCAGGTGCGGCGCATCAGGCGTTTGTCGCGGGCCAGGTGCGCGGCGCTGCCCGCGCCGGCCAGGCCCAGTTCCTCGCACGCCTGGGCGACGGCCACCACCGCGTACTCGGAGAAGGTGAGCACCGCGTCCGCGCCGACGGCGCGGGCCCGCGCGACGATCAGGGAGACCAGGTCGCGGCGCTGGGGGCCGGTGGGGGTGAGCACCGAGGCGCACCGGGCGCGGGCGGCGCCGGTCGTGGCGGGCGGGAGCGCGCTGAGCGCCAGCAGGTGCACCTGCGCCTTCGCGGCCGCCCGGGACAGGACGTGACCGAGCGGCGGGCCACCCTTGGCATGCACCAACAGCACTGTGCTCACTGAAGTTCGTCTCCATTCGTCCGGTCGGACTGTGCCCCCGTACGGGCCGGTGCGGCCGCGCCGCGGGCGCGGGGCTCACCGGAGGTCGGTTGCGGGGCGTGTTCACCCGCACACTCAAGGGGACCAGGCGGCGGGCGCCTGCCGCACCGGCGGGAGGGCCTGGCGTTCAGGCAAATGCCTGAGTCGCACGCCGCACCGCCCCCGGGGCCAAGTCCGGCGCGGGGGGCGGCACTTCGGCCGAGAAGCGGGCATGCGTACCAGTGGGGCGGGATACGCATCGCGGGGTGATCGTGCGTCAACTGGCCGGATACGGACGGAGAGAGCGCTGTGGACGATTCCAGTCTCAAGGAACTGCTCGAGGACCTGCCGGTGTTCTGGTGGGAGGTCGACCAGCCCTGGCAGGTGCGCCGGCGCGGCGGCGGCGCGTTCGCCGACACCGTGCGCGCGCAGCGTTCTTTGGAGCGGATGCACCAGGAGTCCGCGGGCCCCGGGCGCCCGCCGCGCCAGGACCGCTGGCAGGCCCGCTTCGACGGGCGCCCCTTCGATGTGAGCTGGCCCCCCGAGGCCGGGCGCGGCCGGCGCGGCACGCACGGCCTGGCGGTGGAGGTCGGGGCGCGATCGCCCGCGCCGCGCCGGTACGCGGCCTTCGCCGGCCTGGCCGACCTGGCGCCGGCCGCCGCGTTCATCCGCGACCGGCAGGGCCGCTATGTGTGGGCCAACCACGCCTACGCGCACCTGTACGACACCACCGCGCAGGAGCTGACCGGCAAACGGATCGAGGACTTCGACGCGCCGGCCGAGGCGGCCCGGTTCCGGGCGCTGGACCAGGAGGTCCTCTCCCGGGGCGGGCCGGTGCGCCACACCCTGGGCTACCGGCGCCCGGACGGCAGCGCGGGGCGGGCGGTGGGGCACCGTTTCCCGGTGCGCGAGAACGCCCAGACGTGTGTCGCGGGGATCTATGTGGACATCACCGACCAGCTGCGGGCCATGGTCCAGCGCCAGGAGGCCGAGGAGAGCCTGCGGGCGCTGCGCGATCACAGCGGTCTGCCCTGTGCGCTGCTCTCGGCCGGCGGCCGGGTGCTGGAGGCCAGTGCGGCGGCCGCCGAGCTGTTCCATCTCGCGCTGCCCGAGCTGGTCGGGCGCCGCGCGCACACTCTGCTCGCGCCCGCGCTCGGCCTGGAGGTGCTGCACGCCCGCTGGAGCGGGCTGATAGCCCGCCGCACCAGACGGGCGGAGGTCTCCGCGGTGCTCCTGGACGCCCGCGGCCGCCAGCGCCGCGCCCACCTGCACCTGGCCGCGGTCGGCCCCGGCGCGGGCCGCACCCGGCAGGTGTGGGCCGTCATCACCCACCAGGGGCTGGCCCATGAGGCCCATCCCCCGCTGACCGCCGCGCAGATCCGCATCCTATGCCTGCTGGCGCAGGGCAGCAGCAACAGCGACATCGCCGCCTCGCTGAAGCTGTCGCGCCAGACGCTGGACTACCACCTCAGCCGCCTGCGCCAGCTGCTGGGCGCGGCGAGCCGGCCCGCCCTGGTCGCCCGCGCCTACGTGCTGGGCATCCTGGCCCCGCGCGCCTGGCCGCCGCGCTCGGCCACCGCGGCCCATCCGCTCAGCACCGCCTGACCGCACCCGCCCGCCCCGCGCCCGGCCCGGGGCGGGCGGGTGTCTTGGAGCCGGGGGCCCTCATCCTCGCCCGGCCGGGGGGGGGAGGGCCCCGGCTCTAAGCTGGTCGGCATGCGGATGCGCCCCACGCTGAGCTGGGAGCCCCCCAGCGGGCAGGACGAGATGGCGCCGGCCTCGCGCGAGGTGACGGCGGTCGTCGCCGCGGTGCGCGCGGGCGGCGTCGTCGTGCTCAGCGGGGCGGGCCTGTCCACGGAGTCCGGCATCCCCGACTACCGCGGGGTGCACGGCTCGCTGCGCCGCAACCACGTGCCCATGACGTTCCAGGAGTTCACCGGTGATGCGCACGCCCGCCGGCGGTACTGGGCGCGCAGCCAGCTGGGCCGGCGGGTGATGGCGCGGGCCCGGCCCAACGCCGGTCACCGGGCGCTGGCCACGCTGGTGAGGGCGGGCCTGGTCACCGGTGTGATCACGCAGAACGTCGACGCCCTGCAGCAGGCCGCGGGCACCGCGGAGGTCATCGAGCTGCACGGCAGCCTGAGCCGGACGATCTGCCTGGACTGCGGGGACCTCGGCGACCGCGCCGAGCTCGATGAGCGGCTGCGCCGGGCCAACCCGCACTTCGAGGCCCGCGCCGGCGCCCACCGCGCGGCGCGGGTCAACCCCGACGGCGACGTGGAGCTGCCCGCGGAGGCGGTCCGGGCGTTCGAGGTGGTGGGGTGTGCGGCCTGCCGCACCGGGATCCTCAAGCCGGACGTGGTCTTCTTCGGCGAGAACGTGCCGCCCGCGCGGGTGGCGGCCTGCCGGGCCCGTGTCCAGGAGGCGTCCGCGCTGCTGGTGCTCGGCTCGTCCCTGACGGTCATGTCCGGGCTGCGCTTCGTGCGCCAGGCCGCGCAGGCCGGCATCCCGGTACTGATCGTGAACCAGGGCCCCACCCGCGGGGACCGCCTCGCCGACCACCGCATCGATGTGCCGCTGGGGCGGGCGCTGAGCGACGTGGTGGCCCGGAGCGGCCTGTGAGCCCTCCCCCGCGGCGGGCCGCGGGGCTCGCGCAGTGCGGCGGGAGGCGAACGCGCGGGCGACGGGTTGGACATCCCCGGCCGGCCTCTGGCAGGGTCGCCCGTCCGTTCCCCCCACGTGCCGAAGGGAGAGCCGCGGTGATCGAAGTGAACACGCGCAGCGTCAAGGAAGCAGCGGCGGCCGAGCAGTTGCGTGCGAACACCACGACCCTGGACATCCCCCCGGGCTTCGACCTGTGGTCGACCGAGGAGATCGCCCAGTGGCTCGAGGGCGTCGAGGACGACCCGGCCGTCTCCGACGCCGACTTCTACGCGGCGCAGCAGGCGGTACGGCGGGTCCTGGGCGAGGACGCCTGACCCGGACACGGACCCCGGCCCCAGGTCCCGGCTACCGGCTACCGGCTACCGGCTACCGGCTACCGGCTACCGGCTACCGGCTACCGGCTACCGGCTACCGGCTACCGGCTACCGGCTACCGGCTACCGGCT
>NZ_JBVJPW010000036.1:0-17128 GCF_055609205.1 Streptomyces sp. NPDC036815 | reverse complement strand
GCCAGGATTTCGGGCCCGGGCTGCTTGCGGCGGTGCGCTGCGGGCCCGGCCGTCTGGCCGAGAACGCCCGGGCGTTCCTCCGGCCTCAGCTGCGGTGGCGCCCTGAGTGGCTGACGGCCGCGCGCGTCCGTACGGGCTGGGGACGGTGCGCGGTGGGGCCCGTCGCGGCGCCCGGGCCGTCGGGCCGGAGAGGCCCGGCCCTCCCCCGGGCCGCAGCCGGGAGGTGCCGGTGGCGCCCTGAGCGCCCGACAGTCGCCCCTGTCCATGCGGGCCAGCGGGGGCGCCCGTGCGGGGCGGCCCGGCCGAAGACGCCTGGCCCTCCCTGGGCCGCAGCCGGGTGGACGGCCCTGAGTTCCCGTCAGTCACCGCCGCCCGCGGGCCAGCGGCGCTGTGCGGCGGGCCCGTCGCAAGGCCCGGCCGCCGACCGAGGAGACCCGGCCCTCCCCCGGGCCACAGCCGGGTGACACCGGTGACACCCTGAGCGCCCGTCAGCCGCCTCCACCCATGCGGCGCGGCGACGGCGCCCATCGCGGGGGCCCGCCGTCGGCCGAGGGCGCCCGGTCCGCGCTCCCGGGCCGCAGCCGGATGGACGAAACCCTGAGTTCCCGTCAGCCGCCGTCCATACGGGCCGGAGGCGGTGCACAGCGGCCCCCGCCGCAAGGCCCGGCCGCCGGGCCGAAGACACCCGGCCCTCCCCGCGCCACAGCCGGGTGGCGCCCTGAGCGCCCGCCAGCCACCCCCACCCGCGCGGGCCCGCGGCGGTGTCCGGCGCGGGGATGAGGGGCCCGGGCGCCCGGGCGGCGGGGCCGGGCGCCCGGGCGGCGGGGCCGGGCGCCCGGGCGGCGGGGCCCGGCCGCCCGGGGCGGTGGTGCCGGTTCAGGTCTCCTCCCGCTCCCGGCGGGCCGCCTCCCGGCGGCTGTCCCTGCGGCCCCGGGTGAGGGCCAGGACGCTGCCGGTCAGGGCGAGTACGGCGATGGCCAGGGCGATGCTGACGCCGCCCTCGGTGTCCCAGTACACGTCCTCCAGGCTGATCAGCAGCGCGGCCTCGTCGACGACCAGGGCCAGGCCCACCCCGTAGGACAGGCCCATCCAGGCGCGGACGCGCGCCGTGCGCTCGCCCAGGCCCATCGCGCCGACCACCGCGAGCAGCAGGATCCCCCACACGTAGTGGTGCAGGTGCACCCCGCCGGCCTGCAGGTCGCCCACGCCGGCCGCGTCGATGTGGATGAGCCAGGTCAGCAGGCGCATCCCCGCGAAGGTGAGGGCGAAGCCCCACCAGGCCAGTACCAGGCCGCGGCGTTTGGGGGAGATGCCGGGCAGCAGGCGCAGCCAGGGCGAGGGACGCGGGAGGCGCGGGGGGCGCGGGGGGTCGGTGTGGGGGTGGGGGGTCATCGGGGGGCCTGCGCGGTGAACTCCTCGATGAGCGCGGCCAGGGTGTTGGGGGCGCTGTAGTGGGCCGCGTGGGCCGCGCCGGTGATCTGGGCGGTGCGGGCGCCGCCGGCCAGGCGGGCCACGTGCCGGGCCCAGGCGGCGGGGGCCAGGGGGTCGCGCGCGCCGCGGATGACGAGGGTGGGCGCGTGCAGGCGGCGCAGGTCCGCCTCGAAGCGGTGGGCCGCCTCGTGCAGGGCGCCGCGGAAGGAGGCGGCGCAGCGTCCCGGGCCGGTTTGCAGGTAGTCGTGTGCGGCCAGCGGGAGCAGGGAGAGGGGTTCTCGGGGGGCGTCCGCCAGGAGCCGGCCGGCCTGGCGGGCGGCGCCGACGCCGCTTTGCAGGGCCGGGCCGACCAGCACCAGGTGGCTGACCAGGCGCGGGTGGCGGGCGGCGAGGGCGGCTGCGACCTGGCAGCCCACCGAGTTGGCGACGAGGCAGCTGGGCCCCAGGGCCAGCCGCCGGTGCCAGTGCGCCAGGGCGCCGGCGTGGTCGGCCGGGCGCGGGGCGCGGGGCGCGGCGGCCCGGGAGCGCGCGTTGCCCGGCAGGTCGGGCACCAGGACGCCGGCGCCGTGCGCGGCCAGGCGCCGCGCGAGCGGCTCGAAGTAGCGTCCCGAGAGGCCGAGCCCGTGGATCAGCAGCAGGTTCGGGGCGTTCGCGCGCACGGGCGCCCCGAACCTGCGGGTGAAGATCTGCTCCTCGATCCGGTCGTCCACCCTTCCACCATCGCCCCGGGCGGCGCCCTGGCCCCGCACCGCGGGGCCTCTCGGCGTGCCCCGCACCGGGGCGGGGGCGGGGTCAGGCGGTGCGGTAGGCGACGCGGTGGGCCATGCGGGTCAGCTCGGCGCGCCACACCGGGTCGATGGGGGTCTGCTCCAGGGCCGCGCAGCCCTGCTCGACGAGGGCGGCGATGTGTTTTTCGATGTCGTCGGGGACCGCGGTGTCCACCAGGCGGCGGCGTACTTCCTCCGGGGTGTGCCCGGGGGTGGTGATCAGGTGGTGGATGCGTTCGTCGCGCTGCATCGCCCAGCCCAGGAGCAGGGTCATCTTGTGCTGGGCGAAGTCCAGGCCGGCGGGTTTGCCGGTGGCGGCGGAGTCGCCGAAGGCGTCCAGCAGGTCGTCGCGGAGCTGGAAGGCCTCGCCCACCGCCTCGCCGTACTTCTCGAAGGCGGGGGCCAGGTCGGGCCGGCCGGCCGCGCTCGCCCCCACGGCCAGCGGCCGGTGGATGGTGTAGTGGCCGGACTTGGCCAGCGCGATCCAGCGGGAGAGCTGGGGGTCGACGCTGAACTCGGCGGCCGCGCTCATGTCCATGTACTGGCCGATCATCAGCTCCGAGCGCAGCCGGTTCCACACCGGGACCACCGCCGCGGGCGCGTGGGCCATCAGCTGCTCGGAGTAGACCAGGGCCAGGTCGCCGACGAGGAGGGCGACGCCCTCGCCGAACCGGCGGGCCTCGCCCTGCCAGGCGCGGCGGGTGTGCAGGGCGGAGTGGTGGGCGTGGACGGTGGGCAGTCCGCGCCGGTGGCTGGAGGCGTCGATGATGTCGTCGTGGATGAGGGCGGAGACGTGCAGCATCTCCAGGGCGGCGGCGGCCGTCACGACGGCGGGCTGTGCGGGGTCGCCGTCGGCGGCGAGGTAGCCGGCGATGCAGAAGGCGGGCCGGATGCGTTTGCCGCCGGCCGCGACCAGTTCGGACAGGGCGTCGACGGCGCCGACCGCCCGCGGGTCCACCGCCGTCCATAATTCGTGTTCGGCGGAAAGGAATGTGCGCAGATGCTGTTCCATTTTCCGCAGCAGCTCTTCACTGGTACGGCGCGCGGTCTCCGCTAATTCCTGGTCCGTGTCGATATCCGTGTCGATACAGGTCATTTCCATGGCCACAGCCTTTTCCTTGTGTAGAGGGTGAACGGTGGGGCGGAGGATTACCGGCGGTGCGGCAGGGGTGCGCCGCCGTTTCGGCAGGGGCGGGCCGCCGGGGCGGCAGGGGTCGGGGGTGCCGGCCGGGGGCGGGGCCGGTCCGGGCGGCGGGCCCCGGGGCCGGGCGGGCGGGGCGGGTGCGGGCTCCCTGCCCGGGCCGGGGTGGGGGTAAACGTGCTGGTCGCGGGCGTGGTCGGGGGGGGCTTGGCCGGGGGGAGGGGCAGGCCGGTCCGGGGGCGGGGCCCGGGGGCGGTGCGGGAGGGGCGGGCGGGTGCGGGGGGCAGGGGCGTGCGGGGGCGGGGCGGGGGCCGGGGGCGGCGACAGCGTTGTCGGGGTGCCCGGCGGGCCCGGGCGGACTGGAAGAAACCTGGAGTTCCCCTGCAGAAAAGAGGAATCTAGAGTTCCCCTTTAGGGCGGATCGATTACGAAAGGAATAATTTAACGCCGCTGGATTACCGCTCTCTTCCCGCCGGGATGCACGTTGACACCCCCCGACCGCTCATGGAACTCTCCGATGTGCGCCCATAGCTGCGAGTAGGCAGCGGTGGGGATCTGGCACCAACCGGGGGGATGGAACGCGCATGAGGGCCGTATCCAGTGACCATGTCAGGGCCTGTACCAGCCGGGCCGGATGTATTTCCCCTGCCGGAATTTCCTGAACCGGAACGCCCTCCCACCGCGACGTCCTGCCGTGGCCCTCAGCGGCCCACATCGGCCTTCACCTGGGGTTCCGGCCACTTCGCTGCCCCCGGGGGCCCTTGATCCAGCATTCACTGCAGCGACCGGTCCAGCGGTCTTTCCGCCGTGCCGGCCGCGGGGCGCGTCAGCTCATGAAGGAGATTCAATGGAGTTTCGCTCATGCCCCAGGAACCATGCTCAGGAAATCCGTGTCGCCGCCGGCTCCGTCCTCTGCACGCCCTGCGTCGAGCAGCTCGCACGCACGCTGCGCACCCTTCCCACTCTGCATCAGGAGGGGCTGCACCACATTCTTTCGACGTCCCGGCGCAGGAACCCGACAAAGGTGTCGGGCAGCCGCAGGCGGGATCACCTGAATATTTCCGCACTCGATGCCAGGAACAATATTCTCGCCATCCTCGAGTCATGGTCCTGGTATGTCGTGGAGAAGACCGGGGCGCGCGCCCCGGGCCGTTCCGTCCCGCACCTCGCATGTTTTTTGATCCTCCATCTGGAGTGGCTCACCGCCCAGCCCCCTGCCGTTGAATTCGCCGACGAAGTCGAAGGCCTGCAGGTGGAATCGCTGCGGGCGATCGACCCGGAACCGGACGCCCCGCATGCGCCCGTCATCGGGTGCGTGGTGGACGACTGCCCCGGAACGATCAACGCCTCGCCGCCCGCCGCCCGCAGCACCGCCGGGGGCGGTGTCAGCTGTACGTCAGGACATTCATGGGAAATGCGCGAATTGCTCACCATCCGGCACCGCATGGACCGGCAACGGAAGGACGCCGCATGAACAGACCGCCGCGCCACAGGCTCGTGCCCACGAATGTGGCCGCGCTGGCCACGGGGGTCTCCGAAGCGACCATCCGCAAGTGGGTGAGCCGGGGCAAGATCACCCGCTACGGCTCCCCGGGACGCTCCCAGTTCGACATCGAGGAGCTCACCGAGATCGCGCTGCGCCGCCAGCCGGCCTCCGCGCCCGGCGCGCGTTCCTGAGAGCCCTCCGCACCGCCGGCCCGCGCTGCTGAGCGGTCCGCACCGCCCGGTGCGCCGTAACCGGGTCGCTGTCGCTCCGGCCGCCGCCGGCGCCCGCCCCAAAAAAGCGGGGGGCGTCGGCGGCGGCCGGCCGCGTGCAGGAGGGGGGCCGGGGGTTCAGGGGGTGTGCGGGCGGGTCAGGGCCTGTTCGGTCAGCGCGGCGGCGGCCCCGGTGTAGGCGTGCGGGGCGAACAGGTCGCGGTGGCGCTCCTGGGCCAGCAGGGCCGCCACCCGCTCGTCGGCGCCCAGCACGTCGGCCAGCGGCGCGCCGGTGCGCGCGGCCCGGGCGCAGGCCTGGTTCAGCAGGTCTCTGGCCGCGGCCTTGCCCAGCAGCGGCGCAAGGACCGCGGCGATCTTCTCGGAGACGATCTGCCCGCCGCTCAGCGTGGCGTTGGCGCGCATCCGCCCGCTGTCCACCGTCAGGTGGCCCAGCAGTTCCGCCGCCTGGTGCGCCGCTCCCCCGGCCAGCCGCAGCAGGGCGCGCAGCGGCTCCCACTCGGCGTGCCAGGCGCCGGCGGAGCGTTCGTCCTCGCTGAGCATGCAGCCCAGGACGCCGGCGGCGAGCGGGGGTGCCTGCAGGGCGGCGGAGCGGATGGCGGTGGCCAGGACGGGGTTGCGTTTGTGCGGCATCGCCGAGGACGCGCCGCGCCCGGCGGGTGCCGGTTCGTGGACCTCGCCGACCTCGGTGCGGGTCAGCGACAGCACATCGACGGCGATCTTGCCCAGGGCGGTGCAGGTGAACGCGGCGCCGTGGGCCAGGTCGGCCACCGGGGTGCGCAGCACGTGCCAGGGCAGCAGCGGGGCGGCCAGGCCCAGTTCGGCGGCGAAGGCGGCGGTCAGCTCGCGGACGTAGGCGGCGGGCTCGGCGCCCTCTGCGTAGTGGAGGTAGCCGGCCAGGGTGCCGGCGGCCCCGCCGAGCTGGACCGGTGCCGCGGCGGCGAGCGCGGCCAGCTTCTCATCGGCGTCCAGGACCAGGTGGCGCCAGCCGGCCGCCTTGCAGCCGAAGGTGGTGGGCACCGCGTGCAGGGCCAGGGTGCGGCCGGCCATCAGGGTGTCGCGGTGGGTGCGGGCCAGGCGGGCCAGGTCCTGTTCGGCGCGGGCCAGGTCGGCGCGGATCAGGCGCAGTGCCCGGTGGGCGACCAGGACGGCGGCGGTGTCGAAGATGTCCTGGCTGGTGGAGCCGCGGTGCACGTAGGCGGCCGCCGCCGGGTCCTGGGCGGCCACCAGGGCGGTGAACTCCGCCACCAGTGCCACCACCGGGTTGGCCGACTGGCGGGCCCGGGCGGCCAGCGCCGGCAGGTCCAGGTGGTCGGCGCGGGCGGCCCGGGTGATCGTGCGGGCGGCGGTGGCGGGCACCGTGCCCAGCCGTGCCTGGGCCCGGCTCAGGGCCGCCTCGGCATCCAGCATGGCCTGCAGCCAGGCGGCGTCGCAGACCGCGGCGGCCACCGGGGTGTCGGCCCAGACCGGGGCGAGCAGCCCGGTCTCGAGTGGCGCGCCGGGCGTGAGGTCAGCGGGCATGCGTGACTCCTTGTCCGGGGTGAACGGCCGGGGAGGGAAGGGTGGTGGCCGGTCCCGGCCGCGGGTGCGGGCCGGGGGCGGTCAGGGCCAGGGCGGCGCGGGCGATGGCGTCGGCGTCGGTGAGGGTCACCGAGCCCACGCCGGGCCGGATGCCCGCGGCCGTCACCCAGTGCACCGACTCGGTGGGCACTCCGAAGGCGAAGCGGCGCGGATGGGGCCGGCCGGCCGCGTCGATCAGGCGGAAGGGGCGGGCGGTGACGGCCAGTCCGTCGCTGTCCAGGGGCTCTGGGCCGCGGGCGGGCAGGCGGTGGGTGGTGCACTGGCCGCTGTCCAGCAGGTGGCGCAGCAGCGCGTCCCCGGTGCGGCGCAGGGTGATGGCGGGCAGGCGCGCCTCGATGAGGGCCTGCACGTGCAGCGCCGAGCCGGGCACCAGCGGGGAGAGCGCGCGGTAGCCGTCGGGCCCGGCCTGCACCTGCAGGCCCGGGCCCAGGACGTGCAGGACGCCGGCCTCGATCAGCGCGATCATCTCCTCGACGCGGCGGGCCGGCGGGCCGATGGAGAGGTGGGCGTTGAGCGGGGTGTACCAGCCGTCCAGGTCGCTGCGGTGGGAGGCGCCGTGCAGGCCGTTGTGGTCGACCGCCAGGCGGATCTCGTTGCGCAGGTCGCGCAGCACGTCCAGGGCCGCCTTGAGCGGGCCGGCGACGTTGCCGGCGCGGGCCTCGGCCAGGTCCTGGCGCAGGTGGTCCAGGAGCCAGCCGGTGAAGTCGTGCGGGCCGGTGAACTCCCGGTCGCGGTAGGGCCGGGCGAGCAGGTCCCAGTCCCAGCGGTCCTTCTCGCCGATGCCGTAGGCCTCGAGCAGGGCGTCGCGGTGCTCCGGGGCGGCCGCCAGGTAGTGGGCCTGCAGCCGGCGGGCCGGGCGGTCCTTGCCGCGGGCGCGCAGCAGGGTGCGGTAGTAGACGCTCTCCACCTCGCAGGCGATCAGCGGCCACACATCGGCCCGGAAGTCCAGGCCGTCGGGGTGGGCGCGGCGCAGGGCGCGCACGCGTTCCTCGGTGAGCAGCAGCGGGTGGTGGCGGCCGTGCGGGCCCTTCTGGTTCTCGCCGCGGGCCTGGTAGGGGATGCCGCGCCGGGAGCCGGCCCACAGCCGGGGCTCCTGGCCCGAGGGGTGGTAGACCAGGCGGCCGGCGGTGCGGGTGAAGGTGCCGCCGCGGCCGGCGGTGAGCTGGGCGAGGCAGTCGAAGAAGTTCAGGCCCAGGCCGCGCAGCAGCACCCGGCTGCCCGGGGCCAGGACGTCCAGGTCCATGTCGGCCGGGTTGGCCGGCGCGAGGTGGCGCAGCCCGTGCCGGCGGGCGCGGGCGGCGAAGGCGGCCTCGGCGGCATCCGGGCGGGCCGGCAGGTGGCCCTGGCACAGGATGACCGCGTCCAGGCCGGCGAGCACCCGGCCATCGCCGAGCCGCACCCGCTGGCGCGGCGGGGCGCCGGGCGGGCCGGGCTCGTCGTCCAGGCTCACCGCCCGGCAGCGGTGGGCGGTGACGGTCACGGTGGCGGGCGCGCCGGCCACGATGCGCCCATAGGCCCAGCGCAGGTAGTGGCCGTAGAAGGCGCGGGTGGGGTAGGTGTCGGGGCCCAGCGCGCGGGCCTGGGCCAGCACGGCGGGCGGGTAGGGGTCCTCGGCGCGCAGCGCGGCGGCCCACTCGTACAGGCTGGGGCCCGGCTCCAGGGGGCCCTCCAGGTCGACGCTCGCGTCGGTGAACACCGAGATCTGGCCGGCCACGGTGTTCATGAGCAGGTGCGGGGACTGGTCGGTGCGCCAGACCTGGCCGGCCCCGGGCGGGCAGGGGTCGACGACGTGGACGTGGACGGTGTGGTCGGCGGGGCGGGTGCGGGCGTTGGCGCACAGCCGCTCGAGCACGGACAGCCCGCGGGGTCCCGCGCCCACCAGGCATACCGTGCTGTGTGTCGCTGTCA
This sequence comes from Streptomyces sp. NPDC036815, assembly GCF_055609205.1. Lineage (NCBI taxonomy): Bacteria > Bacillati > Actinomycetota > Actinomycetes > Kitasatosporales > Streptomycetaceae > Streptomyces > Streptomyces sp. NPDC036815. The sequence goes on along the minus strand of NZ_JBVJPW010000036.1, from coordinate 8,587 downwards.
TGTCTACCGTTTCTGCAGGGTCACGCGAGGGGGCGGACCGCACGCCGGGCGGGCCCGCCCCCTCGCACGGGGGGGGGCCGCTCGGGTGGGCCGGGGAGCACCCCGGGCAGCGAGAGCTCGGCGGTGCTCCGGCGCACATGCCCCGCCGGCCCCGGAGAACCTCGACCGGGCGGCGACCCGTCCCCCTTCGTGCGCCGCCGGGCGCAGCAAGAGGGGGGATGCGGCATGTGCGGCAGGGGGGAACGTCTGCGACGCGCGGGGGCCAGGTGTGGCGCGCGGCCGGCCACTGCCGTGCCGCGTCTGTCCCGTGCGTCCCTCCCGCGCCGCCCCTCAGCCGCTGTCGCGGGGCGGGCGGTAGCCGTTCACCATGGCGCCGGGGCGGACCCCGCGGCGGTGCCGCCTCCGTGGCCCGCGCCCCGCCCGGCCGGCACCCCGACGGTGCCCGCGCCGAGATCTGCGATACCGCTCATGTGCCTGCTCCTTTCCGCTTGCGTGCGGGAGATACGAGGGGGAAAACGTGGGGGGGGATACGTGGGGGGGGTGGGTGGGAGATGCAGGGGAAGCATGTGCCCCCCCCGGGGGGCGGGGTGGGTGCGCGGGTGTGCGCGGTGATGCCGCGCGCGTCCGGCCCGGGGGGGCGTGCATACGTATCGGGGTGCCCCTCCCCCGCGTCCCCGTCACCGGCGGATACGTGTGCGGGGTTCGGGTCAGGTGGTGCGGTGGCCGGTGCGGGCTCTGAGGGGCAGGACCCAGGTCTGGACGGCGCCGGCCTCGTGCAGGGCGCGGGTGACCGCGCTGGCCCGGGCCGAGGAGGTCAGTGCGAGCAGGCAGCCGCCCAGCCCGCCTCCGGTGATCTTGGCTCCGAGGCTGCCCGCGTCCAGGGCGGCCTCGGTCAGCGCATCGATGCGGGCGGTGCTCAGTTCGGCGGTGCGCAGCAGGTGGTGATAGGCCGTCAGGTGGGGGCCGAGGTCTTCGGGGGTGCCCTGGGCCAGGGCGTGGCGGGCCCGGCCGGTCAGGTGGGTGGCCCGCTCCACGAAGCGTTGCCGGGCGCCGGGGTGGCGGTGGAAGGTCTCGCGCAGCTGGGCGACGGCGTCCTTGGTGCGGCCCACCTCGCCGCTGTCGGCGACGATGAACAATCCCTCGCAGCCGATGGGCAGTTCGTGGGAGCGGCCCTGCTGGAAGAAGACCGGGCCCGGGGCGCCGACCGCGGTGGCATCGACGCCGCTGGCCCGGCCGTGGGTCGCGTTCTCGGCGCTCTGCACCAGGTCGAACACCTCCTGGGGGCCCAGGTGGCGGCCGAAGAGGTCGGCCAGGGCCAGGACCACGGCCCGGGCGCAGGCGGCGCTGGAGCCGAGCCCGCGGCCGGGCGGGACGGCGCAGTCCAGGATCACCTCCAGGTGCACGTCCTGGGCCACGCCCTGGGCCGCGCGGAACCGGGCGGCCAGCTGCCGCAGTCCCTCGGAGGCCTCGGTGGCCACCGGCCGGGAGGGGGAGCCGGTCATCGTCAGGCTCACGCCGCCCGCACCGGCCGGGCCGGGCGCGGACCAGCCGGCGCTCGCGGTGACCGCGAGCTGGGGCACCGGCAGGGCGAGGGCGGGCGCGCCGTAGACCACCGCGTGCTCGCCCAGCAGGATCGTCTTGGCGTGGGCGCGGCCGACCCCGACCGTGCGCGCCCGGCGGACCGGTGGCGCCCCCTGCGCCGGGGCGGGCGGTGTCGGCGCGCTCAGCTCCCCTGGTGTTTTCTGCATGGAGATCGCATCATCCAGACGTCGAGGAAGGGGCGGGGAAGAAACGGCAGAGGGCACATCGCCGTTTCCCGATACGCCCTTGCGGGGAATGCACCGGCCTCGGCCGGGCGGTGCGGGGGAAAACCATTGCGCCGGCGGCCCGGGGAAAAGAAAAAAGGGGGGAAGGACACCCCGATCCCCGGCCGCGGCAGGGCATTTGGGCAGGGTGGATGCCCGGAAATAGTGACACGCAGGACGACGGCGCGCCTAGAGCGCCCCGAAGTGGTGTGGGTCACTTCCTTGCATATATGCACCGCACCTCCCGTGCGGGCGTGCGCAGTTGAGGTGCAAGAGAACACAAGGGAACACGAGCAGCGCCCCCCGGGGGGGCAGGGCAGCGCACCGCCCCCGGGACGGGTGCTTCCCGGGGGCGGTGCGGGTGAGGCGGTGCGGCGTGCGCCCGCCGGTGCGGGCGCGCGGGCACGCCCCACGTACGGGCGCGGCCGCAGGGTCAGGAGGCGGCGCCGGTGGTGGTGGGCTGGGCGGCCGCGTCCTCGGTGGGCTCGGCCTCGGCCTCGGCGAGCACGTTGCGCGGTGCGGCGTCGACCTTCTGCATCAGCGCGACGACCAGGACGGCCGCGGCGGCCACCAGGATGGCGCCCACCCGGAAGGCGCGTGAGGCGCCGTCGGACTGGGCGACGGTGGGCAGCACGCCCTCGCCGATGTGGTCGGTGGTGTAGCGGATGGCCAGGGGGACCAGGGTGGCCAGGCCCAGTGCGCCGCCGATCTGCTGCATGGCGGTCTGCACACCGGAGGCCAGGCCGGAGTCCTTGCCGGTGACCTGGTAGAGCGCGCCGTTGACCAGGGCGGGGTAGCACATGGCGCTGAAGATGCCGAAGACGAGCATGCCGGGCAGGACGCCGCCGACGTAGGAGGAGTCGGCCTCCAGGGAGCTGGCGACGAACAGGCCCACGGCGGCGCCGCCGAAGCCGATGGCCAGCACCGCCTTGACGCCGATGCGGGGCATCAGGGCGGAGGCGGCGCCCATGCCGGCGCCCATCGCGAAGGCCAGCGGCACGACCGCCATGCCCGCCTTGATCGGCGAGTACAGCAGGACCTTCTGCATGTAGATGATGAGCAGGAAGGCGTAGCAGTGGAAGCTGGCGAGCAGCGCCAGGGTCACGACGTTGGAGGTGACCCGGGTGCGGTTGGTGAAGAAGCGGATGGGCACCATGGGGTCGGAGACGCGGGTCTCCCACAGGGCGGTCAGGAGCAGCACGCCGACGCCGGCGAGCAGCGGCACGAGCACGGTGGAGGAGCCCCATGCGTGGTCGGCGGCCTTGATCAAGCCGTAGACGACGGCGACCAGGCCGCCGGTGATGCCGACGGCGCCGGCGAAGTCGACGCTGCGGCCCTCGCGTTCCATGCGGCTCTCGGGCATGACCCGGGGCACCAGGATGAGCGCGGCGAGCGCGATGGGGATGTTGATGTAGAAGATCCAGCGCCAGTCGATCCACTCGGTGAGCGCGCCGGAGACGACCGATCCGATCACGCCGCCCAGGGCGGCGGTGCCGCCCCAGACGCCCAGGGCCTTCATCCGCTCGCGGGCGTCGGGGAAGAGGATGGGGATCATGCCGAGGGCGGCCGGGCCGCACAGCGCTTCGCCCAGGCCCTGGACGAAGCGGCTGGAGACCAGCATGCCGGAGGACATCGCGGCGCCGCAGGTGGCCGAGGCGACGCCGAAGCAGATCACACCGATCATGAAGATCTTGCGGCGGCCGAACATGTCGGCCAGCCGGCCGCCCAGCAGGAGGAAGCCGCCGGCCATCAGCACGTAGCCGTTGAGGACCCAGGCGAGGTCGCCCTCGGTGCTGAAGGTCAGGTCCTTGTCGATCTCGGGGAGAGCGACGAGCACGATCGTGACATCCATGACGAGCATGAACTGGATCGCGGCCAGGACGCCCAGTGCTTTCCATCGCCTCGGGTCGGACGCGGCGACAGCCTCATTCGCCCCGCCCGGGGAGTCTTTGTCGAGAGTACTCATGGCCTGTTTACTTCCTCCGAATAAGTGCGACCCGAAAAGGCCGTCCGCGCGGACATTCCGGCCGGTGTCGGTGGCGTGTGTGCCGTGCCGGTTCGCGGGGTGTCCGTCTCCTCCAGTACGACGAAATGGCGTACCGGAATGTGAGGGGCAGGTGGCCGGGCGCGGTCAGCCGACCAGGTAGCGCTGGATGGTGGGGGCGATGAGGGCGACGACCTCGTCGACCGAGGCCGAGGCGAGCGGTTCCAGCTTGACGACGTAGCGCAGGACGGCCACGCCCCACACCTGGGCCTGGGCGGCGTTGATGTTCATGGGCGGCACGCCCAGCGCGCGGGCGACCTCGTCGAAGTCCTTGGGCTCTTCCTCCAGCGAGGCGGCGAGCTGGCGGAAGATCTGGTTCGACATGAAGTCGCGCATCTGGGCCGCGCCGTCCTCGCCGGCGAAGACGGCGCCGAAGGCGCCCAGCAGCTGCGGCCGGGAGGCGTCGTCCTCCCACTTGGCCAGGGCGGCCCGCAGGAGGCCTTCGGCGAGCTGGGCGCGTTGTCCGGTGAGCGATGCCGCCCCGGCCTGGGCCAGGGCGTCCCCGATGTCGCTCAGGGGGGTGGGGCGGGGTGCGGCCTCGGTCATCTCTCCTCCTTCAGGGGACGGGAGTTGGGGGGGGTGGGGTGTCATCGTGGCCCCTGCCGGCTCGGTATCGGCTCGACGCCGGCTGGAACCGGGCAGGGGCCGGGGGTCAGTCGATGCCGCGCACGACGTGGGGTTCGAAGGTGTCGTCCTCGTCGGTGCCGGCGAGCCGGAGCGGCGGGGTGCGCGGCGGGGCCAGGGGGGTGTCCCCGGGCGCTCTGGCGTCCTCCTCGTGGGTGTCGGGCACGGCGTCCTCCTGGGGGTGGGGTCAGTAGCGGTAGTGGTCGGGCTTGAAGGGGCCCTCGACGTCGACGCCGATGTAGGCGGCCTGCTCGGGGCTCAGCCTGGTCAGCTTCACGCCCAGCGCGTCCAGGTGCAGACGGGCGACCTTCTCGTCCAGGTGCTTGGGCAGCACATACACATCGGTCGGGTACTGCTCCTGCTTGGTGAACAGCTCGATCTGCGCCAGCGTCTGGTCCGCGAACGAGTTCGACATCACGAACGAGGGGTGCCCCGTCGCGTTGCCCAGGTTCAGCAGACGGCCCTCGGACAGCACGATCAGGACCTTGCCGTCGGGGTAGGTCCAGGTGTGCACCTGCGGCTTGACCTCGTCCTTGACAATGCCCGGCGTCGCCGCCAGCCCCGCCATGTCGATCTCGTTGTCGAAGTGACCGATGTTGCCCACGATCGCCTGGTGCTTCATCTTGGCCATGTCCGCGGCCATGATGATGTCCTTGTTGCCCGTCGTGGTGACGAAAATGTCCGCCTTGTCGACGACCTCGTCGAGCGTGGTGACCTGGTAGCCGTCCATCGCCGCCTGCAGCGCGCAGATCGGGTCCACCTCGGTGACGATCACCCGGGCGCCCTGGCCGCGCAGCGACTCGGCGCAGCCCTTGCCGACGTCGCCGTATCCGCAGACGACGGCGGTCTTGCCGCCGATGAGGACGTCGGTGGCGCGGTTGATGCCGTCGATCAAAGAGTGGCGGCAGCCGTACTTGTTGTCGAACTTCGACTTCGTCACGGCGTCGTTCACGTTGATCGCCGGGAAGAGGAGGGTGCCCTCCCGGTGCATCTCGTAGAGACGGTGGACGCCGGTGGTGGTCTCCTCGGTGACGCCGCGGATCTCCGAGGCCAGCTGGGTCCACTTCTGCGAACCCTCACTGATCGTGCGGTTCAGCAGCTGGAGGATGACGCGGTGCTCGTCGTTCTCGGCCGACTCCACCGGCGGGACCTTGCCGGCCTTCTCGTACTCCACGCCCTTGTGTACGAGGAGGGTGGCGTCACCGCCGTCGTCCAGGATCATGTTCGGGCCGCCGGTGGGCGTGTTCGGCCAGGTCAGCGCCTGCTCCGTGCACCACCAGTACTCCTCCAGGCTCTCGCCCTTCCAGGCGAAGACCGGAATGCCCTGCGGGTCCTCGGGGGTGCCGTGCGGGCCGACCGCGACGGCGGCGGCGGCGTGGTCCTGGGTGGAGAAGATGTTGCAGGACACCCAGCGGACCTGCGCGCCCAGCGCGACCAGGGTCTCGATGAGGACGGCCGTCTGCACCGTCATGTGCAGCGAGCCCATGATGCGGGCCCCGGCCAGCGGCTGCGCGGCGGCGAACTCCGTGCGGATCGCCATCAGACCGGGCATCTCGTGCTCGGCGAGGGTGATCTCCTTACGGCCGAACGCGGCCAGCGAGAGATCGGCGACCTTGAAGTCCTGGCCGTCAGTGGTGGGCTGCGAGGTCATGCGGGGCACTCCTTGAGTTCGTTACGTTGCGGTGGATCTCGAGCGTCGCCGTCGAGCGGTTGAGGGTGATGTAGTGCAGGCCGGGGGCGCCTTCGGCCAGCAGCCGCTGGGCCATGGCGGTGGCGTACTCCACGCCGATGCGGTGGCCCTCGGCCGGGTTGTCGCGGGCGGCGTCCAGGCGGTGGGCCAGGCTTTCGGGGAAGGCGGCGCCGCTGAGCTGGGCGAAGCGGCTGATCTGGCGCACGTCGGTGGCCGGCATGATCTCCGGGATGATCGGGGTGTGGCAGCCGGCGGCCGTCACCTTCTCGCGCAGCCGCAGGTAGTCCTCGACGTGGAAGAACATCTGGGTGACGGCGTAGTCGGCGCCGGCCCGGCACTTGGCGACGAAGTGGGCGATGTCGCTGTCCCAGGTGGCCGAGCGGGGGTGGCGTTCGGGGAAGGCGGCCACGCCGACGCTGAACTCCCCCGACTCCTTGACCAGGCGCACCAGTTCGTGGGCGTGGCTGAGGCCGGCGGGATGCGCCGTCCAGGGCGCGTTGGGGTCGCCGGGCGGGTCGCCGCGCAGGGCCAGGACGTCGCGGACGCCGGCGTCGGCGTACTGGCCGATGATGTGGCGCAGTTCGGCCACCGAGTGGCCCACCGCGGTCAGGTGGGCCACGGGGCGCAGGGTCGTCTCGGCCGCGATGCGTTTGGTGACCTCCACGGTGCGGTCCCGGGAGGAGCCGCCGGCGCCGTAGGTGACCGAGACGAAGGTGGGGGCCAGGGTCTCGATGCGGCGGATGGTCTGCCACAGGGAGCGGGCCGCGGCCGGGGTCTTGGGCGGGAAGAATTCGAAGGAGAAGCTGGGCTGCTCGTCCTGGATCAGGTCGCGCAGGGCGCTCATGGCCGGCCTCCGGCGTTGAAGTAGCTGGCCTGGGGGTGGTGGGTGACGATCGCGTCGGTGGACTGCTCGGGGTGGAGCTGGAACTCCTCCGAGAGCTGCACGCCGATCCGCTCCGGCCGCAGCAGGGCGGCGATCTTCGCGCGGTCGGCCAGGTCGGGGCAGGCGGGGTAGCCCAGTGAGTAGCGGCAGCCCTGGTAGTGGGTGGCGAACATGCCCTCGACGGTGTCGGGGTCGCCGCCGGCGATGCCCAGTTCGGCGCGGACCCGGGCGTGCCAGTACTCGGCGAGGGCCTCGGCCAGTTGCACGGACAGGCCGTGCAGTTCGAGGTAGTCGCGGTAGGAGTCGGCGGCGAAGAGCTTTGCGGTGGCCTCCCCGATCTTCGAGCCGACGGTGACCACCTGCAGGCCGACCACGTCCGTCTCGCCGGATTCCTCGGGGCGGAAGAAGTCCGCCAGGCACAGCCGCCGCCCGCGCGACTGGCGCGGGAAGGTGAAGCGGGTGCGCTCGGAGCCGTCCTCACCGAGGATGATCAGGTCGTCGCCCTTGGACACGCAGCGGAAGTAGCCGTGTACGACGGCGGCTTCCAGCAGGTTGTCGGTCTGCAGCCGGTCCAGCCAGCCGCGCAGCCGCGGCCGCCCCTCGCTCTCCACCAGTTCCTCGTAGGTGGGTCCGTCGCCGGTGCGGGCCTGCTTCAGGCCCCACTGGCCCTTGAACAGCGCGCCCTCGTCCAGCCAGGAGGCGTACTCCTTGAGCTGGATGCCCTTGACCACCCGGGTGCCCCAGAACGGCGGCTGCGGAACCGGGTTGTCCACCGCCACATCCGAGCGGGCCGGCAGCCCGGCCTCCTCGACCTCAAGGACCGCCGCAGTGGCCCTGGAGGGCACCCGGCGCTGCTTGAGCTCGGGCAGGCTGGCGCCGGGCACGCCGCGTTTGACGGCGATGAGGGCGTCCATCAGGCGCAGGCCCTCGAACGCGTCGCGGGCGTAGCGCACTTCGCCCTCGTAGATCTCGTGGAGGTCCTGCTCGACGTAGGCGCGGGTCAGCGCGGCGCCGCCGAGGATGACGGGGAAGTCGGCGGCCATCTTGCGCTGGTTGAGCTCCTGCAGGTTCTCCTTCATGATCACCGTGGATTTGACCAGCAGCCCGGACATGCCGATCACGTCGGCCTTGTGCTCCGCGGCGGCGTCCAGGATCGCCGCGACCGGCTGCTTGATGCCGAGGTTGACGACGGTGTAGCCGTTGTTGGACAGGATGATGTCCACCAGGTTCTTGCCGATGTCGTGGACGTCGCCGCGGACGGTGGCCAGCACGATGGTGCCCTTGCCCGCGTCATCACTCTTTTCCATGTGCGGCTCCAGGTGCGCCACCGCGCTCTTCATCACCTCGGCGGACTGCAGCACGAAGGGCAGCTGCATCTGCCCGGAGCCGAACAGCTCGCCGACGACCTTCATGCCCTCCAGCAGGGTGTTGTTGACGATGTCCAGCGCCGGGGTGTCCCGCAGCGCCTCGTCCAGGTCGGCTTCCAGGCCGTTCTTCTCGCCGTCGATGATGCGCCGCTGCAGGCGCTCCTGCAGCGGCAG
>NZ_JBVJPW010000035.1:0-45573 GCF_055609205.1 Streptomyces sp. NPDC036815 | reverse complement strand
AACTCGCCACCCGCTACAAGGCCGGAGTCCACCTCGCCGCACTCATCCTCTGGCTCCGCGAACCCACCCAAGATCCTTTGTCAGACAGGACCTAGCCGAGAGATACCTCAAGGAGTGGCGGGACGCCGATCCCAACCGCACGTCAGAACGCGTGAAGAGACGCCGCTCGGGCGCAAAGAACCCGACAGGAGCGGCGGAAACGGCCCCGATTTGGACGCACGCTGAGCGGACACGAGCCTGAAGGAGTTCGCCCGCATGACCGCTCCGACCATCGAGAACGACGCCGTATCCGGAGCCGAGGAGCCTCCCGATACCGGCGCACGGCACAAGCTGACGGCCGTCTCCGGACTCGCCGCGCTCTCGCTCGACGCGATGGCCTCGGTCGCGTACGGCCCGGAGGCGATCGTCCTGGTCCTGGCCGCCGCCGGTGGCCACGGGCTCGGCTTCACGCTGCCGGTCACGCTCGCCATCGCCGGTCTGCTCGCGGTACTCGTCGCCTCGTACCGGCAGGTCATCGCCGCGTTCCCGGACGGTGGCGGCTCCTACGCCGTCGCCAGGGCGCACCTGGGCCGCCGCACCAGCCTCGTCGCGGCGGGATCGCTCGTCCTCGACTACGTGCTCAACGTGGCTGTCGCCCTCACGGCCGGCGTCGCCGCTCTCACCTCCGCCTTCCCGGGCCTCCACAGCGACCGGCTGTGGATCTGTCTCGGCGTCCTCGCTCTGATCACGGCCGTGAACCTGCGCGGCATCGTCGACTCGGCCCGCGCCTTCATCGCCCCCACCGCCGTGTTCGTCGGCGCGATCCTCGTCGTGATCGTCGTCGGGCTCTTCCGTGACGCGCCGGTCTCCAGCGAGGCTTCCGCCGGGCACGCCCCCGTGCTCGCCGACCAGGCCACCACCGTCGGCGCGCTCCTGCTCCTGAAGGCGTTCGCGTCCGGCTGCTCGGCGCTCACCGGCGTCGAGGCCATCGCCAACGCGGTGCCGTCCTTCCGTGCCCCCGCTGCCCGGCGGGCGATGCGTGCGGAGGTCACGCTCGGCGCCCTGCTCGGCGTGATGCTGATCGGTCTGTCGGCGCTGATCTCCCGCTTCGGTATCCAGCCGGTGCAGGACGTGACCGTTCTCGCGCAGCTCGCCGACGCCTCACTGGGGAGCAACTGGGCTTTCTACGTCGTGCAGTTCGCGACGATGGTGCTGCTGGCGCTCTCCGCGAACACCTCCTTCGGCGGCCTGCCCGTCCTGCTGAGGCTGCTGGCCCGGGACAACTACGTCCCGCACGTCTTCGGCCTCAAGGCCGACCGCCAGGTCCACCGGCACGGCGTCATCTGGCTCGCGCTGGTCTCCGCCGCCCTGCTGGTGTTCTCCGGTGGGGACACGAACACGCTCGTCCCGCTCTTCGCGATCGGCGTCTTCGTCGGTTTCACGATCGCCCAGATCGGGATGGTCCTGCTCTGGCGTCGGGAGCGCGGCAGCCAGTGGGTCGCGAAAGCCCTGCTCAATGGTTTCGGCGCCGTACTGACGGGTGCCTCCGCGGTTGTCGTCACCGCCACCAAGTTCCATGACGGGGCCTGGCTGATCGTCATCGCCCTGCCCGTCCTCGTCCTCGCCTTCGAGACCGTGCACCGCGCGTACGGACGGATCGGGGAACGCCTCGGCATCGGCCGGATCCCCGCCCCTCCACACCGCGAGCGCTCGCTCGTTCTGGTCCCGGTCTCCTCGCTCACCCGGCTCACCAGCGAGGCACTCACCGCTGCCGTATCCCTCGGCGACGACGTTCGCGCCCTCACCGTCTGCCACCTGGACGCCGAGGACCTGGCGGCCACCGAGGCCCTCGAACGCGACTGGGCACTGTGGAATCCGGGTGTGCCCCTGGTCAGGCTCCCCTCCGAGAGGCGCTCGCTCGGCAAGCCCCTCACCGCGTACATAGGTGGGCTGCGCGCGGCCGAGCCGGACACCCGGATCACGGTCCTCATCCCGGAAGCGGAGCCGGAGCGACTGTGGCAGCGGTTGTTGCAGAATCAGCGGGGCGCGGTCGTCGCCCACGCCGTACGACGGGACACGGACGCCGTGGTCTGCAGGCTGAGGTTCCGGCTCGGCTCCCGCTAGGCGGGGCCTTTCGCGCGGCGGCACGCCCGATGCGTGCAAGCGGCTGAGACCCGGAGGCCGGCCCACCCCTGCCGGACGTCTTCGTCGGCTACCGTGCGCCGGGATCAACGGCTGTCGCACTGAAGGGGCAAGCGATGCATGAGGTGAGGACCTCGACGGGCACGGATGCGCTGAAGCGTCGCTTGGGTGTGTCCGACGCGGTGGTGATCGGCCTGGGGTCGATGATCGGGGCCGGTATCTTCGCCGCGTTCGCCCCGGCGGCGGCCGCCGCCGGTTCCGGGCTCATGTTCGCTCTGGCGCTGGCCGCGATCGTGGCGTACTGCAACGCCACGTCATCGGCCCGGCTGGCTGCCCGCCATCCCGAGTCAGGGGGGACCTACGTCTACGGCCGCGAGCGGCTGGGAGGCTTCTGGGGCTATCTGGCCGGGTGGGCGTTCGTGGTCGGCAAGACCGCCTCCTGCGCCGCGATGGCCCTGACCGTCGGCTTCTACGCCTGGCCGGGTCAGGCCCACGGCGTTGCGGTCGCCGCCGTGGTGACCCTGACCGCCCTCAACTACAGCGGTGTGCGGAAGTCCGCATGGCTGACCCGCGTCATCGTCACTGTCGTTCTCGCGGTCCTTGCCGCCGTGGTGGCCGCCTGCCTGACCAGTGACACGGCCGACGTCGTGCGCCTGCGCGTCGACGGGGACGTGACGGTCGGCGGGATGCTCCAGGCAGCGGGCTTGCTGTTCTTCGCCTTCGCCGGTTACGCGAGGATCGCCACGCTCGGCGAAGAGGTTCGGGACCCCGCACGCACCATTCGCCTCGCTATCCCGCTGGCGCTGGGCATCACCCTCGTCGTCTATACGGCAGTTGCCGTGGGCGCGCTCGTGGTGCTGGGGCCCGAGCGCCTGGGCCGGAGTGCCGCGCCGCTCGCCGAGGCCGTGCGGGCCGCCGGCGTCCCGGGGCTGGCCCCGGCGGTGCGTGTCGGGGCGGCCGTCGCGGCGCTCGGGTCACTTCTCGCGCTCATCCTGGGCGTCTCGCGCACCACCTTGGCCATGGCCCGCGATCGTCACCTGCCGCACGCGCTGGCGAGGGTCCACCCTCGCTTCCAGGTTCCCCACCGTGCCGAACTGGCAGTCGGTGCCGTGGTCGCCGTCCTGGCCGCGACGGTTGATGTACGGGACGCGATCGGCTTCTCGGCCTTCGGCGTCCTGGCCTACTACGCCGTGGCCAACGCGGCCGCGTGGACCCTGACTCCGGGAGAGGGCCGACCGCCACGCCTCGTTCCGGTCCTCGGCCTTGCCGGGTGCGGAACTCTCGCCTTCGCCCTGCCCGTGGCCTCTGTGATCTCCGGCGCCGCCGTCCTCGTACTCGGCGCTGCCGTGTACGGCGTGCGGAGGGTCAGGGCGAGCAACTCCCCAGACTGAGCAGCCTGTTGCGCGAGACGAATCACTGGTCCAACGGGCCACTGGTGCAACGGGCCACTGGTGCAACGGGTCGCCGATTCAACGCGTCATCGGTTCAGCTGAACGTGCGTCGGTAGGTCTGCGGACTGACGCCGGTGGTGCGTTTGAAGCGGTCGCGGAAGGTGGTGGGTGAACCGAAGCCGACCTGACCGCCGATGCGTTCGACGGAGTGCTCCGTGGTTTCGAGGAGGTGCTGTGCCTGGCGGATGCGGGCCCGGTGGAGCCATTGGAGCGGGGTGACGCCGGTCTGGTCGCTGAAGCGCCGGATCAGGGTTCGGGTGCTGGTCCCGGCCTGCTCGGCGATGTCGGCGAGGGTGAGGTCGCGGGCCAGGTTCTCCCGTAGCCAGGCGAGCAGCGCCTCCAGCTCGGAGCCGTGCGGCGTGGGAGTGTGGTCGTGGACGATGAACTGCGCCTGCCCGCCCTCCCGTTCGAGGGGCATCACCGACAGGCGGGCGGCGTCGGCGGCGACGGCGGAGCCGTAGTCGCGGCGGACCATGTGCAGGCACAGGTCCAGCCCGGCGGCCGCGCCGGCCGAGGTGAGGAACTGGCCGTTGTCGACGTAGAGGACGTCCGGATCGACGTCGATGTCCGGGTGGGTGACGGCCAGGAGCCCGGCCGCACGCCAGTGGGTCGTGACGCGCAGCCCGTCGAGGAGCCCGGTGGCAGCCAGGGGGAAGGTGCCAACGCAAAGGGAGGCGATGCGCGTGCCGTCGGCAGCGGCGGACCGCAGCGCGTCACGCACGGCGGCAGGGAGTGGGGCAGCGACATCGGCGACGCCCGGGACGATGATCGTGTCCGCGCCCTGGAGGCCCTCCAGACCCCACGGGGCGCGCAGCGCGAAGGCTCCGGCATCGATCTCGTCACGCTCGGCGCACACGCGGACCTGATAGCCGGCCCGCCCGTCGGGCAGGCGGGTCCGGGAGAAGACCTCGATCGGCGTGGACAGGTCGAACGGGATCACCTGGTCCAGCGCGAGTACGGCGACGGTGTGCATGGCGAAAACCTACCTCCCCGCCGACATGACGTCTCCAGCCCGGGACATGGGCGGCTCCGTCCCACTGCAGTTCCACGCCCTCCGGAAGGTGGTGGCGATTTCCCGTTGAAACCTGTCACTAGTGCCACTGGGCGATCACGGTGACAGCCGGTTGACTTCGGAGCGTCCGCTGGAGATCGACCCCGAAGGAATATCCATGCACATCCAGGTTGTCCTGTTCGACGGCTTCGATCCCCTCGATGTCATCGCCCCCTACGAGGTGCTGTACGCCGGCGGCTCGGCGTCGGACGGCGCGGTGACCGTCGAGCTGGTTTCCGCGGAGGGCCCTCGCGAGGTGATCAGCGGCACCGGCGGACTGACCCTGCGCGCCACCGGCGCACTGGACCTGGAGCGCGCGGACATGCTTCTGCTGCCCGGCGCCTCCGGCCGCATCGGCGAACCCGGCGAGGTCCCGGAAGACGAGGCAGTCCCCGGAGAGTGGAAGCAGGACGAGTTCATCCCGGTGTTGCTGCGCCGCACGCTGAACACCGATCTCCCCGCACTCCTCAAGCAGGCAATGGACGCCCCGGACATCACCGTCGCCACCGTCTGCGGCGGCTCGCTCGTACTCGCCCTGGCGGGCCTGCTTGAGGGGCGGCACGCCACCACCCACCACCTGGGCCTCGACATGCTGGACGCCGCCGGCGCCCACGCGGTCCGCGCCCGCATCGTGGACGACGGGGACCTGATCACCGGCGCCGCCGTCACTTCCGGGCTCGATCTGGCCCTGTACCTGCTGGAACGCGAGGTGGGCCCCCGCGTCGCGCACGCCGTCGAGGACCTCTTCGCCCACGAGCGGCGCGGCACCGTCTGGCGTCCCCAGGGCCCGACGCCCGTCGCCCTCTGAACACCCGGCGCTAACAAGCCAGCCGCTCACCACATCCCACGCACAGTGCCCAGTCAGGTGCAATGTGCGCAGTGCACAGTCAGGAAGAACATCAGCATGTCGGTCGAAGGCACCTGGAACGTGTCCATCTCCACCCCCATCGGCAAGATCAAGGCCGTGGTCGAACTCCGTGAGCAGGGCGGCACCCTGACCGGCACCGCACACGGAGCCGGCGAGGAAGTACCACTCAGTGACATCACCCTCGACGGCGCCCGGCTCACCTGGAAGCAGACCATCACCAAGCCCGTGCGGCTGAACCTGGCATTCGACGTGACCGTCGACGGCGACACCCTCCAGGGCACCTCCAAGGCCGGCCGCCTTCCGTCCTCGAAGGTCACCGGCGAGCGCGCGCCCGCCCCGGAGCGTGGGTCCGCCCTGGAGAGCCAGGCGTGACCAAGCTTCTTCTGTCGCTGCACGTCCTGGCCGCCATAGTCGCCGTCGGCCCGGTCACCGTCGCCGCGAGCATGTTCCCCGCGACGCTCCGGCGTGCCCTCGGCGATGGCGGCGAAGGCGACTATGGCGGTGGCGGTGGCGGCGATGGCCTGACGATCCTGCGGACACTGCACCGCATCTGTCGGGTCTACGCGGGCATCGGCATCGCCGTCCCCCTCTTCGGCTTCGCCACAGCCAGCAGTCTCGGCGTCCTCGGCGACGCCTGGCTCATCACCTCGATCCTGTTGACCGCGGCGGCCGCCGGTGTCCTGGTCCTGCTGATCCTGCCCGCTCAGGACCGCGCCCTGGCCGAGAGATCGGGGTGCGTCGGGCCGCCGCTGCCGCCGTCGCCAACTCCCTTGACACCGGCGCGTCTCGCCATGCTCACCGGCATCTTCAACCTGCTGTGGGCGGCGGTCACCGTACTGATGATCATCCGTCCCGGCTCCACCACGGGGGTGTGACCATGAACCTGCGATCCCCGCGCCACCTGCGCGTCGCCGCCCACGCCGAGCTGCTCTCGCTGATCGTCATGCTGGCCAACCTGTTCACCGTCCACCTCAGGCCCATCTCGTCCTTGATGGGCCCCACTCACGGCTGCGCCTACCTGTTCGTCGTGATCGCGACCTGGCGGCTGGACGAGGCGACGCCCGCCGCCAGGGCGCTCGCCGCCGTCCCCGGAGTGGGCGGGCTGCTCGCACTGCGGCGGCTCAGCCCTGCCGGTCCGGGCCCGACCCAACGCAAGGAGGCCATCCAGTCATGATCTACGTGTCGCCGATCATCGTCGGCATCGTCTACTGCCTGGCGATGTGCCTGATCAAAGAGCAGCCACACCGGCGCCGCTTCAACGCGATCATGGTGGCGGGGGCAGGTGCCGCCTACTTGAGCGGGGGCGGATTCGGCCCGTGGGAGCTGCCGTTCGTCGCACTCACGGCGTACGTCGCCTACCGGGGACTCGATTCCTGGACCTTCATCGGCATCGGCTGGCTGCTGCACACCGTGTGGGACGTGGCCCACTGGCTCAAGGGCAATCCGATCCTGCCGTTCGGGCACAACACGTCCATGGCTTGCGCCATTTGTGACCCCGTCATCGCCATGTGGTGCTTCCGCGGAGGACCATCGCCGGTCGCGCTCGTCGGCCGCTGGTTCGGGCCCGGCCGCGCCCACTCCTGATGCGGGCTTCGCACGGGTCACGGGGGACGGGCTACTTCGATTCCAGTCGTCCCAGCCGGTGGGAGTCACCGGCGAGGGCGGTCTGCGCCGTTTCCCAATCGGTGTGGCCGGTGTGGCCGGAGCGATCGGTGCTGGTGATGTGGCGCAGGTAGGCGAGAGTGACTTGTTGGACGAGAGCGACGCGGCCAGTATCTTCGTCGGTGGTTTCCGCCGCCTCGTAGCCGGAGATGCCGCCGAGGGAGTGCTGGCCGCCGTAGACCGTGAGCAGGCTTTTGTTGCTCGGGCTGAGGGTGTACGGGTCGGCCGTCCAGGACGGGCCCCGCGTGGAGAGCGGGAGATCGTCCTGGTCGCCGGCGACGACGAGTCCGGGTGCGGTGACGTGGGAGAAGTCCTGGCCCCGCAGCCAGGGAGCGTTCTCGATGGCGAAAGGGGTCAGTTCGTCGCCGCCCCGGCCCGCTGTGGCCAGTTGGATGCTGGCCATGACCCGGGAGTCGGACATGTCCTGCGCGATGCCGGTCGTCGGATCCGTGACGCGCAGCCCCACGAGGATGCCCGCGGTCTGGCCGCCGAAGGAGTGTCCGGCGGCGACGACGCGACTGTGGTCCGTCCGCCCGGCCAGGCCCGGCACGGACGCCTCCAGGCGGTCGAGTTGGTCGAGGATCTGCTTCATGTCCTGCACGCGGTAGCGCCACATGTGAGGTTTGCGGGGGTCATCCGCGCTCACGTTGAAGCGCCTGGAGTCGAGGTGTGTCGCCTGGATCACCACGAAGCCATGGGAGGCCCAGTGGTCGACGAGCGGTGCGTAGCCGTCCAGGCTCGAGCCGAATCCGTGCGCGAACAGCACGATCGGCAAGTTGGTGCCGATGACTGGTGCGGAGACACGCACGTGCAGGTCTTCACCGCGCTGCGGTGCGGACAGTACGACGGGTTTGACGGACACGGTCGGGGTGGAGGGGGGATCGATGAGGCCGGTCGCCTTGTACGGGGTCATGCGGTGCTTCTTCCAGACGTGGTGCGTGTGATGGGATCAGGTCGCCCGTCCGGAGACGGCGACTGCGCTGCGCACGCTCCTCTCGTTCAGGCCCTTGTGCGCGAGGAAAGGCACCGGCGGAGCCCCCCGGCGAGGCGCACGTCGCTTACGCTAAAACCTGACGTCGACGTCAGAGGCAAGCGACGTCGGAGGCAAGCTTTGTGGTGGGTGCCACACAGGAGACGAGATGCGCATCGGAGAACTCGCCGCCCGGACCGGTGTCAGTGTCCGGGCCCTGCGCTACTACGAGGAGCAGGATCTGCTCGCCGCCGAGCGCAGCCCCAGAGGCCAGCGCCACTACTCCGAGAGTGCGGTCGGCCAGGTCCAGATGATCCAGTAGCTCTACGCCGCCGGGCTGTCCAGCAAGACGATCGTCGAGCTCATGCCGAGTGTCACCGCCGGCCGCGCCACGCCCGCCCTGCTCAAGGGGTTGGCAGCGGAGCGCGAACATGTCGAGCAGCGCATCATCGACCTCACGCACGCGAGGGACCGGCTCGACGCGGTGATCGCCGCCGCGACGAGCAACATGCTCACCGGCACTTCCTGCCGACAGGCAACCACCGCCTAGGGCCTGTTGCGGAAGTCGATCTTGATGGCGTTAGGGTTCCGCCTGACATCGGTGCAGGGAGGGGTGGAGCCTGTGAACGCTCAGGTAAGGACTCGCATTTCGGCGTATGCAATCGCCATGGAAGATGATCGGCTGCTGTTGGCCCGGTTGTCGGATGCTTCGCCCGTTTTCATGCCGGGCCTATGGCATTTGCCTGGCGGGGGGATCGATCCGGGCGAGCAGCCCGTTGACGCACTGGCTCGCGAACTCTTGGAAGAAACGGGCCTTGAGCTGGTAGAGGCCCGGCTGCTCGACGCGAGGACATACTCGGCTCATAGGAATGGCATTAGCTGGAGCCTGACAGCACTTTTCTACGCTGCGTCTCTCAGGGGAGGGGCGCCGGTGGTGACCGAGATCGACGGCTCTACCGAGGCGGCGGTGTGGGTTCCGCTGGCCGACGTACAGGACGCCGCGGTGTTGTCACCGGCAGCTGCCGACGCCATGCGCATGCTCAAGCATGCCAAGGCGACGTTCACAGCCACTCATTGAGGACTGCGATCAGCACGGTCGCTTCGAAGTGGACGGCCGATTTGTCCTACCTCGTGGCCACGGCGCGGTGGCGCTTGAGACGATTGATCCCGCACTCGGCGGCGTGCCGTTCGCGGTAATCGATCTTGTCGAACTCTGGTGGCCTCCCGCCTCGGGGGCCAAGTTTGTGGCGGTTGCGGACTCGGTCGGCGGGGACTGGCTCGACCTGCGGGGAGTCACCTCGTTGACCGGCCGTGATCAGCGCTTCCAGAGGCTTCTGCCGCTTCTCGACGGCCAGGTGAATCTTGCTGGTCAAGCCGCCGCGGGAGCGTCCGATCCCGTGGTCCTCTGGCTCGACACCGACACCACCGGGCGGTTCCTTTTGGATCCCCTTTTTCACCGCCCCTGCGGCGTGTTGATGGGCCCGACAGATCGTGGAGTCGACGTTCACTTCCCGGGTGATCAGACCTTTTACGTCGGCCTGGGCTTGGAGGCGGGTGACGATCTGGCTCCAGGTGTCATCGCGCTGCCAGCGACGGAACAGGTCGTAGACCCGATCCCGTGGCCCGTAGCGTTCTGGGACGTCGCGCCACGGGGCGCCAGTCCGCGTCCGTCACCGTATGCCGTTTAGCAACTGTCTCCGCGTCCACACCGGTGGGCGGCCCGTCTTGACACCTCGCGGCAGCAGCGGCGTAAGCCGGGCCCACTGGTCGGCACACGGCTGGTCCGAGTGGTGCGAGTTTCGCGCGACCTCGGGCGGCGCGGTCGGGTCGGCTGGGTCGGTTCGACGACGGGTGTCAGTCGTCGTCACTGACGAAGTCTGCTATCGCGGCAGCGATGGCTTCGGGCTGCTCGTCGGGGATGAAGTGTCCAGCGTCGGGCACGACGATTCGAGTGGTGTTGTCGGCCCATGGGCCGATCGCGGCGGCCATGTCCGGAACGGATCCGTGGCTGCTGGAGATTCCGAGGACGGGCAGGGTCAGGTGCCGCCGCTTGAGCGCCTCGCGGTTCTTGCGCGCCGACTCCGCGGCGTCCCGGTAGTACGCGAGGGAAGCGCGCAGGCCGCCGTCTGCGGCAATGGCCGCCGCGTAGTGGTCGATCTCGGCGTCGTCGAACGTGTCGGGAGACAGGGCCTTCATCCTCAGGAACCAGTCGACGTACTCGCGTTCGCGCCCGGCAAGCAGCGTCTCGGGCAGGTCGGGCACGATGTGGAACGCGAAGTGCCAGGTTTTCCACGCGAGTTCGGGATCGGTGGGAATGGCCTCCGGGAGAGTGATGCCGGGAATCCCGGCGTCGAGCAGAGCGACCCCGCGCAGGTGGCTCTCGTAAGTGAGAGCGAGGGAGAAGGCCACCCAGGCGCCGATGTCGTGGGCGACCAAGGAGTAAGTCGAGACGCCGAGGGCCTGCACGGCGCTGTGGACGCACGCGGCCACCGTATGCGTGTCGTAGCTGTGCTCCGGACGCTCCGGACGCTCGGAGTGGCCCTGACCCGGCAGGTCGATCGCGATGACGTGGAACCGAGCGGCGAGGACGGGCATCACCTTTCGCCAGGCCCACCAGGTTTGCGGGAATCCGGCGAGCAGGACGACGGTCGGGCCGCCCGGCCGCCCGCCTTCGACGGCATGAAGGCGGACGCCGTCCGCGTCGACCCAGCGGTGAGTGAATCCGGTCAGATGCTGCAGGGGCAGGTCGCGGACGGGGTTGCTTTCGAAGACGTGCGGAGTGCTGGTTGCCGGGCCGGTCATCACGGGGGTCCTCCGTCGGTGTCAGGTGGGTGGTTGGGGCGGTGCGGCCGACGGCGGTGACCGGGACCACGAGGCGGGACCACGAGGTCTGTGTCTCGCGTGGTCACGAAGTGCGCGGTATGCCTGGCGGCCATGACCACGCTTGCAAGCTAGCACATCTTGAACTGACCAGTTCAAGATAAGATGGTGCGCAACACGGTCCGAACCATCGACACATCGGCAAGGAAGTGCCCGCGTGGCAGGCAAGAAGCAGTTCGACATGGACAAGGCGCTCGACGCCGCGATGATCCAGTTCTGGCGCGACGGCTACGCCGACACCTCGCTGGACGACTTGTCCCGCGCAACCGGCCTGAACCGCAGTTCCATCTACTCTTCCCTCGGCGACAAGGACAAGCTCTTCCTGCGGTGCCTGGATCTCTACGCCGCGCGCTACGGCGAGCAGTACGACGCCGCCTTGTCGTGCGCAGCCTCGGAGCCCGTTGCCGCTGTTCGTGCGTTCTTCGACGTCACCCTCGAACGCATCGCCGATCCCGAATTGCCTGACGGATGCCTGATCGCCCAGTCGGCCATGGCAATCCCGGTGCTGAGTCCGAGCGCCGCAGCGCATGCCAGGCAGTCCCTCGGCCTCCAGCGCCAGCGCCTGCGCACCGCATTGAAGGCTGCCCGACTGACCGACCAGAACGCCGAGGCCTTCGCCCTGCACGTGGCGGCGGTGAACCAGTCGCTCGCGGTCATGAGCAGGGCCGGGGCGAGCCCGGCGCAGCTCCTGGCGATCGTGGGTGTGACCGTTGACGCGCTGTCGCACGTGTTGCGCGCGTAACCCGAGACCCTCACCGGCCCGGAACACCCCTACGCTCTGCCTCGCGCGGCGACGAAGTGGCGCCGCGGCCGAGCAGATGCCGCACCATGTTCGCCTGTCCGAATCCGGCCGCCCAGTCGAGGGCGGTGCGGTTTCTCATCTCCGCGTCGACGTCGGCGCCACGGTCCAGCAACAGGTCCACGGTCGACATGTGTCCCTCCTGGCCGGCTGTGGCCGCGAGGACCAAGGGCAGGTGGCCCATTGCGTTCCTGGCATCGGGGTGCACGCCTGCATCGAGGAGACACTTCACCACTGAGGTGTGCCCGTGGACCGCCCCCAGGCACAGCGGTGTGGTCTCGCGGTACGTTCCCACCTTCTGCTCCGGATCCGCACCGGCCTCGACGAGAGCGCTCACGACACCGGCGTGCCCTCGACGTACCGCCTGATCCAACCCTGTGCACTGATCGCTGCTCCGCGCGTCGGCAGCGAAATCGCCTGTCTCGAGCAGCCGCTTCACCAGTCCGACATCACCGTCACCTGCGGCCCTCACCAGGCGGTCCGCCAAGTTCACCGGCTCAGCCGTGAACCCAACACCCTGGCAGCCACCAGAAGTACCGTCTCTCACGCCGCAGCCGGAAGGTCCATGAGCGCGAGTTTGGCCGGGTCGACCACGGCTGTGACGGCGGCGATGTGGCCGTCGACGACGTTGAACGCGAGGACCGACAGCGGGGCGCCGTTGGCGTGCCAGGAGACGACCCCCGGCAGCCCGTTGACGATGGCCGCCCGCCCCAGCGCGGCTGCCCCGGCCGCGAGTTGTGCGCCGGCGGCGACTTCGGTGGCTCCGAGGACGACGACTTCACCGGCAGGGGTGTCGACGGTCAGTTTCACCGCGGGGTCGAGAACCCGTAGCAATCCCTCGAAGTCGCCGCAGCGTGCCGCCTCCAGGAAGGCTTGGACCACCTGGCGTCGCTCCTGCTCGACGCCTGCGGGCCGTTCGCTCGCCTGGACCTTCCTGCGGGCACGGCTCGCGAGCATCTTCGCGGCAGCGGTGGATTTGCCGAGGATCTTGCCGATCTCGTCGAACGGCACCGCGAACAGGTCGTGCAGCACGAACGCCAGCCGTTCGCTCGGCCCGAGAGAGTCGAGGACGATCAGGAGCGCGAGCCCCACGGAGTCCGCGAGGACCGCGTCGTCCTCGGGAGCCGGACCGTCGTCGAGGGTGACGACGAGCACGGGCAACTGGTCGTCGTAGGACGCCTCGGGGCGGGCCCGACGCGATCGCAGGACGTCGAGGCTGATCCGGCCGACCACCGTGGTCAGCCATCCGGCGAGGTTGTCGATGGCCGCCGCGTCCTGGCGGGAGAGGCGTAGCCATGCCTCCTGAACCACGTCCTCGGCATCGGCGTGTGACCCGAGCACGCGATAGGCGACCGCGAGCAGCCGCCCACGCTGGGATTCGAACGCCTCGGTCACCGGGCTTGCACTCGTACTCGTACTCGTGGGGCTGGTGTGGGACATGTTGTTACCTTCCTCGGATCCGCTCCGTCATGGGTGATGACGAGCCCGGAAGGGCGCAGGTAACCGATGAAGGAGCGGACTGATGGAAGCACGTATGAAGAGCGCGATGAACCCCGATCTTGCCACTGCGATACAGCACCTTTACAAGGCGATTCACGCCGGTGGCGTGGACCAGCGCCTGCTGTCGCTGATCCACCTGCGGGCCAGTCAGATCAACGGTTGCAGCCCGTGTGTCTTCGCCTCGATCGACGCGGCGAAGAAGGTCGGGGAGACCGATGAGCGGCTGCACAACGTGGTTGCGTGGCGCGAGACACCCTTCTTCACGGAGGAGGAGAGGGCGGCACTGGAGCTGACGGAGGCCGCCACCCGGATCCAGGACGGTGCGCCGGGGGTGACCGACGAAGTCTGGGACTCGGCCGCCGATCACTTCTCCGAGGAGCAACTGGGCGCGATCATCCTGGAGATCGCGATGACCAACTTCTTCAACCGGATCAACCGTACGATCCGGGAGCAGGCCGGTAAGACCTGGTGAGCCCACGCCCACGGCTGACGGACGCCGGTTCTCGCCGCACCCACGACGAACGCCCGGGGACGTACGTCCGAGGAGATGCCCGTACCCATCACCGCACAGATCATCGCCCACGCCAATGGGGCGAGCGGGTTCCTGACGCCCGAGCCATCAGATGGTGTGGGCGAGCTGCGGCCGTAGACGCGCCCGTTGACGAGGTACGCCGGCGCTACGAGGAAAGAGCTCGGCGCATGAGGGTCGCATGACCCCCAGGGCCTCCACACGCCTCAGTGCGATACCGGGGCCTTTGAGTAGCTCCATCGCACTGGAGTGCGTGTAGGGCCTGGGGGGCCATTCCCCTGTGGGCTATGTGGCGGCCGGGGGATGCCCACCTCGATCGCCGCTGCCGGGTCTGGTGTTGGTCTGTCCGGGTGAGTAGGAACTGCTCATGCCCACCTGGTCAGGTCATAGACCGCGTCACACAGCGGATCCGCAGCCTCGTCGACGCGGTGTGCGGGAAGGGTCTCGCGGTCATCGGGGTTGAGGATGGCCATGAGCTTGGCTGAGACCCACCACCCCACGTTGCGGAGCTGGCGGGTGTCATCGTCATACAACGCAACGTCCACGCCAAGGGTGCCGTAGTCCCAGCTCAGGTAGAGACGCAGGACGGCGGGGGTGCGCAGGTCGAAGCCCACGAGGTGGTACAGGCCCGGGGCGGCGGATGCTGCGCGTCATGCCGAAGGGGGCCACCCACCAAATCGGCGATTACGTAGTCGAACGCGTCCTGAGCTGTGACTTCGCTGTTTCTGGTCCTGAGACCAGCGGATTCCAGCCTTGCGGCGTCGACTACCCGCAGACCCTCGCAGCGGACTGCACAAAATCCTGACGATCACGCCACGGTGCCTCGCGTCGCCAGCCCCTTTCAAGGCAGGCGCCGCGCGGTGCTTCCCCCGGGATCGTCGGTAAGCATCACCGCGGCGGTGGTGCGCTTGCCGACCACCTCGCGGTGCACCGAGAAGCTCTGACACACCGCCATCACGATTTCCAGGCCGTGCTGGCCGATCCGGCCCGGATCGGTGGCCCTGGCCACCGGCAGGACCGGCGCACTGTCCCAGACCGACACCTCGACCCGGCCCTCCACCAGTTCAAGATCGAGCAAGCACGGGCCGGGGGCGTACTTGCAGGCGTTCGTCAGCAGCTCACTGACTACCAGTTGGACCATGCCCAGCGCCCGCTCGGACACCGGGAGCCCACGATCCGACTGCAAACGTGCCAGGAAGACGCGGGCCAGCTCTCGCCCCAGAGCGGTGTCACCAGTGCTGCCCTCGTACGCCTGCGACACCTTGACCACCTCGTCGTCCGGCAGCCGAACCCCATCCCGGGCAGCCCCGTCCATACCGATCCGCCCGCTTCCTGAGCACTGAGTGTCAGGACAGCCCCTACCCCCAAACCCGAAATACACCAGAACGATCACGCTCATGTTCAAAGACAGCTATTCAGTAGAACCTGCACAGAGGGCCCGCGCCGAACGCAGCCGTCACGGGTCCGCCGAGCAGAACTACGCAGATCCCTGGATATGGGACAGGTGCTGACGCCTGTGAATATCGCTGTGGTGGCGGGAAGGAGTACCTCGATCAGGAGGTTGTAATGCTCAGTGACCGGATAGGTTTGGCCGAGGTGCTGGCGGCGGCGGAAGCGGCCGCGCCAGTGGACTCGCTCGATGTCGTGGCGCGCAACCTTCGCGACCGTTTCGGGGCCAAGTCGGTATCGCTCCTGTTCGTCGACGTCGTCGGACGGCGTCTGCTGCGCGTCCATGACACGGCGGGCACCCTGCGTGAGGACCGCGCCGAGCAGGTCCCTCTGGTCGGCAGCAGCGTGTACGACGAGGTTCTGCGCACCCAGAAGCTGGTTCAGGCTCCGGCCGGTGAGGAAGGGCGGCGGGTGCTGGCACCCGTCACCAACCGCGGTGACACCATCGGGGTGCTGGAGCTGTTCCTCACCCGGATCACGCCGGAGATGCTGGAGCAGGTCGAGGAGACCGCGCACGCACTCGCGTACATCATCGTCACCGACCGCCGCTTCACCGACCTGTACCACTGGGGCAACCGCACCACCACGGTCAGCCTCGCGGCGGAGATCCAGCGCCAGCTCCTGCCGTCGGCCTCCTGCTGTGAGGCGCCCCAGTTCACGCTCGCGGGCGCTCTGGTCCCGGCCTCCACCATTGCCGGGGACACCTATGACTACAGCCTCGACAACGACACCCTGCACCTGTCCATCACCGACGCCATGGGCCACGACGTCAGCGCTTCCCTCATGGCTACCCTCCTCGTCAACGCTTCGCGGGGTGCCCGCCGTGCGGGGGAGGACCTTGTCGAGCAGGCCCGCCAGACCCACCAAGCCGTCTTCGACCACGGCAACCGCACCTTCGCCACGGGCCAGCTGCTGCGCATCGCCCTGGACGGAGGCGGTGCCCAGCTCATCAACGCCGGCCACCCCTGGCCGCTTCGGCTGCGCGACGGCAAGGTCGAGGAGCTGCGCCTGCGGGTGAACCTGCCTTTCGGCTGGCCCGAGCAGGGGCCCTACCACGTACAGGACCTCGACCTGCTCCCCGGCGACCGCCTGCTGCTGCACACCGACGGCATGCAGGAACGCGACGCCCAGGCAGTCGATCTGGCGGAAATCCTGCGGGACACCGCCGACGATCACCCGCGCGAGGTCGTGCGTTCCTTGGTCGGCGCGGTCGGCGATGCCTACGGTGGGCAGGCGCCGAAGGACGACGCGACAGTCCTGTGCGTGGACTGGCACGGCGCACTCGCTAACTGAGCTCGTGGTGTTGCGTGAAGCTGAGCAGTCGGTGCTGCTGTCATGCCGGTACTCAAACTCCTCATCAGCGGTCCGTCGATGCCCCCGGGCCCGAAGGCCGGAGGCCCAGTTGCGGAGCCGCGAAAACGGTAACGGGGGACTCTACGAGCATCGGCTGACGGCAGCTGTCACACGGCCGTAGGGGCCGCTCACCCAGGGCTGGGGCACCAGGGAACGCCTCGACCACGTCGTGGACGCGGTGATGACTCCGGGGACTGCGGTACGGAGCCGACCACCGCCATCGACTTCTCCGAGGGTGAGGCGGAGATCGTCCGGCGGGAGCGGGTGGCACCGCGCGCTTCGAGTAGCGCGCGGTGCCGTGTGCTTTCCGTTCGGTTCCGGTGGCTCAGCCCGTCGGCAGGGCCGCCGTGGCGTTCGGGTCCGACTGGGCACGCAGGCGCATGAGCTTCTCGAGGCCCGGGTTCAGCCCCACGGCTTCCTTCGGCTTGCCGGTCGACGGGGGCTCGATCGGGTCCGTCGGCGGCGGCTTCTGGAGGGCCACGCAGTTCGACCTGCCCGATTCCAGTGAGCCGTTGACGGCGGTGACACAGAAGTCGAAGTTCCAGTTGCCGGGGAACAAGAAGGTGATGCCCCGGTCGGTGGTCTCCGAGATGTACTCGTCGGCCGAGAAGCCGCCGCCCGTGTAGTTGTTGCGCACCCACACGCGGTAGCCGGCCGCCTCCTTCGACCCCCTCCAGTTCAGATGCACGGATACGGGGTCGACGGATTTGATCGTCAGGTCGGTGGGGGCCGGAGGCATACCGGCACCGATGTTGACCGGCCTGGCGCCGCCGGGCAAACCACCGCCCACGTCGTTCCAGGTGACCACGGCGACGAGATAGCGGTGGCCGGGTTTGAGGCCGCCGACGTGCAGGGAGGTGCCTCTGACCGCCTTGCTCTCGAGGAAGGCGCCGGGGCTGTCCCTGTCCCAGGTGATGACCTCGTACCGGTCGACGTGCTCCGAGTAGGGGCCCTTGGCGGGTTGCCAGGACACGTCGACGCCCGTGGCAGTGGCGCGGGTGACGATCTTCTCGGGCGGGGCCGCGGTCTTGGGGTGCGCGACCGCACTGACGGTCGCCGACCACTCCGAGCGGCCGTCGTCGGCGTTGTCGGTGCGGACCTGGTACTCCCAGTTCAGGCCGTCTGCGGTCCAGGTCGTGTCGAAACGGTTCGTCGACACGGGGATCTCCTGCCAGGTGCCCGAGCCGACGAGACGACTGCGGACGGTGTAGCCGCGAGCACCGAAGACCGGGCGCCAGGTCACCTTGATTCCGGTGGGCACGGACTCGGCGACAGGTCCGGGCACCGCGGGCGCCGGTCGTGCGGGGACCGAGGCCGGAAGGTCAGGCACGTGCGTACCGATGCCGAACCGCTGGTGGAGGGTGAGGGCGAAGGCCCGCGCGATCTGGAACTCCCCGCGGGCGTTGGGGTGCAGGCCGTCATAGCCAGCCGGGCACCTGGCGGCGCCGCAGTCGTACGCGCCGGCCCAGTCCACCAGCTCAACCCGGGATGCGCGGGTGCTCCAGGACGAGACCGCCTTGCCGAGCTTGTCGTTGTAGTCGGCGGTCGTGACCGGCAGGTCTTCGCGCCCGCCGATGAAGGAGCGCTGGGGGACGTTGGCCACGGCGAACCGGACGCCGGGTTTGGCGTCACGCGCGTTCTCGATCAGGTCCTTCATGCTGTTGAGCGTGCCGTCCGCACCGCTGACGAACCAGCCCATGTCGTTGAACCCGAGCCCGACGAGCACCAGATCGGGTTGGTACTGAGCGACCATCCTGCCGATCAGCTTCTTGTCCTGGGCCACCTGGCGCCCCCAGACCGCGAAGTGGTCGCGGTCGAAGTCGGGGGAGACTCCGGCGGCGTACGCGCCCGAGACGGGCGGGTCGTCGAGGGACGATTCCTGGTCCTCTCCCTGGAGCGGCGGTCTGGCCGGGGCCGCCGGTGCGACGGGGTTCTTGGTCCCCTTGTACGGGCCGACGAAGTCGACGTCGATGTGCTGGCTCCTGAACCACTGCCACAGCCGGTAGCGCCAGGTCCAGTCGCCTTCGGCGCCCTGGGTCATCGAGTCGCCGACGACCATCACCTTCTTGGGCGTGTCCCGTATGCCCTCCTGGAGCCGGGCCAGTGCTTCGGAGAGCCGGGGGCCCCAGCCCTCGAGCCGTCCGGCCATGAACGTCAGGACGTTGCCCCAGTTCGTGAGCCTGGTCGCCAGGTTGCGCAGACTGGTCTGGACCTCCGTGACCAGGGAGCCGGCGCCCTCCGCGGCCCACTTCACCACCGCTCCGCCGAGGCCGCCTGAGACCGCGCCCAGGATTCCCATGGCCACGGCCTCCGCCCAGACATCACCGTCCTGGAGCGATCTGCCGTCGAAGTAGGCGTTCATCAGCTCGCTCACCAAGCCGCTGAGGGCACCGCCGACGGCGCCGCACACCGGAGCGGCCGCGGGCGCCCCCACGTTGAAGGCGGCCAGGCATGCCGCCGTCGACACGATGAGGACGGCCAGGGACACGATCCCGGCGGCGAGCTTCTGCCACACGTTCGCCTCGGTACTGACGCCGCCCGCCGGGGACACCAGCACGAGCGTGTTGTCGACGACGAACAGCTCCCCGTCGAAATCGGCTCCGCCCTCGGTGGGCGGGTAGATGCCGACGCTGTTGTCCCGGGCCCTCTTGGTGAACGACTCGCCCAGCGTCATGCCGGCGCTGCGGTCGGCACGCGTCTCGTCGACCACGACCTCGATGTGGTCGTGGACGCGTTTGTCGCCCTTGAAGTCGAGCACGACCATCAGGTCGTCGCCGCTCTTCGCCAGCCCGCGGAGTTCACCGCGCGCCTCGTTCGCACAGCCGATGCTCAGGGCCACGGCTCCCTCTTGGTCCCCGCCCCCGCCGGACGCGTGCAGGGCGCACGGACGGGCCGGTGCGGCGGCGGGGCCCCGGGCGGCGGCGGACTCGGTGGCCGCGACGCACAGGAGCGCGAGGGCGACGACGAAGGTGAGGAGGTGGCGGTGCGCGGAGTGACGCGCCCCGGGTCTCTTGCGGGTCTTTCCCGGTCTCTTGCCTGGTGTGCGCACTGTGGGCATGCCGGTCAGCACGTCCTTCCCACTCATGACGTCATACGGGACGTCGGACAACAGGAGGCGCGGGACGTGCTTCACGGGCCTGCGCCGCCCCCCCGGGTGGGTGGGCGCGCCGAGCGCCCGAACGACCCCGCCGGGGGAGCCTGCGTCAGGACCTGCCCCGACCGCCAGAAGAACCCGGAGATGCGGGACGCCGGAACGTGAAAGTCGCGCTTGAGCTGGAGAAACGTGTGGTGCCTGGAACGCCTCCCTGGAACGCCTCCCTGGAACGCACGGGGTGCCTGCGGCGGTCTTCTCGGGCGATGGGCGTGCAGCAGCCGTCCCTGTGCATGAGGCGGCCCACCGCCAGCCACTCCTCACCGTCGGCGTGCTCCGACTCCCGTGTGGTGTGCTTCCGCTCGAAGGTCGAGGTCAGGTCCTTCGTGCTGTACAGACTGCTCGGCCTCGGTGCCGCCACAGTGGACGGGGGCCAGGGCCCCGCCCACAGATGGACGGTCATGGCCGACCCCGAGGGCAACGAATTCGACGTCGTGCGCACCCACCACCCACCTCCCACGACAGGCCCCCTGCATAGCCAGGTCTCAGCGAGAGGGCGGACCGCTCACGTCGCCCGGCACTTCCACGTCGGCCGCCGGGACAGCAGTGGGGAGATTTACTTGAAAGTTCAAGACGGGTAGGGTGCCCGGCATGAGCCAGAGAGGCCCGCGCCGTCATCGCAACGGCCGGAGCGCGACGACGCGGCTGATGCGGCCCCAGGGCGGCACGGCCCGTACGACGCTGCTCACTCTCGTCTTCCTCTTTCTCGTGCCCCTCTTCGGCATCCAGGGGTCGACGGCTTCGGCATCCCCTGGAGAGTCGACCGCCCGCACCGCGACCGTCTCCTACGTCGCGCCCTCGGCGGACTCCCCCGATGACGACCGGGGCTGCCACGACGGTCAGCCGACGGATCCGCACGGCGCGATGGTGCCGCGCCCCGAACAGCCGGGGTCGCCCGTCCCCAAACCGACGGCCACACCGCCGGTTCCCCCGTGTACCCTCCTGGCCCTTTCCGGTACGCCGTACTCGGACACGACGTCGGTCGACCTGTACGGAATCCAGATCATCAGAACGTAGACGGGTCTCTCCACCCGCAAACAAGCCGACAGGGCCGGACAAGGCCGGTCGGCGCGACTTCGCCATGCCTTCGGCTGCAGCCGAACGTACGGCCTTCACTCACAGGAGAGACGCATGTCCATTTCCACCAGCACGCGCACCACATCCCGGAACGAAGCCACCTCCCTCCCCGCGCCCTCCCGGTCAGGCAGTGACGCCGGGCTCCTGCTGCTGCGCTGGGCGGTCGGCCTGACCATGGCCGCCCATGGAACCCAGAAGCTCTTCGGCTGGTTCGGCGGGGGCGGCCTCGACGGCACCGCGGACTTCTTCGCGAGCAGCGGCTACTCGGCCGCTCGGACGATGGCGGTGGTCGCCGGGCTCACCGAGACCCTGTGCGGCCTGGGCCTCGTGGCCGGTCTGCTCACGCCGCTCGCAGGGGCGGGCATCGTGGGCATCATGCTCAACGTGGTTGTCGTGAAGTGGGACGGCGGATTCTTCAACCCCACCGGCATCGAGTTCGACCTGCTGCTCCTCGTCGCCGCCGCGAGCCTGGCACTGACAGGACCCGGCAGGCTCGCGGCCGATCGGCTCCTTCCCGTACTGCGCGCACACCGGCTCGTGCACGGCCTCGCCGCCGTGGCGCTCGGCGCCGTAGCGGCCGGCATCACCCTGGTGACCCTTCGGAGCTGACGCGCCCGGTGACTTCTCCACCCTGGGAGCGGGGTCCTACTGGTGGGAGGCCGGTAGGACCCCGAGGGACCGTCAGGCGGTGAGGCTCCAGCGATCGATGTCGGCGCCGAGCTACGTCACTTGACGGAATCGGCCGCGCTCGCCCCCGCCTGGCTTTCCTCGCGTGGCCGCACGCGGGACGGGTACAAGGTCGGCATCGTGCAGAATCCGGCGCTGTCCCTGTCCGGGGACGTCACCGCGTTGCGGCAGGCAATCGACGCGCTGGACGGTCGGCCGTCCAGGTGGGGCATTCCTACGGCGGAGTCGTGATCTCCGAGGCAGGCACGCACCCCAAGGTGGCGGCCGGGTTCGCCGGTCCCACCGATCCTGCCACCCAGGGATGGCTTCCTGTTCCTGGACCGTGCGATGTCCGGGAGGACAGGCTCGCAGGCCGTCGAGGTCGCCGCCAACCGCCTGGGTGCCGTACTGGCGACCGCGCTCATGCTGAGCACCTTCCTGGTGACGGGTGGCGGCACGGCGCCCGCGGCGAACCCGGATACGCACCGGGTCGCCACATGGAACATGCAGGTCGGCGCCGACCGGGGGACCGGCGTGCGCGTCCTGGCACGGGACAACAGCGTGGTCGCGATCCAGGGGGCGCTCAACACTCAGCCCGTGGGCTCCCTTCACATGGGGACGCTCAACGGCATCGACGAGTACTGGTCGAACATCGGCCGGGGCAACTGGCGTTACCTATACGCCTTGACGGCCGGATCGCACGACGTCGGGATCGTCACCAGTTTCCTACCGGAGTGGGTCATCCAGGGAAGCCGCGTGTGGCGGTCGCTACGCATCGCCAATTGCCCCCCTTGTCCGCTCACTTGACTACTTGAGGTCGGAGAGGAGTGCGTCGAGTGTCTTCTGCAGGGCGTCGGAGTTGGTGGTGTCGAACCACGTGGTGCGGATGCGTTCGTTGGCTCCTTTCGGTGTCTCGTGGTCGGCTGCGAGCTGGTGCAGGGAGCGGGTCTTGTCGCTCAGGGCGCGTCCGGCGCCCTGGAAGAGGCCGCGGATGTAGCGGTCCGCGTCCTCGGTGGGAATGCCGTGGCGGGCGGCCCAGGCGGTGAGTGTGGCCAGGTACCAGTAGTGGGTGGTCAGCGTGGCCGTCAGGGTTTGGTAGGCGTTGAGGGTCGCTTCGTCCGCGACGGGGAGTGTCCCGCCGAGGCGGCCGAAGAGGTCGTCCACGGCCGGGTGGGTGGGGCAGGTCACGGTGACGGACTGGCGCTCGCGCGCGGCGGGCAGCGGGATGGCGCGCACTACGGGGGCGTCGGTGCCGAGAGTTTGGCGCAGTTCGCTGATGGCGACGCCGGTCATGACGCTGATCACGACCTGGTCGCCGCCGACCTGGAGCCCGGCGAGGGCCTCGTCACGGTCCTGGGGGCGGACGGCGAGGATCACCAACGCGCAGCGGTTAACCACATCCTGGTTGTCGTTGCACACCCGCACGTTCGGATACTGCTGGGACAGATCGGCGGCGGTACGGGCGCCTCGTGGCGAGAGGTAGATCTCGGGCGGCTCCTCGATGCCGTCACACAGGCCGTCCACGATCGCGCGGGCGATTTCGCCCACGCCGATGATCCCGATGCGCTTCATCATGTCTCCTGTCGTCTCGCCCGCAGTGGCCCCGGCCCTCATTCATGACACCGCTGCTTCGAACCTGCGGGTGGAGACCGCGGCAACGGGCATGGCGGTTCATCCTGCCTGACCGGTGCCCGCAGGGACGTGGTGGGTCCGCCGGGCGACGGGCGGGGCAGGCCAGGCCTGCTCGTGATCCACTTGAAGATCGGTCCGCCATGCCTGTTGCCCCGGCCTGACCCATACCCCCAAGCGCCGCCGAGCGTGCGCAGTTGAAGAAGATGGCCTACGGCCACCGGATCGAACACCAGCTACGGATGCGCCCCCAGGCCGTCCTGCAAGCCGCGCGCGGACGCTCCAATGCGCGTATCGCGCGGGAGACCGGACTGCACATCGACACCGTGCGCCGATGGCGGGGCCGGTTCGCCCAGGCGGGACGACCGGACTCCGAGAACGCGAACCCTACGGCCGCCCGGCCTCGTTCACCCCGGTGCAGGCCGCCGAGACCAAAGCACTGGCCTGCCGACTCCCCGCCGAGAGCGGAATGCCGCTGGCGCGCTGGTCGTGCCCGGAACTGGCCCGGGAGGCGGTCGCCCTGAACATCGCGCTCTTCCTCTCAGCCTCCACCGTGCGCCGCTGGCTGCCCCAGGACACCCTCAAGCCGTGGCAGCACCAGTCCTGGATCTTCATCACCGACCCGGACTTCCGCCCCAAGGCCCAGCGCGTCCTTGACCTGTATGCCCGCACCTTCGAGGGCATCGCACTGGGCGACGACGAGTACGTCATCAGCGCGGACGAGAAGACCTCCGTCCAGGCCCGCTGCCGCTGCCACCCCACTCTCACCCCCGGCCAGGCCAGAGCGATGCGGGTCCATCACACCGACCGATGCGGCGGGGCCCCGGCCTACTTCGCCGCCTACAACGTGCATCAGGCGGAGGTGTTGGTCATGACCTGTGGGCCCTATGCCAGCCCGAAACGCGTGTTTTGGATCGTGAACAACGGCCTCGCACCGCGGGCAGAAGGCCGCAGCCCGGCTGACCAGGGCATTCCCGAACGCCGTGATGGCCCACACTCCCGTCCACGCCTCTTGACTGGACCAAGCGGAGGTCTACTTCTCCGTCGTCCAGCGAAAGGCCGTCCAGCGGTAGGCCGTCCAGCCCAACGAGGGCTGCTCCGGCTGCGTCTACACCCCTGACCTCGCGTGACCCGGCCACGTGACCCGGCCTGGCCCCTGCCGCCTCAGCGTCAGGGGCCGTCGTCATAGCCATCATCAGTGGCCTCCGCCTACACGAGGCGCTGTGGTCGGAGCTCCCGAAGAGTGCGCTGCAGTCACGCGGTGGGCACGAACGCTCTGACCGAGGCGCCGAGTGCATGGTCAGGTGGTGCGGCACAGAGCGTGGTCGATGAGGTTGCGCAGTGCGTCCTCCTGACGGGCTGCGATCTGTGGGTCCGCGGAGCGGCTGTGCGCGGAGACACTGATCGCGCGTCGGCCGTCCGTGGTTGTGGCTGCGCGGATGACATACCCGAAGCCGCTTCCTCCGTGCCCGAGGTACCCGCCGCCGCAGGACAGTGGGGTGAAGAACAAGCCCAGGCCGTCCCGGGTGCCTGCCGGGTGGCCGCTGCCCTGCGGCACCGGGA
Organism: Streptomyces sp. NPDC036815; assembly: GCF_055609205.1. Lineage (NCBI taxonomy): Bacteria > Bacillati > Actinomycetota > Actinomycetes > Kitasatosporales > Streptomycetaceae > Streptomyces > Streptomyces sp. NPDC036815. The sequence goes on along the minus strand of NZ_JBVJPW010000035.1, from coordinate 20,854 downwards.
CTGTGGTCCGCATGGCAGCGAGCTCGGCTGGCTTCAGCAGCCGCCCGTCGACCAGGGCGGTGAAGAAGCGGTTGAGGTCACGGGCCGTGCCGGTCATCGAGCCGTCGGCCCCGCTGTCGAAGGGGCGGTAGGGGATTGTGGTGTCGACCATCGGGCCATCCATGGCGAACTGCTGGTAGTTGGCCGTGTGTGGACGCGGGAGGAAGGGTTTTGTGCCCGGGGTGTCGGTGTGCCGCAGGCCGAGGGGGCGCAGGATGCGATCGTGGACCTGCTGTTCCCAGGTTCGGCCGGTGATCTTCTCGATGATCATTCCGACGAGTACGTAGTTCGTGTTGGAGTACGCCCAGCGGGTGCCGGCTGGGAAGTCCGGCTTGTGGCGCATGGCCAGCGCGACCAGCTCTTCGGGCTGGTAGGAACGCCACCGGTTGGCGAAGTAGGCCTGGGCGCTGGGGTCGGGGAAGACGTCGTGGACGTAGTCGGACAGGCCGCTGGTGTGCTGCAGCAGGTCGCGGACGGTGATGGTCCGGCCGTCGTTTCCGGTTCCGGACACGACCCCGGGCAGCAGTTTCTCCACCGTCTGGTCAAGGGAGATCCGCTTCTCTCCCACCAGTTGCAGCACGACGGTGGCGACGAACGTTTTGGTGGTGCTGCCCAGGCGCAAGTAGCCCTCGTTCGCGACCGGGCGATGAGTGACCAGGTCTCCCACCCCGGAGCGGGCCGTGGTTGTCCCGCGCGGGGTCTCCAGGCGGACCGCTACTCCGGTGACCCCGGTATCCCGCAGAGCGTCGGCGTCACGTTGCACGGACCAAGCCGTGCCGGAGGGGCGTGGCGCGGCCGAAGCCGCGAGGGACGTCAGAGACGACACGGCCAGCGCGAGCACCGCAGCTGATAACCACACACGACGAAAGATCATGACCTGAGGCTAGGAACAACAACGTGCACTAGCCATCCGGGATACGCCCCTTGTGAGCGGGGGGCAGCCGGATGGACAAGCGCATCAGGTAACCGGCCTCACCGGCTGAACTTCCGCATCTGATAGCGCCCAGCTCCGAACCAACGCGGCTGAGGTCAACTCCAGCGCCCTTTCTGCTGTTCAGAGTCCGCATTGGAGGAGGCCCGATCCGATCTCGATGCCGCGAGGGAGGCCAACCGGGATCTGACCAGACGAGGGAAGGGGGGCACCCCTGGGTGGGCCTCCGGGCAAGCGAGGCTTGGCGCGTTCGGCTGCCCATCCGCCGGGCTGGTGCTTCGCGGTCTCGCCGTTATGGCACGTCGAACACAGCGGACGCGAGACCACGCGTCCGGATCACTGGCATCCCGAGCCACCAAGGCACGCCGTGACCCGGGGGAAGCGGTCGATGACCGTCACAGTGCGCGAGCAGTGCACCCATCACGGATGCGCGTAGAGGTAGCGCTTACGGATGCGTTCCCATCGGACGCCGTATCCCTTGGCCGTGCTCGTGCCTCGTTGTTGCTCGGCTTCCCTCGCGTGTCTCGGGGCAGCGCCCCCCCGTGGCGAGTTCAGGGCAGCCGGGTACCGAGCAAGGGGGGGCGGGGAATGGTGGATCACCTCCAGCGAGGGTATGGGGGAGTTGGCTTACGTGGGGTGGACGGAGTCGAACCGTCTCTACCGCCCGGTTTCGGCACGGGGACCACCTGCGCTATCTCGGGGCAGAGTCACGCCTACACCACACTCCTTACGCACCAGGACGAACCGGGTGAGGGCCGGTCTAGGGCGGTGTCTTCGTCGGCCGTGACCGGTACGGTCAAAGATCGTTGGCAGCGCATGAAAAACGCCAGGCGTGTGCTTGCCGCTATCGCCCAACCCGTCTGTCCCGCCCCAGATGATCAGGCAGAACAGATGAGGCCTGGTCTGTGTTTAAGGCGCATCGTGCGGGCTACCCGACGAGAGCGTCCGACGGTCGGCCGGGACGAAGGCGCCGGCGGGTTGAGTCCACAGCTCCCGGTGCCGCCCATGGGCCTCGTTACCGTCCCCCTCGCAGGGCGCTGCTGCCGGTCACGGCGAGCCGACCGCGTGCAGGCGCCGCAGCGCGCCGCGCAGCTCGCGTCGCATGTGGTCCGGGAGCACCTCGCCCTCGGCCGTGGCGAGCAGGGCGGCCGCCACGACCCGGAGTTTGACATTGCAGTGCTGGGATACGTCCACCAGCAGGCCCCAGGCCCCCTCACTGGAGCACGGTGCCAGGGCCATCAGCATGCCGCGCGCCTGGTCGATCACTGCGCGACTGGTCAGCGCACTGCGCAACTGTTCGTTCTGGATGCGCAGTTCGGCCACTTCGGCCACCAGGGCACGAATCTCCGCCGCAAGTTCCGCGCTCGGCGCGTGCCGGGCTTCATGGGCCGTGGTCGCCTGTTGCATGGTGCGCCCCTCGTCACGCAGGTGGTCAGTGGCGGGCGAACTGCCTCTCGCCGCCCGCGCCGGACGCCATCGTCGTGCCTCGTGCCTGATCGCTCACCACGTGGTCGGTCAACGCCCGGTGCGGAGTCTCGTTCTCCGCGCGAGGCATGATGATGGTCTGCGCGAGGGCTGTATCTCCCCAGGCCACCCCGGCCTTCAAGGCCCGTCGCTCTTCGCTGGCTCTGACCGTCTGATTCATGACTCCCGCCAGCGATGGCGTATGCCGTCGCGGCGGTCCTGGCGCGTCCAGCGGCCGCGGCGCTGGCGCCGGTAGCGGGGGGCCCAGCGGTCCTCACGATCGCGTGAGTCCCGGTACTCCCCGTATCCGGAGTCCTCACCGTGATACCTGCGCCCCGATCCGCGCCTGCCGTAGTGGACGTATCCGAAGATCAATAAAACTCCGGCAAGCCACCACAGGGAGTTCACAAAGCCCAGACCGAACAGGGGAAGGGCGAGGAGGGCGCACAAGAGGATCACGGCGGGCCTTCCCGGCGCGAAGGGTCTCCCCGCTCGATCGGAGTCACGAGCTTGGTGGAATAGGGGGAGATTGGTTGCTGCCGGGGGCCAGGGCTTCCTTCAACAGCGTAGTCCTGCCCAGAGGTTATAGATAGTTTCCGGTGTCAATACCTGCCGCTCGGCATAGGCGGCCGCTCGACGCCTGTCCGAGGGCAATGTCGGGGGGACTAGCGCCCGCCGCGCCACCCCGGCCCCCAGCAGCGTCGAGCAGTCAGCGCGCTCCCCGAAGGGTGCCTCCTGCACCCCGGCTCCGGAGCCCCACCACGTCACGCGTAGGCCTCCGCGCCACCGCCGCGCGAGCCCGGCTCGTCTCCATGTGCCCCCGTACGGTCAACGATCCGCTCACCGCCCCATCACACATGCCCGACAGCAGGCGAAGCAGCGGTCGCGGGCGCCGGTTCAGCCGTAGTCGCCGGGCAGACATGGCGGAAGGGGCCGAAGCGACGCTTCGGCCCCGAGCACGACGTGCCATCACCCGCCGGTCCGGCTCAACGGACCGGGACCGCGAAGCGCAGGATGCGCCCCCAGGTGGAGGCGTACTGCCGCCACAGCGGGCCGGTGACGTAGGGGATGTTGTACTTCTCGCAAAGCGCACGCACCTGTGGCGCGATCTGTGCGTAGCGGTTGCTGGGCAGGTCGGGGAAGGCGTGGTGCTCGATCTGGTGGCCGAGGTTGCCGCTGAGGATGTGGAAGAGCGGACTTCCCTCGATGTCGGCCGACCCCTGGATCTGCCGCAGATACCACTCGCCGCGTGACTCGCCCGCCACCCGTTCCTCGGTGAAGGTCTGGACGTCCCCTGGGAAGTGACCGCAGAAGATGATGGTGTGCGACCAGAGGTTGCGCACGGTGTTGGCGGTGAGGTTGCCGAGCAAGCAGGGCAGCGCGGAAGGACCGGCGAGGAGAGGGAACAGCACGTAGTCCTTGCCCAGTTGGCGAGCCGCCTTGGCGAGGAACCCGCTCAGGTCGGCAACGAACGCGCGTAACGGCTTGCGACCGGCGGCGACGGCGTCGGGCTCCAGGTCGTAGAGCGCGATACCCCATTCGAAGAGGGGCGCGAGCAGGAAGTTGTAGAGCGGCTGGGCGAGATGGCGTGGGCGCCAGCCCTGTTCGCCGCTCATCCGGAAGACGATGTACCCGAGGTCGCGGTCACGGTCGACGACATTGGTCCAGGTGTGGTGCAGGTGATTATGGGTGTGCTTCCACGCCTCGGCCGGTGTGAGGAAGTCCCACTCCCAGGTCGTCGAGTGGATCGCCGGGTCGCCCATCCAGTCCCACTGGCCGTGCAGGATGTTGTGACCCAGCTCCATGTTCTCCAGGATCTTGGCGAGGGAGAGCATGGCGGTGCCCGCACACCAGGCGGGCGGCAGAAGCGAGACGGCCAGGGCGAGGCGGCCTCCCGCCTCGAGGCCGCGCTGGGTGGCGATCACGGCGTGGACGTAGCGCGCGTCCTCAGCGCCTCGCGCGGCGAGGATTTCGGCGCGGATCCGGTCGAGTTCCTCGCCGAAGGCCGCACTGAGTTCTTTGCTGAGGATGGTCGCGGTCGGCGCGATGGCGGTGGCGGTCATGGAGGCCCCTTACGTGCCTAGGCGTCGAGGGACAGCGGTCCGGCCGCGGCCGAGACGCAGGTTTGAATCAACTGTCCGGCCCTGTCGTGGAGTTCGCCGGTTCGCAGGTCGCGCACGCGGCCGTACGACAGTGGTGTGAGGCAGCCGAAGCAGATGCCGCGTCGACAGCCGTACGGCATCGGTACCCCCGCCGCTTCCGCGACGGCGAGGAGCGGGGTGGCGGCGTCCCCGGTGGCCTCGGCGCCGGTGCGGGTGAACACGACCCGGCTGCCGACCTGGCCATCGGGGCTTGGCGGCATGACCGGTGCGAGCTGGAATCGTTCCACGTGGAGCCGGTCTCCGAGGCCCCGCGCCGCCCAGTGCTCCTCGACCATGTCGAGCAGCCCGGCGGGGCCACAGGCCCAGGTTTCGCTTTCACGCCAGTCCAGGCATAGGAGCGTGAGGCGCTCAGGGGTCAGGCTCCCACTGCCCGCATTGCCCAGCCGGGTGTGGTGCTCATGAAGGCGGAGCCGCGGTAACTGCCGGTCCATGCAGCGCAGGTCGTCATGGAAGATCGCGTCTCGGGAGCTTGGTGCGCTGTGCACAAGCACCACATCCGGCTGTGAACCCCTCACAGGGGAACGCGTGAGGCATCGGATCAGCGCCGTGACCGGAGTGGCGACGCTGCCGACGGTGATCATCAGCAGTCCGGGCGGCAGCGGGTCCGGGAGAGTGAAGTTCCCCTGCGCCGGGCCGAGTCGCAGTAACGCGCCCGACGCCGTTCCATGGGCCAGGAGCGGGGACACCCGGCCACCCGGCGTGGCCTTGACGGTGATCGTCAGGAGACCGCGGTTCCCTCCGGGAGGGCAGGTGAGGGAGTAGGTGCGCCAGAGCCACGCGCCGTCGATCTCCACTCCGACCGGCAGGTACTGCCCAGCCCGATGCCCGGCCCAGCCGCGGCCCGGTCTGATGGCCGGCGTCGTGGCGTCCGCGGTTTCCGGCCGCACGGCCGTCACACGGCCCGCCGGTCGGCGGGCGCAGAGCAGCGGATCGACCAGGCCGAGGTAGTCGTCGAGCCTGGCAGGGCTGGTCAACAGATCGGCGGCCGACCGCAGAAGGCCGGCGACGCCCCGGGGCTCGGGCATGCACAAGGTCCTCTCGTCACAGTGCACAGCAGTGCTTGCGGCGGGGTCCCGACCCGTTGACGGCAGCCTAACCATGACCGGCCGTACGCCAGGAAGACCGAACGCAGCTAACGCGCCATGCATCAACGGGACGCGAATGGCTGGGGAATCATGGCAGGCACCAGAAAGCACAGATGTTCGGGACGGCAGCGCGTGGCAATCTCGCGAGTCAAGCGCCTTGAGCCGGGCAGAAAATGGCCGGATGGCGGCCGCGCCACGCCGGCCAAGCGCAACTCAGCGACCGAGGCGCAGATGACGCCGACTTCTTTCGGGTACGGTGCGCGGCCGAGTGTCGCGGCTGGGACGGTCGCAGGAGTACGTTGGCGGTACCGAGAGCATTTTCTGACCGGCTTCCATGCCGGTATCTCTCTCGGTGCGATAACACCGGGCCGGGCACAACAGACCCGGAGACAGGTCGTCACCATGACCACGTTCACCCCACGACCTCTGTCCGTCACACCGGCCGTCGGCCCTTCCGAGAACCCTCCGTCGCGGGTGTCCGTCAGGCCCCCGGGGCCGCCCACCGGCCTGCTCGACGGCGCCTGGTGGCCGCGCTCAAGGAACCTTGCTCGCGAACTGCCCGCTCTGACGGGCCTGTTGGACTCTATGTGGGGCCGCATCACGCGCGTCACGGTCAACCCGACATACTGGCCCGCCGTACCGCGCAAGATTCCCGTCAACGGCCGTGTGATCAACGTCGGCTGGTTCCGCGCCGAGCAGGACCCACACCAACTCCTGCTGCTCTCCTACCGCGTCGGGCGCTGGGACCTGCTGATCATCCCCCCGGAGACCGATACGGCAGCCGCCGCACGGCTGATGGCCGCTGCCTGCGACCCCCGCATGGTCCGTACGGGCAGCGCTCTCATCGCCGATGAGCTGGACCGTCACCCCTCAGCCCCAGAGGCATGGGAGGCGGAGGGCGGCCCCATGGCTGCACGCGCCGACGTGCTCTGCGGGAGGTGACGGGGCCATGGACACCGGCCTCACCATCGCTGTCGTCCTCGCGATGATCTCCCTGGGAGCGTTCTTGGTCCGTCGTGTCAACGACCAGCACGCTGAGCGGATCGCGCAGCACCACTACAGCGGTCACCACTCCGGCCGCCGGGGCCTCCTCGGCCCTACGCAGCCAAAACCGGTCACCACGGTCCCACCCATCGCCCACGACCGCCGCGACCACAGGGACGGGGGCCGAGGGCGTCTCCGTCCGCGGCGCCGGAGCGTCAGACGCGCGAAGGGCTGAACGTCATGACCTGGAGGGCGAGCGACTCCGCAGAGCCCGTCCACGGCCGCGCCGACCACACGTCGGCGGCTGTGGGCAGATCTGAGTACCCCGTTCAGCCGGCCGGGACACGGTCGTGCCATAGCTGGACTGTCCCTACGTCGGCACGGCACTCCAGAGCTGCTCTGGTAAGAGCGCGCAAGGGGGAGGAGACTGGGTGGCGGCAGGAGACAGCACCCTGTGGGAAGGTGTCCCCGGGCCACTTGTGGAGGTGGATGGGGCATGCCTGAACTGCCGCGTGAGGAACAGTTGGCGGCCGCATTCGTCGACCTCGCCGACACCTTGGTGCAGGACTTCGACATCATCGGATTCCTGCATACGCTCACCGAGCACTGCGTGAACCTGTTGGATGTGGCCGCAGCCGGGGTCCTGCTTGCCACTCCGGGCGGTCAGTTGGTGGACGCGGCGGCCTCGAACGAGCGCACCCGCCAACTCGAACTGGCCAGCATCGAGTGGGACGAGGGCCCCTGTCGGGACTGTTTCCGGACGAAGAAGCACATCCCCGACGTAGTGCTGGCGACCCAGGCAGCCCGGATGCGATGGCCGCGGTTCGCACCGCGCGCCGTGGCGGCGGGCTTCACTTCGGTCGTAGCGGCCCCGCTCCGGTTGCACACCCAAGTGATCGGGTCCCTGGCCCTGTTCCGGGACCAGGCCGGGCCATTGGATGACTCACAGGTACGGCTGGGGCAGGCGCTGGCCGACACCGCCACCATCGGCGTGCTGCAACAGCGGGCGGTGAGCGAACAGATGACAGTGACCGCACAACTGCAGGCCGCCCTGGACAGCCGCATCATCATCGAGCAGGCCAAGGGCTGTCTGGCAAACCAGCGCGACACCAGCGTCGAGGAGGCGTTCAACCTCATGCGCCGCTACGCACGCGATCACCAGACGCGGCTCACCGAGATCGCTCGCCAGGTGCTGGGGGGCACAGCCGATTCATCGCTTTTCAAGCGGCGCGATCCGTGAGGCACTTGCCCATCGGTGCTGACTGGTGGGCCGACCGCCGCCCGACCTCTCCACCGCCCGCAAGGGAGTGGCTTCGGTGACCCATCCGGTGATGGCAGACTACCTACGCGCCCTCAGCTCACACACGGGACCGGGCCTGGCCCCGCTGCCGCTTGCGGCCTGCGCGAGCATGCTGGACCTGGACGGCCTTGGTCTGCTCCTTGCCCCAGGAGGCGGCGCTGCCGAGCTGGTGCAGTCCTTCGGCGAGCGCACGGTCGCGCTGGAGGATCTGCAACGGGTCCAGGGGCAGGGCCCGAGCTTGGACGCCGTCGGCTGTGGGGCCCTGTTGCTGCTGCCCGACGTGGCCGATGTCTCCGCGTTCGCCCCCGCCCGCTGGCCCGGCCTGCCCGGAGCCATCGAGGCGCTGGACGTACGCGCGGTGTTCTCCTTCCCGCTGCGCATCGGGGTAATTGCGCTCGGCGCCCTCACCGGCCATCGCACCCGTCCCGGACCGATGTCCGCCGACCAACTCACCGATGCGTTCCGCTTGGCCGACACCGTCGCCCAGATCACCATCGCCACTGCTGCCCACGCCGACCTGTCTCCCACCTCGCTCCTTGACGATCCCGGCCTCCACTTCGCCGAGGTCCACCAAGCCACCGGCATGCTCGCGGACCAATTGGGCGCCGACTGCGACCACGCCCTGATCCGGATGCGCGGTCACGCCTTCAGCCACGACCGACCGCTCCTGGACGTCGCCCGTGACGTGCTGGCCCGTCGGCTGCGCATGGACGACAGCGGAGACGACTCGCCGCGACATGCCTGAGGGCGAAGCCCTGCTTGCCGAATGCACGCACTCGGGTATGTCCGGCCCCGGCCGCGTTCAACGAGCACCCGAAGGAGGTGTTCCGCGCCCGCGATCTTCATGAGCAACTGGGCCTGCCCACCGACGAACCCTCGATCCACGTCACCTGCCTCCGCCCGGGACGACTCGTCCACCTAGAGACTGTCCGGTGGGTCGCATGACTAATACGCCGCTGTCTCGTTCCGTTCTGTGTGGGACGGGGTGACCTTTCGGATGGCGAGTGGGACCGGGCGGAGCCGCACCTTCCGAAGAGCGTGGGGCGGGGCGGGCGCTGGAAGGACCACCGCATGGTCATCAATGGGATCCTCTTCCGGCAGCGGTCCGGGATCCCGTGGCGTGATCTTCCCTCACGGTTCGGGAAGTGGAAGACCTGCCACGACAGGCATCGCAGGTGGTCAGCGGACGGTATGCGGGCGAAGGTGCTGAAGGCCGTCCTGGCCGACGCTGACGCAAAGGGCCGGATCCTAGAGCGTGGTGAGCGTGGACTCCACCGTGCGCCGCGTCCACCAGCAGACCGCCGGGGCCCGGGGCCGGCCCGCACGGATACCAAGACGGCGCCGTTTCACGCGGAGAAGTCAGAGGCCGCTGCGATGATCTCGGAATGACTCCCGACTCCCTCGTCTTTCAGCAGCTCACCTCGCCTGACGGCGCCAACCCCAAGATCCGAAGCGACCTCACCGAGTGCTGGATCGAGGTCACCAACGCAGGCGGCGCAGCAGGCTTCCCGTTCCCGCCCGTCGACGCGGCCGCGGTGAGGCCCGCCCTTGATCACATAGTCGATCAGCTTGCCCCTTATACCAGCCGAATCCTCACGGTGGCATTGAACGGTGAACTCGCCGGCTGGCTCAACGTCCGCCGCGACCGGTTCGAGCTCATCGCGCACTGGGGCACCCTCCACCACGTCCAGACCCGAACCGCACTCCGAGGGCTGGGCATCGGACGGGCCCTCATGGAGGAGGCACGCAGAATCGCGAAGGACGAGATGGGGCTGGAGCAACTGCACCTCGCCGCCCGCGGGGGCATGGGTCTGGAGAGCTTCTACGGGCGGCTCGGATGGAAGGAGATCGGCCGCTGGCCCGGCGCCCTTCGGTTCAACGCAGACGACGATCGCGACGAGGTCCTTATGATCCTCACCCCACTCTGAGTAACTCCGCCTTCAGGAATAGCTTCTCAGTTCTTGACGAACAGGTAGTAGTAGCCATTTGAAACGGGCTTTTCCGCCAAGGAAGGGCAACGTGTGTCTGCGAGCGGGAATAGTGCTTCCACTTGCCCGACTGAATCCCGGCGTAGCCAATCCGGTTGCACTGATCGACGTCCCTGTACCCCTCGAGCCGGGTGTAGTCATCGGCGCTTGGGTGGGACGTGAGTGCGCCGTGCCGCACGTCGGCCGTCGGGGCCAGCGGAAAGGCAGCTGAAGCGGTGGGAACCGCGCCCAAAGCGGCTGCGGCGCCTAGTACTGCAACGGTGCTAGCCGTGGCTGCTGGCCGGGTCAGGGGTTGTGTCCGCGTCGTTTGTAGTGGCTGATGCGGGCTTGGTGTTGGCGTCGTCGTCGCCAGTGTGACCAGTGCAGGATGTCGTCGCAGGGGGTGGGGCGGCAGTTGGTGCGGCGGGTGATCAGGCGTCTGATCCCGGCGAGGCTGAGGTGGATGAGCTGAGAGGATCCGTTGCTGCTTTGTCGGCGTCGAGTTCGCGGGCCCGCAGGGCGGTCAGGCTGGCGTGGGCTGCCATGGCCAGGCTTATGTGGCGGTGCCAGCCGGGGTGGCGGCGGACTTGGTAGTCGTCCAGGCCGCACTCTTGCTTCGCGGTCTGGAAGCATTCCTCGACAGCCCACCGGCTGCCTGCGATGCGGCTGACACTGCGGCGGGCGATCACCCAGTGCCGGCGGTCCTCGCGGTGCCAGGCCGGACCTCGACGCGGGCCCAGTCGAAGATCCGCTGGCGGTGGACTCCCTCGCAGCAGGAGCGGCGCTTCCACTTCTGCCGGGCAAGGCCGGGGAACAGGTCATGAAGGGGGTGGTCGAGTGCTCAGCGGGTGACGACGGTGTCGTGCCGGGTGGTGGCCATGACGTGGAAGGCAACCGTGACAGCGCCCGGCCGACGAGGGGGCGCAGACGGCAGCCGGGACAGGCGTTCCTGGGCTTGTCGGCTGAAGGCGCCCGGCCCGGAGGAGAGTAGCCAACCAAGTCCCCGTGCTCCGGGGTGTGTTAGACAGGTAGTAATCAAAGGGGTACTTTGCAGCAGCTCAAGCTCGGAATCATGTCGCAGACCCGCAAAGAGAACGAGCATCGTCTGCCGATCCACCCAGCGCACTTCGAACGCATCGACGTCGACCTTCAGCCCAGCATCTATCTGCAGACCGGTTACGGAGAGCACTTCGGTGTTCCGGACCGTCAGCTTGCACCGTGGGTAGCCGGTTTCCGCTCACGCGAGGAACTGATCGCGGAGAGTGACGTCATCCTGCTGGCCAAACCGTTGCACGAGGATCTGGCGGAGCTGCGGGACGGGCAGGTGCTGTGGGGATGGCCGCACTGCGTGCAGGACGAGAAGGTCACGCAGGCCGCCATCGACCGCAGGCTCACAGTGATCGCCTTCGAGGCGATGAACCACTGGACCCGGGAGGGTGGGTTTAGCCTGCACGTTTTCCACAAGAACAACGAGCTGGCCGGCTACTCATCGGTGCTGCATGCCATGCAGCTGACCGGTGCGACCGGTGACTACGGACGTCGGCGGCGCGCGGTAGTGATCGGCTTCGGTGCCACCGCCCGCGGTGCGGTAACCGCACTCAGCGCGCTGGGCGTTCACGACGTGGACGTGCTGACTGCCCGCGGCACTGCAGCCGTCGGCTCACCGATCCACTCGGCACGGATCGTGCGCTTCGACCACGACGCGGCCGACGACACCCTCGACCCGCGGCGCAGCATCGCGCTCACTGAGGACGGCCCGGAACCGCTGTCCGAGTTCCTCGCCGCGCACGACATCATCGTCAACTGCGTGCTTCAGGACACCGCGGCACCGCTGATGTTCCTGATAGAGGAGGACCTGCCGAAGCTCGAGCCCGGCACCCTCGTCATCGACGTCTCCTGCGACGAGGGCATGGGCTTCGCCTGGGCTCGACCCACCACCTTCAACGAGCCGATGTTCACCGTCGGCGACCACGTCCACTACTACGCCGTGGACCACAGCCCCTCCTACCTGTGGGATGCGGCCACCTGGGAGAACAGCGAGGCGCTGATCCCGTTCCTGCGGCCGGTCCTCGGAGGGCCAAGCGGCTGGGACGGTGACAGCACGATTCGCCGGGCGATCGAGATCCGCGGCGGCACCGTCCAGAACCCCGCGGTCCTGGCCTTCCAGAACCGCGCCGAACAGTACCCGCACGCGCTGCTCTGAACCGACGCCACCTGGTCGACGGCATACCCCATCGGGTATGCCGTGGACCAGACGCCCCGGCCTTCCGTCAGCCTGGCTCGTACGTGTAACCGGATGCCGGCGTCAGCCCCCTGGGTACCGAACCAGGGAGTGCGGCCGGATCTCATCGCCCGGTCTCGCGCCTGGGTGGCGCCCTGTTGTTCAAACTGCGCAGCACCGCAAGAACTCCACCTTATTGTGCGCCATCAGCAGGATGGCGCACATCAAACCGTCCAGTGCCGGAGCGCCGACGGGCGAGGTCGGAATCCGGCGACTACCGGTGACCCATGTGCAAGACATGCTTCGATCAGTTGTTTTACCCCGAAGGGGCGTGCTGAGTTGGAAGCGCTCAGTCCGCCCCTGCTCGCGGAAGTGCTGGTGGGCCGGCCGTGTACCGGGGAATGTGAGCCTGTGGGGTGGGTCGGCACTGGCCCGGCGGGGAGGCCGACGGATCCGAAGTGCTCGACATGCGGCCGAGCGCTGTGCGTGGATTGCGAAAGACTACCTGCCGAGGACGGAGTCGACTCTGCCCACTGTCCTCCGTGTGCAGATCGGATGCCCGGCCGCGCTGCGCCACCGTACGAGCCCTTCGCGGGCGCCCGTATTTAGGTTCTGGTCGCGCTTCCATGACGGCTACGCCAGAGATGCGCTCAGCGTCCAGGTGCTTGGGGCGGCGACGCTCTGGGTCACAGCAACGGCGGGTGGTCAGGCGCGGCGATATTGGCCATTCGGCCCCCAGGATCTTCTCGTCCGTCACTTGATCCTTCACGTTCTTCCCTCTGCGGATCGCGGGCTGACCGGCACGTGAAGCCTGCTGCCGGGAATGCAGCGCTGTCAGCTGACATGTCCGAAACAGGCCAGCGGATCGCTTTCTTCGCTTATACGGCGATGACAGGTCAGCACGGCGGTGCCAGAGTGTGCGCGCACGGCACGTCGCGGGACTCCGGCCGGACCCGTCCCCGCACTCTGGTGCCCGCCTCCCGTGGCGCCAGGGCCTTGAGAGCACGTCTCACTTCAGCACGCCCCTGCCCGTGATTCCGGGGCGGGGGCCGGAGAGGGAACGCGATGGGTTCATGGCAGTGGAACGACCAGGAAAGGCCCACCACGGCAGTCGGTGTCCGGGCCACGATGGGCGCCGTCACCATGAAGGACGACCCCCAGGCCGTGCAGCGGCCGTACGCCTTCGTGCGCGGCTATGACTCGCGTCTGCACGTCAACTGGTGGGACGGTAAGGCGTGGCACTGGAGCGACCAGGGCACGCCGGCCGGGCGCACGGTCATCGAGAAGGTCGGCGCCGTCACCATGCAGAACGACGCCGACGCGCAGCAGCGCCCGTACGTCTTCGTCGTCACCGACGACTCGAAGCTGCACGTGAACTGGTGGGACGGCTCCAAGTGGCACTGGAGCGACCAGGGCGCGCCCGCCGGACGTCTGATCCGTGAGGGCGTCGGCGTCATCTCCGCCCGGGACAATCCGAGCGCGGCGCAGCGCCCGTACGCCTTCGTCATCACCGACGACTTCCGCCTGTGGGTCAACTGGTGGGACGGCTCGAAGTGGCACTGGAGCGACCAGGGCGCCCCGCCGAACCGCACCATCTCCCGGCCCATCGGCGTCACCACGATGAAGAACGACCCCAACGCCTTCACCCGCCCCTACGCCTTCGTCATCACCGACGACTCCAAGGTCTGGGTCAACTGGTGGGACGGCTCCAAGTGGCACTGGAGCGACCAAGGCGCACCGTCCGGGCAGCCGGTCAAGAAGGGTGCGGGCGTCGTCAGCGTCCAGAACGACCCGAATGCGGCGGAGCGGCCGTACGTCTTCGTCCAGGGCTACGACTCGAAGCTGTACGTCAACTGGTGGGACGGCTCCACGTGGCACTGGAGCGACCAGGGCACGCCCAGCGGGCGGCTTATCCTCGACTCCGTCGGCGTGGTCACGATGAAGGACAACCCGAACGCCTTCACCCGCCCGTACGCCTTCGTCATCGCCGACGATTCGAAGCTGTACGTCAACTGGTGGGACGGCAAGGCGTGGCACTGGGCCGCCCAGAACACCCCACCCGGACGCATCATCGAGCGCCCCGGCGAGGCACTCACCATGCAGGACAATCCAAATGCCACGCAGCGGCCGTACGCCTTCGTCATCACCGATGACTCCGCCCTGTGGGTCAACTGGTGGTCGCTGCCCTAAGCCGCCCCATGGGTAGGCCGCCAGGAAAGCCCCGGCGGCCTACCTGGCTCGGCGGCTGCCTCCTGGTCTGGACACTGGTCGCATCCCTGGCGCAGTCACCACGGAAGTGAGGTCAGAACCCGCCAGTTGGCCGCTCTGAGCGTGCCACTTGTCCGGACGCTGCGACGGGCACGCTTTGAGGGTGACTGCATTTCTGAACCAGCTGCCTGCACTCATAGGTGTCATCGTCGGTGTCCTGGGGACGCTGCTCACGGCACGGCTCAACGACAGGGCGCAGTGGGAGCGTGCCTTCTCGGTGCGGTGGGATGAACGACGATTGGATGCCTACTCCGAGTTCGGCCGGGCGCTCAAGGAGGTCCACTTACTTGCGCATCGCCTCACGGCGTCGTCACGATCCTCATCGCGGGCGCATCCGATCGATCGGGCCACGGGGCTTGAACTGATCGCCCAAGCGGACGCCCAGCGGACCAAGGCGTGGGAGGCGGTGCTTCTGCTGGGCGACGCCGACACGGTGGCCGCCGCGCGCGAGTGGCGCTGGGCAGTGCTGCAGCTGGAGCGGGCGGCACGTGGTGTTGCTGGCGACGACTTCGACTGGATAGTTGCCGTACGACGCGCGGACGAAGGCCGGGACCGCTTCTATGCCGCGGCCAGGACCAGCCTGACCGTGGGCAGTGGCAACGTAGCCCAAGCGCGATGGCTCATCGATCGACAGATGAACTCCTGATTCCGACGTGGCGGTAGAAGCGGGCGAGTCGGTGAGCGCCCAAGTGGCCAAATGGCGCTCAGTCACAGTGGCTAGGTGTGCTGTAGTGATCGAGCTCTTGCCGCTCCCTGGCAACCCGACCGAGCTTCACCTGAGCATCCTCTACGTCGACACGCTGAGTGACACCCTCGACGCGGGCACCCGGGAGGAGTGGAGCGTGGAGATCTTCCACCGCAGTCGGCAGCACGACAGCAACCGTTGCCCGACCGCCACCCGGCGCGTGCGACGTAGCGGGCTGGTCCGCGTGCGCCATGGGCGACGGCGTGGCCGGTTCGACGACCTTCTCGCATGTGTACCTCGATCGTGGGCGCAACGCATCCGCAGCCATGGAGGAGGCGTCTGAGGATCTTGGTGAGATCGCCCAGACGCTCCTCGACCCCGCCACGGGCTGTTACACGGACGAGGTCGGGGAACTGCTGGAGTATGGCGGTTCCGCCTTGCTCGTCATGGACCGCGTCACCCTGCACGAGGAACGGAGTGGGCGCGGCTTGGGCGTGATCCTCGCTTCCGAAGTCATCTTCCGGCTGATGCCCGGGTGTCGGGCCGTGGCGTGCTCTCCCGGAGTCTCCGACCCGAGTGCGGCCCGGCTGCCGAACGAAGCCGAGTGGGACCGCGTCACGGCCAAGATCGCCAGAGGGTGGGAGCAGCTCCGGTTCCTTCCCTACCGGGACAACGTCTTCGTCGTGTCGCCGGCATCGCTGGTCCTGGAGGAGCAGCGAGGCCAACTCCGCCGGAGGCTCGTGGAACTTGGGGCCGCCTGGGCGGCGGCCCGCGCATAGCGTGGCCGCCCGTATGCCCGTGCCGCGCAGTTGTGGGTTCTCAGAATGCTCGTCACATGCCTGAGTATGTCGACGCTGTGGACTCCCGCTCTCTGTTCCTTCTCACGTCGATGGCCCATGAGCCATTCCAACGTAACGGTGCGGTACACCAGTTGGGCTGGTCTGTGACGTGGTGAAGCTCCTGGTAGACGGTGTCACGACCAAGATCCACCGTGCGCCACCAGGAGCTCGTGCGCTTGTCCATCCGTCGGCGATCGATCTGTCCACCGCGCATCTGCGGCACCTTACGCGTCAACTGGCCGGACACCGCCGGGAGATCGGGACGCGATGGCGGCGGCTGACCGCAGATCGCCAAGCCCTGATCGCCCTGGCACACGTGCGCTGCGGTGACACCTACGCCCAGCCCGCCGCGGGTTTCGGCATCGGGATCGCGACCGCGCACCGCCACGTCCAGGAGGCGATCGGGGTACTGGCCGTGCTCGCATCACCGCTCGACGAGGCGATATCCACGGCCCGGAAGAAGACGTATCTGATCCTGGACGGCACGGTGCCGCCGATCGACCGGATCGCCCCTGACCGGCCGTACTACTCCGGGAAGAAGAAGCATCACGCATGAACGTGCAGGTCCTGACCGACCCTTTCGGTCGGCTGCTGTGGGCCTCTCCCGCGCTACCCAGCGCCACCCATGACCTGACCGCCGCACGCGAGCACGGCATCATCAACGCACTCGCCACGGCTGGGTTCACCACCTACGCCGACAAGGCGTACCAGGGCGCTGGCCGCCCTGTCCGGGTCCCCTTTCGAGGCCGACGACTCAAGCGATGGCAGCGACGGCACCACACCACCCACGCCAAGATCCGATGCGTCGGAGAACAGGCCATGGCCGTACTGAAGGGCTGGCGCCTGCTACGCAAGCTCCGCTGCAGCACCAACCGCATCACCGACGTCGTGAAGGCCGTCCTCGTCCTCCATCACGCCTCAACGTGATGTGGGAAAGCGCTCACTGTCCATCACGCGGTCGGAGCGTATCCGGCCGAGTAGCTCGGCGGGGAGTCGGTTGGAGAGAGCCGTATCGCGTCCAGGATCTGACGCGACGAAGTCCGGCCCGCTTATGGTGCGGTGACGAACGAGAGGGCCGGCTGGGCGTGAAGTGGTCCGGCGAGCGTCCGTTGTGGCCGGAGAGGTGATGGAGCAAGTGCTTCGAGCTGGTGGGTGCGTCGGGGGCGCAGTCAGTGGGTGACAGTGGCTGCCTGCCCGTCGTGGTCGACGAGATCGAACTGGGCTGGAAACTCCTCTGGGGGGTAGGGGACGTTTGTGGTGGTGAGGGTTGCCGGCGGGGGAGGCGTGAGGGGAGTCCAAAGGGTGGTGGGGCGCTCTGGGACTGTTCGTCTCGTGCCATGTCTCGGGCGTACGCTGCCCGTTCGGTACCTCTGTCTCACTCGTCTACCTCTTATCTCGTCTTGTCGGGCGATTGCGTCATCGTTGTGCCCGAGCCCGCACATGTTCCGGGGGCGGTGTACTTGGCCGATCCAAATCCCGAGCTGACTTCCTTCTTGGAGGCGACATGCACAGTGCTCTTCTCGTGATGGATGTTCAACAGGCCATCGTGGACATCGCCGACGATGGTTCGGGATACCTGCCACGCCTGCGAAGAGCGATCGATGGCGCCCGGGCGGCCAAGATCCCCGTGATCTACGTGGTCATCGGATTGCGCCCCGGTTTCCCGGAAGTTGGTACACGCAATAAGGCTCTGACTGCCATCGCGCGAGCCGGCTTCTATGTAGAGGGCGCCCCCGGCACTGAGATCCACCCTGACGTCGCGCCCCGGCCGGGCGATGTGGTGGTCACCAAGAGGCGTGCGAGTGCGTTCTCGGGCAGTGACCTGGATGTGGTGTTGCGGGCGCGTGGTATCGACAGTCTCGTGCTCGCCGGAATTGCGACGAGCGCTGTGGTGCTGTCCACGCTGTGTCAGGCCAACGATATGGACTTCGGTCTCACCGTTCTCTCCGACGCCTGTCTGGACACCGATCCAGAGGTGCATCGAGTGCTCATTGAGCGGTTGTTCCCGCAGTGGGCGGATGTGGTGACTGTCGAGGGCTGGCTCATGGCGAACACGGCGCAATAGCCCCTTTCGCTCGGACCGTGCAAGGCTTGCCGTACCTTCTGAGTGGAAACCGGATGTGCTGCTCACCGTCGGTGCGGCGGCGCATTCTTGGGGGGACAATGTGTTTGCCGAAGATCTGGATGTGGCCCGTCAGTTGCGGTTGACTTTCGGACTTCGGGACCTCCTGGACGAGCACTGGGCCATGCGTGAGATCTGTCCGGTTTGCGTACGAGAGTGCGGAGGGCCCTCTGCCATCGACGTGCTCTTGGGTGGCTACCGTCACCTACTCGCTGCGGGTGGACTGGCTCGAGGACCACGCCACTTCCGCGATGGCCTTCGCCGAGGTCCTCGGTAATGACGCAGTATTCGGGCGAACTCCCACGACATCTACGGTGAACTGGGGTCGGCTGCCGCACTGGCACTCATTGGTCAACTAGAACTCCGGCACCTTGCCGAACTGCGCCACGTACTTGCTGCGGGACAGGGGAACCATGGTTTCACCCGTTTTCACAAAACCGCTGAGGCGGTTTGGTGTTCCGTGCGCGTGTGCGGCCGGGGCGGGTTGGCGAGGCTCTTGCGGTTGGTCCGGTTGATCTGGGCTGGGTTGATGGGTTCGGTTGGGGTGGTTGTTCTGTGCGGTTTGGGTGGGGTGTCCGGGCTCGTCGGACTCTCTACTGGGGTGTGTGGGTGGGGTGGGGTGGTGTCTTGAGGGTGGCTTGAGGGGTGGTGGGTGGGGGTTGGGGGTTGGGTAGAAACCAGCTACGCGGTTTTCTATTGACAGGGTGGGGGGAATCTATTTGAATCGGGGTGCGGTAGGGGGGTGTCCCCCGGGTGAGCGGCATCAACCATGTTTCGGGGGGGGCGCTGTGGACATCGAGGTGCTGGGTGCGTTGGCGGTGCGGGTGAATGGTCGTTCGATCACGCCGACGGCGCCGAAGCCGCGTCAGGTGTTGGCGTTGCTGGCGTTGCATGCGGGGCGGATGGTGCCGGTGTCGGTGTTGACGGAGGAGTTGTGGGGGGGTGCGCCGCCGCGGAGTGCGCGTACGACGTTGCAGACGTATGTGCTGCAGTTGCGTGAGTTGATTGCTGCGGCGCTGGATCAGGGTGCTCCTGCCCCTGCCCCTGCCCCTGCCCCTGCCCCTGCTTCTGTCTCGGGTGTGGTGGTTCCGGGTGTGGGTGCCGGTAGTGTGCCTGGCCCTGTGCTTGGTGGCGCCGTCTCTGCCGCTGGTGTTGGTGTTCCCGGTGTCGTGTCCGGTGCTGGTGTTGCTACCGGTTTGGCCCCCGCCCCCGGTGCCGGGGCCGCTGTGGGTGTTGTCCCTGGCGCGGTGCCTGTGGGTGGCGCCCTTCCTGATGTTGTCGGCGCCGCCTCCGCCTCTGCTGCTGCCGCCTCGGTTTCTGTCTCCGCTCCCGCTTCCGTCTCTGCCTCTGCTCCCGCTTCTCCCTCCTCCTCCGCTCCCTCCGTCTCTGCCTCCGCTTCTGCTGCCGCCTCGGCCTCGGTCTCGGCTTCCGCTTCTGCTTCTGTCTCCGCCTCTTCTGTCTCCACCTCTGTGTCTGTCCCGGCTTCTGCCTGTGTTTCTGCTTCGGTGGCTGGTGGGGTGGGTGGGCGGGTGCGGGCGAAGGATGTGCTGGTGACGATGCCGGGTGGG
Organism: Streptomyces sp. NPDC036815; assembly: GCF_055609205.1. Classification (NCBI taxonomy): domain Bacteria; kingdom Bacillati; phylum Actinomycetota; class Actinomycetes; order Kitasatosporales; family Streptomycetaceae; genus Streptomyces; species Streptomyces sp. NPDC036815. The sequence goes on along the minus strand of NZ_JBVJPW010000035.1, from coordinate 1,219 downwards.
TATTTGTTGGTGGCGGGTGCGGGGTTGAGTGATGTGCGGGTGTTTGAGGGGTTGGCGGGGGCGGGGTATCGGGCGATGGATGGGGGGGATTGGGTGGGGGCGGCGCGGCAGTTGCGTGAGGCGTTGGGGTTGTGGTCGGGGACGGCGTTTGCTGATGTGCAGGCGGGGCCGCAGTTGCAGATGGAGATCAAGCGGTTGGATGAGAGCCGGTTGTGTGCGTTGGACCGGCGGATTGAGGCGGATCTGCGGTTGGGCCGGCATCGGGAGTTGTTGTCGGAGTTGACGGTGTTGGTGAATGGGTATCGCACGCATGAGAGTTTGCATGCGCAGTTCATGCTGGCGTTGCATCGTTCGGGGCGGCGGGGGGAGGCGTTGGCGGTGTATCAGCGGCTTCGGGCGACGTTGGTGCGGGATTTGGGGCTGGAGCCTTCGGCGCGGTTGCGGCGTTTGCAGCGGTCTATTTTGAGTGCGGGTCAGGAGGTTGCGGCGCCGTCGTCCGGGGGTGGCGGGGGGCATCTGGCGGCGACCGGTTAGCCGGTGCGTCCGTGTGCTCCCGGCCTGCGGCTGGTGGGCTGTCGCCCCTCGGGGTGCGGTGGCCGCGTGGGGTGGGGCCGTCGGGTTTCCTCCCCGGTCCGGCCGCCCCGCTCCGCCCCGGTACGGCGCCCGGGTACGGCGTCCCCTGCGCACGGCGCCTCGTACGGCGCCCCCGGTACGGCGCCCCCCCCGGCACGGTGCCTCTCGGGGGTGGTCTGTGGGTCCGGTGCGGCCCGTTCGTGGGTGGGGGTGGTCGCGGGCGGTGGGGGGTGGGGACAACGTTTTCCTGTCCGTTGTGTGGGTTTCACTTCAGCTCATGTGTGCCTGGTCTGGGGCGTCTAATGTGCGGGCGGGGCAGGCCGCCTGACACTCCCTCACTCCCGACCTCGCACCGTTCGCCCCCCGTTCCCTCACTCCCTGTCCCTCACTCTCACCCTCGCCCTTCGGCCTCCAGCGTCTCGTCCTCGTTTCTGATGTCTCATGTGTTGTTTCTTGTGTGTCTTTCCGGGGGTTGGTGGGAGCTGGTGTCGGGGGCGGGTGGGTGGGGGGTTTGGTGTTGGGGTTGTGGTGTGGAAGGGAGTGTGTTTCGGGGTTGTAGTGCAGGGGCCCGTGGCGGGCTGCAGTCAGGTTGAGGATTTCGACGACGTACGGAGGAAACCCATGAAGATTCAGGTTCTGGGTCCGT
>NZ_JBVJPW010000034.1:0-47937 GCF_055609205.1 Streptomyces sp. NPDC036815 | reverse complement strand
GGGGTGTCGTCGTTCGGTGCGTCGGGGACGAATGCGCATCTGATTCTGGAGCATGTGGCTGAGCCGGTGGGTGCGGTGTCCCCGGCGGCTGATGGTGACGGGGGCGGCGTCGGGGATGGTGGGGTGGTGGTGCCGTGGTTGTTGTCGGCGCGCAGCCCGCAGGCCCTGCGCGACCAGGCACGCCGCCTGAGTGATGCGGTGGCGTCGGACGGCCCGGATTCGGCGCTGCGTGACATCGGCTGGTCCCTGCTTCGTTCACGCTCTCTGTTCGAGAAGCGCGCGGTGGTGGCGGGGCGGGGACGAACCGAACTCCTGGCGGCACTCGCCGCGTTGGCCAATGGCGAGACACACCCGGCCCTGACCGAGACCCCGGAGGGCGCGGCTAACCCGAGCGGTGACGTGGTCTGGCTGTTCAGCGGTCAGGGCAGTCAGTTGGTGGGTATGGGTGCGGGGCTGTATGAGCGTTTCCCGGTGTTTGCGGAGGCGTTCGACGAGGTGTGTGCCTTGTTGGACGCGGAATTGGGCGGCTCCCTGCGAGAGACGGTGTTCCACGGCCCCAAGGAGCGGTTGGACCACACCACGTGGGCGCAGGCGGGGTTGTTTGCGTTGCAGGTGGGTTTGGCGAGGTTGTGGGGGTCGGTGGGGGTGCGGCCGGATGTGGTGGTGGGGCATTCGGTCGGGGAGATCGCGGCTGCGTATGTGGCGGGGGTGTTCTCGCTGGGGGATGCGTGCCGGGTGGTGGGGGCGCGGGCTCGTTTGATGGGTGGGTTGCCCGGGGGTGGGGCGATGTGTGCGGTGCAGGCCACGCGTGAGGAGCTGGCTGGGGAGTTGGCCGGGACTGCGGTGAGTGTGGCGGCGGTCAACACCCCCGATTCCACCGTCATTTCGGGCCCCGGTGACGAGGTGGGGGGGATCGCCGCGGTCTGGCGGGAGCGGGGTCGTAAGACCAAGGCGCTCGCGGTCAGTCATGCGTTTCATTCGGTGTTGATGGAGCCGATGCTGGCGGAGTTCACCGAGGCCCTGAGTGGGATCGAGTTCCGGCGGCCGTCGATTCCGTTGATCAGTAACGTGTCAGGCGAGCGTGCTGGTGCGGAGATCGCGAGTGCGGAGTACTGGGCGCGGCACGTACGCCAGCCCGTACTCTTCCAGCCCGCCGTCGCCCAAGTAGCGGATGCTGCGGCTGTGTTCGTGGAGCTGGGCCCTGCGCCCGTGTTGATCACTGCCGCGCAGCACACCCTGGACGACAGGGCCGCGACGCGTGGGTCCGAGCCGGTTCTGGTGTCCTCGCTCGCTGGTGGGCGGGCGGAGGAGTTGGCGTTTGTGGAGGCGTTGGGGCGTCTGCATGTGGCGGGTGTGGTGGTGGATTGGTCGGTGGTGTTCTCGGGTGGGGTGAGGGCGCCGAGGGTGGTGGATCTGCCGACGTATGCGTTTCAGCGGGAGCGGTTCTGGTTGTCGGGTCGGTCCGGTGGGGGACGGGATGCGGCGGGGCTGGGGCTGGTGTCGGCGGGGCACTCGTTGCTGGGTGCGGCGGTGGAGTTTGCCGGTCGGGGTGGGTGTCTGCTGACGGGGCGGTTGTCGCGGTCGGGTGTGTCGTGGTTGGTGGATCATGTGGTGGCTGGTGCGGTGTTGGTGCCGGGTGCCGCGTTGGTGGAGTGGGTGTTGCGGGCCGGTGATGAGGTCGGTTGCGGGGTGGTGGAGGAGTTGATGTTGCAGGCGCCGGTGGTGGTGCCTGAGTCGGCGGGTCTGCGGGTGCAGGTCGTGGTGGACGAGGCGGGCGAGGACGGACGTCACGGCGTGGGGATCTACACCCGCCCGGACACCGACGCCGACGCCGTGCTTGGCGGTGACGCGTGGGTGTGCCACGCCACCGGCGTACTCGCCCCCGAAGATTCAGAAGCCCCCGTCGCCACGGCCGACGGGCCGACAGGCGTGTGGCCCGCGACCGGCGCCAGCCCCGTCGACCTCACCGGCTTCTACGAGCGGGTGGCCGATGCGGGCTACGCGTACGGTCCTGCGTTCCAGGGCCTGCAAGCCGTATGGCGGGATGGGCAGGACCTGCTGGCCGAGGTGGCGCTGCCCGAGGCTGCCGGTACCCATGACGGCTACGGCATCCACCCCGCCCTCCTGGACGCCGTCCTCCACCCTGCCCTGCTGCTCGACTGGCCCGGGCAGCCGCAGGGGGACGACAGGATCTGGCTGCCGTTCACCTGGAACCAGGTCTCTTTGTGGGCCGCAGGCGCGGACACCGTACGGGTGCGTCTGTCGCCCGGAGCGCATGACGAAGCCGAGCGGGAAGTGCGGGTCGAGGTCACCGATGGCACCGGGGCCAACGTCCTGAGCGTCGGCTCGGTGGCGATGCGTCCCGCCGACATCGGACAGCTGAAATCCCAACAGGCGGGTGATGAGGGCCTGTTCGTGGTGGACTGGACACCTCTCCCGCCGCCACGGACGCATGCGGAGGCGGACGCGGGGACGGAGGGCGGCGATAGCAGCGGCTGGGTCGGGCTGAAGGACGGTGTCGCCGGTCTGGTCGGCGCGGTGCAGACCGGTGGTGAGGTGCCGTGGGCCGTCGTCGCTCCCGTCGACGCCCCGGTCGGTGACGACCTGTCGATCGTGCAGCAAGTGTTGGCGTTGGTGCAGGAGTTCCTGGCGGCGCCGGAACTCGCGCAGTCCCGTCTGCTGTTCGTGACGCACGGAGCCGTGGCCGTCGACGGGAAGGGAAGCGAAAACGGGAACGGCGCCGTGGAGGCGGCCGCGGCGGCTGTGTGGGGTCTGGTGCGCAGTGCGCAGTCGGAGAACCCGGGCCGGTTCGCCCTGCTCGACGTCGCGGCCGATCACAGCACCGTGGCGATCGACGATCTGCCGCAGGACGTACTGCGTGCAGCCATCGAGGAACTCGATGAACCCCAACTCGCTCTGCGAGAGGGCCAAGTGTTCGTACCCCGGCTCGTCCGTGCGACCGGCGGCGCGCCGGTCGCGGTGCCCGACGAGCGTGCCTGGCGTCTGGACAAGGGCAGCGCCGAGACGCTGGAGAGCGTGGCCCCGGTCGCCTGCCCGGAGCTCCTGGCACCTCTCACCCCCGGCCAGGTACGCCTCGACATCCACGCCGCGGGCATCAACTTCCGGGACGTCCTGGTCAGCCTCGGTATGGTGCCGGGCCAGATCGGGCTGGGCGGCGAAGGTGCCGGTGTCGTGACGGAGGTCGGTCCTGATGTCACCCGCCTGTCGGTCGGCGACCACGTCATGGGTGTGCTGCACGGTTCTTTCGGTCCCATGGCGGTCGCCGACACACGTATGGTGGCGCCGGTTCCGCGAGGCTGGGACATGCGGCAGGCGGCCGGTATGCCCGTCGCGTATCTGACGGCTTGGTACGGGTTGGTGGAGCTGGCCGGTCTGAAGGCGGGGGAGCGGGTTCTGATCCATGCCGGTACGGGTGGTGTGGGGATGGCGGCGGTGCAGATCGCGCGCCACCTCGGCGCCGAGGTGTTCGCCACGGCGAGTCCGGCCAAGCATGGCGTACTGGAGGAGATGGGCGTCGATGCCGCGCATCGGGCGTCCTCTCGTGACCTCGACTTTGAGGACGTCATTCGGGAGGCCACCGGCGGGCGCGGTGTGGACGTCGTACTCAACAGCCTCACCGGCGAGTTCATCGACACCTCCCTGCGGTTGCTCGGCGAGGGCGGCAGGTTCCTGGAGATGGGCAAGACCGACCTGCGGACCCCCGAGGCCGTGGCCGCTGAGTACGCGGGCGTCAGCTACACCGTCTACGACCTCGTCACCGATGCCGGGCCCGACCGCATCGAGGTCATGATGCGGGAGCTGGGCGAGAGATTCGCTTCGGGCGCCCTCGACCCGTTGCCGGTACGTTCCTGGCCGCTGGACGAGGCGCGGGAGGCGTTCCGGTTCATGAGTCAGGCCAGGCATACCGGCAAGCTGGTGCTGGAGGTTCCGCCTGCCCTCGATCCCGAGGGCACGGTGTTGGTCACCGGCGGCACGGGTGTGCTCGGGCAGGTCGTGGCAGAGCATCTGGTGCGGGAGTGGGGGGTGCGGCACCTGTTGCTGGCCAGCCGCAGTGGCCCCGACGCGCCGGGTGCAAGCGAACTGGTGGAGAAGCTGGGCGCGTTGGGTGCGGAGGTGAGCATCGTTGCGGCCGATGTCAGTGATGCCGAGTCGGTGGCGGAGCTGGTGGGCAAGACCGATCCCTCGCATCCGCTGACCGGTGTGGTGCATGCGGCGGGTGTGCTGGCGGATGCCGTGGTGACCGCGCAGACGCCGGAAGGACTGGCGCGGGTATGGGCGGCGAAGGCCGCCGCCGCGAGGAACCTGCATGAGGCGACTCGTGGGATGCGGCTGGGCATGTTCGTGGTGTTCTCCTCGGCGGCCGCGACGCTCGGCAGTCCCGGGCAGGCCAACTACGCCGCCGCCAACGCCTATTGCGACGCGTTGATGCAGCACCGACGGTCACAAGGGCTGGCCGGTCTGTCCGTCGGGTGGGGACTGTGGGAGGCCTCGGACGCCCGTGCACACACCCCGACACACACCCCGACACACGCCACGACGGACGACCCGGCAGCAGACGGCAGCGGCAAGGGCATGTCCGGCGGCCTCAGCGACACCGACGTAGCCCGGATGAACCGTATCGGCGTCAAGGCCATGACCAACAAACACGGCCTGGCCCTGCTGGACGCCGCACGTCACCACGGCCGTGCCCACCTGGTCGCCGCCGACCTCGACACCCGCGTCCTGGCAGGCCGGCCCGCCACGTCCCTGCCCGCTCTCCTGCGCGCGTTCGCCGGGGGCCGGGGCTCCGCGCGGCCGACGGCCTCGGCCTCCACCGTCCGGCAGGACATCGACTGGGCAGGGAAGCTGTCCGCGCTGACCACGGACGAACAGCGCCGCACCCTGCTCGACCTGGTGCGGACGCACGCGGCGGCGGTCCTGGGGCACACCGGCACCGACGCCGTGCGCGCCGACGCACCCTTCCAGGACCTGGGCTTCGATTCGCTCACGGCGGTCGAACTGCGCAACCGCCTCTCGGCCGCCACCGGCCTGCGCCTGCCCGCGACGTTCATCTTCCGGCATCCCACCCCCTCGGCCATCGCCGACGAACTGCGCACCCAGCTCTGCCCCGCCGGGGCCGATCCCGCCGCACCGCTCTTCGGTGAGCTGGACAAGCTGGAGACGGTGATCGCGGGGCACGCGCACGACGAGGACACCCGCGGCCGGTTGGCGGCACGGTTGCAGAGCCTGCTGTGGCGCCTGGACGACGCCGCGACCGGTGTGCGCGGGGTGCGCGGGGCGGGCGATGCCGACGACGAGGCGGGCCAGGACGGGGACCTCGAGTCCGCCTCGGACGACGAACTCTTCGAGCTGATCGACCGAGAACTGCCTTCTTGATCAGGAGTGGAGAAGACATGCCGGGTACGCACGACACACCGGGTACGGAGGACAAGCTTCGCCACTATCTGAAGCGAGTGACGGCGGATCTCGGGCAGACCCGTCAGCGCCTGCGCGATATGGAGGAGCGGCAGCGGGAACCGGTGGCCATCGTCGCGATGGCCTGCCGGTACCCCGGCGGCGTCACGTCACCGGAACAGCTGTGGGACCTGGTCGCATCGGGCGGCGACGCCATCGAGGAGTTCCCCGCCGACCGTGGCTGGGACCTGGGCGGTCTCTACCACCCCGATCCCGACCACCCGGGCACGACCTACGTACGGGAGGCCGGGTTCCTGCGGGACGCGGCGCGCTTCGACGCCGACTTCTTCGGTGTCAATCCGCGCGAGGCGCTCGCCGCCGACCCGCAGCAGCGGGTGCTGCTCGAAGTGTCCTGGGAGCTGTTCGAGCGGGCGGGGATCGACCCCGCCACCCTCAAGGACACGCTCACAGGTGTGTACGCGGGTGTGTCGAGCCAGGACCACATGTCCGGCGGCCGGGTGCCACCGGAGGTCGAGGGGTATGCGACCACGGGCACCCTGTCCAGCGTCATCTCCGGCCGCATCGCCTACACCTTCGGCCTGGAAGGCCCGGCGGTGACGCTCGACACGGCGTGTTCGGCCTCGCTCGTGGCGATCCATCTGGCCTGTCAGGCCCTGCGCCAGGGCGACTGCGGCCTGGCGCTCGCGGGAGGTGTGACCGTACTGTCCACGCCGACCGCCTTCGTGGAGTTCTCCCGGCAGCGCGGACTGGCCCCCGACGGCCGGTGCAAACCGTTCGCCGAAGCCGCCGACGGCACCGGATTCTCCGAGGGCGTCGGCCTGATCCTCCTGGAACGCCTCTCCGACGCCCGTCGCAACGGACATCAAGTGCTCGGCGTCGTACGGGGTTCGGCGGTGAACCAGGACGGCGCGAGCAACGGTCTGACGGCTCCCAACGACGTGGCCCAGGAACGAGTGATCCGCCAGGCCCTGGCCAACGCGCGCGTCACCCCGGACGCCGTCGACGCCGTGGAGGCGCACGGCACCGGCACCACACTCGGCGACCCGATCGAGGGCAACGCGCTCCTCGCCACGTACGGGAAGGACCGGCCGTCGGACCGGCCGCTGTGGCTCGGTTCCGTGAAGTCGAACATCGGTCACACACAGGCCGCCGCGGGCGTGGCGGGCGTCATCAAAATGGTCATGGCGATGCGCCACGGCGAGCTGCCGGCCTCCCTGCACATCGACCGGCCCACGCCGCACGTGGACTGGGAGGACGGGGGAGTGCGCCTGCTCTCCGAGCCCGTACCGTGGCCCCGGAGCGACCGCCCGCGCCGGGCAGGTGTCTCCTCCTTCGGCATCAGCGGCACCAACGCCCACCTGATCGTGGAACAGGCCCCGCTCCCCGCGGGTTCCGGCCCCTCCGCCACCCGTGCGGAGCCGGGCGCGGAGCCGCGCGCCGTGCCGTGGGTGGTCTCCGCGCGCGGCCATGAAGCACTACGGGCCCAGGCCAGGTCGCTGTCCGAACGCGTCGCGTACGACGATGAGTTGGGCGAACCCGTCGAGATCGGCTGGTCCCTGCTGACGGCGCGTGCGCTGCACGGACACCGGGCCGTAGTGGTGGCTGCGGAGCGGGCCGAGACGATGGCGGCGCTGGAAGCATTGGCGGCGGGGGAGCCGCACCCGGCGCTGGTCGGACCGCCTTCCTCGTCCGTACGTACCGGTGGCGACATGGTCTGGCTGTTCAGTGGCCAGGGCAGTCAGTTGGTGGGTATGGGTGCGGGGCTGTATGAGCGTTTCCCGGTGTTTGCGGAGGCGTTCGACGAGGTGTGTGCCTTGTTGGACGTGGAATTGGGCGGCTCCCTGCGAGAGACGGTGTTCCGTGGTCCGAAGGAGCGGTTGGATCACACGATGTGGGCGCAGGCGGGGTTGTTTGCGTTGCAGGTGGGTTTGGCGAGGTTGTGGGGGTCGGTGGGGGTGCGGCCGGATGTGGTGGTGGGGCATTCGGTCGGGGAGGTTGCGGCTGCGTATGTGGCGGGGGTGTTCTCGCTGGAGGATGCGTGCCGGGTGGTGGGGGCGCGGGCTCGTTTGATGGGTGGGTTGCCCGGGGGTGGGGCGATGTGTGCGGTGCAGGCCACGCGTGAGGAGCTGGCTGGGGAGTTGGCCGGGACTGCGGTGAGTGTGGCGGCGGTCAACACCCCCGATTCCACCGTCATTTCGGGCCCCGCTGACGAGGTGGAGCGGATCGCCGCGGTCTGGCGGGAGCGGGGTCGTAAGACCAAGGCGCTCGCGGTGAGTCATGCGTTTCATTCGGTGTTGATGGAGCCGATGCTGGCGGAGTTCACCGAGGCCCTGAGTGGGATCGAGTTCCGGCGGCCGTCGATTCCGTTGATCAGTAATGTCTCGGGTGAGCGTGCTGGTGCGGAGATCGCGAGTGCGGAGTACTGGGTGCGGCACGTGCGCCAGCCCGTACTCTTCCAGCCCGCCATCACCCAACTGGCTTCGAACGCAAGGGCATTCATCGAACTCGGCCCAGGCCCCGTCCTGGTCACCGCCGCCCAACACACCCTCGACGCCGCCGTCGACGGTGACCCCGACACCTCCGAGCCGGTCGTCACCGCCTCCCTCCACTCCTCCCAGCTGGACGACGTCGCCTTCGCGCACGCCATGGGCCGCCTGCATACGGCGGGGATCGCGGTGGACTGGTCGGTGTATTTCCCGGCCGACCCGGAGCCCCGCACCGTGGACCTGCCCACCTATCCCTTTCAGGGCCGACGTTTCTGGCTGGCGGACGTCACGGCGCCGATGGCCATGCCGCAGGCGGACGAGGGGGCGGCCGGGTTCTGGGCTGCCGTCGAAGGGGCGGACGTACAGGCGCTCTGCGACACCCTGCGCCTCAAGGACGACGAACACAGGTCGGCTCTGAAGACGGTGTTCCCGGCGCTGTCGGCGTGGCGGCGCGAACGGCGTGAGCGGTCGGTCGTCGACGGGTGGCGGTACCGCGTCGACTGGCAGCACACCGACCTCGCGACGGTCGCGGCGCCCTGCGCCACGGATGCGACGCCCACCGGTACCTGGCTGGTCGTGGCCCCCACCACCGGAGCCGGAGCCTGGCCGCGGGCGTGTGCCCGGGCCCTGGAGGAAGCCGGAGCCCATGTCGACCTGATGGACGTCGGCCCGGCCACCGGGCGGGCCGACCTGGCGGACCTGCTCCGGGCACGGCAGTCCGCCCTCCCGGACGACGCGCCGCTCGCCGGAGTGCTGTCCCTGCTGGCCCTCGATGACCTGCTGGCCCTCGACGACCTGTCGGCCCTCGATGACCTGTCTGTCCTCGGCGAGGGGCCGCAGGCGCCCGGTCGCAACGGCGAAGCCCCGACGCGCGGCCTCACGGACACCCTGACGCTGGTGCAGGGCTCGCTGGACGCGGGCCTGGCGGTGCCTCTGTGGTGCGCGACCCGAGGCGCCGTCTCGTGCGGCGACGCCGACCCGGTCGTCGCCCCGGCGCAGGCGCCGGTGTGGGGGCTCGGCCGGGTAGCGGCCCTGGAGCACCCGGACCTGTGGGGCGGCCTGCTGGACCTGCCCGCCGACCCGGACGCGCTCGACGGAGGCGCGCTGTACGCGGTGCTGCGCGGCGACAGCGGCGAGGACCAGGTCGCACTGCGGCGTGGCGGTGTTCTCGGCCGCCGTCTGGTGCCCGACGCGGCCACCGGTGACGAGCCCGCCGGTGACTGGCGGCCGCACGGTGCCGTCCTGGTCACGGGCGGCGTCGGCCATCTGGCGGACCAGGTCGTACGGTGGCTCGCCGCGTCCGGCGCCGAACAGGTCGTACTCCTGGACACCGGCCCCGAGGACGGTCGGCGGGACGGCGAACTCGCGGCCGAAGTGGCCCAGTACGGGGCCGCGTTGACGATCCTCGACGGCGACCGGAGTGACGCCCGGGAAGCAGTGACGCAGGCGCTCGCCCGGACGGCTGAAGACGACGCATCGCCCCCCGGCCCGACCCCAACACCCCTGCGCACCGTCATCCACACCTCGCTGCCCGGCCGACTCGCGCCCCTGGCGGAGATCACCCCCGAGGAACTCGGTGAGGCGGCCTCCGCCGCCGTGGAGCTCGCCCACCTGGCGAGCCCGGCTCCGCGACCGACGGACGCGGGGACGGGGGCGGGGGCGGGGGCGGACACGGTCGACACCGTCCTGTACTTCTCCTCCGTGGCGGCAACCCTCGGCAGCAGGGAGCACGGCGCGTACGCCGCCGCCAACGCCTACCTGGACGCGCTCGCCTCGGCGCGACCGTCCGGCGCCGAAGGCCCCCGGACGGTCTCCGTGGGCTGGGGCATCTGGGATCTGCCGGACGACGGCGAACCGGCCCGCAGCGCCGCCGGACTCTCCCGGCGGCAGGGACTGCCCCCGCTGGAACCGAAGTTGGCGCTCGGCGCCCTGCACGCGCTGCTCGACGGGGGCACGGGACACACGTTGGTCGCCGACATCGAGTGGGAACGGTTCGCGCCGCTGTTCACGCTGGCCCGCCCGGCCCGACTGCTCGACGGGGTCCCCGCGGCCGTACGCGTCCTCGACGCCGCGTCGGACACCGCCGAGGGGCCGTCGGAGAACGCGGCGGCGCTGCGCCGCGAACTGGCCACCTTGCCCGTGCGTGAGCGGACCGGAGCGCTCCTGGATGTCGTACGCGAGCAGGTGGCCGCCGTCCTGCGGTACGAGCCGGGCCAGGAGGTGGAAGCGGAGAAGGCGTTCAAGGACCTCGGCTTCGACTCGCTCGTGGTCGTGGAGTTGCGCAACCGGCTGCGTGCCGCCACCGGCCTCCGGCTGCCCGCCACGATGGTCTACGACTATCCGACGCCCCGCGCCCTTGCGGAACACCTGCTGGAGAGGCTCCTGCCCGACGGCGGCGCGGGTGAGCTTCCGGCCGCCGCCCTCCTGGACGACTTGGAGGCCACCCTCGCCGGACTCGCGGTGGACGATCCGCGCCGCAAGGGCCTGGTCCGGCGCTTGCAGACCCTGCTGTGGAAACAGCCCGGCGTCGCCAGGACGGCCGGTTCCGACGAGGACGAGACGCCGGGCGAGGGCGAGGATCTGGCGGCGGCGAGCGCCGATGACATGTTCGCGCTGATCGACCGGGAGTGGGGCACGCGGTGAGCCTGGTGGAACGGGCCGGGGAACTGGCGGCCCTGCAGGACGCGTTCGACGGATCTCCGGACGCCCGCGGCAGCCTCGTGCTGATCAGCGGCGCGGTCGGCACCGGCAAGACCGCGCTGCTGCGTGCCTGGACGGACCGCCTCGGCGCCGACGCCCTGGTGCTGACCGCTACTGCCTGCCGCGCCGAGCGCGCCCTGCCCCTGGGCGTCCTGGAGCAGCTCCTGGACAGCCCCGGCGTGCCTGCCGCGCAGGCCGAAGGCGTGCTGAGCTGGATCGCCGACACCGGTACGGACGCCCGTACGGGGACGGACGACAGGCCGGTGCCCCCCACACTCCCGGTGCCCCCCCCACTCCCGGTGCCCCCCACACTTCCGGTGCCCCTCACGCCCCCGGTACCCCGCGCCCCCCTCCTCCGCGCCCTCCACGCACTGCTGCGAGACCTGCTCGCCGAGCGGCCCGTCGTGGTCGCCGTCGACGACGCGCACCACGCCGACGCGGCCTCGCTGCAGTGTCTCCTGTACGTGGTCCGTCGGCTGCGGTCGGCGCCGCTGCACCTGGTGGTCACCGAGAACGTTCAGGAGAAGGCGGCGAACGCCCTGCTGGGGAGCGAGCTCCCGCACCAACCGGCGTTGCGGCGGATACGGCTGGAGCCCCTGTCGAAGGCGGGAGTGGAGGCCGTGCTCGCCCGGCGCCTGGACGAGCGGACGGCCCAGGACCTCACGCCCGCCGTCCACGCCATGAGCGCCGGCCACCCGCACCTCGTCCGGGCGCTCGCCGACGACCACCGCACGGCGGACGGCGCCGGGGAAGCGTACGAACGCGCGGTGCTCGGCTTCCTGTACCGGCACGAGGCCCCCGTCACCCTGGTGGCGCGCGCCGTCGCGGTCCTGGGGGAACACGCCGCCCACCCGACTCTGGTCGGACGGCTCCTCGGCACCGAGGCCGACGCGGATTTCGCCGCCGGTTCCGACGCGGATTGCGAAGCCGACGTCGATACCGCCTCCATCGCCCGCGCCGTGCGCCTGCTGACCGCCGCGAACGTGCTGCACGACGGACGTCTGTGCCACCCCGCCTTCGCCGCGGCGGTCCTGGACGGTATGCCGCCCGAGGAGCGCGCCGCCCTGCACGGGCGCGTGGCCGCACTCCTCCACGAGGAGGGGGCCCCGGCCACCGAGGTCGCCGCGCACCTCGTGGCCGCCGCCGATCGCTCGGACACACCCTGGGCGGTACCCGTCTTCCAGGAAGCCGCCCAACTCGCCCTGGACGAGCACCGGGTGGAGACGGCCGTGGGTTACTTGCGCGCCGCCCACCGGCGCTGCCGGAGCGTCGACCAGCTGGCCGTGATCGTCGGAGCGCTCGCCGACGCGGAATGGCGCCTGGACCCGGCGAAGGTCCTCCGCCACCTTCCCGCCCCCGGGCCCGCCGCACCCACTACCGCCCCACCCCCACCCCCACCCCCGCCCCTGCCCACCCACCTCCTCTGGCACGGCCGGGTCGAAGAGGGCCTGGCGGCCATGGACGCGCTCACCGGCCCGAACCCCGGCGGCGCGCCGTCGGTCAATGCGGCGGACCTCGACACCCCGTGGCTCTGGGGCGCCTTCCTCTACCCCGGGCACGTCAAGGAGCGCCTGGGGTCGGGCGTCCTGTCCTCGCAGCGCTCCGCGCCCCCGGCGTCCACCCCCGAGCTACAGGGCTCCGGCACGCTCATGAGCGAACTGCTGCACGGCGGCGAGCGCGATGCTGTCGACGCCGCCGAGCGCGCCCTGAACCGCTACCGGCTCGGCCCTCGCACGGTGGCGGTCCAGACCGCCGCCCTGGCCACCCTCACCTACCGCGACCGGCCGCACCGCGCGGCCGCCTGGTGCGACGGTCTCCTCGCCCAGGCGGCCGAGTGCGACAGCCCCACCTGGCAAGCGCTGTTCCACGCGTGGCGCGCCCTGATCCACGTGCGGCAGGGCGATCCCGCGGCGGCGGAGCGGCGCGCCGGGACCGCGCTCGCCCTGCTCGGACCCAAGGGCTGGGGCGCCGCGATCGGCCTTCCGCTGGCGGCCGCCGTGCAGGCCAGGACAGTTCTGGGCGATGTGGACGGGGCGGCGGCCCTGCTGGAGAGGCCCGTACCGCAGTCGGTCTTCCAGTCCCGCACCGGACTGCACTACCTGGCGGCACGGGGCCGCTACCACCTCGCCACCGGCTGCCACTACGCGGCACTGTGCGACTTCTACGCCTGCGGTACGCGGATGAGCAGCTGGGGCGTGGACCTGCCCGCGCTGGAGGCATGGCGCCTGGGCGCCGCCGAGGCGTACCTGGCCCTCGGTGAAACGCTGCTGGCCCGCCAACTCGTCGACGCGCAGCGCGTACTGCCCGCACCGCGGGGCGGACGCACCCGAGGCATGACCCTGCGCCTGCGGGCGGCCACGGCCCCCGCCCCCGTACGGGCCGGGCTCCTCGACGAGGCCGTGGCGGTGCTCCGGGAGAGCGGTGACCTCTTCGAGCTGGCGCGGGCCGTCGCCGACCAGAGTGTCGCCGTACGCGAGAGCGGTGAGGCGGAGCGCGCCCGGCTACTGGCCCGCAAAGCGCACCTCCTGGCCCGGCGCTGGGGCGGCGCGCCCACCCCGGTGACCGCCCCCGAGGCCCCCGAACTTCCTTCCGCCCCCGATCCGGAGACCGAACTGACCGGCGCGGAACGCCGGGTGGCGGAGCTGGCCGCGGACGGGCTCACCAACCGCGAGATCTCCCGGCAACTGTGCGTCACGGTCAGCACCGTGGAACAGCACCTGACCCGCATCTACCGCAAGCTCGACGTCAAGCGGCCGGACTTGCAGGCCGCCCTGTAGGCGGGGCCCTGGAGGCGTCCTTGCACCGCCGGGCCCGGCGGAGGTGCCAGACTGACGCGGTGACGCACACCGAACAGGGCATGGACCGTCGCTTGGAGCAGACCATCCTGGAGCTGTTGGAGCGTCGCGGTCCGACCGCGACGATCTGCCCGTCGGATGCCGCGCGGGCGGTGTACGAAGGCGATGACGACGGCTGGCGCGCGCTGATGGAACCGGCCCGCCGCGCGGCCCGGCGCCTGGTCACGGCCGGCGAGGTGGAGATCACCCAGGCAGGCCGGCCCGTCGACCCGGCGACAGCCCGCGGCCCGATCCGCATCCGCTCAGCCCGCTGACCGGGCGGCGGACCGGGGGAGCGGGCTGGGGGAGTGGACCGGGCCGACGTCGAGGTCAGGACCGTACGGCCGCCGGGGCGAGCGTCGCCGCGTCCAGGCCCACCACGTCCAGCTCCTCCGGAAGGAACGGCGGAGCGGCCAGGTCGGGCAGCCGTTCGTCGGCGCGCATCGCCATCAGGAAGCGGTTCGAGCCCAGTTCGGTCTGCGGCGCGTTCAGGCTCATCACGTCCGTGACGATCTCCGAGGCCTTCGGCGAGCGGATCGACGCCGCGGTGATGGCCTCGGCGAACCGCAGCCGCTGCGCGGTGTCCACGCCGATGAGCCGCGGATCCGTCGCGGAGACACGGCAGTTGACGTAGTCGATGTCCTTCGTGGCGGCCAGGATCCACGGGTCGTCGACCGCCGCGCCGATCGCCTTCTGCAGGGCCAGGGCGAACCCGGCGCCGCCATGCGGGCTCCGCTCGAACTCGCGGTCGATCGTGTCGGCGCAGCGCGCCGCCGAGCTCATGCCGTGCCCGTAGATCGGATTGAACGCGGTCAGCGAGTCGCCGACGACGAGGAGGCCGTCGGGCCACTGGTCGAGACGCTCGGGATACAGGCGGCGGTTCGCCCCGGAACGGGAGCCGTACACGGGGGTCAGCGGCTCGGCGCCGCGGAGCAGCTCGGCGATGACCGGATGGTTCAGGTTCTCCGCGAACGGCACGAACTCATCCTCGGACGTGGGGAGTTGAGCCCCTCGCGTGCAGGAGAGCGTCGCCAGCCAGCGGCCGCCCTCGATGGGGTAGACCACGCCGAATCGGCCGGGCTCGCGCACCCGGTCGTCGGCGGCGATGTTCACCGCGGGGAAGCGCGTGGTCGCGCCGGGCGGGGCCTGGAAGAGGCGGGTGGCGTACGCCACGCCCGCGTCGACGACGTCCTCCTCCAGGGCGGGCACCCCGAGCGCGGAGAGCCACTGCTTGAGGCGGGAGCCGCGGCCGGTGGCGTCGATGACCAGGTCGGCCTCCAGGGTCTCCTGACGGCCGCCGTCGTCCTCGCGGACGACGACACCGGTGACCCGGCGGTCGCCGCCCGTCAGCTCGACGGCCTCGGTGCGCTGCCGGACGGTGATGTTGCCCGCCGCGAGTGCCCGGCGGCGTACGGTCAGGTCGAGCAGCGGGCGGCTGGCGACCAGCGCGAACTGCGTGGCGGGGAAGCGGTGCTGCCAGCCCTGCCCGGTCAGCGTCACCAGGTCCTCGGGGAAGCCGAGGCGGCGGGCGCCGGCCGCGAGGAGCCGGTCGGTGGTGCCGGGCAGCATCTCCTCGATGAGCCGGGCGCCGTTGGACCACAGCAGGTGGGCGTGGCGGCCCTGCGGCACTCCCTTGCGGTGCCGGGGCTCCCCGGGCAGCGCGTCGCGTTCGACGACGGTGACGGCGTCCACGTGGCGGGCCAGGGCGTGGGCCGCGAGGGTGCCTGCCATGCTGGCGCCCAGTACGACGGCGTGTGCGGGTCGGGTGGTGGTCACGCGCGGGTCCCTTCGGGGTACGGGGTGGCGTCGGTGTGCGGGGTGTCGGCGGGCTCGTCCATGGTCACGTCCGTCACTCCCCAGAACGCCTGGACCCGGCGGCCGAGGCCGTTCTCGTCGAGCTCGACGATGCCGACGATGCGGAAGGTCATCGGCCGGGGCCGCTGCACGGTGACCGTGGTCGGCGTCACCACGAAACGGTCGTCCATCGACGTCACCGGCGGATCCGGCACCTCGTGCGTACCGCAGGAGACGGCCAGTTCGAGGTGTCGGCGCAGATCGTCCTTGCCCACCATCGGCGGCCGCCCCACGGGGTCCTCGAAGACGATGTCGTCGGTGAACAGGTCGAGGACGCCCTCGATGTCACCGGCGTTGATGCGCTCGGCGTAGTCGACGGCCATCTGCTTGCGCGCGGCCTCGTCGGGCATTGCACCTCCAGGAAGGGTGGGGCCTGGGCCGGCGGTTCAGCCGAGGACCGTGAGATCGGATGTGCCCCAGTACGACTTCAGATGCCGGACGAGGCCGGACGCGTCCATGCGGATCACGAGCATCGCCGTACGGTGGATGCGCGCCGTCCCCGGGTCGTCGGGGGCCTTGAGCCAGCCCCGCTCCGCGTACAGCGGGCCCATGGGCAGGTAGTCCATGACGGAGGCGACCTGGATCAGCGCGTGCGCGGCGTCCTGCCCGGCGACGGGCTCGGCCGCCTCCTCCCGTAGACGGGCGGAGAGGAGCCGCTCGTAATGGGCGCGCAGCGCGTCGTGCCCGGTGACGGGCGGGTGGCCGACCGGGTCCTCCAGCACGGCGTCGGGCGCGTACAGCTCGACGATCGCGTCCAGGTCCCCGGCGTTGACGCGACGGCTGTGCTCCTGGGCGCGCTTCTTGCGGGCGAACTCGTTCATCGCTGTCCCTCCACTGCCTGTCCGTTGCCGCTGTCCTTGCCGAGGTCCCGGTCGATGAACGCGAAGATCTCGTCGGCCGACGCGTCCTGGATACGGGCGGACACCGCCGCCTCGTCCGCCGTGCCCACCGGCACGTCGAGCCGGGCCAGCGTGGCGCGCAGCCGCCCGGCCAGCTCGGCCCGTGCCGTGCCGTCCTGCGAGGAGACCGACAGCAGGGAGTTCTCCAGGCGCTCGAACTCCGCCAGGACGTCCGCGAGTGGATCCGCCGCACGCGGCGCCAGCTCCTGCCCCAGGTGTGCGGCGAGCTCCGCCGGATCGGGGTGGTCGAAGACGAACGTGGCGGGCAGCTTCAGACCGGTCGCCGCCGAGAGCCGATTGCGCAGCTCGACCGCGGTCAGCGAGTCGAATCCCAGCTCCCGCAGCCCCTGTGTCGCGTTGACGGGCGTGGACGCCTCGTACCCGAGGACCGCCGCGATGTGCGTCCGCACCAGGTCGAGCAGCGCCTCCTCCCGCTCCGCGTCGGACATCCCGCCCAACGCCTTGAGGAGTGCGGACGCCCCCGCCGAACCGGCGGAACCACCGCTCCTGCCCCCGCCGCGCACCAGGTCCCGCAGCAGCGCGGGCGCGGGGTGGCTCTGAGCCTGCCTGCGCATCCGGGACAGGTCGAGGCGGACCGGCGCGAACAGCGGCAGACCGCCGGACCACGCGCTGTCGAGGAGGGCGAGTCCCTCGTCGGCGGCGAGCCCGACCACACCGGCGCGGGCGTGGCGCGCCCGGTCGGCGTCGGTGAGCCGGCCCGACATGCCGCTGTCCAGATCCCAGTAGCCCCACGCCAGGGACATCGCCGCGGCCCCGCCGTCGTGCCGGTGACGGGCGAGCGCGTCGAGGAAGGCGTTGGCGGCCGTGTAGCTGCCCTGGCCGGGACCACCGAGCAGCCCGGCGACCGAGGAGTACAGCACGAACGCCGACAGGTCCGCGTCCCGCGTCAGCTCGTGCAGGTGCCACGCGGCGTCCGCCTTCACCCGCATCACCTCCTCGACCTGCTCCGCCGTGAGGTTCTGCACCACCGCGTCGCTCACGGTGCCCGCGCAGTGGAAGACGGCGGTCAGCGGATGGTCCGCGGGCACCGCGTCCAGGAGGGCGACGGCCGCGTCCCGGTCGCCCGGGTCGCAGGCGGCGAAGGTGACCCGCGCGCCGAGCGCGGAGAGGTCGGCGGCCAGCTCCAGGGCTCCCGGCGCGTCGGCCCCGCGCCTGCTGGACAGGAGCAGCTGCCGGGCGCCGTGGCGGCTCACCAGGTGGCGGGCCGTGAGGGCGCCGAGCGCGCCGGTGCCGCCGGTGATCAGCACCGTGCCTTCGGGGTCGAAGGCGACGGGCAGCGTGAACACGGTCGTGGCCGTCCAGGTTCCCGTCGAGGTTCCTGTCGAGGCCGACGCGTTGTGGGCCACGGGAGCCTGCCGTACGTCCCACACGCTGACGTCCAGCGGTATGAGAACGCCGTCGGAGGTCAACCGGGCCAGGGCGGCGAGGACTTCCCGTACGCGCCCGGGCTCGGGCGGCGCGACGGCCTGCCCTGCGCCCGAGTCGCCCGCCCGGCGGACCACCACGGGCCTCGCGCGGGACCCGGCCGCGTCCTCCCGCCCGATGACGACATCGGGCGTCCTCCCGCCGCCCAGGTCGCTGACCGGCACGACCCCGCCGAGGCCCGCCGCCTCCCCGCACGCCACGAGCCGCAGCAGGGCCCGACCGACGGGACCTGTGCCGTCCTCGACGTGCAGCGACGCACTACCACCCTCATCGCGTGGTGCCACAACATCCGCCAGGACGTGATACGCGGCCGCATAGGCGCCCACGGACCCCGCCGCCTGCGCCCAACTCCACCCGGACGGAACCGGCATGAGCAGACCGGCCTCGGTGACAGCCACCGGCCCCACCACATCGAACAGCCCCATCACCCGGTCGCCCACAGCCACGGGTCCGGCCTCACCGCCGATCTCCGTCACCACACCGGCACCCTCGACCAGATCCGAACCGAGTGAGCCCGCACCCGGTGCGACAGCGGCACGCAGCGCCACCCGCACCTCGTGCGGCTCCAGCGCCCGCCCGGCCT
Source organism: Streptomyces sp. NPDC036815 (assembly GCF_055609205.1). Lineage (NCBI taxonomy): Bacteria > Bacillati > Actinomycetota > Actinomycetes > Kitasatosporales > Streptomycetaceae > Streptomyces > Streptomyces sp. NPDC036815. Next base: position 29,699 of record NZ_JBVJPW010000034.1, on the reverse strand, counting down.
CGGGAGCGTCGACGAGGGCCAACTGCCGCCCTGCGCTTGCCCGTTCGTCCTCCGCGAGACGCCACGTCGGCGAGCCGACTGGCGGAGCGAGCCGCGCCGAGGCGTCGTCGTGCACGAGCCGCGGCACGTACACCTGCCCGTCCCGCAGCGCCAACTCCGGCTCTGTGGAGGCCAGTACGTCCGGAAGCGCCGCGAGGGAAGCCTCCAGGGCATCGACGTCGAGCAGCGTGAGGCGACCGGGGTTCTCCGCCTGCGCGCTGCGCACCAGACCCCACACCGACGCTCCCGGCAGATCGCCCGCGCCCTCGCCCGGCCGCGTGGCGACCGCGCCCCGGGTGACGACGACGAGCCTGCTCGCCGCGAACTCCGGATCGTCGAGCCACTCCTTGAGCAGCGACAGGAGGGACACGGCAGCCGCCCGAGCACCTGCCGCCGCATCGACCCCGACACCTTCACCGGAGGTGCCACACGTGGCGACCACGACGTCCGGCGCCTCACCCGCGGCCGCGACAGCGTCCCGCAGCGCGGCGAACGTGTCCCGCACCGGAGCCCCGGACAGCGCACCGGCCAGCGCCGCACCCAGCGGCTCCCCGGCAGGCGCCACCACAGCGGGACGCACGGCGCCGCCACCCTGGTCACCGGCCCGCGCCGCCGCCGTCGTCCACACCAGCCGGAAGAGCGCGTCACGGTCCGCGGCGCGTGCCACCGCGATCTGGTGGGCGTCAACCGGACGCACCGTGAGCGACTCCAAGGACAGGACCGGTTCTCCACCGACGTCCACGGCGGTCAGCGCCAACTGGTCCTGCGCCGTGCGCGCGATACGGACCCGCAGCCTCTCGGCCCCCGGCGCCCGCACCCGCAGCCCGCTCCAGGAGAACGGCAGCAGCACCTGGTCGGTCTCCGCCGACGACGTGACCGCGTCCAGGATCAGGGCGTGCAGCGTGGCGTCGAGGAGTACCGGGTGCACCTGGTAGCGGTCGGCCCTGCCGCTCTCCGTCTCGGGCAGCGCCACCTCGGCGAAGATGTCGTCGCCGAGCTGCCAGGCACGCTCAAGACCCTGCGAACCCGGACCGAAGTCGTAGCCGTACGAGGCGAGTTCGTCGTACGGGTCGTGCCCGCCGATCGGCGTGGCGCCGGGCGGCGGCCAGGCCCCGCCGGACGAGGCGCTCACGGGGTCGGGCCCCGCCGGAGCGACCGAGCCCGCCGCATGCCGCGTCCACGCGGCCTGCTCGCCTTCTTCCGCGGGCCGCGAGTAGACGGACACGGGACGACGGCCGTCCTCACCCGCCGAGCCGACCGCCACCTGAAGATCGACCGCACCCGTGCCCTCGTCCCCGAAGGCGAGCGGAGTGTGCAGCGTCAGCTCCACCAGCTCCTCGCACCCGGTACGGGCCGCCGCCTGCAACGCGAGCTCCACGAAGGCCGAACCCGGCAGCAGCACGGTGTCCATGACCCGGTGCTCCGCCAGCCACGCCTGGTCCCGCGGCGAGATCCGCCCGGTCAGCAGGTGACTGCTGCCGTCCGCGAGCTCCACGGCGGCCCCGAGCAGCGGATGCCCCGCGGAGGCGAGCCCGAGCCCCGCCGGATCCCCGGCGATCCCCCTGCGGCCCTCCAGCCAGAAGCGCTCCCGCTGGAAGGCGTACGTCGGCAGATCCACCACCCGAGGCCGCGGAACGGCGGGGAACCAGCTCGTCCAGTCGATGTCGGCGCCTGCGGTGAAGGCGTGGGCGGCGGCGCGGGTGAGTTGGGTGGTGTCGCCGTGGTCGCGGCGGAGGGTGGGGATGACGGTGGCGGGGAGGTCGGCCTGCTCGATGGTCTCTTCCAGGCCGAGTTGGAGGACGGGGTGCGGGCTGGCCTCGATGAAGAGGCGGTAGCCGTCCGCCAGCAGGGCTTTGATCGTGTCGGCGAAGCGGACTTGCTGGCGGAGGTTGGTGACCCAGTAGCCGGTGTCCAGGGCGGATGTGTCCGCCAGCCGCTCGGCGGTCACCGTGGAGTAGAAGGCCACGTCGGTGGGGGTGGGCTGGAGGTCGGCGAGACGGTCGGTGAGCAGGTCGTGGAGTTGGTCGATCTGGGGGCCGTGGGAGGCGTAGCCGACGTCGATGACCCGGGCACGCAGGCCACGCGCTTCCGCTTCGGCGACGACGGCGGCGACATGCTCGGGCGGGCCGGAAATGACGGTGGAGGAGGGCCCGTTGACGGCGGCGACACACACCCCCGGCCGCTCCCCGATAAGCTCGGCAGCCTGCTCCGGGCCCGTCCCCAGCGACGCCATGTCACCGTGGCCTTGGAGCTGGCGGAGGGCGTCACTGCGTACGGCCACAATCCGGGCCGCATCCTCCAGCGACAGGGCGCCCGCCACACACGCGGCGGCCATCTCGCCCTGCGAGTGCCCCACCACGGCAGCGGGCGTGATCCCGTAATCCGCCCAGACGGCGGCCAGGGAGACCATGACAGCCCACAGCACCGGCTGCACGACCTCCACCCGGGACAGCTCACTGCCATCCCCGCGCAACACATCGACCAGCGACCAGTCCACATACGCGGACAGCGCCTGCTCACACTCGGCGATCCGATCAGCGAACACCGGCGACTCATCCAGGAGCTGGGCCCCCATCCCCACCCACTGCGAGCCCTGCCCCGGAAACACCAACACCGGCCCGGCACCGGCCGACCCCGCCACCCCGGACACCACATCCGCCGACACCTCACCGGACGCCAGCGACCGCAATCCCCCCAGCAGCGCCTCCCGGTCCCGGCCCACGACCACCGCCCGGTGCTCGAACACCGACCGCGTCGTCACCAGCGACCAGCCCACATCCAGGTGGGATGCCAGTCGCGGGTCGGTCGTCGCGCGTTCGGTCAGCAGGTCGGCCTGTGCGCGCAACGCCTCCTCGCCACGCGCCGACACGACCCACGGCACCACTCCGGTGGGCGCGTCGTCGCTGGGCGCGCTCACGGATTCGGGGACGTCCGGGGCCTGTTCGAGGATCAGGTGCGCGTTCGTGCCCGAGATGCCGAAGGCGGAGACACCGGCGCGGCGTGCGCGTTCGCCGCGTTCCCACGGCACCGGCTCGGTCAGCAGTCGTACGCCGCTGCCCTCCCACTCCACGTGCGGTGTGGGGGCGTCGATGTGCAGGGAGGCGGGGAGCTGTTCGTTCCGCAGCGCCATGACCATCTTGATCACACCGGCGACACCGGCCGACGCCTGGGCGTGGCCGATGTTCGACTTGACCGAGCCGAGCCACAGCGGCCGGTCCTCGGGCCGTTCCTTGCCGTACGTGGCCACGAGCGCGCCGGCCTCGATCGGGTCGCCCAGCGTGGTGCCGGTGCCGTGTGCCTCCACCGCGTCGACGTCCTCGGCGGAGAGGCGGGCGTTGGCGAGGGCCTGGCGGATCACCCGCTGTTGGGCCTGCCCGTTGGGTGCGGTGAGACCGTTGCTCGTACCGTCCTGGTTGATCGCCGAACCCCGGATCACCGCAAGGACGTCGTGGCCGTTGCGCCGGGCCTCGGAGAGCCTTTCGAGGACGATCAGGCCGACCCCTTCGGCCCATCCGGTGCCGTCGGCGGCGGCCGCGAACGGCTTGCACCGCCCGTCCTTCGCGAGGCCCCGCTGCAGCGAGAACTCCACGAACGCGCCCGGTGTGGCCATCACCGTCGCACCGCCCGCGAGGGCGAGCGAGCACTCGCCCTGCCGCAGCGCGTGTGCCGCCTGGTGGATTGCCACCAGGGACGACGAGCAGCCCGTGTCGATGGTCATCGCCGGGCCTTCGAGACCGAGTACGTACGACACCCGGCCGGAGGCGACACAGCCGAGGTTGCCGGTGCCGATGTACCCCTCGACCTCCGTGGGGCGCTCGCCGACGAGTGCCAGATAGTCGAAGATCGTCAGGCCCGTGAACACCCCGGCGTTGCTGCCCTTGAGGGACTCGCGGTCGAGCCCCGCGCGTTCGATGGCTTCCCAGGCGGTCTCCAGGAGCAGGCGCTGCTGCGGGTCCATCGCGACGGCCTCGCGCGGACTGATGCCGAAGAAGCCTGCGTCGAAGTCGGCCGCGTCGTAGAGGAATCCGCCCTCGCGCACATAGCTGGTGCCCCGGCTCTCCGGGTCCGGGTCGTACAGCTTCTCCAGGTCCCAGCCCCGGTCGTCGGGGAAGTCGCCCATGGCGTCCTTGCCCGCGGTGACGAGATCCCACAGCTGCTCGGGGGAGCGCACGTCCCCCGGGTAGCGGCAGGCCATGCCGACGATCGCGATCGGCTCGTCGTCGGCGGCGGCCGTGGCCGTCCGTGCCGCGTCGGCGGTCGCGGTGTCGCCGGACAGTTCGGCGAGCAGGACGTCGGCGAGGGAGTCGGGCGTGGGATGGTCGAAGACGACGGTGGTCGCCAGCGTCAGGCCGGTGCTCTTGTTGAGCCTGTTGCGCAGTTCCACGGCGGTCAGCGAGTCGAAGCCGAGCTCCTGGAAGGGCTTCGTCGCGGGCACGGCGTCGACGTCGGAGTGCCCCAGTGTGGCGGCGGCCTGGGAGCGTACGTGCTGGAGCAGCAACTGGCGCTGCTGCGCGGGCTTCGCCTCGGTCAGCTCCTGCTGCAGTGACGATGCCCCTGCGGCGTCGCCCTCCTGCGCCGCCGGGGCGCTCGCCCGTCGGTTCTCGGGCAGGTCGGCGAGGAGCGGGCTCGGCCGCTGCGCGGTGAACGTCGATGTGAACTGTGCCCAGTCGAAGTTCGCCACCGTCAGCGTCGTCTCGCCCGCGTCGAGGGCCTGGTGCAGCGCCTTGACGCACAGCTCCGGGCTCAGCGGGTGCAGCCCGAACCGGCTGAAGAACGTCAACGCGGCCTGGTCGGACGCCATTCCGGCTTCGGCCCAGGGGCCCCAGGCGATGGAGGTGGCGGGGAGTTTTCGCGAACGGCGGTGTTCGGCGAGGGCGTCGAGGAAGTGGTTGGCGGCGCCGTAGGCGCCTTGCTGGCCGCTGCCCCACACGCCGGCACCGGAGGAGAACATCACGAAGGCGTTGAGGTCCAGCCCTCGCGTCAGCTCGTGCAGATGCAGCGCGGCGAGCGCCTTGGGCCGCAGCACCTCGTCCAGCTCCGCGCCCGACACCTCGCCGAGGCCGATGTAGTTGGGCACGCCCGCCGCGTGGATCACCGCGGTGAGCGGATGTTCGGCCTGGACGCCGTCGACGAGGGCGCGTACCTGTTCGCGGTCGCCGACGTCGCAGGCGGTGACGGTGACGGTTGCGCCCAACTCTTGCAGTTCGGTGGCCAGTTCCTGGGCGCCGGGTGCGTCGGGTCCGCGACGGCTGGTCAGCAGGAGGTGCGGGGCGCCCTCGCGGGCGAGCCAGCGGGCGAGGACGGCGCCGATGCCGCCGGTGCCGCCCGTGATGAGCGTGGTGCCCTCGGGCCGCCACCGTACGCCGCTGTTCTGCGGGTGAGCCGGTGCGTGGGCGAGGCGTCGGGCGTGGCGGCCGCCCGCCCTCACGGCGATCTGATCCTCGTCGTGAGGGGCCAGCGCGGCGGCGAGCCGGGTGAGAGTCCGGTGGTCGACGCGCTCCGGCAGGTCCACGAGCCCGGCCCACAGCCGCGGGTACTCCAGTGCGGCGACGCGGCCAAGACCCCAGACCTGAGCCTGTACGGGGTGCGTGAGAGCGTCGGTGGCGCCCGTGGAGACGGCACCCTGGGTGAGGGTGCGTACGGCGGTGTCGGCACCGATGTCGGCGAGCGCCTGGACGAGCGCGGTCGTCGCGGCGAGCCCGGCGGGTACGGCAGGGAACTCGGGACGCGGCTCCTCGTCCAGGGCCAGCAGATTGACGATCCCGGCGAAGGCGACACTGTCGGTCGGCCCCGTCGACCCCGTCAGCGAGGCGAGCTCCTCGGCCAGTCCCGCACGCTCCACGGTGCGCGCGTCCACCACGTGACGCCGCACCTCACCACCGTGCGCGGCCACCGTCTGTGCCGCCGCCAGGACTGCCGGGTGGTCGACGTGCGCGGCGGGCACAAGGAGCAGCCACACGCCGCCGAGTTCCGGCGGCCCGGTGTCCGGCTGGTGCTTCCACGTGACGTGGTAGCGCCAGGAGTCGATGGTGGTCTGCTGCCGGTGCCTGCGCCGCCAGGCCGAGAGGACGGGCAGCGCGGGCTCCAGCGCCCCGAGGGTCTGCGCCTGCCCCGCGATGTCCAGGCTGCCGGCGAGGGCGTCGATGTCCAGGTCCTCGATCGCCTGCCACACCTCGGCCTCGACCGGATCATGACCGGCCCCGGTGGGCGCGCCCGCCGCGGGTGGCTCCACCCAGTAGTGACGACGCTGGAAGGCATACGTGGGGAGGCCGACCGTACGAGGGCGGGGTTCGGCCGGGAACCAGCGCCGCCAGTCGACGTCCGCGCCCGCGGTGAACGCCTGCGCGGCGGCGTGCGTGAGCTGGGCACGGCCGCCCTGGTCGCGGCGGAGGGTCGGGATGGTGCGGGCGTCGACACCCGCTTCTTCGAGGGTTTCCTGGATGCCGAGGTTGAGGACGGGGTGGGGGCTGGCTTCGATGAAGAGGCGGTATCCGTCGGCGAGCAGGGCCTGGATGGTGTCGGCGAAGCGGACGGGTTGGCGGAGGTTGGTGACCCAGTAGTCCGTGTCGAGGCGGGTCGTGTCGTCGAGGTGTTCGGCGGTGACCGTGGAGTAGAAGGCGACGTCGTCTGTGGGGGTGGGCTGGAGGTCGGCGAGGCGGTCGGTGAGCAGGTCGTGGAGTTGGTCGATTTGCGGGCCGTGGGAGGCGTAGCCGACGTCGATGACCCGGGCACGCAGGCCACGCGCCTCGGCTTCGGCGACGACGGCGGCGACATGCTCGGGCGGGCCGGAAATGACGGTGGAGGAGGGCCCGTTGACGGCGGCGACACACACCCCCGGCCGCTCCCCGATGAGCTCGGCGGCCTGCTCGGCACCGGTGCTCAGTGAGGCCATGTCGCCGTGGCCCTGGAGCTGGCGGAGGGCGTCACTGCGTACGGCGACAATCCGCGCCGCATCCTCCAGCGACAGGGCGCCCGCCACACATGCGGCGGCCATCTCCCCTTGTGAGTGCCCCACCACGGCAGCGGGCGTGATCCCGTAGTCCGCCCACACCGCGGCCAGCGAGACCATGACGGCCCACAGCACCGGCTGCACGACTTCCACCCGGGACAGCTCGCTCCCGTCCCCGCGCAGTACGTCGACCAGCGACCAGTCCACGTACGCGGACAGGGCCTGCTCACACTCGGCGATACGGTCAGCGAAGACCGGCGACTCATCGAGGAGTTGGGCACCCATGCCCGCCCACTGCGAGCCCTGCCCCGGAAACACCAACACCGGCCCGGCACCGGCCGACCCCGCCACCCCGGACACCACATCCGCCGACACCTCACCCGCCGCCAGCGCGCCCAGCGCAGCGGCGGCCTGCGCGGGGTCCTGGCCCACGATCACGGCCCGGTGCTCGAACAGGGGCCGCGTCGTGGCCAGCGACCAGCCGACCTCCAGGGGCGGGGCATCCGTCTCCTGTGCGGCGAACACGCCGAGGCGACGCGCCTGTTCACGCAGTGCGTCGCCGGTGTGTCCGGAGACCACCCACGGCACCACCGCACCCGGTGATGCGGCAGCGAGGGAAGCGGGTGCCTCCTGAGAGGCCTCCTCCGGTGTGGGCTCCGCGGTCTCCGCTGCCTCCGGGGTCTCCGGGGCCTCCTCCAGAATCAGATGTGCGTTGGTGCCCGAGATCCCGAACGCCGAGATACCCGCCCGCCGCGTACGTTCCGCCGACCAGGCGACCGGCTCGGAGAGCAGCCGTACGCTGCCCTGCTCCCACTGGACGTGCGGTGAGGGCGCGTCGATGTGGAGGGAGGCGGGCAACAGGTCGTTCTGGAGGGCCATCACCATCTTGATGACGCCCGCCACACCTGCGGCGGCCTGCGTGTGACCGATGTTCGACTTGATCGAGCCGAGCCACAGGGGCCGCTCCTCGGCCCGCCCCTGGCCGTACGTGGCGAGCAGGGCCTGAGCCTCGATGGGGTCGCCGAGCGTGGTGCCCGTGCCGTGCGCCTCCACGGCGTCGATGTCCTCGGGGGACAGCCGGGCGTTGGCGAGGGCGGCGCGGATGACGCGTTCCTGCGAGGGTCCGTTGGGGGCGGCGAGGCCGTTGCTCGTACCGTCCTGGTTGACGGCCGAGCCCCGGACGACGGCGAGGACCTTGTGGCCGCGGCGTCGCGCGTCGGAGAGCAGTTCGAGCGCCACGACGCCCGCGCCCTCGCCCCAGCCGGTCCCGTCGGCGGCGGCCGCGAAGGGCTTGCACCGCCCGTCGGGTGCCAGGCCGCGCTGCCGCGAGAACTCGGTGAACGAACCCGGCGTGGCCATGACGGTCGAGCCACCGGCCAGCGCGAGGGAGCACTCGCCCTGGCGCAGCGCCTGGCTCGCCAGGTGGATCGCGACGAGGGACGACGAGCACGCCGTGTCGACGGTCACCGCGGGTCCTTCGAGCCCCAGCGTGTAGGAGATGCGCCCGGACACCACACTGCCGAGGTTGCCGGTGCCGATGTACCCCTCGACCTCACTCGCTGTCTGGCTGATCAGCGTCAGGTAGTCGTGGGCGCTGACTCCGGTGAAGACGCCGGTGTCGCTGCCCTTCAGTGCCTGCGGGTTCAGGCCCGCGTGCTCGATCGCCTCCCAGGCGGTCTCCAGGAGCAGGCGCTGCTGCGGGTCCATCGCGACGGCCTCGCGCGGGCTGATGCCGAAGAACTCGGCGTCGAAGTCGCCCGCGTCATACAGGAAGGCGCCGTCCCGTACGTAGCTGGTGCCCGGGTGTTCCGGGTCCGGGTGGTAGAGGGACTCCAGGTCCCAGCCCCGGTCGTCGGGGAACGCCGCGACCGCGTCGCCGCCGTCGTGCACCAGTCGCCACAGATCCTCGGCGGACCGTGTGCCGCCGGGGTAGCGGCAGGCCATGCCCACGATCGCGACCGGCTCTGCCGACTCCTTGTCGCGGAGCTTCTGGCGGGCCTCGCGCAGCTCCGCGGTGACCCACTTGAGGTGATCGAGAAGCTTCTCCTCGTTCGACATCTGACCCAGGCTCCTTGGCGCTACGTGGTGACGGGGACGTATGAGTGAGGGGTGGGGCGGGAACGTGCGGGCGGGCGGGGGTCAGGACTTGCCGAACTCGCTGGAGATGAGGTCGAAGATGTCGTCCGCGCTCGCCGTCTCCAGGTCGGCATGGGCGGAATCGGTCCCCTCGGGGCCCTCCTGCGCCGGACTCCACTTCGATACGAGGACCTGAAGGCGGCCGACGACGCGCCGGCGGGCGGCCTCGTCCACCTCGGCCGTGCCGTACGTCGCGTCCCACTTGTCGAGCGCCGCGAGCACGTTGGACTCACCGCTGGTCTCGCCGTCGCCGCCGAGCCGGTCGCGCAGATGTGTGGCGAGGGCTTCGGACGTGGGATGGTCGAAGATCACGGTGGCGGGCAGCGAGAGCCCGGTCGTGGCGTTGAGCTGATTGCGCAGCTGGACCGCGGTGAGCGAGTCGAAACCAAGCTCCTGGAACGGCTTGGCGGCGGGGATGTCCTCCGTGGTGCGGCCGAGCGTCGCCGCCGCGTGCGCCCGGACGTGCTGGACCAGGAAGCCGTGCCGCTGGGAGGCGGGAGTCTTCGCGAGCTCCGTGCGGAAGGCGCTGCTCTCCGCGGCGGACCCGGGCTGCTCGGCCTCCCGGCGGTTCTCCGGGATGTCGTCGAGAAAGGGACTGGGCCGCTGCGTCGTGAACGTCGGCGTGAACCGCGCCCAGTCGAAGTTCGCCACCGTCAGCGTGGCGTCGCCCGCCTCGACCGCCTGATGCAGTGCCTTGACGCACAGATCGGGGCTGATCGGATGCAGACCGAAGCGTTTGAAGTACGTCAGTGACTCCTGGTCCGCGGACATTCCGGCTTCGGCCCAGGGGCCCCAGGCGATGGAGGTGGCGGGGAGCTTCCGGGAGCGGCGGTGTTCGGCGAGGGCGTCGAGGAAGTGGTTGGCGGCGCCGTAAGCGCCTTGCTGGCCGCTGCCCCACACACCGGCCCCGGAGGAGAACATCACGAAGGCCGAGAGGTCCAGCTCCCGCGTCGCCTCGTGCAGCGTCCAGGCCGCGGCGGCCTTCGACCCGAGCACCTCGCCCAGCCGCGCCGACGTCAGATCGCCGATTGACGTCAGATCGGTGATTCCCGCCGCGTGGATCACAGCGGTGAGGGGGTGCTCGGCGGGCACGTCGGCGACCAGGCGGCGGAGCTGGTCGGCGTCGCTGACGTCGCAGGCGGTGATGGTGACCTCGGTGCCCAACTGGGTCAGTTCCTCGGTGAGTTCCCGGGCGCCGGGCGCGTCGGGGCCTCGGCGGCTGGTGAGGTGCAGGTGCGGGGCGCCCTCGCGAGCGAGCCAGCGGGCGAGGACGGCGCCGATGCCGCCGGTGCCGCCCGTGATGAGGGTGGTGCCCTCGGGCCGCCAGACGGGGGCAGAGCCGTGGATGTCGGGGGTGGTGGGGGCGTGTGTGAGGCGCCGGGTGTGGGTTCCGGTGGGGCGGACGGCGGTCTGGTCCTCTTCCTGGGGGAGGAGGGCGGCGGCGATACGGGGGAGGGTGTGGCGGTCGACGCGGGCGGGGAGGTCGACGAGCCCGGCCCAGAGGCGGGGGTGTTCGAGGGCGGCGACGCGCCCGAGTCCCCAGACCTGGGCCTGCAGAGGGTGGGTGAGGGGGTCGGTGGCGCTCGTGGAGACGGCACCCTGCGTGACCGTGTGCAGGGGTGCGCGTGTGCCGTTGTCGCTGAGGGCCTGGATCAGGGCGGTCGTCGCGGCGAGCCCGGCGGGTACGGCCGGGTGCCTGGGGTGGGGTGTCTCGTCCAGCGCGAGCAGGTTCACGATCCCGGCGAGACCGGCGGTGTCCACGGCGGCCAGATCCTCACGACGGGCCCGGCCGGGCTCGACCGGATGCAGCCGGACGGCGCCCGCGCCGTGCGCGGTCAACGCCTCGGCCGTAGCCCGTACGGCAGGGTGCTCGCACCGGTCGGCGGGTACGAACAACAGCCAGTCCCCGCCGCCAAAGTGCGGGGTGACTCCGTCGGCCTGGTGCTTCCACGTGACGCGGTAGCGCCAGGAGTCGATGGTCGCCTGCTCCCGATGCCGCCGACGCCAGCCCCGAAGCACCGGCAGCGCGGGCTCCAACGCCCGGACCGCTGCCTCGCTGCCCTCCTCCGAACCCAGCGTCTCGGCCAGAAGCCCGAGGTCGAGCCCCTCGACGGCCTGCCACAACTGCGCCTCTGCCGCGCCCTGTTCACCACTCAGGCTCGTGGCTTTCGCGGTCCGTTCGAGCCAGTAGTGCTGCCGTTGGAAGGCGTAGGTGGGGAGGTCGACGGTACGGGGTGTGGGGTCGGCGGGGAACCAGCGGCGCCAGTCGATGTCGGCGCCTGCGGTGAAGGCGTGGGCGGCGGCGCGGGTGAGTTGGGTGGTGTCGCCGTGGTCGCGGCGGAGGGTGGGGATGACGGTGGCGGGGAGGTCGGCCTGCTCGATGGTCTCTTCCAGGCCGAGTTGGAGGACGGGGTGCGGGCTGGCCTCGATGAAGAGGCGGTAGCCGTCCGCCAGCAACGCTTTGATCGTGTCGGCGAAGCGGACTTGCTGGCGGAGGTTGGTGACCCAGTAGCCGGTGTCCAGGGCGGATGTGTCCGCCAGCCGCTCGGCGGTCACCGTGGAGTAGAAGGCCACGTCGGTGGGGGTGGGCTGGAGGTCGGCGAGACGGTCGGTGAGCAGGTCGTGGAGTTCGTCGATCTGCGGGCCGTGGGAGGCGTAGCCGACGTCGATGACCCGGGCACGGAGGCCACGGGTTTCGGCTTCGGCGACGACGGCGGCGACATGCTCGGGCGGGCCGGAAATGACGGTGGAGGAGGGCCCGTTGACGGCGGCGACACACACCCCCGGCCGCTCCCCGATGAGCTCGGCAGCCTGCTCCGGGCCCGTCCCCAGTGACGCCATGTCGCCGTGGCCCTGGAGTTGGCGGAGGGCGTCACTGCGTACGGCGACGATCCGGGCCGCATCCTCCAGCGACAAAGCACCCGCGACACACGCGGCGGCCATCTCGCCCTGCGAGTGCCCCACCACAGCAGCGGGCCTCATCCCGTAATCCGCCCACACCGCGGCCAGCGACACCATGACGGCCCACAGCACCGGCTGCACGACCTCCACCCGGGACAGCTCACTGCCGTCCCCGCGCAGCACATCCCTCAGCGACCAGTCCACGTACGCGGACAGCGCCTGCTCACACTCGGCGATCCGATCAGCGAACACCGGGGACTCATCCAGGAGTTGGGCCCCCATCCCCACCCACTGCGAGCCCTGCCCCGGAAACACCAACACCGGCCCGGAACCGGCCGACCCCGCCACCCCGGACACCACATCCGCCGAAGCCTCACCCGCCGCCAGCGCGCCGAGACCGGCTGTCAGAGTTTCGCGGTCATGGCCCACCACGACGGCCCGGTACTCGAACACCGACCGTGTCGTCACCAGCGACCACCCCACCTCGGCAGGCCGCACCCCCGCATCCCCGGCAACGAACTCCCCCAGCCGCCGCGCCTGTCCACGCAACGCCTCACCACCCCGCCCCGAAACCACCCACGGCACCACCCCACCCCGCGACGCACCAGGGGACACCCCCGCCTCCGCCGAGACCTCCCCCGGCGCCTCCCCGGACACCTCCTCCGGCGCCTCCTCCAGAATCAAATGCGCATTCGTCCCCGAGAAGCCGAACGACGACACCCCCGCCCGGCGCGGACGATCGCCACGGGGCCACTTCACCGGCTCGGTGAGCAGGCGCAGCCCGCTGCCGTCCCACTCCACGTGGGGGGAGGGGGCGTCGACGTGCACGATGGCGGGGAGCAGGTCGTTCCGCAGGGCCAGGACCATCTTGATGACACCGGCCACGCCCGCGGCGATCTGCGTGTGGCCAATGTTGGACTTCACCGCGCCCACCCACAGCGGGCGGTCCTGCGGACGTTCGTTCCCATAGGCGGAGATGAGGGCGCCCGCCTCGATGGGGTCGCCCAAGGTCGTGCCCGTGCCGTGCGCCTCGACCGCGTCGATGTCGTCGGCGGAGAGGCGGGCGTTGGCGAGGGCGGCGCGGATGACGCGTTCCTGGGCGGGGCCGTTGGGGGCGGTCAGGCCGTTGCTCGCGCCGTCCTGGTTGACGGCCGAGCCACGGATCACGGCGAGGACCTTGTGGCCGTTGCGGCGTGCGTCGGAGAGGCGCTCAAGGAGGACCACGCCGGTGCCTTCGGCCATGCCCATGCCGTCGCTGCCCGCAGCGAACGGCTTGCACCGGCCGTCGGGAGCCAGGCCGCGGAGCTCGCTGAAACCGATCAGTGGGGCGGGCGACGACATCACGTACGTACCGCCCGCCAGGGCCAGCGAACACTCCTGGGCGTGCAGGGCCCGGGCCGCGAGGTGGAGGGAGACGAGCGAGGAGGAGCAGGCGGTGTCGACCGTCACCGCCTGGGCTTCGAGTCCCAGGGTGTAGGCGACGCGGCCCGAGGTGACGCTGCCGGAGTTGCCGATGGTGAAGTACCCGGCGGTGCCCTCGGGAACCTCGGAGGCGCCCAGGGCGTAGTCGAGGCCGTCGCAGCCGATGAAGGTGCCGGTGGCGCTGGAGCGGAGGCTGAGCGGGTCGATGCCGGCGCGTTCGATGGCCTCCCACGCCGTCTCCAGGGCGAGCCGCTGCTGGGGGGCCATGGCCAGCGCCTCGCTCGGTCCGATGCCGAAGAAGGTGGAGTCGAAGTCGCCCGCGTCGTAGACGAATCCGCCCTCGCGGACGTAGCTGGTGCCGGTGCTCTCCGGGTCCGGGTCGTACAGGGCGTCGAGGTCCCAGTTGCGGTTGCCGGGCAGTGGTGCGACGGCGTCGCCGCCCGCGGAGATCAGCTCCCAGAACTCTTCGGGGGAGCGGACCCCGCCTGGGAGGCGGCAGGCCATGCCGATGACCGCGATCGGCTCGTGGCCCGCGGACTCGACGTCCTGGAGCCGGCGTTCCGTCTGTCGCAGGTCCGCAGTGACCCGCTTCAGGTAGTCAAGAAGCTTCTCTTCGTTGTGCGCCATCCCGGGACAACCGCTCCTCTCCGCGAGCACGGCCAGGGCCCCTGACCCGACGGCCGGACAGCCGCGGGATCGGCGTGAGCATCGGGCAGGCGGAGCCCCGCCGGTCCGCAGACTCGTCGACGGCGCTAAAGCCCTTCTAATACTCGGCTGTGTGCGTCGAGTACTCGGCTGCGTACGCCGGAATCTCCGGACCCGGGACCGCGGGACCCGGGACCGCGGGACCACCGGCGCCGACCGGGGCAAGCGTCAAGAACAGGTTGACGCTCGCGGATCGTCAACTTACGATTGACGCATGAGTCCACTCGACATCAGCCTCGCCGACCTGATCGCCCGACTCGACGAGGAACTCCCCGAGGCCGACGAACTGGCCCGCATCAGCGAGGCGCGACTGCGCGCCCAGACCCTGTCCGACATCGGTGACCAGCTCATCGACCACTACGTCAGCAAGGCCAAGCGGTCCGGCGCGTCCTGGACCGAGATCGGCGACGCCATTGGGGTGTCCAAGCAGGCGGCCCAGCAGCGCCACGCCCCCGGCCCGTTCGAGCGGTACACCGACCTGAACCGGCACAGCATCGTGCTCGCGCAGGAGGCCGCCCGCACGTACAAGCACGACTTCATCGGCACCGAACACCTCCTGCTCGGCCTGCTCGGTGAACCGCGGGGGCTGGCCTACGAGGTGCTGGTCGCGAAGGCCGGGACGGAGCGCCGTATCCGCGACGCGATCGAGGAGGTGATGGCTCCGCAAGGGAGCAAGGCGCTGCGGGGGCACATCGCGTTCCGGCCGGAGAGCAAGGAGGCCATCGAGCAGGCGCGCCGCGCGTCGGTCGACCTCGGCCACGACTGGGTCGGCACGGAACACGCGCTGCTGGGCCTGATCCACGCCGAGGAGAGCTCGGCCGCGCGGATCCTGCGCGGCCTCGGCTTCACGCGGGACGGACTGCGGGAAACGATCAGGGCCGAGATCGCCGAACGGTCCGCCGCGCCCGACGAGCAGTGACGACGCGGGCGGCGGCGGCATCGAGTTAGGGGCGCTTAAGCGGTGACTGCAAAGGTGAGCCGGTGTCAGGTCGCCACGCCCTGAGGGGCGTTCGTACACCCCTGATCGACGTCGGCGTGCGGGGATCGGCGAAGCCACTCCGTGCGTGTCCGGTCGAACCGGGCGGGACCGGAGAGGTCCGCAGAGGTCCGGAGAGGTCCGGGGAGAACCGGGAAGAGCCGGGGGCCGCTCGAACCGGGGCGCCGGTGGTGCCTGACCGTTGGTCCGGACAACGCGAAGCGAGGCATCGTGCCCATCACGGATAGCAAGCCGGCCGCCACACTTCCCGATCTGGTCGACCCCTCTTTCTGGGCACGGCCGCACGGCGAACGTGTGACGCTGTTCGAGGAGATGCGCGGGCTGCCGCGTCCGGCGTTCATCCAGCAGAACATGCCGGGTGTGCCCTGGGCGTTCGGCTATCACGCCCTCGTCAAGTACGCGGACATCGTGGAGGTGAGCCGCCGGCCGCAGGACTTCTCCTCGAACGGCGCGACCACGATCATCGGCCTGCCGCCCGAACTGGACGAGTACTACGGCTCGATGATCAACATGGACAATCCCGAGCACTCCCGGCTGCGCCGCATCGTCTCGCGCTCCTTCGGCCGCAACATGGTTCCCGAGTTCGAGGCCGTGGCGACGCGCACCGCCCGGCGCATCATCGGTGAACTCGTCGCGCGCGGGCCGGGGGACTTCATCCGGCCCGTCGCGGCGGAGATGCCGATCGCCGTGCTCAGCGACATGATGGGGATTCCCCAGGAGGACTACGACTTCCTCTTCGAGCGGTCCAACACGATCGTGGGCCCGCTCGACCCGGACTACGTGCCCGATCGGGCGGACTCCGAGCGAGCGGTGATCGAGGCGTCGCGCGAACTCGGGGACTACATCGCGGGGCTCCGCGAGGAGCGGCTCGCCGCCCCCGGGAACGACCTGATCACCAAACTGGTCCAAGTGCAGGCCGACGGCGAGCAGTTGACCCGCCAGGAGCTCGTCTCGTTCTTCATCCTGCTCGTCATCGCGGGGATGGAGACCACCCGTAACGCCATCTCGCACGCGCTGGTGCTGCTGACCGAGCACCCCGAACAGAAGCAGCTGCTGCTGTCGGACTTCGACACCTACGCCAAAGGCGCGGTCGAGGAGATCCTCCGGGTCTCCACGCCCATCAACTGGATGCGCCGGGTGGCCACGCGCGACTGCGACATGAACGGGCACCGGTTCCGCAGGGGCGACCGGATCTTCCTGTTCTACTGGTCCGGCAACCGCGACGAGAACGTCTTCCCGGACCCGTACCGTTTCGACATCACGCGCGGGGCCAACGCGCACGTCACGTTCGGAGCGGTGGGCCCGCACGTCTGTCTCGGGGCCCACCTCGCCCGGATGGAGATCACCGCCCTGTACCGGGAACTCCTCGCCGCGCTGCCCCAGATCCACGCCGTGGGGCAGCCGCGGCGACTCGACTCCAGCTTCATCGAAGGCATCAAGCATCTGCAGTGCGCCTTCTGACACCGATGGTGCGCCTTGCGGCCACCGCGGCTCGCCCTCGCCCGATCGCCGACGTATGCCTCCTCCGTGCGCATACGCCACGCGATGGCCGGGCTCCGGTCAGCGACCGGACAGGGCGAGGGGCGGTGACATCAGGTGCATGTCACCCGAGAGGATGGCCCGCTGCAGATCCTGGAGCGGGCGCCCCGGTTCCAGGCCCAGTTCGTCATTGAGTGTCTTGCGCACGGACTGGTACACCTTCAGCGCGTCCGCCTGCCGCTCGGACCGGTAGAGCGCCAGCATCAGCTGCCGGTAGAAGGCCTCGCACATCGGGTTCTCGGCGGTGAGGGCGTACAGCATGCCCACCGCCTCCCGGTGCCGGCCGAGCTGGAGCTGACACTCGACGAGCATCTCCTGGCACTCCAGGCGGATCTCGGTCAGCCACGTCGAGAAGCCGTCGATGATCGGGCCGTTGGCGACGGTCCCGTTCCCGCCCTGCCCGAGGATCGGGCCGCGCCACAGCGCGAGGGCCCGATCGAAACAGGAGGCCGCGTCGCCGTACCGCTTCTCTCTGAGCAACGACCTTCCTACGTCGACCAGTTCGGGGAATTCCTGCGCGTCGATCTGGTCCTCGCCCTTGTGCAGCACGTACCCCGGCGCGCGGGTCTCGACGGGGTTGCCCGCCGTGCCGGGCAGCTTCAGGAACTTGCGGAGCTGGGAGATGTACACATGAAGCCCCGCGGTGGCGCGCCGCGGCAGGTCCTCGCCCCAGATCTCCCGCATCAGCTGTTCCAGGGAGACCAGTCGGTCGGCGCGGACGAGCAGGACGGTGAGGACGACTTCGACCTTCTGCGCGTTGATGGTGGAGTAACTGTTCCCGTCCCTGATGCGGAGCGGTCCCAACATCTCGTACCTCACCTGACTGTCCCCCTTGCCGTCGCGGCCTGTCGTGCGTCGGCCGTCAGGGCTTGGGAGATGGCCTCCGTGACGCCCTTGAGGAGCGTGTTGAGATAGAAGTGGCCTCCGGAGAAGACCTTCAGGTCGAAGGGGCCGTCCGTGTGCTGCCGCCAGGCGGCCACGTCGTCCTGCGCGGCCTGTGCGTCCTGATCGCCCGTCAGCGCGGTGACGGGGCAGGTCAGGGGAGGCGAGGGAGTCCAGCGGTAGAGCTCGATCGCCCGGTAGTCGTTGCGGACGACCGGGAGGATCTCCGCGAGCAACTCCTCGTCGTTCAGGAAGACCGGGTCCGTGCCGCCCGCGCGGCGCAGCTCGGCGGCCAGGTCGGCGTCGCTCAGGAGATGTACGGTGCCCGGCCGGAAACGGGACGGCGCGCGGCGCCCCGACACGAACAGGTGGCAGGGCTCCTTGCCGGTCCGCTCACTCAGCCGCAGTGCGACTTCGTAGGCGAGGACGGCGCCCATGCTGTGGCCGAAGAAGGCCAACGGCCGGTCCTCGAAGGGCGTGAGCGCCTCGGTGATCCGGTCGGCGAGGTCGGGGACGCGGTCGAGGAGCGGTTCTTTGCGCCGGTCCTGCCGTCCCGGGTACTGCACCGCGAGGATCTCCGCGTCGGGCAGCAGGGTGGGGGACTGTGCCAGTGGCTGGTAGTAGGTGGCCGAGCCGCCGGCGTGGGGGAAGCAGACGAGGCGGACATCGGCTTCCGGACGGGGCCGGAAACGACGTATCCACGGGTCCGACATATCGGGTGGGGGGGAGGCAGACAAGATCATTCCCTTCACCAGGAACGCTGAGAACGGTGTCGCCGCATTGCGGATCCACTCCTGATCATGCGCAGCTCAAAGTTTAAAGAGCAACGTGGAGAAAGGAGAACGGGGCGGAATGAGACATTCCCTTTTGCTTTCCGCCCGCATTCTTTCGTGATCGAATCGAAGGAGGCAAGTTTGAGGTAAGTTTCACTATGAATGCTTGACATCGCGCCTTGTGGGGCGTGGGGCGTGAGCTGCGTTCCGGGGCCGGTGGTGACGCCTCGGCGAGCATAGCCCCAGGTGGCGACGGAGGGGTCGGGTGTCGTGCCCGGTCGGGCGGGGCTCAAGGGTGGATGCAAGCCACCTCGACTCCCGCTCCACTTTCACCCACGCCAACTTTTGCGGGATCATTACGCCGCGCGGGTTTGCCGCTTCCCTCCCTCCGTTGGCCTGCGTCATTTCTTCACCTCGGCGTACGCGAACGGAAATGATCTCTTTTCCTCGCGTCGGCGGCGGGTGGATGGCTGGGGATCGCGATTCTGGCTGGTTGTTTTCTTGCGGTGACGGCGGGGCGGGATTGGTCTTGATTATGACTCTGGTGCTTGCCATCGCCTCGCGGGAACCCCAGCGCGTTGCCCTTCGTACGTCGTCGGGCGCATGCCGCAGGGGCGGGCCGGTGGTGGACGCGTGGCCGGATCCGGCCCGTGCCCGGTGCGAACCCCCGGCGGGTGGCCGTTTGGCGGGCGGCCGCTCGGCCCGTTCGGGCGCACCCAGTCGCACCTGGCCTCGGCGCGGTCCCACGCGCAGGCGGAGTTGTCACCTTTTGGGGTGACTGTGGGCCGTTCAAGGGGCCCCGCACGGCGGCGTATCCGCGATCGTCATGCCATGGGTGAAGTGCGCGAGCCGCGGGAAGACGATCGGTCGGAGGCCGACCCCGCGGAGGCCGGCCACCTCGCCCGAGCCCGTCGGAGCGGCAGGACGGAGCCGACCGGCGCGCCCAGCCGCCCGACCGGCCCGGCCGACCGGACCCGCGCCCGCCCGTCGACCCACCGCCCCACGGCCCCACGCCACCCACCCCCCGACACCCACCGGCGAGGAAGACACTCGACCGAACGTCCCCGCCGGTCTCCGGCAGGCCGGCCGTCCGCCGGACCTGCCACCCGAAGGAGCACGAGACGATGAGCGAGAGCGAAAGCACGACCTGGCTGATGCGGGACATCCGCCGGACCCGCAAGCAGGGCGCGGCGGCGGTCGCGCGGCGTCGGGGCGACCGGCTCGCGGACCTGGTCGCCTACGCCCGCTCCGCATCGCCGTACTACCGGCAGTTGTACCGGGGCCTGCCCGAACGGGTGGAGGATCCGACGCTGTTGCCGGTCACCGACAAGAAGCAGTTGATGGACCACTTCGACGACTGGCCGACGGACCGGGACATCACCCTGGAGAAGGTGCGCGCGTTCACCGACGACCCCGACCTGATCGGGCGGCGCTTCCTCGGCCGCTATCTGGTCGCCACGACCTCGGGGACCAGCGGCAGGCGCGGCCTGTTCGTCCTCGACGACCGGTACATGTCCGTGTCCTCGGCCGTCTCGTCCCGGGTGCTCGCCTCCTGGCTCGGCCCCCTCGGCATCGTACGGGCGGTCGCCCACGGCGGCCGCTTCGCCCAACTCGTCGCCACCGAGGGGCATTACGTCGGTTTCGCCGGATACTCCCGCATGGCCCTGGAGGGCGGGGGCCGCAGCAAGCTGCTGCGCGCCCTGTCCGTGCACGAGCCGATGGAGAAGCTGGTCGCCGAACTCAACGACTACCGACCGGCGTTCGTCATCGGGTACGCCAGCACGATCATGCTGCTCACGGCCGAACAGGAGGCGGGACGCCTGCACATCGACCCGGTCCTCATCGAGCCCGCGGGCGAGACGATGAGCGAGAACGACACCGACCGCATCGCGAAGGCATTCGGCGCCAAGGTGCGCACGATGTACAGCGCGACGGAGTGCACGTATCTGAGCCACGGCTGCGTCGAGGGCTGGTACCACGTCAACGACGACTGGGCCGTGCTCGAACCCGTCGACGCCGACCACCAGCCCGTCCCGCCGGGGGAGTTCTCGCACACGGTCCTGATCAGCAACCTCGCCAACCGCGTGCAGCCGTTCCTCCGTTACGACCTCGGCGACAGCGTCATGCTCCGGCCCGACCCCTGCCCCTGCGGCGCCGCGTCACCCGCCATCCGGGTCCAGGGCCGCGCCGGCGACATCCTCGCCTTCCCCTCCGGCCGAGGCGACGACGTCCGGCTCGCCCCGCTGGCCTTCAGCAGCCTCTTCGACCGGATGCCCGGGGTGGAGCTCTTCCAGATCGAGCAGACGGAGCCGTCGACCCTGCGGGTACGCCTGGTCAAGGCCCCCGGCGCCGACGCGGACCGCGTGTGGCGCAACGCCCACGACGGACTGAACCGCCTGCTCGCCGACAACAAACTCGACAACGTCACGGTGGAACGGGGCGAGGAGCCGCCGCGGCAGGGGGACGGCGGCAAGTACCGGACGATCATCCCGCACGCGGCCTGACGGTCACGCGCGGAGCGTGATCACGCGGAGCCTCACCCGCGGACACTCACCGCGCATAGTCGCGCAACGGTGGCTCCTCGTCCGCCCAGGGCTGGCTGTGGATGAGGAGTTCGATCGGGTAATTGAGCAGGCCCGGAAGGGCGTTGACGGCCTCTTCGCTGTTGAGCGGCATGACCGGCCGGGCGCAGTGCGCGCGGTCGATCCGGTCGGCGTCGGCGGAGCCCGGGTGCTCGATCGCGTCGTCGACCAGGTCGTAGCTGACCTGGTCGACGACCATGGCGATGTGGGTGGGCCACGGCCGACCGGGGCAGATGTCCTGGACGCCGATGCGGTGGGCACCCGCCAGCGACGGGGGCTGCCCGTCGGCGATCACGGACTCGTCGGCGTACGAGTAGAGCGTGGTGTACGACGGCCCCGCGGGCATCGGGGCGCCGTCGGCGGCCAGTGCCTTCGTCCAGTTCGAGTCGCGGGCGAACTGCAGGACCGAGGCGGGGCAGCGGGCGATCTCGGCGATCGGGCGACAGGGGCTGGCGAGCCGGGTTCCCTGGAAGGGCGCGCCCAGCGTCACCATGTCGTCGACCCGGCCCGCCAGATCCGGCCAGAAGCGCAGGGCCCACGCGGTCAGGAGCCCGCCCTGACTGTGCCCGACCAGGTCGACCTTCCGCCCGGTGCGCTCCTGGACGGTGCGCACCGCGTGGACGACATACTCGACGGACTCCTGCATGTCCCTGAGCCCGCGGCCGGGGGAGTCCACCCAACAGGCCTGGTAACCCCTCTTCTTGAGCTCCGCCATGTAGTTCCAGGCGTAGTTCTCCTCCGACTTGAGGCCGGTGCCCGGAACGAAGACGACGGTCGGCTTGTCGTCGGCCTCGCGCAGGTCCGCCAGGTCGGTCCGGCAGTGCAGGGGCTTGGCGAGCTCGGCCGCCGGGATCTCCAGCGGCGGCGACGGGTCGGCCGCGGCGTGCGCGGCGGGGGCCGGAAGGGCGGAGAGGGCGAGGACGGCCGCAGCGAGACCGCCGAGCCATGAGGACAAGCGCACTGCGACCTCCGCGGGACGGGTGAGGCGTGAGGCCCCTCCAGGTGCCTTTCATCTCATCGTGAAGTGACGTGCTGTTCTACGTCAACAGAACGACTGTGCGCGGGAGTTGGCGCCTGCATGCAGGGCGGGTCGGTGAGGCGTTCCGTACGCCCGTACGCCTACGGCCGACGGTCGGTGCTCTCGACCGTGATGGCCCAGCGCTCGTGGTCCCGCCACTCGCCGTTGATGCTGGAAGGCGCTCGAATACCCCTCGCGCCGAAATCCCAGACGCCTGACGAGATTCAGCGAGGCCGTGTTGTCCGGCTGGATGTTCGCCTCGAGGCGGTGAAGGCCCAGCCGGTCGAAGGCGTACGCGACCACGAGCCCCAGCCCTTCGGTGAGATAGCCGCGACCGGTGGTGGAGGCGTACGCGGTGTACCCCAGGGTGCCGCACTGGAAGGCGCCCCGGACGATGTTGTTGATGTTGACGCCGCCCACGATCGCGCCGGTGCCGTGCAGGCAGACCACGAAGCCCTCATGGGTGGGCAGGTCGAACCGCGCGAGGGAGCTTTCGAACCCTTCCCTCGTGTTCTCGTGGGCGCGGACGCCGAGCCAGCGGTGCAGCATGTCGGCGCTCTCCGCGCGGAGGGCGGTGATCTCCTCGTAGTCCTGTGGGCTGATGCGGCGTATGGCCACGCGCGGGCCTTGGCGGAGGTATTCGGTTGCCATCGGGTGATCGTAGAGGCGGACCTGTCGGGGGCTTCCGCGCGGTCAGCGACCGGGGCCGTTCATAAATGCCTCGACATCGGCCGGGGTGATCGGGGACGCTTCGCGCGATGACCAGAATCGACGACACGCCGCCCGCGTGGGACGAGCGCACCCAGCTCACCACGTTCCTCGACTACGCACGTGACACCGCCCGCGCCAAGTGCGAGGGCGTCTCCGCGGAGAACGCCCGCAAGGCGATCCTGCCGGGCTCACCGCTGATGACCATGAGCGGAGTGGTGAACCACCTCCGCTGGGTCGAGTACTACTGGTTCCAGGTGGTCTTCCTCGGCGAGAAGGACGAGGGGCCCTGGACCGATGAGGACCCCGACCGCGAGATGCGCATCGCCGTCGACTTCCCGCTCCCGCAGCTGCTCGACGAATACGCCGGGCAGAGCGCCCGCTACCGCGAGCTGGTCGCCGGGAACAGCCTGGACGAGCGGTCCCGAGGAACCGTCCGCGACGGCCTCCACGTGGACCTGCGCTGGATCCTCCTCCACCTCACGGAGGAGACGGCCCGCCACAACGGACACCTGGACATCCTGCGCGAGATGCTCGACGGTACGACGGGCGACTAGAGCGTGCCTCTCCGCAAGGGCTAGGGGTGCCATCGCTGCTGGTAGGCGGGGTGTCCGGCGCTGGTAGGTTCTTCCGGTGGTGCGTTCGAAGCACTTCTGAAGGGGGAGACCACCGGGTGGACGTTGTCGCGATCATGGAAGCGTTGGCGGAACAGGGCATAACGGTGCTGTTCAAGGCCGATGCTGAGCGGATGGCAGAGAGGCGCAAGCCTTGGACCTTCGTCGCCAGTGGGGCGCCGTTGCGCGCGGACATCCTGGTGCGAACCGATGCCGCGTCTGTGGAGCAATGCCTCGCCGTGTGCTTGCCCCGCCTGCGTGAGCTGGGCTTTTCGTTCCCTGAGTGAGAGAGCGGTCGTCCTCTTCAACACGTCAGCGCGGTACGCCGAGGCCGTCGAGGACGATGCCCACAGCCACGGTCGAGGGCTTCGCCTTCGCTGAGGTCGGTGGCGTAGGCGAGGGCGCGCAGGAGGAGCGAGACGTCGTCGTAGGTGACCTCGGGGCGGGCGGCGCCGACGGCCTGGGCGCGGTGGAGCGCGTCGTCGACCGCCGTCCGGAAGGCGTCGACCGCCTCGGCGACCGGTCCGGACAGGCCCTCCCCGTCGCCGTGGGGCGGCAACAGGTCCAGCAGGGTCATTTTCACCGGCCCGGCTGCTGCGAGCGTCCTCATCAGGGAGGCGAAGGCTTTGCCTGCATCCTGGCTGCCGGTGAGCTGCAACCCCTCGGCGGTCAGCTTCTCCAGATAGCGCACTGCGGTGGCCTCGATCAGGTCCTGCTTGGTGGCGAAGTTCCGGAAGACGGTGGCGATGCTGACCCCGGCCCGGACCGGATTGTCGGCGGCGTTCCCTTCGAGCCGGTGCTGAACTTCCGCGTCGACGGGGTGACCCGGCCCTTCAGGTACGTGACCGACGACCTCGGCGACGGGCGCTTCTGCCCCCAGCAAGTGCTCGTGCGCAACCTCATCGACGTGTTCGTCAGCGACGGCGGCGACCTCCGCTTCGAAGCCGAGGACGTGCGACTGGACGACATCACCGGCCCCCGACCGCGCGTGCGCTACCGCGACAGCACGGGCATGACCCGCACCATCACCTGCGACCTCATCGCCGGCTGCGACGGAGACCACGGCGTCAGCCGGGCGAGTATCCCCGACAACGTACCCACCCGCCAGTCCCACGAGTACGGGTACGCCTGGCTGACCGTGCTGGCGGAGGCCCCCGCCAACCACCAATCCATGATGGCGATCCATGACCGGGGATTCGCCGGTCAGTTCGCCCGCGGCCCGCAGGCGAGCCGCTTCTACCTCCAGTGCCCCCTGGACACCTCCGTCGAGGAGTGGACGGACGACCGCATCTGGGAAGAGATCGAGGCGCGCTTCGGTGAACGGTCGCTGTGAAGGGACGGATCGCCGGTAAGACGCTGGTGCCCCTGCGCAGTGTCGTCCACGACCCGATGAGCCACGGCCGCCTGTACCTGCTCGGCGATGCCGCGCACATCGTTCCGCCCATGAGCGCCAAGGGCATGAATCTGGCGCTGCATGACGCCGACGTGTTCGCCGCGGCCGTAGTGAAACAGGTCAAGGAGCCTGCTGGAGGCGTACTCCGCCACGTGCTTGAAGCACGTGTGGAACTACCAGGCGTTCGCCGTGTGGTTCACCGACCTCATGCACGACGCGGCTGACGCCTCCTACCGCAGTGAGTTCCGGCGCCGCCTGGCGCGCGCCGAGTTCGAGCGCCTCTACGACTCGGAGACCGCCAACCGGCTCTTCGGCGAGTTCCTCACCGGCCTGAACTGAGACCGCCGTCCTCGGTCGAGGGCGGGAACCGGTCGAAGAAGGCATAGGACGCCGCGCGGACGGTCAACGCCTTCCCGACCGGCAGTCGCACGACGATGGGCACCGCTTCCCTCTTGCTACGGATAACGGGGCCGCTTCACGTGCGGGCCGGAAAATGTCATCGCAGGGGAAGAATCAATCTCCCCGCAGATAATAGGGCGGAGTCGACCTGGCGATCTGCGGGCCTTGGCCCGAGCTGCTCGGAGAGCTTCGCTCTCCTCCGGGACCGGGCATGGACACGGGCAGTCCTCCTCGAGGCCGATGACCAACCGCGTGGCCTCCACGACGACCGCGCTAGTGAGCACACAGTCGTGCTGCTCGCCAGCCCTGTCCTTCAGGAGCAGGCGGAGAGACGGCGCACAGGGCACGATGACACGGGCCATTAGGGGGGGGGAGGCACTTAGGGCTGTGGACAACACCGCGAATGGGAGGCCGGGAAAGGGACGCACCCAAGCGCGGCTCGTTGGCCTCGCCCTCTCGCACGGTGCAGCCGCACCGGCCGCATTGTGGAGGCTCTGACCTGCTCAGCATGCAGACCCCCTCTGGGGAGTCACAGGAGGCTCGGGCTCCTTCAGAAGGGTCTGCACGGCCCGCAGTGCTCGGCGCATCCGCGCCCCCTCTTCGCACTCCTCGGTGCGGCAGGCGGGGCAACTGAGCGTGTGCCCGCGCAGACGTCCGTTCAACGCGTACGCCGCCCCCTCCGGACTGAACAGTGAGGCGGCTGCTACCCCCTCGTTGGCGATCATCGGGCCCCCCGTGCCCGCGCTTCGCGTTCGAGGTGGATCAGAGCGGCGACGCCCGGGACGGCGCAGAGGTCCCCCACGTCGCGGGGGCGCACGGCCCAGTGATGACCGAGCGGCCCTGTGAGGTCTGAGGCGGGGACGCTGAGGAAGTGCCCGATGCCCAGCATGGGAGCAGCCTGCCCGTACGCCCACCGTGCCACCGGGGACACCTGGGTCAGCGGGTAGTACATGCGCTGCACGCAGTTGTGGATGACCGGTCCATCCAGCAGCTCGGCCAGTGCCTGCGCCACGATGTCCAGGTCATCCGACCCGACCGCGCTGTTCACGAGACGGGCCTCCAGGCACACCGTGTTGAACTTGGCGCCCAGAGGCAGCAGTGCGATCCCTCGTTCCTGCCACTCCCGGTGTGCGTAGCGCGGCTCCTGGAGGGCGCTGGCCAACCAGTCGAAGGCCGCGTGCACTGGTTGGGGGGTGGTGTCACTTTTCGTCTTCCCTGCACGGCCCGTACTGTCTGCCATGTCGGCTCCTAGCAGTCGGCCCGCCCGATTACGCTGCGTGTGGTCGGGCGGTTCTCTGCCTCAGACAACCGATTTCGCGTATGCACAGGGCAGTTGACCAGCGTTGACGTACGCTCTGGTCAACAGTCAACGGGAGCGGCGCCATGATTGACTTCGGGGACCAGGTCCGTAGGGCTTTGAAGAGCCAAGGGAAGAGCCTGCGGGGTGCGGCCAAGGAGCTTCACTACGATGTTGCGTATCTGAGCCGGGTTGTCGGTGGGAAACAGGCACCTTCAGCCGAACTGGTCCAAGCTGTAAACGAACTTCTTGGCCTCTCGCTCACTGTGGAAGATGCGAGTCCACATGATGATGAGATGGACGCGTGGGAGTTGGTCCGCCGTGTCCAGGCCAGTGACGTAGGTGCGGCCACCCTGAGTCGGCTAGAGCGAACATTCGACGACTTGGCCATGGCCTACCCGAAGGCTGATCCAGACGACTTGCTACGGAAGGTGCGAAGGCAGGCGGACTACGTCGTCCAACTCTTGGGCGCCAAGAAGACGCTCGCTGAACACCGACGCTTGTTGATCGTCGGTGGCTGGCTCTCCCTACTCGGTGCGACGCTGCACATCGATCTGAAGCAGGAGGGTGCGGCGACTGCTCGGCTTCAGTCTGCGGTGGCTCTCGCGCAAGAGGCCGGAGTGCCTGAGATCGAAGCGTGGTGCTTCGAGACTGACGCCTGGAGAGTTTTGACGGATGGCGATTACGTCCGGGCTCTGGAGCTTTCCCGCGTCGCTCAGGCAGCAGCTCCGCCCGGCTCCTCAGCCCTAATCCAAGCGACCGCGCAAGAGGGCAGAGCACACGCGAGGCTCGGTAACGGCCGAGAAACCTACTCAGCCATAGAGCGGGTGCAAGCCTTCTCGGCTGCTGTAGGCACGCCTGAGAGCCCAGAACACCATTACCGGTACGATCCGGCTAAGTCACTCTCGTACACCGCCACGACGCTTGCATGGCTCGGTGACGTGGCCGCAGAGCCCTACGCGCGGGAAGTCATCGAGCGGTTGAGCCCCAGTGACAATGAGGCCTATTGGCCTAGGCGGGTGGCCTCAGCGAACATCGATCTTGCTTTGGTTCTGGTCACGGAAAACCGCTTGGATGAAGCCTGCGTCTCGGCGCAGAGAGCCATTCTCAGCGGCAAGGTTGTGCCCAGCAATCACTGGCGGGCTCTGGAGGTCGTGACGGCTGTGGAGGCTCGGCACCTACCTGAAGCGTCGGACCTGCGCGAGGCGTATCAGGGACTCAAGTCTCTGGAACAGTAGACAAATAGAAAGACGGCCCACCACCCTCCGGTAGCCCCCTCTGGTCTGGCCAAGGAGCCGTCCAGGGAGTCCCCTGAGCCATGACTGACGACGTGTCCGTCGGGGCTCCACGAACTCCTCGAGGACTAGGGCCTGTCTCCCCGATATTTGGGAGCGCGGGCTTTGATGGGGAGTGAGGCTTTTTTACAGCACTCGCAGGGCTTGGCCGGAGTCGCGTTCGCGTCTGGCCAATGCGTGCAGGACGGCTTGATCGCCATGCCGCTCGCGGGCAGCCGCAACGAGCACGTCAACTGCGATGGCCAGTGCGGCTGCGGGCGCTGAGCAACGAGCGTCGATGCTCAGCGCCAAGTCATCCAGGTGAACTGCCAGTTCGACGCAGCGGGTCTGGAGGTAGCCGTCGAGCATCATCTCCTCTCCTGGCCGGTGAAGGACGGCCACTCGCCGATCCGCCGGCTCCTTGCCGAGCCGGTCCGCCAGCCGCCGCCATGCAACCTGCGCCTGCTCAGCAACGGCGGCGGGGCCGACTGCGGCCGTTTCCTCACTCCGGGCCCGCACGCCGACGTTCAGCGCAGAGTTGGGAACGGAGGTGCCCACGAGTCTGGCGTAGTAGTGCACCGGCGACACCGGTTCCGCGTCGGCTATCTGGCCATCCAGGAACCACTCGACCTGCAACACGCTGCGTGCAAGGTGGCCGGCCAGTCCGCCTACCGACATCCCTGGCAGTACGGACTCCTTCTCCCAGCAACGAGCCAGCTCTTCGGTAGCCAGGAGCTGCACGGCCTGTTCAGCGGCCAGTAGGTACGCCTTGCGTATCTCCGTCGTCATGGAGGGATCTTGCCCCCAAGATGATCACAGCGGCCAAGTCGTCCATATGTTGGTCACGTAGACCAACATATGGACACCGGCCTGCTCGTCATTGACTTCGTTCCTTCGGTATCCGTCGGGCTTCAGGAACGGAGCCAGATGAGCAGCGCGGCGGCGGTCGCAGTGCCGAGGTAGATGTACCCGCGCTTGTCATAGCGGGTGGCAACGGCTCTGAACTGCTTAATCTTGTTGATCGCTCGCTCGACGGTGTTCCGTGCTCTATACCGGGTCTCCCCGAAACCGGGAGGTCGCCCACCGCTTGAGCCTCTGCGCCAGCGGGCGGTTCGGGAGTCGCTCTTCTCCGGGATCACGTGCCGGATGCCGCGTCGTCGAAGATAGGAACGGATCAGGCTGTTGCTGTACGCCTTGTCGGCGCTGACGCTGTCCAGCAGTCGCCTAGGCCGGCCGGCACCGAGCCGGGGGACGCGGATCTTGTCCATGACGGGTTCAAACTGCGTGCAGTCCGCCCGCTGGCCAGGCGTGAGGACCAGGGAGAGCGGGCGACACCTGCCGTCGGCGCTCAGATGGATCTTCGTGGTCAGGCCGCCACGGGAGCGGCCGAGCGCCTCGCCTGCTCCGCCTCCGCCAGGAACAGGTGCCGGAGCATGTGCCCTCGCAGGTGAACTGATCTTTGCAGGGCCCCTTTTGAGGCGCTGGGCGGTGCTGGAGGCGGATTACTCGGGGCACCGGCTGCGTGCTGGTGGGCCCGGATCGAGGTGGAGTCAACGTTGATGTTCCAATCGATGCCACCGGCTGCATCATCGACCGCCTGGACATGCTGGAGCAGTCGTTCCCAGGTGCCGTCGGCCGACCACAAGGCATGGCGTTTGTGAACGGTCTGCCCAGGACCGAAGCGTTCGGGCAGCTTGCGCCACTGGCAGCCGGTGCTGAGTCGATGAATGATCCCGTTGATTACCTGCCGGTGATCCCGCCACCGGCCGCACCGGTGCTTACTCCTGGGAGTAGCGGTTCGAGCACCGCCCACTCGCCGTCCCCTGCTGAGCATGCCGAGACCAACGAGCCACTGATCGAGGAGACACCCCCTAGGTGTGCTGTCCGGAGAGGTTGGTGACGCGGTTGGGTGGGGTTTGGCCGCCGATGCCGGTGTGGGGTCGGTGGTAGTTGTACCAGTCCAGCCAGTCGGGAAACGCGGCTTGCCGTTCGGCGTCTGAGGTGTAGGGCTGCTGGTAGGCCCATTCGTCGAGCAGGGTGCGGTGGAAGCGTTCGGCCTTGCCGTTGGTCT
>NZ_JBVJPW010000033.1:0-67200 GCF_055609205.1 Streptomyces sp. NPDC036815 | reverse complement strand
GGGGGACCCCCATGGCGCACGGAGTCCAAGGACAGGTGGCTCCGCCACATGACCTCGGACTCCGCACACCGATCGCACGCACCGACCGCCGCTGCACCCGCGCTCCGCGCGGACGACGGGGGTTCAAAGACAGGCTCTGAGGGCTCCGCATCCTTGACCGGCACGGACGGCGAGTAGTACCTGGGACGGACCCCGGGGAACCCCTCTTGCTGTGGACGACCCCGCGGCGGAGCCCCCGTACCGTCGTAGCCGTGACCGAGAAGACCGAGCCGCTCAAGGCCAGAGGCCAGAGAAGCCCCGAATACCGTCTGGCGGTGGGCGTCGTCGCCGGCCTGCGCGACGCGCTGTTCCACGGGGCCTTCGACTACCGTCCGCTGCCGCCCGGGAGCCCCGAAGGCCCGTTGAGGAGCCGTCTGCCGCGGCGGATACGGCCGTACGCGGTCTGGTCCCGGCACGCCCTCGTGGTGGCCGCCGCCCTGATCGCCGTGCTCCTCGCCTTCGGGACGGGCGGCAACGGCAACTACGTCGCGTACGCGCTGACCGGGCTGATCCCCGGGGTCGCGATCCTCATGACGCTGGCCAGGCCGGTCGGCGCCTTCTGGATCGCGCTGCTCTCCACCCCCTTCACGGGCGCGCTGGGGGACAGCTGGGACGGGTGGCCGTGGGCGCCCGCCGCCTTCTTCGCGCACCTCGTGGTGATGGTCGTGGTGGCGGCCAGGACGGGCCCGCGCACCGCCGGGTGGATGTGGCTCGCGACGGCGGCCTTCGCCCTCGGCATCGAGGTGTTCCTCGGCGGCGGCACCTTCAGCGACAGCCCGCAGATGCTGTTCTTCTCCGCGCTCGCGCTCCTCGTCACCACCGTGGTGCACGTGCGCCGCGAGGCGCAGCGCGAGGTCACCGTGCAGCGCACCGTGACCGCCATCGAGCGCGACAAGCGCACGCTCCTGGAGGAGCGCACCACCATCGCCCGGGAACTGCACGACGTCGTCGCCCACCACATGTCGGTGGTCGCCATCCAGGCGGAGGCCGCGCCCTACCGCGTGGAGAACCCGCCGCCCGAGCTGGAGCAGGCGTTCGTGACGATCCGCGAGAACGCGGTGTCCGCGCTCACCGAACTGCGCCGCGTGCTCGGCGTCGTGCGGGCCGAGGACTACGAGGCGCCGGACGCCCCGCAGCCCACGCTCGCCGACCTCGACCGCCTCCTGGACAACGTCCGCGACGCGGGCCTGACCGTCGACAAGGTGATCACCGGGGCGGCCCGCGAACTGCCGCAGGGCGTGGAGCTCTCGGCGTACCGGATCGTGCAGGAGGCGCTGAGCAACAGCCTGCGCCACGCGCCCGGCGCCGCGGCCCGCGTCGAGGTCGGCTACGTCCTCGGCGGCCTCGGCCTGCGCGTCGTGAACGGCCCCGCGACCGGCCTGGTCAAGCCGTCGCCCGGCGCCGGGCACGGCATCACCGGCATGCGGGAGCGCGTCGCGATGCTGAACGGCGAGATGACGGCGGAGCAGGCGCCCGACGGCGGTTACGAGGTCACGGTCTTCCTGCCGGTGCCGCACGCGGACCGGCTCGAATCGGCGGCGGAGGACCTCGCATGACGATCCGCGTCCTCATCGCGGACGACCAGATGATGGTCCGCGAAGGGTTCTCCGTCCTCCTCAACGCCATGCCCGACATCGAGGTCGTCGGCGAGGCCGTCAACGGCCGCGAGGCGGTGCGGCGCGTCCGCGAACTCGCCCCCGACGTCGTCCTGATGGACATCCGCATGCCCGAACTGAACGGCATCGAGGCGACCCGCGAGATCATCGCGGCCGAGGGCGACTCCAAGGTCCTGGTCCTGACCACCTTCGACCTCGACGAGTACGTCTACCAGGCGCTGCGCGCGGGCGCCTCGGGCTTCCTCCTCAAGGACGCGTCCGCGCGCCAACTGGCCGACGGCGTACGGGTGGTGGCGTCCGGCGAGGCGCTGCTCGCGCCCACCGTGACGCGCCGCCTGATCACCGAGTTCTCCAGGCTGGCGCAGTCGCCGCGGCTGTCGGCCACGGCCCAGGCCCAGCAGTACGGCGAGCTCACCGAGCGTGAGACGGAGGTCCTCGTCCTCATCGCGCAGGGCCTCTCGAACGCGGAGATCGCCTCGCGGCTCGTGGTCGCCGAGTCCACCATCAAGACCCACGTCTCGCGCGTCCTGGTGAAGCTGGGGCTGCGGGACCGCACGCAGGCGGCCGTGTTCGCGTACGAGGCGAGGCTGGTCACGCCCGGGTAAGAGCCTGTGCCATATCCCCGGCCGGGCGGGTGGGGACATGGCACAGGCTCTGAGCGCGTTCGCGGGGTGTTCACCGGGGCGGGCGCGGGGCTAGCGTCCCGCCATGGACGCAGCGACCGAAGCGGTCGGGGCCTTCGCCCCCTCGTCACCGGAGTTCCTGGCCGACCCCTACCCGGCGTACACGCGACTGCGCGAGGCGGGCCGCGTGCACCACCACGCGCCCACCGACCAGTGGCTGGTCCCGCACCACGCGGACGTCGCGGCGCTGCTCCGCGACCGGCGCCTCGGCCGTACCTACCTGCACCGCTTCACCCACGAGGAGTTCGGGCGCAGGCCCCCGCCGCCCGAGCACGAGCCGTTCCACGTCCTCAACGACAACGGCATGCTCGACCTGGAAGCGCCCACGCACACCCGCATCCGCCGCCTGGTGTCGAAGGCGTTCACCCCGCGCACGGTCGAGCGGCTCCGCCCCTACATCGCGGACCTGGCCGACCGGCTGGTGCGCGACCTGGTGGCGGACGGCGGCGGCGACCTCGCGGCCCGTGTCGCCGAGCCGCTCCCCGTCGCGGTCATCGCGCAGATGCTGGGCATCCCGGAGAGCGACCGGCCGCTGCTGCGCCCCTGGTCGGCGGCGATCTGCGGCATGTACGAGCTGAACCCGCCCGAGGAGACGGCCGTGCGGGCGGTCGGGGCGTCCCTGGAATTCACCGCCTACCTGCGGGAGCTGATCGCGGTCCGGCGGGAGGAGCCGGGCGACGACCTGATCTCGGGCCTGATCGCGGCCTACGAGGACGGGGAGACGCTCAGCGAGCAGGAGATGATCTCGACCTGCGTGCTCCTGCTGAACGCGGGGCACGAGGCGACGGTGAACGCCACGGTCAACGGCTGGTACGCGCTGTTCCGCAACCCCGCGCAGCTGGCCGCCCTGCGCGCCGACCCGGGCCTGGTCCCGACGGCCGTCGAGGAGCTGCTGCGCTACGACACCCCGCTGCAGCTCTTCGAACGCTGGGTCCTCGACGACATCGAGATCGACGGCGTGACGATCCCGCGCGGCGCGGAGCTGGCCCTCCTCTTCGGCGCGGCCAACCACGACCCCGCGGTCTTCGACCGCCCCGCCGAACTCGACCTGACCCGCCGCGACAACCCCCACATCTCCTTCAGCGCGGGCCTGCACTACTGCATCGGCGCCCCGCTGGCCCGGATGGAACTGGCCGCATCACTCGGAGCGCTGCTCCACAGGGCCCCGTACCTCACCCTCGCGTCGCCCCCGCGCCGCAAGCCGCACTTCGTGATCCGGGGACTGGAAGAACTGCTGGTCGAGGCCTGAACCTCGCGGCGGAGGCCGCTCCCGCGCCTCACCGGGGCAACGTGAGCCCCCAGGCCAGCGGATGGACCGTCCAGGTCCGGGTGCGGACCGGGCCCGCCACCACCGCGTCCGCGCGGTAGCGGAAGTCTGGGCCGGAGACGGTCACCGTCCGGGCCCGTACCCGCAGCGGCGCCGCCTCCGCGCCCACCGACGCGGGCCTGACCTCCACCTGGGCCAGGCCGCCGTGGACCGCGGTGACGCGGACGCCCTCGACGGGCTGGTCCAGGTCCACCAGGACGACGCCGTCCGCCTCGATGCGCAGCCGTGCGGGTCCGCGCCCCGCCCCGGGCACCGGGCGCGAGGGCCGGGAGGCCAGCGTGCGGACGAAGGACTGGCAGGTGCGCAGCCACGGGTGGCCGTCGGCGGGGCCACCGGCGGTCACCCGGGACTCGGCGCGGGCGGAGACATCCGCACCCGGGCCCGCACCCGGGCCCGCGCCCGCGCCGAACGCACCGGCGGAGACGTCCGCCTCGGCCGCCCCCACCGGAGGAATCCGCAGGTCCCCGATGACCACCCCGTCGCTGTCGTCCACCAGCAGGTCGAGCCGCCGCTCCGCCCCTTCGAGGACCGCCCGCGCCGCCGCGACCGCCCCGGCGGGCACTCCGAGGGCCCGCGCGAGCGTC
Organism: Streptomyces sp. NPDC036815; assembly: GCF_055609205.1. NCBI lineage: Bacteria > Bacillati > Actinomycetota > Actinomycetes > Kitasatosporales > Streptomycetaceae > Streptomyces > Streptomyces sp. NPDC036815. Next base: position 62,951 of record NZ_JBVJPW010000033.1, on the reverse strand, counting down.
TGTGACGCGCCCACGGGAACGACCGAGAGCGCGCATCCCGCGAGCTCCCTGTCCCGGTGCAGAGAGCCGACGGCCCGCAGCAGCGCACGGTCGTCGCCGATCACCACCGGACGCCGCGCACCCCTTCTGGCCAGCGCTTTCGTGAAGTCCTCGGGGCCGTCGGGCAGGCAGACCCGGACCGCCGCGCCCGCGCTGAGCACGTCCTTCGCGATCCGTACCGACTCACCGTCCGTACGCCGGGCGACCGGGTCGATGACGACTAGGAGCTGGTCGCGAGCCGACAACGTGCGCCCTTTCTTTTAGCCGTTCTTTGAGACCTCGGGTAGCATCTTTGTGCAAGAGCCCCTTGCGCTATTGCGCCAGGGGCTTCGTCTATTCCGGGGCAGCATCCAAGGCACACCCATACGGCGGCTACGGCCCCTGACCTTGGACATGCCCCGCCCGGAAGGGGTGTACGCCTGTGCCCGCACTTGTGCTGCTCGGTGCTCAGTGGGGTGACGAAGGCAAGGGAAAGGCCACTGACCTGCTCGGTGGCTCCGTGGACTATGTAGTGCGCTACCAGGGCGGCAACAACGCCGGCCACACGGTCGTCGTCGGCGACCAGAAGTACGCGCTGCATCTCCTCCCTTCCGGGATCCTCTCCCCGGACTGTGTGCCCGTCATCGGCAACGGAGTCGTCGTCGACCCGTCGGTCCTGCTCTCCGAGCTGAGCGGTCTGAACGAGCGCGGCGTCGACACGTCGAAGCTGCTGATCAGCGGCAACGCGCACATCATCACGCCGTACAACGTCACGGTCGACAAGGTGGGCGAGCGCTTCCTCGGCAAGAGGAAGATCGGCACCACCGGCCGCGGCATCGGCCCGACCTACGCCGACAAGATCAACCGCACCGGCATCCGCGTCCAGGACCTCTACGACGAGTCGATCCTGAAGCAGAAGGTCGAAGCGGCCCTGGAGCAGAAGAACCAGCTCCTGACGAAGGTGTTCAACCGCCGCGCCATCGAGGCGGAGCAGATCGTCGAGCAGCTCCTGGAGCACGGCGAGAACATCAAGCAGTACGTCGCCGACACGACCCTGATCCTCAACAACGCGCTCGACCAGGACAAGGTCGTCCTGTTCGAGGGCGGCCAGGGCACGCTCCTGGACGTGGACCACGGCACGTACCCCTTCGTCACCTCCTCGAACCCGACCGCGGGCGGCGCCTGCACGGGTACGGGCGTCGGCCCGACGAAGATCAGCCGCGTCATCGGCATCCTGAAGGCGTACACGACCCGCGTCGGCGCGGGCCCGTTCCCGACGGAGCTGCACGACGCGGACGGCGAGGCGCTGCGCACGATCGGCGGCGAGCGCGGTGTCACCACGGGCCGTGACCGTCGCTGCGGCTGGTTCGACGCCCCGATCGCCCGCTACGCGACCCGCGTGAACGGCCTGACGGACTTCTTCCTCACCAAGCTCGACGTCCTCACCGGCTGGGAGCAGATCCCGGTCTGCGTGGCGTACGAGATCGACGGCAAGCGCGTCGAGGAGCTCCCGTACAACCAGACCGACTTCCACCACGCGAAGCCGATCTACGAGATGTTCCCGGGCTGGTCCGAGGACATCACCAAGGCCCAGACCTTCTCCGACCTGCCGAAGAACGCGCAGGGCTACGTGAAGGCGCTGGAGGAGATGTCCGGCGCGCCGATCTCCGCGATCGGCGTGGGCCCGGGCCGCACGGAGACGATCGAGATCAACTCGTTCGTCTGATCGGCTCTCCCGTCACACGAAGGGGGTGGGTCGCGCTCCAACGCGACCCACCCCCTTCGGCGTGCCCGGAGGACCGGCGGGCGCGCAGGGTCCGCCCGGTCAGTCGCCCTTGTCGTACGTCAGCTCGCCGCTGCCGTCCGTGTTCGCGCGGCGCAGTCTGCCGTCGCCGAGGATCGTGACGACGCTCGGTTCGCCCGGGGTGCAGGACGTCATGGGTTCGCCGACCGTGATCACGGTGGGGCCGATGTGCAGGCGGTCGCCGGACGCGGACTCCAGCTTTCCCTCGAAGACGCAGCGGTACCTGCCGCCGCTGTCGGTCGGGCCCTCCGCCGTCACCGAGAGGACCGTGTCGCCCACCTCGCCCTGCTGGAGGGTGAGTTCGCGGGTGCTGTGGCCGTCCTTGGTGTCGAGGCCGCCGGTCCAGGTGCCCAGGTACTTGTCGGGCACCTTGCCCGCGTCCGTCTCCGACGCGGACGGCGACGGGCCGGCCGGGTCCGGTGAGGAGGTGGGCCCGGGGGTCCGCGAGGAGCTGCTCGCGTTGTTCTTGCGGTCCTCGCCGCCCTTCTTGTCCGTGCTGTCGCCGTTCATGACGGCGTAGACGGTGCCGCCCGCCCCGATGGCCACTATCAACGCCACGACGATCAGCGCGGCGGTCGAACGGCCGCTGCGGCGCGGGGGCTCGGGCTGCGGCGGGAGGGGCCCGTAGGGGGGCGTCGCGCCGGGCCCGTACGGGGGTGTGGGGCCGTAGCCGTTCTGCGGGAACGCCTGCGGGTAGCCGTAGGCGGCGGGCTGGGGGAGTTGCTGCGGGGGCTGCTGGGGATAGCCGTACGCCGGGGCGCCGGGCGTGGGTGTGGGCGGCGGGGTCTGTCCGGACACCATGGTCGGCAGGTGGTTCACGGGCGGCGGGGTGCCGGGGGTGCCCGGCGGTGGCGGTGCGGCGGGTTGCGGGGGCGTGGCGGGCGCCGGCGGTGCGGCGGGCGCGGCGGCCCGGTCGTCGTCCTCACCCGTCGCGTCCGCGGCGGCACCCGCGCCACCCGCCGACGTCTCCTCCGGATCCTCCGCGTCCAGCAACTGCACCGCGTGCCGCCCCAGCTGGGCGACCAGGGCCCCCGGCAGCCAGGGATCGACCGTGCGGCCGTCGGCGAGGGCGTCCGCGGCGCCCGTGCGCTCCTGGATCTCGTCGAGGGTGGGCCGGTCCGCCGGGTCCTTGCGCAGGCACGCGGCGATGAGTTCGGTGAGGTCCTCGGGGAGCCCCGCCAGATCCGGCTCCTCCTGCGCGATGCGGAACATCAGCGCGTGCACCCCGCTGTTGGCGGTGCCGAAGGGCAGCGCGCCCGACGCCGCGTAGGCGAGGACGGAGCCGAGGCAGAAGACGTCGCACGCCGGGGTGATGCGGTCCCCGCGCACCTGCTCGGGCGCCATGAAGCCGGGCGAGCCGACGAGCGCGCCGGTGCGGGTCAGACCGCCGTCGGTGACCGTCTCCAGGGCGCGGGCGATGCCGAAGTCGATGACGCGCGGGCCGTCGATCGTGACCAGGACGTTCGACGGCTTGAGGTCGCGGTGGACGATGCCCGCCGCGTGGATGTCCTTGAGCGCGCCGGAGAGTCCGGCCGCGAGGATGTTCACGGACCGTTCGGGCAGCGGCCCGTGGTCGTGCGAGACGACGCTCTGCAGCGAGGGCCCCGCCACGTATCCCGTGGCGACCCACGGGATCGCCGCCTCGGTGTCCGCGTCCAGGACCGGCGCCGTCCACGCGCCACCGACCCGCCGCGCGGCCTGCACCTCCTGGCGGAAGCGGTTCCTGAACTCGTCCTGTTCGGCGAGCTCCTGGCGGACGAGCTTGACCGCCACCGTCCGGCCGCGGTCCGACCGCGCCAGGTACACCTGCCCCATGCCGCCGGCGCCGAGCCGCGCCAGCAGCCGGTACGCGCCGATTCTCTGCGGATCTCCGGGTACGAGCTTCTCCATCGCCGCACCGACCTCCCCCACTGGTGTGCAACAGAGTGAGGATAGTGCGGCCGTACGACAGGGTGGGGCGCGCTTCGCTCTACGGTTGCGTAACGGGTTCGTCGAGGACCGCCGCCAGCCTCTCCAGAACCCGTGCCGTCTCCGCGAATTCGTCCGTGCCGAGCGCCGCCGCGAGCCGCTCCGCGAGCTCCGCGTGGCCGGGGTCGATCCCGGCGACGGCGGCCCGGCCCGCGTCCGTGGGGCGCAGGAGTTTGGCGCGGCGGTGGGCCGGGTTCGGGGCGTACGCGGCGAGGCCGTCCCGCACAAGCAGGTCGGCGACGCGCTGCACGCTCTGCCGGGTGATGCCCATCGCGCGGGCGATCCCGGCGACGGGCAGCGGCTCGCGCAGTACGGCGCCGAGCACCTGCCAGCGCGCCGCGGTCAGGCCCGCGGGCCCGGCCAGCTCCTCGGACAGGGCGAGGAACCGGCCGTTCAGGCGGAAGACGGCGAGGGCGGTCCGGCTGAGCAGGTCCTGCCGCAGCCGGGTGTCCTCTGCGTCGGTCATCGTCGGTGCTCCGCTCAGGAGTTGAGGGTCTCGTACGCGGCCGGGTCCGAGTCGTGGAAGAGGCGGTACCAGGCGTCGAGCTTCTCGCCCTCGAAGACGTCGCCGAGCCGGCCGAAGACCTCCCGGGCGAACGCGACCGGCTCGGTCGGGCCCGCCGTGATCAGGTCCCCGTCGGTGACCGCGTCCGCCTCCACGTACCGCTCGCCGCCCCGGTAGCCCGTGGCCGCCAGGTACGACGCCGCCGCGCTGGTGTGCGCGCGGCCGTCGAGCAGCCCCTCGCGGGCGAGGCCCGCCGTGGCCCCGCAGATGGCGCCCACCGGCACGCCCGCGTCGAGGAACGCGCGGGCGGCGCGGCCGAAGGGCGCGAGAGCGTCGCCGGTGTCCCACAGGTCGGCGCCCGGCAGGATCAGCAGCGTGCTGTCCTCGGGGCGCAGTTCGTCGAGCGTCAGATCGCCCTGGACGCGCAGGCCGCCGAGGGAGGTGACGGGGGCGGCGGTGGGGGTGACCGTGCGGATCTCGTGGCCGACGCGGGCGAGCCAGGCGGTGGTGTGGCCGGTCTCCCAGTCCGCGAACGTGTCGTAGAGGGCCAGATGTACGGGCTTGCGGGACATGACGGCCTCCGGGGCGGTGGTCACGATGCTCTGCCGTGTGCGTACGTAAGCATGCTGTCAAATCGACAGCGTGCTGTCAATGGACCGGGGTCCCATGCCGCCCATGCCGCCCTGCCTTCCGGTGGAGCCCTGCCGTCCGGCGGACTCGTTAACGCTCACAGGGGGCGGCCTTAACCCGGCGTTCCCTAGCGTCCTCGGCATGGACAGCACCCTGAACCTCAGCGCCCATCTGGGCCTCGACCTGGCAGCCGTAGCCCTGCTGACCTTCGGTGTCTTCTATCCGCGGCACCACAGGCGCGAGCTCGTCCCCGCGTACCTCGCCCTGAACGTCGCCCTGTTCGCGGTGGTCGCCGGGCTCGGGACGGTCGGCGGCGACGGCGGGCTCGCCCTCGGCTTCGGGCTCTTCGGGGTGCTCTCGATCGTGCGGCTGCGCTCCGACGCGTTGCGGCACCAGGAAGTCGCGTACTACTTCATCACCCTCGTGCTCGGCCTGCTCTGCGGCCTGCCCGAGCTGAGCCTGGCGGTGGCCGCGCCGCTCGCCGGTGTGCTGCTCGCCGTGATGTACGGCGCCGACCACCCGCGCCTGTTCGCCCGCGACCGGCGGGCCGTCGTCACCCTGGACTCCGTGCACCGCGAGGAGGGGACCCTGCGGGCCGAGCTGGCCCGGCGCCTCGGGGAGCCGCTCGGGTGGACCGTCCGGGAGGTGGACTACGTACGCGACCTCATGGTGCTGGAAGTCCGTTTCCGTCAGCCGGAACCTTCCGCGCCACCCCGGGAGTTGACGGTACGACGACGCACGACCCGGTCCGACACGATCGCCCCCAGGTACCCGAAGGAGACCGTGTGAACCCCGCCGTACGCGCCATCGGCCGCGCCGCCCTCGCCGCGCACCCCATCGCGCTCGACGAAGTGAACGCCAAGGCGGAACTGCTCGCCCGCTACGACAACAGCTACCTCGTACCCGTCGAGATATTCGAGGACCTCGCGGCCCTGCTGACCGACCCCCGGCGGCCCTGCGGCCCCTTCCGGGCGCTCAGCATCGGCGGCAGGCGCTGGTTCCGCTACCACTCGACGTACTACGACACCCCCGAGCTCGGCACCTTCCACGACCACCGGCAGGGCAGGCGGCTGCGCTACCGCATCCGGGAGCGGGTCTATCAGGACAGCGGGGAGCGGCAGTTCGAGGTCAAGCTGAAGAGCGGGCGGGGCGAGACCGTCAAGCACCGGCAGCGGCTCGAAGGGGACGACCACGCGCTCGACGCGGTGCGGCTCGGCTTCCTCGCCGGAGTGCTGCGGGGGTCGTACGGCGTCGAGGCGCCCGACGGCCTCACCCCCTCGCTCGTGACCGAGTACCAGCGGGCGACCTTCGTCGCCGACGGCCAGCGGATCACGTGCGACGCGGGACTCGTCGTACGGGACACGGTGACCGGGCGCAGCGCCGCCGCCGACAGCGGTCTCGTGCTGGTGGAGACCAAGACCAAGGGGCACCTGACGGAGGCCGACCGGGTGCTGCACCGGTACGGGGTGCGGGCCGCGGACTTCACCAAGTACTGCGGGGGGTACGCCGCGGTCCGGCCCGAGCTCGGGATCAACAAGTGGGCGCGGGCGGTACGGACGGCGTTCCCCCGGGGAGCGCACGCGGGAAGGTGAGCGTGACGCGGGCGCCGGTGGCCTTTCGCGAGGTCCCGGCGCCCCTGTTCGACGTCTCGAAGCGGCCGTTCGCCTCCTCGGCGGTGCGGCGGGCGATGTCCAGGCCGAGGCCCGTGGAGCCCGCGCCGCTCGTGCCGCGGCCGGGGGCGGTCCCGTCGGGGAAGCCGGGGCCTTCGTCGGTGACGGTCAGCTCCGCCTCGCCACCGGACGTGCGGCGCACCTCGATGGCGAAGGCCGTCCCCTGGGGCGTGTGGTCCAGGACGTTGCCGATCAACGCGTCGAGAGCGGCGGCGAGTTCGTCGCCGGGAACCGGGACGAGGAGCTCGTCGGGCGGCGTCGTGGTGCGGGTGGCGCGGTTCTGGTCCTCGGCCAACGGCGCCCAGAACGCGGCCCGTTCACGTGTCACCGCCGCCAGGTCGGCCCGCGGGGCCTCGCGCAGCGGGCGCCGCGCCTTGCGGATCACGTCGTCGACACTGCGTTCGAGGGCCGTGACGTCCGCCGCGATGCGGCGGGCCCCCTCCGCGTCGCGCAGGGTCTCCGCGTCCAGGCGCAGGGCGGCGACCGGGGTGCGCAGCCGGTGGGCGAGGTCGGCGGCGTTCTCCCGCTCGGCGGTGAGCAGCTCGTCGATGCGGGCCGCGAGGCGGTTCAGCTCGCCCGCGACCAGGCGCAGTTCGGGCGGTCCTGCCAGGTCCGCGCGGGCGGTCAGGTCGCCCGCGGCCAGCCGGTCAGCCGTCCGGGCCAGGCGGCGGGTCGCGCCGACCAGACGGGCACCGAGCCGGTCGGCGAGCAGCAGGCCGAGCAGGACGAGGCCCACGCCGATGCCGGCGAGGACGAGCCAGGACGCGAGGGTGCCCGCGTACAACTGCCTCTCCGTCAGCGTCACCTGTACGACGGCGGTGCCGTCCTTCGCGCCCTGGACGGGGACGAGGACGAGGCGGCTGCCCGAGCTGGTCTCGTAGGTGAAGGCGCGGCCCGTGCGGGCGAGGCGGACGGGGTCGGTGACGGCGGGGGCGCCGTGCGGGCGCGCGCCGATGACCTGGCCGTTCGCGAGGATCAGGGACGTCGAGGGCAGGCCGTCGCCGTTGACGCTCTCCACCGTCTGCTCCGCCGTCTCGCGCTCGTCGGCGGTGGCGAGGGCGGGGCCCAGGGCGTGGGCCACCCACTGGGCGCGGGCGGTGGCCTCGGCGGTGGCGCGGTCCGCGGCGTGGGTGCGGGTGAGCAGGGTGAGGGGGACGAGCAGGGCGGTGAGGACCAGGGCGGTGGTCGCCGCGGTCAGCAGGAGGAGGCTGCGGCGCATCGGTCAGTCCGTGTCCCGGGCCTCGGGGGCCGCGAGTTTGACGCCCACGGTGCGGACCGTGTGCAGGTAGCGGGGTTCCTGGGCGGTCTCTCCCAACTTGCGCCGCAGCCACGAGAGGTGGACGTCGACCGTCTTGTCGGCGCCGCCCAGCGGCTGTTGCCAGACCTCGGCGAGGAGCTCGCGGCGGGAGACGACCTGGCCGGGGCGGCGGGCCAGGTAGGCGAGGAGGTCGAACTCGCGGGGCGTGAGGTCGAGGGCCGCCTCGCCCAGGGTCACCTCGCGGGAGGCCGGGTCGATGGAGAGCGCCCCCACGCGCAGCGGCTCCTCCGGCTCGCCCACCCCGAGGCGGCGCAGCACGGCCTTGACGCGGGCGTCCAGTTGCGCGGCGCCGAAGGGTTTGACGATGTAGTCGTCGGCCCCGGCTTCGAGGACGGTCACCATCTGCGGCTCGTCGTCGCGGGCGGTGGCCACGATGACGGGGACGTCGCTGACCGCGCGCAGCATGCGCAGCACCTGCGCGCCGTCGACGTCCGGCAGCCCCAGGTCGAGCACGACCAGATCGGGCCTGCTGGTCACCGCGGCGTCCAGACCGGCCATGCCGCTCGGCGCGGTCGCCACGGCGTGCCCCTTGTCGCGGAGGGCCCGCACCAGCGCGCCGCGGAGCTGGGGGTCGTCCTCGACGACGAGAAGATGTGCCATACAACCACCGTAGTCAGGGGCGGGGCGCGCGCTCTTGCCGGGGTTCAAGGACGGGCTCTTAACCGGGCGTTAGGAAACGATGCGGCACAGTGGCGGGATGAGGAAGTGGCGGAACGCGGTGGGTACGGCGGCGTGGGTGGCCGTGGGTACGGCGGCGGGGGCGCTGGGCGCGTGGCAGTTGGCGAGTTCGGACAGTGCGGGTGGGGCGGCGCACAGTCGTCCGCTGGACGAGGCGGCGGTGCGGCGGGCGCTGACGTCGGCGTCAGCGCGGCCCTCGGGTTCGCCGCCCCCGAAGTCCCCCTCGCCCTCGTCCTCCTCGCCCTCCTCGTCCTCGCCCGTGCCGTCTTCGCCGGAGCGGTCCACTGTCCGTTTCACGGGGGGCTCGGCGACGGTGGAGTGCCGGTCCGACGGGACGGTGTATCTCGTGTCCTGGAGCCCGGCGGACGGCTTCCACATCGACGACGACGTGGAGCGGGGGCCGTCGGCGGTCGCCCGCCTGGAGGCGGAGCCGGGGGACGACGACGCACAGGACGACCTCCCGTACGAGATCCGCTGCGCGCCGTCCGGTCCCCGGGCGAAGGTGGTCCCGGACGCGGACGACGACTGAGGTTCGCTTTCGGGGGTTGGGGTTGGGGTTGGGGTTGGGGTCGAGGTCGGGGTTGGGGGCGGGTGTGGCCGGTGCGTGCGGGTGCGGGCCGGTGGGGGCGTGCCGCGCAGTTCCCCGCGCCCCTGAGGCAACCCCGGGCACCCTCACCCGCAAGCTCCCGCCCAGGAGCCCCACCCAGGGGCGCGGGGAACTGCGCACGGAGCCCCGCCTGCCCAGGCACGGTACGGGGGCGCCCAGGTGTCTTCCCCAGGGGCGCGGGGAACTGCGCACGGAGCCCCGCCGACCAGACCCGTACGGGGGGCGCCCAGGAGTCCCACCCAGGGGCGCGGGGAACCGCGCACAGAGCCCCGCCCGACCAGGACCATACGGCGGCGTCCGGATGACCCCCCCCGACACTCTGTCGCATTCCACCCCGCACGTCAGACAAGACGCCCATGTCCCGTCCACTCCGTGGACATCTACCCTCGGCCCCATGACCCCTCAGCCGAATCCCCAGGTCGGCGCCGCCGTGAAGGCCGCGGACCGCGCCCACGTCTTCCACTCCTGGTCCGCACAGGAGCTCATCGACCCCCCGGCCATCGCCGGCGCCGAGGGCTCGTACTTCTGGGACTTCGACGGGAACCGCTACCTCGACTTCACCAGCGGCCTCGTCTACACCAACATCGGGTACCAGCACCCGAAGGTCGTCGCCGCGATCCAGGAGCAGGCGGCGACGATGACGACGTTCGCGCCCGCCTTCGCCGTCGAGGCCCGCTCCGAGGCCGCCCGCCTCATCGCCGAGCGGACCCCGGGCGACCTGGACAAGATCTTCTTCACCAACGCCGGCGCCGACGCCGTCGAGCACGCCACCCGCATGGCCCGCCTGCACACGGGCCGCCCCAAGGTGCTCTCCGCGTACCGCTCGTACCACGGCGGCACCCACCAGGCCATCAACCTCACCGGCGACCCGCGCCGCTGGGCCTCCGACACCGGCACCGCGGGCGTCGTCCGCTTCTGGGCCCCCTTCCTCTACCGCTCCCGCTTCTACGCGGAGACGGAGGAGCAGGAGTGCGAGCGCGCCCTCCAGCACCTGGAGGACACGATCGTCTACGAGGGGCCGCAGACCGTCGCCGCCATCATCCTGGAGACGGTCCCCGGCACCGCGGGCATCATGATCCCGCCGCCCGGCTACCTCGCGGGCGTCCGCGCGCTCTGCGACAAGTACGGCATCGTCTTCGTCCTCGACGAGGTCATGGCGGGCTTCGGCCGCACCGGCGAGTGGTTCGCCGCGGACCTCTTCGACGTCGTGCCGGACCTGATGACCTTCGCCAAGGGCGTGAACTCCGGATACGTTCCGCTCGGCGGCGTCGCCATCTCCGGGGAGATCGCGGAGACCTTCGCCAAGCGGCCCTACCCGGGCGGGCTCACCTACTCCGGCCACCCGCTGGCCTGCGCCGCGGCCGTCGCCACGATCAACGTCATGGCGGAGGAAGGCGTCGTCGAGCACGCCGCCGCCCTCGGCGCCCAGGTCGTCGAGCCCGGCCTGCGCGCGCTCGCCGAACGCCACCCCTCGGTCGGCGAGGTGCGCGGCGTCGGCATGTTCTGGGCCCTGGAACTGGTGCGGAACCGGGAGACCCGCGAGCCGCTCGTGCCCTACAACGCCACCGGCGAGGCGAACGCCCCGATGGCCGCGTTCGGCGCCGCCGCCAAGAAGCGGGGCCTGTGGCCGTTCATCAACATGAACCGCACCCACGTGGTCCCGCCGTGCACCATCACGGAGGCCGAGGCGAAGGAGGGCCTCGCGGCCCTCGACGAGGCGCTGACGGCGGCGGACGAGCACACCGTGTAGCCGGGAGGATCACACCAGGTAGCTCCGTGGTTCCCCGCGGTGACGGCGGGCGGGGGGCCCGTATCGCGGCCCCCTGCCCCGCAACCCCGACCACGTAGTCTGACGTGCTCGTAAGCGACCACGTACCCGGACCCCGCGGGGGAAACAGATGCCCGGCACCGACGGCTCCGCCGTCATCCGCAGCACTCTGCGCCAGCAGATCGCCGACGCCCTGCGGGACGAGATCCTGGCCGGCCGCCTCCAGCCGGGCCAGGAGTTCACCGTCAAGGAGATCGCCGAGCAGTACGGCGTCTCCGCGACCCCCGTCCGCGAGGCGCTGGTGAACCTCACCGCGCAGGGCCTCCTCGACGCCGACCAGCACCGCGGCTTCCGCGTCCACGAACACACCCTCGCGGACTACCGCTCCATGCTGGAGGCCCGCGGTCTCGTCGCCGACGGCATCTTCCGCGACCTCGCCGCGCACGGCGCCCGCCGGGACGTCGCCGACGCGCTGCTCTCCGTACGCCGCCGCGGCGAGGAAGCGGCCCGCGCGGCCTGCGCCGGCGACCTGACCGTCCTGATCGGTTACGACCTGCGCTTCTGGCGCGAGCTCAGCGCCCTCTTCGGCAACCCCTACCTCTCCGACTTCCTGCACCGGCTGCGCGTGAAGTCCTGGGTCTGCGCGGTCACCCACCTCCGGCGCTGGTGCGAGAACAGCGGCGGTGACCTGCGGGGCGTCCTCTGGTCCCGGCACACCGAGCTCGTCGACGCGCTGGCGCGCCGCGAGCCGGAGACCGCCCACGGCATCGTCGTGGAGTACAACGCGCACTCCCTGGCCCTGATCGAGCGGCTGGCCACCGCATGAGCGTCGATCTGACCGTCGTCGTTCCGGCGTACAACGAGGAGCGGCGCCTCGGCCCCACCCTGGACGCGATCCGGGCGCACCTGGAGCTGACCGGCCGGGGCGCGTGGGAGCTGATCGTCGTCGACGACGGGTCCACCGACCGCACCGCGGAGATCGCCGCCGAGGCGTCCGCCGCCGACCCCCGCGTCCAGCTCGTGCGCGGCGACCGCAACCGGGGCAAGGGCCACGCCCTGCGCCAGGGCGTCCTCGCCTCCTACGGGCACCGCGTCCTGATCACCGACGCCGACCTCGCCGCGCCCATCGAGGAACTCGACCACCTCGACAAGGCGCTCACCGACGGCCACACGGCCGCGATCGGCTCCCGCGCCCGCCCCGGCGCGACCATCGGCGCCCACCAGCACCGGCTGCGCGAGCTCCTGGGGCGTACCGGCAACTTCCTGATACGCACGGTCGCCGTCCCCGGAATCCGCGACACCCAGTGCGGCTTCAAGCTCTTCGACGGCGACCGCGCCCGTGAGGCGTTCGCGGCGTCCCGGCTGCGCGGCTGGGGCATAGACGTCGAGATACTGCAGTACTTCCGGCGCTCCGGCTGGCCCGTCGCCGAGGTGCCCGTGCGCTGGTCGCACCAGGAGGGGTCGAAGGTCAGGCCGCTGGACTACGTCAAGGTCCTCGCCGAGCTGACCGCCCTGAAGGCCCGCGCGGTCAACCGCGCCGACATCCGCGTCGCCCTCCTCTTCCTCGCTCTGTCGGCCGTCCTCTTCTCGGCGCGCCTGGTGGGCCCCGCGCACCGCTACGTCCCCGACTCCATGCAGGACCAGAACCAGTGGGAGTGGTTCTTCGCGGTCACCGCGGACAACGTCCGCCACCTCCACAACCCCCTGTTCACCACGTTCCAGAACGTCCCGGACGGCGTGAACCTCATGGCCAACACGGCCATGCTCGGCCTCTCCGTGCCGCTCGCCCCCGTGACCTGGCTGCTCGGCCCGGCGTTCGCCCTGAACGTGGCGATGACCGGCGGCCTCGCCGCCACCGCCGTCTCCTGGTACTGGCTGATCCGCAGGCGCCTCGTCCCGCACCGGGGCGCCGCGTTCTTCGGTGCGGCCCTCGCGACCTTCGCGCCCCCGATGGTCAGCCACGCCAACGCGCACCCGAACTTCGTCGTCCTGTTCATGATCCCGCTGATCATCGACAGGGCGCTGCGGCTCTGCGAGGGCACCCGCGTCGTCCGCGACGGGATCGTCCTCGGCCTCTTCACCACGTACCAGATCTTCCTGGGCGAGGAGCCGCTCCTGCTCGCCGCCCTCGGCATGCTGCTCTTCGCCGTCGCGTACGGGGTCGCGCGCAGGGACGTGGCGAAGGCGGCCTTGCGCCCGCTCCTGCGCGGTACGGGGGTGGCGCTCGCCGTCACCGTCCCGCTGATCGCCTTCCCGCTGTACTGGCAGTTCTTCGGGCCGCAGAGCTACCAGAGCGTGCTGCACGGCGACAACGCGGGCAACAGTCCGCTCGCCTTCCTCTCCTTCGCGGAACGCTCCCTCGCGGGCAGCGCGGAGAGCTCCGACCACCTCGCGCTGAACCGCACCGAGCAGAACGCGTTCTTCGGCTGGCCCCTGCTCGCCCTGGCCTTCGCCGTCGTCGTATGCCTCTGGGAGCGCCCGGCGGTCAAGGCGCTCGCCTGCACCGCGGCCGGGGCGGCGCTGCTCTCGCTGGGGCTGGAGTTCCGCGTCCCGCTCACCGGCATCGTGCTGCCGGGGCCGTGGGCGGCGCTGTCGGACCGGCCGCTCTTCGAGTCCGTCATCGAGGCGCGCGTGGCGATGGTGTGCGCCCCGGCGCTCGGCATGCTCCTCGCCCTCGCCCTGGCCCGGCTGTCCTCGGTGCCGCGCCGCCTGCCCCGGTACGCGGGTGTCGCCGCCGTCGCCCTCGCGCTGCTGCCGATCGTGCCCGCGCCGCTGAAGGCCGTGGACCGGGCCGAGGTGCCGCCGTTCATCGCGCACGGCACCTGGCGCGCGTACCTGGGCGAGGACGAGACGCTCGTCCCGGTGCCCGTCCCCGACGCCGCCAACGCGGAGGGCCTGCACTGGCAGACCAGCGCCGGTCTGGGCTTCCGCATCCCCGGCGGCTACTTCAACGGCCCCTGGGGCCCGGACCGCGTCGGCATCTACGGCCCCTCGCCCCGCAACACGTCCAACCTGCTGCGCGAGGTCAGCTCATCGGGCCGCACCCCCCGGGTCACCCCGGCCTGGCGCGCCGCCGCCCGCGAGGACCTGAAGTTCTGGAAGGCGGGCGTCCTCGTCCTGGCGCCGCAGCCGCACGACGGACAACTGCGCGCGACCGTGGACGCACTCCTTGGCCGTCCCGGAAAGTGGGTAGACGGCGTGTGGGTATGGGATCTGCACCGGGGCAACGGACGGGACGACGGCCGGGATCACGGCCGGGATCACGACCGGGATCACGGGCGGGATCCGCACAACGGCGGCTAGCCGACCCCCTGCCCGACTACGCTGCCTGCACGCCGGGCAACGCACAGCAACGACCGACGGCGGCGCCCGCCGCCGTCCGAACCGTACGACCGACCCGAGGAGTCCTTCTTGGCCTGCGACCTGTGGCTGGTCCCCCTCGTCGACGTGCTGTGCCACAGCGCCGACAACCCCTTCGCGGAAGAGCTCGCCGCCTACGACAAGGCGCTGCACGAGGCCGGACTCCCTTCCGTGCCCGTCTTCGCCTACATGCCGGGCCTCTCCGGTGACGTCGCCCCGGTCGCGGTCTTCGACTACGACGCGCTGCACTTCCTGCGCCGCGCCTACCTCCTGCGGATCTGCGGCCTGGAGGTCACGCCGGTGGACGCGCTGGGCGGTGACTACGAACAGCTCCTGGAGATGTTCGACGCCACGGCGCAGCAGTCCCACCTCGTCTGGCACTACGACCACGCGGGCGCGTACGTCCCCGTGGACTTCCCCGCCCCGCTCTCCAACGACGACCTCCTGGCCGGTGGCGGCCCGCTTGGCTCCTCGCAGGCGCTCCTGCGCGAGCTGGAGTTCGTCGCCCCGTCGATCGGCATAGATCCGGCGAACCCGCCGCTCGCCCCGGCCCCGCCCGAGGCGCCCACCGCCCTGGAGGAACCGGCCGCGGCGGCGCCGCCGGACGAGAGCCCGTTCGCCAGGGAGCGGCACGTCTGGCTGGGCCTGCACGCGGCGGCGACGCGGAGCCTCGCCCAGGGCTCGATGATCATCTACAGCTAGGCCGCCCCAGGCCCTGGTGGTTCACGCGTCGGGGCGGTTCACTCGTCAGCGCGGCTCGCGTCTCAACGCGGCTCCGGCGGCCGCTGGCGCGGCATGTTCGGCCGAGCCCCCGGCGGCATCGGGAACCGCCCGGGGGAGGCCGGCGCCTCCCGGGGCGGGCTTCCCGGCGTCATCGCCTGCATGGCCAGCGGCACAGGACCGGCCCGGAACTCCACCATCCAGTCCGAGGTCTCCGCCCGCACCAGCTCCGTGACGTCCTCGGTGAACTTCCGCAGCACCCCGAGGCACCGCTCGGCGGCCTCGCCCGCCGTGCCCTCGGTGGGCCCGAGCACCTCCCGCACGCTCTCCGACGCCCAGTCGAACTGCAGCACCTGCAGCCGCCGCTGCACGGCCTGCGCGGTCGCCACGTCCCGCATCCACCCGGACGTGAGCCCGAAGAACCGGTCGCACCCCACGCACGCCACCCCGGCGAGCAGCGAGACGAACCCCCAGGTGGCCACGGGCCCCACGGCCCCCGCGAGATCGAGCAGCGGCAGCACACCGCCGCCCACGGCACCCAGCGCGGCGCCCGTCCGCAGGAGCCGCGCCCCGAGCCGCTTCCTGCCGCGGTCGGTGAGGTACCACTCGGCGGTGTCCAGGGCGCCCCGCTCGACCCAGCGGTACAGCTCGTCGAGCCGCTCGGCGGGCTCGCCCCAGTCGCCCTGGGGAAAGGCCCGGCCGGTCAGATCGCCGAGCCGCGCCCCCGGCCCCGCACCGGGACCCGCACCGGGACCCGCACCCGCGCCAGGACCCGCACCCGGCTCCGAACCGGCCCCCGAACCCTGCCCCTCGGGGGGCACCCCCTCGGGCTGCATCTCCGGCTGGCTCACCCGGCACTCCTCTACGAGATCGCGCGTATCGACGCTAAGTCCTACCGCCCAATGGGTGGCCATGAGACCGGGTTCACGGCTTTTCCGCCCGGAAGAGCTGCTTGATCAGGTATAGGAAGACGGCTGATCTCACTCGAAAGAGTGTCGGCGAGAGTGCTGGGGCGGCCCGGCCGCCGACCACGTAGGCTCGGTGCTGGCGGAAAACCCGCCAGACGGACCCGTACGAAACGGAGCTGATCGTGATCCCCGGTGGTGGCCAGCCCAACATGCAGCAGCTGCTGCAGCAGGCCCAGAAGATGCAGCAGGACCTCGCGGCCGCGCAGGAGGAACTGGCGCGCACTGAGGTGGAAGGCCAGGCGGGCGGTGGCCTCGTCAAGGCGACGGTCAACGGCTCCGGCGAGCTGCGCGGCCTCGTGATCGACCCGAAGGCGGTCGACCCCGAGGACACCGAGACGCTGGCGGACCTGGTCGTCGCGGCGGTCCAGGCGGCGAACGAGAACGCGCAGGCGCTCCAGCAGGAGAAGCTGGGCCCGCTGGCGCAGGGCCTGGGCGGCGGCGGCATCCCGGGGCTTCCCTTCTAAGAAACCCCCCGGCCAACTACCGTACGTAGAGAGCCGACACCCTCCAGAGGACTTCAGGAAAGGCGTTCCGTGTACGAAGGCGTGGTTCAGGACCTCATCGACGAGCTGGGCAGGCTGCCCGGCGTCGGTCCCAAGAGCGCGCAGCGGATCGCCTTCCACATCCTCCAGGCGGAGCCGACGGACGTCCGTCGGCTCGCGCACGCCCTGATCGAGGTGAAGGACAAGGTCCGCTTCTGCGCGACCTGTGGGAACGTCGCGCAGGAGGAGCTCTGCAACATCTGCCGCGACCCGCGCCGCGACCTCTCCGTCATCTGTGTGGTGGAGGAGCCGAAGGACGTCGTGGCGATCGAGCGGACGCGGGAGTTCCGGGGCAAGTACCACGTCCTGGGCGGCGCGATCAGCCCGATCGAGGGCGTGGGCCCGGACGACCTGCGCATACGGGAACTCCTGGCGCGCCTCGCGGACGGCACGGTCACGGAGCTCATCCTGGCCACCGACCCGAACCTGGAGGGCGAGGCCACGGCCACGTACCTCGCGCGCATGATCAAGCCCATGGGCCTGAAGGTCACCCGCCTGGCCAGCGGACTCCCTGTCGGGGGAGATCTGGAATACGCGGACGAGGTCACCCTGGGCCGCGCCTTCGAGGGGAGACGACTCCTAGATGTCTGACGCCACGCTGAACACCGTGACCGACAACCCGGACGACTTCGCGGTGCAGATCTCCGACCAGATCGAGAGCTTCATCGTCTCGGTCAGGGAGATCGCGAAGGGCGACGAACCCGACTCGGCCGTCCCCTTCCTCCTCCTGGAGGTCTCCCAGCTCCTGCTCGCCGGCGGCCGCCTGGGCGCGCACGAGGACATCGTCCCCGACGAGCGGTACGAGCCGGACCTCGGCCCCGAGCAGGACGTCGACGACCTGCGCGAGCGCCTGGCGCTGATGCTCGACCCGATCGACGTCTACTCCGAGGTCTTCGACCCGTACGAGCCCCGCAAGGCCCCGGTGGCCTGCCGCATCTCGGACGACCTGGCGGACGTCGTCGCCGACCTCTGCCACGGCCTGGCCCACTACCGCGCGGGCCGCACGACCGAGGCCCTGTGGTGGTGGCAGTTCTCCTACTTCTCGAACTGGGGCTCCACGGCCTCGGGCGCCCTGCGCGCCCTGCAGTCCCTGGTGGCCCACGTCCGCCTGAACCAGCCCCTCGAAGACCTCGACGGCCTCGACACGGACGAGGACCTGACGGAGTCGGCCCTCGAGGAGGAGGCCGGGAAGGTCATGGCGGAGGAGATCGCGGGGCCGCTGGGGTTGCGGACGGTCAAGTAGCGCTTCGGCGGAGTCGGTTGTGGGACGCGGCGGCATGCCGCGTCCCACACTGGTCTCATGGACGTACGACGGGTCGTGGAGATCTGGAACCCGGCCGAACGGCAGGCGGGCACCGGGTATCTGGTCGCGGACCGGATCGTCCTGACCGCGCTGCACAACGCGCGCGGTGGGGGTGGCTTGGAGGTTCGGCGGCTCGATCCCTCGGGTCGCGAGACGTGGGCGGCCGCCGAGCTGCTCTGGCCCGAGCCGGGGGAGGCCGAGGCCGCTCGGGTCGACGCGGCGCTGATCCGGGTGACGGACGGTGCGTGGACGCCGCCCGCCGGGGCGGAACCGGTGCGGTGGGGGCGGATCGACGCTGCTCCGGGCGAGGCCAGGCTCGGCTGCCTGGCGGTCGGGTTCCCGCGCTCCGAGGTGCGGGACGGGGCCCGGGACACCAAGGAGATCCGGGGTCACATCGAGACGCTGACCGGGCTGAGGTCCGGCGGCGGCCTGATCACCGTGCACGTCGACGGCGCCGCAACGCCGAACCGCCCGGCCGAGAGGTCGCGCTGGGCGGGGGCGTCCGGTGCGGCGCTGTTCGTGCGGGGCAGGATCGTCGGCGTGGTCACCACGGACCGGATGCGGGACTACGCGGCGGACCAGCTGACGGCCGTGTCGGTGGCCTCGCTGGCGGCGCGGCCGGGGTTCGCGAACGCGGTGGGCGGCGACCTGGTCCTGACGGCGGTCACGGCCGCCGACGCCCCCGAACTCCCGCGCACGCCCTACGACATGGCGGCGCCCCGGGGCCTGCACAACCTGCCGGAGCTGCCCTCGCGGTTCTTCGTCGGCCGGGACGAGGCACTGGCCGCGCTGAGCCGGGCCCTGTCCGAGGGCTCCCGGACGATCACGCAGACGGTGCACGGCCTCGGGGGAGTCGGCAAGACGACGCTGGCGCTGCACTACGCCCACGGCCACCGGGAGGCGTACCGCCTGGTGTGGTGGATCCGCGCCGACACGCCGGACCTGATCGACACGGGCCTGGCCGCGCTCGCCGCCCGGCTCCGCGGCGACGCCCCCGCCCTCGCGACGGCGCAGGCCGCCTCCTGGGCCATCGGCTGGCTGCAGACCCACCCGGGCTGGCTCCTGGTCTTCGACAACGCGGAGAGGCCGCAGGACGTCCGTGCGGTCACCGGCCAACTGGGCTCGGCCGGGCGGCAGTTGATCACCAGCCGGTGCAGGGCGGGCTGGACCGGCGAGCCGATCCCGCTGCCCGTCCTGACCGCCGACGACTCGACGGACCTGCTCGCACGCCTGACGGACGGCGACGACGAGAGTGGCAAGGGCGGCGGGGACGAGGCACGCGCGCTTGCCGAGGCCCTGGGCCATCTGCCCCTCGCCCTGGAACAGGCGGGAGCGTTCATCGCGCAGTCCATGATGACGACGGGCGAGTACCGGGACATGCTCGGCCGGTATCCGGGAGAGGCCACCGACGCCGCCCCCGAGGGCTCGGACCCGGCGCGCACGATGGCCCGGATCTGGCGCATCACCCTGGATGTCCTCGCCGAGCGCGACCCCCGCGCCGTCGAACTCCTGCGCGTCGCCGCCTGGTACGCCCCCACGGGCATCCCCCGCGACCTGGTCGCCCCGCTCGCGGAGAACCCCGTCGACCTCGCCAGGATCCTGGCCCTCCTGGCCAACTACAACATGATCACTCTCGACCGCTGGACCCTCGGCGTCCACCGCCTGGTCCAGATGGTGGCCCGCACGGCGTCGGAGACGGACCCGCACCGCGCCGGTGACCTCGTCCGGGAGGCCCGCGACCGGGCGGCGGGATGGCTGTGCGACGCGCTGCCCGGCGACCCCATGGACAACGTGGCGGGATGGCCGGCGTGGCGCAGGCTCCTGCCCCACGCCGAGGCCCTCCTCGACGCGTGGCGCCCCGAGGAGGACACCGGCCGGACCCAATTCCTGCTCAACCAGGTCGCGTTGTACCTCCAGGCCCAGGGCGAGGTGCGCAAGGCCACCGCGCTGCTCCACCGGAGCCTGGAGGCGAGCGTCCGGGTCCTCGGCGCGGACGACCCGGTGACGCTGGGGGCGCGCAACAACCTGGCGGGCGCGTACGAGATGGCGGGCGAGGTGGACCGGGCGATCCACCTCTTCGAGCGGACGCTGACCGACCGGCTGCGGGTCCTCGGCGCGGACCACCCCGACACGCTCAGGTCGCAGAACAACCTGGCGGGCGCCTACGAGTCGGCGGGTGACGCGCGCCGCGCGATCCCGCTGTACGAGCGGACGCTGGCCGACCGGCTCCGCGTCCTCGGCCCCGACCACCCGGACACGCTGATGTCGCGGAACAACCTGGCGTACACGTACCGGGCTTCGGGCGAGGTGGAACGCGCGATCCCGCTGTACGAGCGGACGCTGGCCGACCGGCTCCGCGTCCTCGGCCCCGACCACCCCGACACGCTCACCTCGCGGAACAACCTCGCGACCGCGTACGCGATGTCGGGCGCCGCGACGCGCGCGATCCCCCTGTACGAGGAGGTGCTTGCCGATCAGCTCCGGGTCCTCGGCGCGGACCACCCCGACACGCTCAGGTCGCGGAACAACCTGGCGGGCGCGTACGAGTCGGCGGACGACGTGGCCGGCGCGATCGCGCTGTACGCGGCGGTCCTTGCCGATCAGCTGCGCGTCCTCGGCAAGGACGACCCGAGAACGCTCAGGACCCGCAACAACCTGGCCCACGCGTACTGGCGCACGGGCGACACCGCCCGCGCGATCCCCTTGTACGAACAGGTCCTCGCCGACCAGCTCCGCGTGCTGAGCAGGGACCACCCGGACACCCTGACGTCGCGGAACAACCTGGCCCACGCGTACTGGACGGCGGGCGACGCGCACCGCGCGGTCACGCTGTACGAACAGGCACTGGCCGACTGCGTCCGCGTCCTCGGCGAGGACCACCCGACGACCCGGATCCTCCGGGAGGGCCTGACGACCGCCCGCTCCAAGAGCTGGAAACCGCGCAAGGCAACGGACTGATCAGCCCCCGAGCACCGCAAGCGAGCTGCGGGCCGCCCTTGTCGCCGCAGTTCAGCCCGGAGCTTGAGCCCCGGGGCCCGAGCTCTTTCCTGGTTGGTCTGGTGAGAGAAATGAACCCAACCAACCGACACATAACCGGAGTTGAGGGCTCCGTCACCCTCAAGAGTGACGTTCCGTAGTCAGCTTGCGTCGGAACGTAAAGCCGCCCTAGGTTCGCGGCAATAGAACGGCCTCGGCCGGTGCGCCAACACCGGGTCCGAGGCCTAGTCCTACGAGTCGAAAAAGGGTCGACCGTGACTTGCACTCAGCCTAGCCCTGCCCTCCCCTCCCCGTCCCACCCGATGGCCAAATCGGGCTACGGGAAACGCCTCGCGGGTGACGAAGAACCGGACACCGAACCCGACTTCGCACACCTGGTCCCGCGTGACGCCGAGCTCGCGACCTTCGTCGATCACCTCCCCGACGGCGCCGCGATGGGCTACAAACACATCGCCGCCGCCCACCCCCGCTACGGCCAGCAGGCGGTCCGCACCTCCCTCAACCGCCTCACCGACGCCGGTCACCTCCGCTGGGTCAAGGAGCACCTCACCGTCGAGGACGGCACCATGCGCTGGGTGACCAGGACGTACTGGTCGAGGGCGGCCAAGTCACCTGACTGGTGGGCGGAGTTCGTACGGGAACGGCACGGGCGCGACGTGACGCACACGTACCGGTCCGGGCTGGCCAGAGCGGACGCTCCGCCGGAGAAGGACCCGGCGCCCACCCCGTCCGCCGAGCCGAGCGCAGCTCACCGCACCCTCGCCCAGCTCCGTACCGCCGACCGCCGCATGGCCCTCTCCGAGGGTGAGTGCGAACAGCTGGAGCCGAGCGCGGCTCAGTGGCTGGAGCGCGGGGCGAGTCCGCAGGACATCACGCGCGCCCTCACCGAAGGGCTGCCGCCCACCGTCACCAACCCGGGCGGTCTCGCCCGCAACCGACTGGAGAAGAAGATGCCCCCCAAGCGTCGGGCCCCCGCCGAGGCCCGTGCCCGCGTCACCCGTGCCGTCATGATCTGCGGGGACTGCGAGGAGCCGGAGACCTCCGTGGAGCTGGTCAACGGAATCTGTACGGAGTGCTACCCCCTTGCGGAGCGGACCGGGTACATCCCGGACACGTTCCGCGCGCGCCCGCGCCGGGCCGCCGAGTCGGGGGTCGTGGACGTCACCGAACGCGTGGCGGAGCTGCGCCGCGCTGCCGGGCTGCCGACGCCCCGGAACGGCGTATGAGCGTGCAGGACGTGCCGGTCCGGGCACCATGGAGTCAAGGAGGCGACACCATGACCCCCAGGACCACCGACCGGCCCCAGATGTCCGTCGAGGACTTCGAGGAACTGGCCAGCCGTGCGCCCGAGACGGTGCGGTTGGAGTTCATCAATGGAAAGGTCCAGGTCAAGCCGGTGCCGGATGGTTCCCACGGCCAGATCGTCATGTGGTTGATCAAGTGCTGCATGCAGCAGCGCCCCGAGCTGTCCCTCTTCCCCGAGCAGGGCCTCAAGGTCGCGGGCTACCGGAAGGGCCGGGCCCGCCCGGACGGCGTGCTCGCGCCGGACGAGAACTTCGTGGGCCAGGGGCAGTGGGCCGATCCGGCCGGCGTCCTGATGACCGTCGAGGTCACCTCCTACGACCAGGACGCCGACCGGCGCGCCCGCGTCGAGAAGCCCGACGGGTATGCCGCCTCCGGCATTCCGGTGTACCTCCTCGTCGACCGGGACGCGGGCGAGGCCCGGGTGTACGCGGATCCGGAGGACGGGAGGTACCGCAGCCTCGTCCGGCGGGCATTCGGCGACGCCGTCGAGCTGCCCGAACCCGTCGGTATCACCCTGGACACGGCCAAGCTCAAGGAGTACGCCGCCTGAGGCCCCCGGTCAGACCCTGTGACCCGCCCCACTTTCCGGAGTGCAGCGCTCCACAGTGGGCATGTGCCCAGCCGAGCGGCCGGAACGTACTCCCCGAACAGCGGGGGCGTATGCCCCTGGTGATCAACTTGTGAGCGGGACATCTCACGATGTGATATAGCCGAGGCGGATTTCGGCCGCTCGTTAGACTGAGCCGACCGCACAACGGATTGAGCGAGGAGCGCACGTGAGCCTTGTCGTGCAGAAGTACGGAGGCTCCTCCGTAGCCGATGCCGAGGGCATCAAGCGAGTCGCCAAGAGAATCGTCGACGCCAAGAAGAACGGCCACCAGGTCGTTGTCGTGGTGTCGGCGATGGGTGACACGACGGATGAGTTGATCGATCTCGCCGGACAGGTATCCCCGATCCCTGCCGGACGCGAATTCGACATGCTGCTGACCGCTGGTGAGCGCATTTCCATGGCCCTGCTGGCCATGGCGATCAAAAACCTGGGCCACGAGGCCCAGTCGTTCACGGGCAGCCAGGCCGGCGTCATCACCGACTCCGTCCACAACAAAGCGCGGATCATCGATGTCACCCCGGGCCGCATCCGGACCTCCGTCGACGAGGGCAACATCGCCATCGTCGCCGGGTTCCAGGGCGTCAGCCAGGAGGGGAAGAACATCACCACCCTCGGGCGCGGTGGTTCGGACACGACGGCCGTCGCCCTCGCCGCCGCCCTCGACGCCGAGGTCTGCGAGATCTACACGGACGTCGACGGTGTCTTCACCGCCGACCCGCGCGTGGTCAAGAAGGCCCGCAAGATCGACTGGATCTCGTTCGAGGACATGCTGGAGCTCGCGAGCTCCGGCTCCAAGGTGCTGCTCCACCGCTGTGTGGAGTACGCCCGCCGCTACAACATCCCGATCCACGTACGGAGCTCGTTCTCCGGCCTCCAGGGCACGTGGGTCAGCAACGAACCGCAAGGGGACCGCAAGGTGGAGCAGGCCATCATCTCCGGTGTCGCGCACGACACCTCCGAGGCCAAGGTCACGGTCGTCGGCGTGCCCGACAAGCCGGGCGAGGCCGCCTCGATCTTCCGCGCCATCGCGGACGCCGAGGTCAACATCGACATGGTCGTGCAGAACGTGTCGGCCGCTTCGACGGGCCTGACCGACATCTCCTTCACGCTCCCCAAGGCCGAGGGCCGCAAGGCCGTCGACGCCCTGGAGAAGACCCGCGCCTCCGTCGGTTTCGACTCGCTGCGCTACGACGACCAGATCGCGAAGATCTCGCTCGTCGGCGCCGGCATGAAGACGAACCCGGGCGTCACCGCGACCTTCTTCGAGGCGCTCAGCGACGCCGGGGTGAACATCGAGCTCATCTCGACCTCCGAGATCCGCATCTCGGTCGTCACGCGCGCCGACGACGTGACCGAGGCCGTGCGGGCCGTGCACACCGCCTTCGGACTCGACTCCGACACGGACGAGGCCGTGGTCTATGGAGGCACCGGGCGATGAACCGGAAGCCGACGCTCGCGGTCGTCGGAGCGACCGGGGCCGTCGGCACCGTCATGCTCCAGATCCTGTCGCAGCATGCCGACATCTGGGGCGAGATCAGACTCGTCGCCTCACCGCGCTCGGCCGGCCGCAAGCTGGCCGTGCGCGGTGCGGAGACCGAGGTGCTTGCCCTGTCCGAAGAGGTCTTCGACGGGGTCGACGTCGCCATGTTCGACGTCCCCGACGAGGTCGCCGCGCAGTGGGCCCCCGTCGCCGCCGCCAAGGGCGTCGTCGTGGTCGACAACTCGGCCGCCTTCCGGATGGACCCGGACGTGCCGCTCGTCGTGCCGGAGGTCAACCCGCACGCCGCGCGCGTACGGCCGCGCGGCATCGTCGCCAACCCCAACTGCACGACGCTCTCGATGATCGTGGCCGTCGGCGCGCTGCACGCCGAGTTCGGGCTGCGCGAGCTGATCGTCTCCTCGTACCAGGCGGTGAGCGGCGCGGGCCGCGACGGCGTCGACACGCTCCGCCGTCAGCTGCGCCTCGTCGCGGGCACGGAGCTGGGCACCAGCCCCGGCGACGTACGCCGCGCCGTCGGCGACGACACGGGCCCCTTCCCGGAGCCCGTCGCGCTGAACGTGGTGCCCTGGGCCGGGTCCCTCAAGGACGACGGCTGGTCGTCCGAGGAGATGAAGGTCCGGGACGAGTCGCGCAAGATCCTCGGGCTGCCCGCCCTCCGCGTCGCCGCGACCTGCGTACGCGTGCCCGTGATCACCACGCACTCCCTGACCGTCCACGCCCGCTTCGAGGACGAGGTCACGGTGGACAAGGCGCGCGAGATCCTCGCCACCGCCCCGGGCGTCGTGCTGTTCGACGATCCGGCCGCGGGCGAGTTCCCCACCCCCGCCGACGTCGTGGGCACCGATCCGACCTGGGTGGGCCGGGTGCGGCGGTCGCTCGACGACCCGACCGCGCTGGAGCTCTTCGTGTGCGGCGACAACCTGCGCAAGGGCGCGGCGCTGAACACCGCGCAGATCGCGGAGCTGGTGGCCGCGGAGCTCACGGCCGGCTGAGCCGTCGCCGCCCGACCGATTGGTATGGACCACCCCGGAGCGGGTCCCTGTGTGAGATCTGTGTAAGTTCTGTGTCCAACTTGGTCGTCGCGCGTGCTTGAACTGGACCATCTCCCCGTTCGAAGATTCGCGTCTGGATCAGTGCAACCGGCGGCTGGGCGGGGGACGTCTTTGCGGTCGCCCTTCAGGGGTGGCCCGAGCGCTGTCGAAAAATGGGGCATAGGGGAAGAGCTGGTACGCATGGGGGCATTTGATGCATCGTCACGAGCGGTGCCCACGCAGCATGCCGCAAACGCGATCCCGGATGCGTACAACCCTGAAGGGGGGAAGCGTGTCCAACAAGCGTGGCAGAGGTACTCGATTTCACAGCGGTACAGGCGAGAGGCGCGGCAACACTGCGCCCCACTCGCCGACCCCGCACGACCGGTGGCATGCCGGTGATCGCACCCATGCCCGCAGCGCGGCCCGCCCGCATCCCGGCGCAGCGCGAGGGCGCTGACGACACGATGACCGCGGGCACCACAGTCGACCATCTCACCGAGACCTACCGCGCCCACTACCGGTCGCTGCTCGGCCTCGCCGCGCTGCTCCTGGACGACACGGCGTCCTGTGAGGACGTGGTCCAGGAGGCGTTCATCCGGGTCCACTCGGCGCGCAAGCGCGTGCGCGATCCGGAGAAGACGCTCGCGTACCTCCGCCAGACCGTGGTCAACCTCTCCCGGTCCGCGCTGCGCCGGCGCATCCTCGGGCTCAAGCTCCTCTCGAAGCCGATGCCCGACATGGCGAGCGCGGAAGAGGGGGCGTACGACCAGCTGGAACGCGACGAGCTGATCAAGGCCATGCGCGGCCTGCAGCGGCGTCAGCGCGAGGTCCTCGTGCTGCGCTACTTCGCCGACATGACCGAGGCGCAGGTCGCCGAGACCCTGGGGATATCACTGGGCTCGGTGAAGGCGTACGGCTCGCGCGGCATCGCGGCCCTCAGGGTCGCCATGGAGGCGCCGGCATGAGTGAGCGCAAGCGTGATGAGCAGGGCGGATCTGAGCGGCATGGCAGGAACGGACACGTGAACCACGGACCCGAAGACGGCCTCGGGCCGGACGGCGGGGCCCACGGAACCGGCCCCGAGAAGAGCGGCACGGATACGGGCGGGCCGGGTCCCGACGGCCCCGGCCCCGATGAGGGCTCCGGCCCTGATGACGGCTCCGGCCCCGACGAGCTCTCCGCCGTCGAACTCGCCTCCGACGAGCTCGCGCTGCGGCGGATGATGCGGCGGGCCGTGGAGGAGATCGAGCCGAGCGACCGCTCCCTCGAACACCTGCGGCAGGCGGTGCCCGCCCGCAGGGCCCGCAAGCGCCAGGCCGTCGTCGGCCTCGCCGCCGCCGCGCTCTTCATCGGCACCGCCGTCCCCGCCCTCGTGCACGTGACCAACTCCGAGGGCGACTCGGACGACCGGACCTCGATCGCGGGCAACAGCCAGGACGCGCAGGGCGGATCGAGCCAGGGCAAGGGCCCCGACGGCGGCGAGAAGGTCCCCGGCCAGAAGGCGGGGGACAAGTCCAAGGGCAAGGACAAGAAGGACAAGAAGGGCAAGAAGGACGACAAGGAGAGGGGTGGCACGGGCGGCGGCGGTACGGGATCGCCGGACCCCTCCACCTCCGAGGCCGCGAGCTCGCCGGTCTGCGACGCCGCCCAGCTCGGCGCCACGGGCAGCGCGGGCACCCCGGAGGCCGACAACAAGGTGTACGGCTCCTTCCGCGTCTCCAACGTCTCCGACAGCAGCTGCACCATCGAGGCCGCGGGCGCCGTGGGCACGGTGGCGCAGGGCGCGGCCGACCCCGCGAAGATCGTCGTGGTCGACCACACGGCGGGGGACGCGGCGACCGGCCTGCCCGACCCCGCGAAGGAAGCCAGCCCGTTCGTGCTGCAGCCCGGCGCCGCGTACGAGGTGCGGTTCGTCTGGGTGCCCTCGGAGACGTGCCCCGCGGACGGCGGGGACCCGACGCCCAACCCGACGCCGTCGGAAGGCGGCACCGGAA
The DNA here is from genome assembly GCF_055609205.1 of Streptomyces sp. NPDC036815. Taxonomy (NCBI): domain Bacteria; kingdom Bacillati; phylum Actinomycetota; class Actinomycetes; order Kitasatosporales; family Streptomycetaceae; genus Streptomyces; species Streptomyces sp. NPDC036815. The sequence continues at coordinate 35,651 of NZ_JBVJPW010000033.1, read as the reverse complement.
CGCCCGAGGGCGGCTCGTCCGACGGTACGGAGCCGCAGCTGGGCCGGACGGACGGCGGCGTGGCCGAGGGCAGCGTCGTGGTCTCGCTGACCGCGGAGGCGGGCTCGCCCTCGGCGGGGGCGACGGTGCCCAACGCGTGCGCGGGAACGGTGTACCGGACCGGGGTGCTGCCCGCCTCGTAGCGGGCGCGGGTCAGGCCTCCAGGAGGCCGAGGTGGGCGTCGCGCGCGAACTCCGCCTCGCGGCGGAAGAGCCGGAACCACATGAAGACGACGAAGCCCGCGAAGACGAACCACTCACCGGTGTAGCCGAGGTTCTGGAAGGCCTTCAGGTCCAGGCCGGTGTTGCTGGGCGCGGCCGCGGGGACCGGCTTCATCCCGGAGTCGGCCTTGTCGAGGGTGACCCACGCGTCGTACACGTCGTCGCGTACGAGATTGACCAGTGACGCCGAGCTGATCGCGCCCAGCTGGCCCCGGGGCAGACCACCCGTGGCGCTGACCCCGTTGGAACCGGGGCTCTCCGAGGCCTGCAGCGCGCCCCTCACGGTGACCTTGCCGGTGGGCGCGGCCGGTGCCTTCGCCGTGTCGGCGTCGCCCGGGAGCCAGCCGCGGACGACGGGCAGGGACTTGCCGCCGTCGGTACGCAGCAACGTCAGCACGTAGAAACCGCGCTTGTCGTCCAACTCCCGCCCCGGTACGAGCAGTTGCTTGCCGTAGTGCCCGGTGGCCGTGGCCTGCTCGCCGGAGGTCTCCTTGTCGACGGGCAACAGCGCGTCGAGGGGCCGCCCCCGGGTGTTCCGCTCCTTGCCCTGCTCCGCGACCTGCTCCTTGGCGGACTCGTGGTCCTGCACGCGGTCCTCGAAGCGGCCGAGCTGCCAGGAGCCCATGAAAATGCAGAAGGGGATGGCCAGCACGACGAAGACGTTGATCCCCCACCATCGGGGCGTCAGCAGAAACCGGTACACACCTCCACGGTACGGGGCCCCTGCGGGGGGCTTGGGCGGGGGGTGGATTCGGGTGAGGTAGAGGCAGCTGCCCCTTACGCGGGCGTCCCCACATGACGCGCCGCGAACTCCAGTTCCAGCGCGACCTGCTTGATCCGCTCGTCCACGACCAGTGACCCGTGGCCCGCGTCGTACCGGTAGACCTCGTGCACCGCACCCCGCGCGGCCAGCCGGTCCACGTAGTTGTCGATCTGGCGGATCGGGCACCGCGGGTCGTTGACGCCCGCCGAGATGTAGACGGGGGCCTTGACCTCGTCCACGTACGTCAGCGGGGACGACGCACGGAAGCGCTCGGGGACCTCCTCTGGCGTGCCGCCGAGCAGCGTGCGGTCCATCGCCTTGAGGGCCTCCATCTCGTCGTGGTACGCCGTCACGTAGTCCGCGACGGGCACCGCCGCGAGGCCCACCGCCCAGGCGTCCGGCTGCGTGCCGAGGCCGAGCAGGGTGAGGTAGCCGCCCCAGGAGCCGCCCGCCAGGATCAGGCGGTCGGGGTCCGCGAGGCCCGACGTCACCGCCCACTCCCGCACCGCCGCGATGTCCTCGAGCTCGATGAGGCCGACGCGGTGCTTGAGGGCGTCCGTCCACGCGCGGCCGTACCCCGTGGAACCGCGGTAGTTCACACGGACCACCGCGTACCCGTGGTCGACCCAGGCCGCCGGGCCGGCGGCGAAGGAGTCGCTGTCGTGCCAGGTGGGGCCGCCGTGCACCTCGAAGACCGTGGGGAGCGGCCCCGACGAGCCCGCGGGCCGCTGCACCAGCGCGTGGATGCGGCCGCCTGGCCCGTCCACCCACACGTCCTCCACCGGCACGGACTTCGGTGCCTTCATGCCGGGCGGGTCCAGGACCACACCGCCCGCCGTCGAGCGGACCACCGGCGGCTCGGCGGCCGACGACCACATGTACTCCACGGCGCCGTCGGGGCGTGCCGTCGCGCCCGACACGGAGCCCGCGGGCGTCTCGATGCGGTCCAGCGCGCCCGAGGCGAGGTCGTACCGGAAGAGCTCGCCGCGGGCCTCGAAGCCGTGCGCGATGAGCAGGGCCGAGCCGTCCGGATACCACTCCGCGCTCACGTCGCCCGGCAGCCCGAGCGCGAGGTCGCTCTCCTCGCCCGTCGCCACGTCCCACACCAGCGGCTCCCAGCGGCCGCGCCGCTGGTGCCCGATGAGCAGGCGCGAGTCGCCGTCGACCGGCGCGAAGCCGAGGACCTCCAGGCCCAGCTCGACCGTGCCGCCCTCGGTGTCGTCCAGCTCGGCGACCGTCGAGCCGTCCGGGCGGATCACCCGCAGCGCGGAGTGCATCGCGTCGCCGTGCTCCGTGTGCTCCACGGCGATCAGCGTGCCGTCGTGCGAGAGGTCGCCGACGCCCGCCGACTCGCGGTGGCGGTACACCTCGACCGGGCCCGTGCCGTCGGGGCGCACGACGTGGATCGTCGAGCCGTCGTCGTCCGTGGAGCGGCCGACGACCACCGTGCGGCCGTCCCTGCCGAGGGCCAGACCCGAGGGGTACGAGGCCTCCAGGCCCGGCACGGCGGGCTCGTCGGGGCCGCCGCCGAAGGGCTGGCGCAGCCACACGCCGAACTCGTCGCCGTCCTTGTCGTTGAACCACCAGATCCATTCGCCGTCGGGCGAGAGCGCGCCGTCCGTCGTGCCGTTCGGCCGGTCGGTCACCTGGCGCTGGGCGCCGGTCGTGCGGTCCCACGCGTACAGCTCGTACGTCCCCGTCGCGTTCGACACGAACAGGGAGCGCTGCGGGGCGTCCTCCGCCCAGTCCGGCAGCGACACCCGCGGCGCCCTGAACCGCTTCTCCCAGTCCGGCATGGCGTCCGGCCCCCCGGACCCCGCCGCCGTGGCCTTCGCCGCCTCCGTCGCACTCATTGCGCTCGTCGCACCCGTCTCGCTCATGCCCCCCATAGTGCCTGTCCCCGCCGACAATTCGCTGGCGGGAGCCCCCAGCCTGTGGATAACTTTTCGACCATGTACTCCCCGACGCCCACCGACTGGCGCGAGACCAACCGGAAGCGCTGGGACGAACGCGTCCCCCTCCACCTCGCCAGCAGCTATTACGACCTCGACGCCTTCCGCGCCGGCAAGGACCCGCTGCGCGACTACGAGCTCACGGAAGTGGGTGACGTACGCGGAAAGTCCCTGCTGCACCTGCAGTGCCACATCGGACTCGACACGCTCTCCTGGGCGCGGCACGGGGCGTCCCGCGTGGTCGGGCTCGACTTCTCCGAGCCCGCCGTCGAGGCGGGCCGCGAGCTCGCCGCCGAGCTCGGCCTCACTCCGGAGCAGGCCACCTTCGTCGCCGCCGACGTGTACGACGCGGCCGTGGCGGTGCCCGACCCCTCGTACGACATCGTCTATACCGGGGTGGGCGCGCTCGGCTGGCTGCCCGACATCCGGCGCTGGGCGGAGACCGCCGCCTCGCTGGTGGCGCCCGGCGGCTTCCTCTACCTCGCCGAGTTCCATCCGCTCACCGACGTCCTGGACGACGCGACGGGCTCCCGCGTCGAGCACGACTACTTCGCGCGCGACGCCTGGATCGAAGAGGCCTCCGGCGGCTACGCGGACTCCGTCACCCCCACCGTCCACAACCGCAGCGTCGAGTGGCAGCACCCCATCGGCGACGTCGTCTCCGCGCTCGCCGCCACGGGCCTGCGCATCGACTTCCTGCACGAGCGGGACGAGACGCTCTTCGAGCGCTTCGGCGCGCTCGAAGAGCGCGACGGCGTCTACCGGTTCCCCGCCGGCCGGCCGCGCGTCCCGCTCATGTACTCCCTGAAGGCGAGCAGGCCCCAGGGCCCCCGGCCCGCCTCACGGCAGGGGTGACGGCGGCCGCAGCCAGCCCTCCCTGCCGGGTGCGAACTCGCCCAGCTTCCGCCAGTCCCACGCCTGCAGCACCTCACGCCCGAGGTCGTCGTCCTGCCGGGTGACGGCGACGACGACGTCGGACGTGTGCCGGGTGAGGAGCAGCGTCCGCAGCCGGGAGGCGACGCCCGCCCGTCGGCCGGCGGGCGTCACGAGCAGCTCGCTCAGCCGGAACACCCGCCCCGAAGCGGTCTGCTCCCCGGCCTCGGTGGGCAGGACGCTCCGGAACCCCTCCCACCACTCGCCGCTGCGCTCCGCGCGGTATCCGTAGAGACAGCCGACCAGGCCCGACGCGTCGGCCACGACCATCTCGAAGTCCGTCTGCTGCACATCGTGTGCGAAGCGGCGAAGAAAGTCCTGCCGGTCGCGGTACTCGGCCCCCACCGTTCCCCGATACGCCTCCGCGTAGAGGTCCGCCACGGCCTCCCGCTGCTGCTCCGCCTGCCAGCGGCTCAACCGCCTCAGGAACACGTCCGACATGTGCGCCTCCCGCCCGCCCTGCTGAGGGCGACTCCCCCTACACCCTGGACTCCGCATGGTGACAGCACGGACCGGCCAGCGGAACGGCGCGACGGGCCGTAACCGGGGTTGGGCGAGCAGCCCGTGAACTTCTATGGTGATCAAGGCGCTTAACCCGCCCGCGATTGGGCAGGCGCACTGTTGTCGTCCCGACAGTTGTCCCCGATGTCCCCCCACCAGAGGTGAACTTGTGAGGCTGCCTACACAGTTGACTGCCACATCGACGGATGAGGCAGAACACGCTGCGAGCCCCTGGGAAGAGATGTCCAGCAGCGAGCTGCCGTGGGTGGAAGACGCGGGCAGTGTCGCTCCCAAGGACGCGAGGGCCCTGTCGAAGATCTTCTTCGACCGGCTCCAGTTCCTCGAAGAGGGCACGCACGAATACCAGTACGCGCGCAACACCCTGATCGAGATGAACCTGTCGCTCGTGCAGTTCGCGGCCGCCCGCTTCCGCGGCGGCAGCACCGACGCGGACGACATCGTGCAGGTCGGCACGATCGGCCTGATAAAGGCCATCGACCGCTTCGAACTCTCCCGTGACGTGGCGTTCAGCACCTTCGCGCTGCCCTACATCACCGGAGAGATCAAGAGGTTCTTCCGGGACACCACCTGGGCCGTCCACGTGCCGCGGCGCCTCCAGGAGCTCCGCGTCGACCTGGCACGGGCCAAGGAGCAGCTGGGCGGCGAGCTGGACCGCGAGCCCACCGTCCGCGAACTCGCCGAGCACCTCGACCTCACCGAGCGCGAGGTCAACGACGGCCTCGTCGCCTCGAACGGCTACACCGCCGGTTCCATCGACGTCCCCGTCGGCCAGGACGACGGCACGCAGGGGCGGGACTACGCCGACGTCCTGGGCGAGGACGACCCCGCGCTCGACCTCTTCGAGGAACTGCACACGCTGGCACCCCTCATAGAGCAACTGGACGAGCGCGAGCGCACCATCATCGAGATGCGCTTCGGCCAGGAGATGACGCAGGCGCAGATCGGCCAGGTCCTCGGGATCTCCCAGATGCACGTCTCGCGGCTCCTGACACGCACCCTGGGCAAGCTCCGCGCCGGAATGCTCGCCCAGACCTGACCCGCCTGCGGATCACATGCCTACGGAGAACGCGTGCTGCACGTCTCCGTAGGGGAGGTGGTAGCCCGCGGGCTGCCCCTGAGGTGCGTACGAAGGGTGGTAGCCCAGGTCCTGTCGGCACGCCTCCTGATGGCGCGCCTCCTGCTGGTGACTCATCGTCTCTTGCGGGAAAAGGCCATGAGGAGTCCCGTTGGCTCGGTGGCGCCGGTGGCGCCCGGGTTGTCGCGAGGGAGCCTGCGCGGGCTCCCAAGTGTCACCTCCTGTCCGGACATCGGCCTGGGCCGAGGCAGCCTGGGCGGGTGCGCTCTCCGCGTAGGAGAGCTCCTGCACCCTGAGTGCCAGTGCCGACAGATCGCAGCCCAGCTGAGTGGCGAGCACGCTGGGGTTCACCCCCTCGTGCCAGCCCTGGACCAGCAGGTGGTCCATCGGCGCGGTCCACGAGACGGCTTCGGGTACCGACGTGGGAGCCGCGACCTGCACGTGCGGGGCAGCGGGTGCGGCCGCGGGGGCCGGCTGAACAGTGGTGGCCACGGGCGGCTGCGGTGCGGCCACGGGTGCTTGCGCGGTCGCGGGGGCAGGCGTGGGCGTGGGCATCGCGACGGTCTCCCGGGCGGGGGGCGGCGTCGCCGCCGGTTCGGGTGGGTGGGAGACCGGCTCCGGCACGGCTCTCGCGTCCTGTGTCCCGAACGGTTCCGCGGCGGCGGGTGGCCGGTCCGCGGAGGAGACGGCCGGCGCGGCGGCGGTCTCGGCGGCCAGCAGCTCCAGCGCGTTGGTCGCCAGGTCGAGGGCCTCCTCGCGGTTCACGGACTTGCGTGCCGTGCGGACGTCGCGCTCCGGCAGGCCGAGCACGTGCGCGGCTCCGGTGTCGCTGCCGAGGGTGACGGCGAGGGCCGCCAGCACACGATTCCTGTTCTTTCTCAGCTCCTCCAGTGTCAACTGCGCGTCCACGACACGTTCGTTGGCCTCGCAGTACATGTCCGCGAGTACGGCATGTCGCTCAAGCCGGTCCCTGAGTTCCATGACCGGCTGAACGGATCAACGTCTTTGAAGGAAATGGCGCTTGCCGTCGAGTACTCCGGTCGGCCCTACTCCTACGATCAACTGGCGAGTCATTCTTATCGCCTGACAGCTGGTCGCACGGTTGCTCCGTCCGGTGTCGGCATCCGGGTGGGATGCCCGCCGAACGGGTCTGTTCTCCGGCCCGACAGCCATACAGTCGGCAGAGAGGAAAGACGGAGGACTGCTGCAGAATCGTTCATACAAGGCGACCCCGCCGGGTGACGGGGGTGCCACGGCCGGGTGACGCCCTCAGCGCAGCCGTCTCGACTTGTGTGACCGCATCGTCAGCCGTACGTCGACCCGCAGCGGGCGGGGCGCCGCCGCCGCTCGCGCCTCGGCCACCGTGTGCCGGGCCAGCAGACCGAGGACCGCCTCCGGGCAACTGTCCGGCAGCAGCACCAGCGTGACGCGGGCCCGCAGCCGACGGGGGCTCCCCCGGAGACGCACGCGTGCGTCGGCCACCCCGTCGACGGCACGCGCACGCTCGGCCATCGCATCAGCCAGGGCGGACCCGGACAGGGTGACGCCCGCCTGCCCCAGCGGCAGTTCGCGCAGCCGCCCGCTGCGGGCCTGGGCCACGGTCAGGGCCAGGAACAGGAGTACGCCGACGGAGAGCGCGGCGATCACGGCGGGCGTCCACCAGCCGTGCTCGCGCCACCGGACGAGGTCCTGCGCGTCGGCCCAGACCCAGGCCCGGTCGCCGCCAGGCCGGGGCCAGTCGGACGGCAGCCGGTCGCGGACGGGCCCGGTGGCGGACGCCAGCACGGCGCCCGAGGCCATCAGCGCCACGGCCGCGCAGAGCAGGGCGGTGCGGTTGGCGCAGGTACGCAAGCGGCTCATCGGCCCGTGCCTTCCCGCCGACCGGTGCCCCCGGAAACCTCCGCGTCACCGTCGCCGCCCGAGTCGGCCTCCGGCACCAGCACCGGCGCCGCGCCCCTCTCCCGTACCGCGGGCGCGCGCCACGCGGATTCCGGGCGCAGCCGGACCCGGACGCGCGGCGCACGGGCCGCTCCCCAGCTCGCCACGGCCCGCGCCACCGTGTCGGCCAACTCGCCCCGCGCCGCCTCCAGATGGCCGAAAGCCAGCCCGGCGCGCACGCGGACCCGGCGGCGGCCGACACCGACCCGTACCCGGGTGATCCCGGGCAACTCCGTCACGGCGTCCCGCAGCAGCGCCGCCGCCGTGCCCCGGTCGAGCGCCGCGTGCACGTCCGGCAGCGGCTCGCGCAGGGGGAACCGGCCGCGCAGCCCGGGTGTGACGGCGAGCACCAGCAGCCACACGCCGAGGCCGAGCACGGCGAGCGCCGCCGCCAGGCCCGGCCACGCGCTGTCGGCCGGGCCGTGCGTGGTGAGCCACTCCACCGGACCGGTCCGCCACCGGCCGGGCGACCGCCCGGCCGCGTGCACGGCCAGCACGTCGTACAGGAGCACGCCACAGACCAAGGCCGCCGCCAACGCCAACATCCCGACCGGCAGCCGCCGTTGGGACCACGGCCGCCACACCCTGCCGCCGTCCGCCGCGCCGCCTTCCTGCCCCGTCACCTGCTCCGTCACCGGGGCCTCGCTCCCATCGGCCCGCGCCCGCGGGCGCAGCCCCGAGATCCGGACCCGCGCCGAGGGCACGACGAGTCCGGTGAGCCGCTGCGTGCGGTCGGCGACGTGCGCCCGCACGCGTTCGCCCGCCTCGTCGAGCACCTCGGGGTAGGGCAGCGTCACGGTGACGGCGACCCGCGCCCGGCGCCCGCGTACCGACGCCGAACTCCGGGTGGCCCGGACCTCGCCGGGCGCGAGCGCCTCCGTGGCCGCCCGCTCGGCGATCCGGCGCACCGCACGGTCGGCGACGCTCGTCGAGCCGCGCTCCCCCGCGGGCGTACTCATCGCCGCCCCCGGTCACGGCCGCCGAGGAAGCCCCGGATGTCCGTGCCGTCGTCCACGAAGCGCCCCACGACGAAGCCGACCGCGCCGAGGGCGGCGACCAGGAGGAAGGCGCCGAAGCCGCCGAACCACCCGGCGAACCCGAGGGCCATCCCGGCGACCAGGCCTGTCAGAGCTGTGCTCACCACTCACCTCACTCCACAGAAGGGACATCACTGAAGGGGGACATCGCTGCGGTACCCCGGGCCTGCCGCGGAATGCCTACTCCACGCGCGTCTCGCCGCCGGAGTCCGCGCTGTCGTCGTCTGGCAGCCGGACGTCGTTGACCGCGACGTTGACCTCGACGACCTCCAGGCCGGTGATGCGCTCCACGGCGGCGATGACGTTCTCGCGCACCTCGTGGGCGACGTCGGTGATGGGCACGCCGTACTCGACGACGATGTCCAGGTCGATCGCCGTCTGCCGCTCGCCGACCTCGACCTTCACGCCGCGTCCGACGTTGGGGCGGCCGCCCGGGACCCGGTCGCGGACGGCGCCGAGCGTGCGGGAGAGTCCGCCGCCCATGTCGTACACGCCCGGGATCTCGCGGGCCGCCGTCCCGGCTATCTTCACCACCACCACGTCGGCGATGGAGGTCTTGCCGCGGGTCGCGGCGGGTTCGGCGGCCCCGGTGCGGCCCGCCACGGTGGTGCTGCCCGGCACGCTCTGGCGCGCGCCGCCGGTGAAGGCCGTGTCGTCACCGGACGTGGCCGTCTTCGAAGTGATCTCCTGAGGCGTCATGAAGCCATCTCCTCGTCGTCAGGGACGTGTCGCCGTCCGTCTGCTGTCCGAGCGCTCGGTGGAAGCCGGGTGCCCGTACCGCTGCTCGTCTGACCCCCGCGTGTGCGATTCGTTACGCGGCTCGGCCGGATTTCTCCTCCACGTGATCCGCCCGCCCGTCTCGCGTAACGCGGCCGGACGCCGCAGTGTCGTAGGAGGACGACGTGAGTGAGAGGAGCCGCGTGTGCCGGGGGACCGGGACGGGGCGCGGGAGGACGCCGGCGTGTCCTCCCCGCGCGACGACGGATTGCTGGCCGTACGGGCCGCCGAGGGCGACGAGGAGGCCTTCGAGGAGCTCGTGCGCCGTCACGCGCCCGGACTCCTGCGGCTCGCGACGCGGCTCCTCGGCAGCCGCACGGAGGCCGAGGACGCGGTGCAGGAGTCGTTCGTGAGCGCCTGGCGCAAAATGCCGGAGTTCCGCGGCGACGCGCGCTTCGGCACCTGGATGCACCGCATCGTCACGAACCGGTGCCTGAACGTGCTGCGGGCCCGCCGCCCTTCCGTGGACCTGGGCGAGGTGCCCGAGCCGCAGGCGCCGGAGCACGAGGCCTCGCCCGCCCGGGTGGCCGAGTCGCACGCCGCGGTGGCGGCCCTCGGCAAGGCGATGGAGGGGCTGTCCCCGGAACAGCGCGTGTGCTGGGTGCTGCGTGAGCTCAACGGCCTCGCCTACGAAACCATCGCGGAGACGGTCGGCATCAGCCCGGAGGCGGTACGGGGCCGCGTCTTCCGCGCGCGGCGCTATCTCACGGAGGCGATGGCCGCATGGCGATGAACGAGGAGCACGGGCCGGACGGGGTGCACCACGGGCCGGACGGAGAGATGACGGACGAACCGAACGAACTGCTGCCCTGCGGACGCGACGTGTGGAGCGTCTGGGAGCGCGCGGAGAACGGCGAGGCCGATCCGCACGCCGAGACCTGCCCGCACTGCGCGGGCGCGCTGGACACGCTGCGGCGCCTCGAGGACGTCGTGTCGGCCGCCCGCGAGACGGAACCGCGGGAGCCGGAGGCCGACGCCACCGCGCTCGTCGGCCGGGTCATGGACGTGGTCCGCCTCGAACTGCGGCCGGGCCGCACGCTGCCGCTCGGCGAGGAGGACGAGGACGCGTGGATCGTGGAGGCCGCGGCGGCCCGGACCGTCCGCGCCGCCGCGGAGACCCTGTCAGGGGTACGGGCGGGCAGCTGCCGCATCGAGCCGCTCGCCCCGGGCAGCGGGCCGCGCGGCCCGGTCCGGGTCCGGGTGGCGGTGGCCGTGCCCCTCACCTGGAACCTCCAGGAGGTCGCGGAGCGGGTCAGGGGCCGGGTCCTGGAGGCGGTGGACACCGAACTCGGCCTGCGGGTCGCCGCCGTCGACGTGACGATCACGGACATCACCGACCACACTGACAGCACCGACAGTACCGACGACGACAGCGTGGAGAGGCGGCAGCCGTGACGGAACGACTCACTTCCGGTGCGCGGGCCGATGACGTACGGGAAGCGGTGCTCGGCACGCCCGGCGTCGCCTTCCTCCGCCCCGGCCTCGCCGAACTCCTGCGCTCCTCCCACCTGCTGACGAGGGGAGTGGCGCGCTCCGCGGGCGTCCGGCTCGCCCGCGAAGGCTCCGGGAGATGGCACGCCGACATCCACGTCGTCCTGCGCCGCGGCCACCGGGCGGTGGACGTCACCCGCGAGGTGCGCGCCGCGGTGACCGAGGCGCTGCGGACCGGCGACGCGGAACCGCCGCGTGTGACGGTGACGGTCACCGGCCGCGTGTGACCAAGGGCCCTAGGCGAACGTGACGTCGCCCGAGGTCTGGGCGAGCTGCCTGGCCTCGGCCGTACGGGAGTCCTCGGCGGTCATCGTCACGGTGACCGAGCCCTTGGTGTCCTTGGTCGCGGGGCCGGAGAAGCTGTACTCCCAGCGGTGGGGCGTGGCGCTGCCGTCGCAGGTCCCGTCGAGCGTACGGATGTTGGCGGTCGTCGACGTGCTCGTCTTCGGGACGGGAACCCCGGGGACGCCGAGCCACTGGAAGAGGTTCTTCACGGTCTCGGTCTCGGTCGCGTTGAGCGGGCGCGTCCGTTCCGTCCGCAGCGAGACCCTGAGCCGTACGGGACCGGTGTAGCCCTCGCACGTGTACGTACCGGAGACGACGGCCGTCCTCCCGTCCGCGCCGGCCCGGGCCGTGGGCGTCACGGTGACCGCGTGCCGTTCGGCGGCGTCCGCCGCGCCGGGCAGCAGCGCCGTCGCCGCGGCGACCGCTGTCACAAGGGTTGTCTTCACGAATCGCTGCACCGCGGGGACCGGCCTTTCCTTGGGGCGGGAGGCGTACGGCCCCCATGCAACCCCGGCGTCCCCGGCCCGCCCGGTAGCCACACGGCGCGGGGCGCTCCGGCTGGTCCAGCGGAGTGGTGGCGGGGGCGGGGGCTCAGGCCGCCAGCGGGACGTGGGCGACGATGCGTTTCCCGCCGCCGGGCAGGTGCGTCACGCTCACCTCGTCGGCCAGGCGGCACACGGAGGGCCAGCCGAGTCCGCCGCTGATGAGGAGGCCGGTACGGGGGCGGGTCACCGGGACCTCGTCGTTGCCGTCGTCGACCTCGATCTCGACGGTCCCGGGCAGCATGCGGCACGCGAAGCCGCGCAGTCCGCCGCCGTGCCGGATCGCGTTGGTGACGAGTTCCGAGGTGACCAGGACGGCATCGGCGAGGGCCGTCTCACCGACGTGCTGGGTGCCCTGGCGCAACAGGGCGCGCACGACGTCCCGGGCGGCTCCGGGGCCCGCGGGCCAGGTGAGGGGTGCGGTGTCCGGCGAGCTGACGGTCGTCACAGCGCATCACTTCCACCGATCTTGTGGGAACTGTTTCTCTTCGGTTGCCCCACGACGGTGCGCCCACACGCGGCGTTCGAGTGTTTCGCCCGATTAGTGATCAAATGCGCGGTGGCCGCCACGGAAAACCGTGGCGGCCACCGTTCACACCGTGGCGTCAGAGCAGCCCCAGGTCCAGGTCCAGCAGGTGGTCGTGGTCGTGGTGGTGGTGGTGACCGTGGTGGTGGTGGTCCCAGTCGTCGTCCCAGTCCCGGGCGTCGGACTGCTGAGTGACCGGAGCAGCGGTGACAGCGGGCGCCGCGGCGGCGACGCCGACGGCCGGGACGGCCAGCGCGGCGGTGATGCCGGCGATGGACACGGCACGGGCTATGCGCTTCATAGTCGAACCCTTCGGTGTGGGGGCGTGTGCACGCATCGAAAGTGCGTGCACGAACGCTCACCACGCTGAACGGTCCTTTCGGGGCCCGCCCGCCGAACGCGGCTGGACGAGTGACACGACCGGAGGAACGGGGAGGGCGCCGACAGCGGTGTGCGGGCCCTCCCCGGCGATGCCCCCGGCCATGGCGGGGCGCTCGGCTCAGTGGTTGGCGGTGCCGTTGCCCGAGAGGAGCGGGATGTCCTCCAGGATGTGCGAGAGCGGCTCGTCGCCCTTGGCCTGCGTCGAGTTCTCGACGCACTGCTGCATCTGCGGCGCGGAGAGGATCGGGATGTCCTGAACGCCGACGTTGACGAGGGCGACGATGTTCTGGATGTTGGCCTTGACCGGGAGGCCGACACAGAGCTTGTTCAGCGAACCCTGGACGAGGGTCATCTGCGGGCTCATGTTGCCCTTGGTGCCGGAGTTGCCGAACGACTGCCCGGCGTTGTTCCCGCTGACGGACTGGGTGTTCGAGTCGTCGCCGACGGCCATGGCCTGCGGGGTCGCGGTGGCGCCCAGACCGGCGGCCGACAGGGCGACGAGGGTCGTTGCGAGCAGCTTCTTCATGGTGAGGAGATCCCTTCGAGTGAGGCTCCACTCCGGAGCCGCATCGTGACCAACTGAGCTGTGGGGCGGGGGTTGCGGCGATTGAACCGTTCGGTGGATAAATATGCTGAACGTCAGCCTTTCCTCTCAATGGCACCGTTTCGTCGCATACTGCGGCAGGAACGAAAACGGAGACGCTCGACGCTCCCCACTCTCGGCGAGGAAAAATGGCTGACCGCACAGGACCATGGCAGCGGCTGGGTGTCATTCCGACGAGCAGACAGTCCCCGGAGAGCCGCACCGACCCCATCTACGAGTCCCTGCTGAGGAGTTACCACGCGCAGGGAAAGACCGTCCCGGGCCGGCCCGACCCCGAATGGCGGATGCTGGTCGAGCGCGACCCCTGGCCCCGGCACTGAAACAGAACAGTGGGCCGCCCATGTGGAAGATGGCGGCCCACTGAAAGGTGTGCGTGTGTCAGTGGTTGCTGACTCCGTTGCCGGACAGGATCGGCAGGTCCTCCAGGATGTGCGAGAGCGGCTCGTCGCCCTTGGCCTGCGTCGAGTTCTCCGTGCACTGCTGGGTCTGCGGCGCGGAGAGGATCGGGATGTCCTGGATGCCGACGTTGACCAGGCCCACGATGTTCTGCAGGTTGAGCTTGGCCGGCAGGGCGATGCAGGGCTTGTTGAACGAGCCCTGGATGAGCGCCATCTGGGGGCTCATGTTGCCGTGCGTGGCCGAGTTGCCGAAGGACTGCATGGCGTTGTTGCCGCTCATGGTCTCCGTACCGCCGTCGTTGCCGATGGCGAGGGCCGTGGGCGCTGCGGCGGCGGACATGCCGACGACGGAAGCCGTGACCGCAGCCGCGGTCATAACCTTCTTGATCACAGGTGTTCCTCTCTGAGTTAGCCCCGTCCTCGGAGCACCCTGAGCAACTGCCCGGAACTGTAGGGGTTGCTGAAATTCACTCCGATGGCCCAATGTGCGACAACTCGCCGGGATGACTGATTCTGTCGCCGCGCCGCCCGTCGACGATCCGATGGAGTGAATGCCCGGAACCAAACGTGGAGTGCGGAGTTGAGCAGGCCGCAGTGACGTGAGCGTCTGCCCCAGAAAAGGAACCACAAATGCTTCAGAAGGCAATGGCAATGGCAGTGGTCGCGGTGGCCGCGGCTGGTATCGCTTCTCCGGCGATGGCCATCGGTGATGACAGCGGCACCCAGTCGCTGAGCGGCAACGGTGCTGAGCAGTCGTTCGGCAACTCCGCCACCAAGGGCGACATGAGCCCGCAGCTCTCCCTGGTCCAGGGCACGCTGAACAAGCCCTGCATCGGTCTCCCGGTCAAGGCCAACATCCAGAACATCGTCGCCCTCGTCAACGTCGGCGTTCAGGACATCCCGATCCTCTCGGCGCCGCAGACCCAGCAGTGCACCGAGAACTCGACGCAGGCCAAGGGTGACGAGCCGCTCTCGCACATCCTCAGCGACCTGCCGATCCTGTCGGGCAACGGCCAGAACAACGGCTGATCCGACGCACTGCCGAGACTGCTCGGGCCGCCCGTTTTCCTTCCTCCTCGGGCGTCCCGGGCTTTCTCATGTCCCGGCTCAACTCTGTTTCGTTTAACGGCTTTTCAGCGTCACTCGCATTTGAGTGAACCTCCGAATGAAGTCAACCTCGCGGTTTCCTCGCTCCCTATCGGTCGTTAAGTAGGGCTCAGGTCACGGTGCGGGAAGAGGAACTGCCCGCCCGGTTCAGGCCGGCGTTCAGGCGTGACCCGAAGGAAGGGAAAAGCTGTGAAGCTGAAGAAGAGCGCGACCATCATTGCCGGTGCCGTCGTGGCGCTGAGCCTGGGTGCCCCGGCGTTCGCCGACTCCGGCGCCTCCGGTGCGTCCACGGGCTCCCCGGGCGTCATCTCCGGCAACACCATTCAGGTTCCCGTCCACGTTCCCGTCAGCGTGTGCGGCAACAGCATCGACGTCATCGGTCTGCTGAACCCGACGTTCGGCAACAAGTGCGTCAACGACTGACGTAACGGCACAGCTGCTTCTGCTGCGCCTCAGCCGGCCCTGGCGACCCTCCCGGGGCCAGGGCCGGCTCCCCATCGGACAGAGAAAGACCACTAGATTGCGACAGGCCCTCAGCAAAGGAATGCTCTCCGCCGCGGCCGCCACGAGCATCCTGTCCCTGTCCGGCACCCACGCGTTCGCCGCTACCGAAGCGAACGGGCAGGCGCTGGACTCGCCCGGCATCTTGTCGGGCAACAGCGTGCAGGCCCCGCTGGAAGTACCGGTCAACGCCTGCGGCAACACGGCGAACGTCGCCGCGGCCGGCAACCCGGCTTTCGGCAACTCGTGCGGCTCCTCCTCCCCCCACCACCACCGCCCTGCCGAGCAGCACCACCCTGCCGCGCAGAGCCCCGAACCCCACCGGGCGGCACACAGCGCCCCCCCGGTGAGGACACCGGCGAAAGCACCGGCGACCCCGGCGAAGAAGCCGGCGAAGGCACCCGTGACGACGCCGCGCGCGGGCGGCTACGGCGACGATGACACCCACGACGCGCCGAGCGGCGCCACCGCCCACGGCCCGGCGACCCACTCGCCCGGCGCGGCGGCGGGCAACGACGTGAAGGCCCCGGCGGACGTGCCGGTGAAGGCCTGCGGCAACACCGTGGGCATCGTGGCCGCGCTGTCGAGCGCCATGGGCAACGCGTGCGGGAGCGAGGGCTCCCACCACGGCGGCTCCCACCACGGCGGCTCCCACCACGACAGTTCGCACCACGGCAGCTCGCACCACGACGCGCCGTCGCGCACCGGCCCGCACGCCGACGCGCCGGAGGCCCCCGGCCCGCATCCCCGGGCCATGCCCCCGGCCGCCCCCCACCCCGTGGTCCCCGGGGACTACGTCACCGCCTCGCACCCGGCGCCGCACCACGTGCCGCAGGGCACGCGTGCCCACGTGCCGGCCCAGGCGGGCGCGGTGGCGCAGGCGGCGGACCAGCTGGCCCGGACGGGCGCGGATTCCACGCTGCTCGGTGCGGCGGGCGCCAGCGCCGGGCTGCTGCTCGGCGGGGCGATCCTGTACCGGCGCGGATTCGCCGGGAACCGGCGCTAGACGGAGCGCCCCGGGCTCTGAACGGGCGCGGGAGCGCGGCGCGGAGAGAGGGAGCGCCAGGAACGGCAGAACGCCGGCAGGGAAGCCGAGACGGAACGGCTTCCCTGCCGGCGTTTCAAGGAGGTGGCGACCGGCCCGATGGGGGTGCCGCGCCCCGACGGCAGAGCTGCCGACGGCTGGTGGGGCGCGACCCGGGCCTGTCCCATGATGCGCTTTCAGTGCACCACTGGACGGCCCGCCGCGGAACCGAAGTTCACCCGTTCGCCCGCCCTGTCACTCAGAAGAGCTGCCCGGCCTGTGCGTACGTACCGCTCGACGCCCCGCACCAGGCGTTCCGCGGTGAACGAAGCGCCGTACACGAAGCGCATGGCGGGGCCGAAGCTCGACGCGGTCGTCAGACCGGCCAGGAAGAGGCCGGGGCACGACGTCTCGAAGCGGTCTCCGACGTAGGGGGTGCCGTCGGCCAGGGACCGCAGGCCGGTGCGGAGCTCCGGGGCCAGGACACCGATGCGGTCGGTCGTCGCGCGAAAGCCCGTGGCGGCGATGACGTGGTCCGTCTCGAAGCGCAGCCCCTCGCCGGTGTGCGCGGCGGTCCTCACCCTGACCCGCCCGTCGGCGAGTTCGGCCGCCTCGACGCGGTGGCCGACCCGCACCTCGACGCCGGCCTCGACGCGGTCCCTGACCCACCACGCGCCGGCCGGGCCGAGCGCGCGGTCGGCGGCGCGGGCGCGGGCCTGCTCCGGGAGGAGGCGGAAGAGGCCGGGGGTGTCCGCGTAGAACTTGTTGCGCCAGCCGCAGCCGAGGCCGGTGTGCGGGGCGCGCAGCGACCGCCACCACGGCCGCTGCCAGGCCTCCGGCAGGGTGTTCCAGGCCACGCGCGGGGACCGGGCGAGGACGCGCACCCGGGTGCCCTGCTCGGCCAGCAGGGCCGCGGTCTCCAGGGCCGCCTGTCCGGCGCCGAGCACCGTCACGTCCCGGCCCGTGAAGCGCCGCAGGTCGGCGTGGTGGCTGCTGTGCGAGACGTGGTCGTCGCCGAGCCCCCGTACGGCCCGGGGGATCTCGGTGAAGGGCAGCACGCCCACCGCGAGGGCCACCGCCCGCGCGTGGCAGACCTCGCCGTCCCGCGTCCGTACCTCGTATCCGGCGGGGCCGCGGCGGACGGAGGCGATGAGGCGCTCGTCGACGGGCGGTGCGGCCCGCTCGGCGAACCAGAGGCCGTAGGAGGCGAAGTGCTCGATGGGCAGGGGTCTGCCGTGCTCGGCGGGCAGCCCCTCGCGGGCGCAGTAGGCGGCCAGGCCGTAGCGGCCCGCGGGGTCGGACAGGTCGGACGCCCACGGCTCCGACTTCAGGAACATGCCGCGCGGCATGTGGTCGCGCCAGGACGCCATGGTCCTGCCGAAGATCCGTACGTCCAGGCCGGCCGCCGCGGCGTGCGCGGCGATCGACAGGCCGTACGGGCCCGCGCCGACGATCAGCAGGTCATGCATCGGTGACTGCTCGCTCTCGGTTCGCCGTGCCGGGAAGGACGGCGGGCGCGTGTTCGCGCGCCCTGCTCGACAGGGACACCAGGACGGTGCGGGACCGGTGGCCGAGGCCCTCGCGCAGCCGCCGCACCACGTGGCGGCACCAGAGGCGGCGCAGGGCCGCGCCCGGCGCGGGGTCGTCCCCGTCGTGCCAGGCGAACTCGCGGGACGGCGACGGGGCGCGCCGGCCCGGCCGGGGGAGCGAGAGCAGCGCGGTCAGCGGGGCGTAGTTCTCGACCACGAAGGTGCGGCCCGTCAGGGGCTGTGGGGGCGGTACCGGCCGGTGCGTCAGGTCGAGGTGCAGGGCGCGGACGACGTCGGTGCCGGTGCCGTCGGTGAAGAGGCGGAACTGGGCGCCGGGGCGCGGGTTGAAGTCGATGAGGTGGAAGTCCCCGGTCGTGGCGTCCCTGCGGAAGTCCAGGTCGAAGATCCCCCGGTACTTCAGGGCAGACACCACCTGCGCCGCAGCCGACCAGAGCACCGGGTCGGCGGCCCACTCGCCGCTCACCGTCAGGCCCGCCGAGCGCGGCCAGGAGCGGTGCTTGCGGCCCGTACCGCCGCTGCGTACGACGCCGTCGCGGCCCGCGCAGCCGTGGACGAACCAGTCCGCGTCGCGGGCGCCGGGGACGAACGCCTGGAGCAGCAGGCGGCTGCCGGCCTCGGCCCGGCGCTCGAAGAGCGCGGCGGCCTCGTGCGGGGAGCCGATCACGGTGGTGCTGCGCAGGCCGGTGTCGCGGGGCAGCAGCCAGGGGCGGCTCCACTTCGCCACGGCGGGGGAGCCGAGCCGGTGTACGGCGCCTGCGGCCTCGGCGGCGGACTCGGGGGCCAGCGTCGCCGGGTGGGCCACGCCGGCCTGCGCGCAGATCCGGGCCAGGCTCGCCTTGTCCGCGACGCGCTCGGCGACGCCGCCGCTCGCGCGGGGCAGCAGGAAGCGGTCGGTGAGCTCGTCGTAGAGGGCGCTGATCGCGAGGGCGCTCGCGTCGTCCAGGGGGATCAGCACGGCCGGTGCCGTGAGGCGGTGGGCGACCCGGCGCAGCACGGCGGCCACTTCGGCGAGGGACGCCCCGGGGGCGGGCGGCGCGTGCATCCGGTGCAGGTGGCGGGAGCGCCGTACGGGGCTTTCGCGGTCGTCGGCCACGAGGTGGACCTCGATGCCCGCCCGCCCCAGTGAGCGCACGGCGCCGAGGGTGCCGTGATGAAAGGGATTCCTGTCGATCCGCATGAGGACCGCAGGAATGCGTGTATCCAGAGGCTGCAACGTCACCCTCGCTTATCGATCGCCCATGCGGGCGATGTGCTGGAACTCAGGATTAGAAACCCGATTGGCGTAATAGAAATACATATGACGAGGTGTCAGTGAAGTGCGGTCGGAAAACGAGGAGCAGATATGTCCCCACAGCGTCGTCAACGCAGTAGACGTCTCGCCTTCATCGCTGCCGGAATCGTCTCGTCGGTGGCCCTGGCGGCCGTGCCGGGACACACGGTCGGTGTCGTGCGCGACGGTGAGCCGCCGGGACCCGCGGCCGCGAAGAAGGAGACGCCCGCCTTCGGCGCCTATCTCGACTACGGCCCGCGCGGGGTCACCCGCATGGAAGAGCTCAGCTCGTGGCTGGACGGCGCGGAGCTGCGGGTCGGACACACCTATCTACCGGGCGATCGCTGGAGCAACATCGAGGGCGCCCCGAACTTCCTGGAGAACTGGGCCGAGTGGCGCAAGGCCAAGGACGACCGGCTCTTCGTCCTGAACGTCCCGATGCTCGAACGCAACGAGGACCGGGTCGGCGACGGCGAGGTGGCGCTGCTGCTGCGGCAGGGGGCCGCCGGCGCGTTCGACGACCACTTCCGGGCGCTCGGCGAGCGCTTGGTGGACCTGGGCGTGCCCGACACGGTGATCGTGCTCGGCTGGGAGATGAACGGCACGACCTACACCCATCGCTGTGGTCCGGACCCGGAGTCCTGGAAGAAGTACTGGCACAGGGCCGTCACCGCGATGCGTGCGGTGCCGGGGCAGAAGTTCCGGTTCGATTTCACGCCGAGCAGGGGGCGGGACGCCGTTCCGTGGACGCACTGTTATCCCGGTGACGACGTGGTCGACATCATCGGAATGGACTCGTACGACCAGCCGCGCGGAATGCCGTTCGACGAACAGGTGAAGGAACCCTATGGGCTCCAGGCGCACGTGGATTTCGCGGAGGCTCACAACAAGCCCATCTCGTACCCGGAATGGGGCCTTTTCCGCAACGGCGACAACGAGGAGTACATGCGCCGGATGCTGAAATGGATCGACGAGAAGAAGCCGCTGTACAACACCGTCACCGACTACTGCCCGCACGGTGTGTGGCAGTGCAAGGACAACCCCGCCGCCTCGAAGGCGTACCGCGAGCTGCTCTCCGGCCGCGACGGGGGCCCGACCGGCCCGACCACGCCCACCGAGCCCACCAAGCCCACCAAGCCCGCGAAGCCGACGGTCTGCTCGCCGTTGGAGCTCGGCGACTGGGTGCAGCACTGGCTGGGCGAGAAGCTGTGCGTGCGGATCGACTGGCTGCACGGTCGGCGCCTGCCCTGAGACACCGCGGTGCCGCGGCGGTGGCCCCCGTCACGACGGGGTTCCACCGCCGCGGCGCGCCGCCCGCTCGCGCAGCCGCCGCTTCGCCCAGGCGCGGCCCGACGCGCCCCAGGCCACCGCGCACACCAGTGGCACCGTGCGCCTGCGGGCCAGCAGGAACCGCCGGTTGTGGACCGGCTCGGGCCGCCAGTGGTGCTTGTAGGGCTCGTCGCCGCGCAGCAGGCTCAGCGCGCGCGGGTGCTCGCCGCCGGTGTGGCGGGTGCACGCGTCCAGGAGCATCGTGGCGACGTCGACCTTGCGCTCCCTGAGCCGGGGGTGGGCGCCGTACAGGTAGCCGCCCGCCAGCGTCCCCGAGAGCAGCGTCAGGTCGGCGGCGAGGACCTCGCCGTCGAGGCGGAACTCGGTCACCACCGCCTCGCCGGCCGCGACCATCGGACGCATCGAGCGGAGCAGGTGCTCGTGGAACCGGGGCTGGAGGTGCTCGGCGGTCACCTTGCGCCCCTGCCACTGCAGCTGGTGCAGGTGCAGCAGCGTCCGTACCGAGGTCTCCACCTCGTCGACGGGCACGACCCGGCTCTCCACCCCGAGCGCCGCCAGCTTGCGCATCTTGGCCCGGGTGCGCTGGGCGCGCGGCGCGGGGAGCCGCTTGAGCAGCTCGTCCATCGGCAGCGCGGGCAGTTCCAGGCAGGGCGAGGCGCGCAGCGTGCGGCGCGGCCCCGGCCACCGTTCGTAGAGGCTCTCCACGCACGCGCCGGGCCGGACCTCGCCGAAGTCGACCAGCGCGGTGCGGGCCAGCGCGTACATCCCCGCGAGGAGCGCGTCCGCCGCCTCCTCGCGGCACGCGCCGTCGAGCAGGACGTCCGTGAAGTCGGAGATCTCGCCGCCCAGCGGCTTGAGGGCGGGCAGCGGCCGGTCCACCCGCATCAGCGGCGCCGCGGCGATCAGCCGTCCGCCGTCGCGCACCAGGACCACCCGCAGCCGCCCGGGACGGCCGTAGGACCGCCACCAGGACGCCAGCCACGCGTGGCTCTGGAACGGGGTCGCCGCCGGGCACGCCCGGTGCAGCCGCCCCCACGGTTCGGCCAGCGCCTCGAACTCGTCCTCGTCCACGCACAGTTCGGCCCGCGGGGCCTCGTCGGGCGCGCTCACGGGGCGCTCCTCACCAGGGCGGAGGCGGGCCCGGGGACGGAGGGCCCCGGCGACTTCTCCGTACGCGTACGGGGGCGGACGAGGAGCGCGAGGCCGCCGAGCAGGCCGCCCGCGCACCCGCCGACCAGGGCCGTCACCCCGGTGGAGAGCGAGGAGGGGGAGTTGGGCTCCAGGGCGCGGGAGAACGCCAGGAGCTTGACCTGGGTGCTGTCCTTGGAGTGGTTGGCGCTTCTGGCGAGCGACTGCGCCACCGCGTTGGCGGTGAGGGCGGCCGTCGACGGCTTGGCGGTGGTCGCCGAGACCGCGATCATCGGCGCGTCGGGCGAGGTGACCACCTTCACGCTGTCCTGCAGCTCGGCCGGCGACATCCCCGCGGCCACCTGGGCGTCGCCCAGCACGGCGAGCTGCGTCGCCACCCGGCCGTACGCCTGGGCGAACCCCAGCGCCGTCGCCGGGTCCGCCTTCTCCTGCGGGACGGCGACGACGTAACTCGTGGCCGTGTACTGCGGGGTCTGCAGCACGCCGTACCCGGCGCCGGTCACCACCCCGAGAGCCGCGCACGCCGGGAGGGCCCACCAGCGGGGCAGCTGCGCGAGCCGGGCTCGCAGGACGTCGGTGCGCGGGCGCTCGTTCGCGGAGTCGCTCATCGAGGGTTCACCTCCGGGGTCGGGCCGGGCGCGAGGGACGCGTAGACGCCCATCAGCTGCTCGGCGCTTCGGGTGATGCTGTAGTGGCGCACCGCGGCCGGGGCGCCGCGGTGCGGGGGGACGTCGCCGCGCAGGCCGTGCAGGGCCCGCGCGAAGGAGTCCGGGTCGCTCGGGCAGTACGCGGCGCCCGGCCGCTCGGCGGGGCCGAGGCTCTCCAGGGCGGGGCAGGACGCGTACAGCACGGGCAGGCCGCTGGCCAGGCCCTCCACGAGCGCCAGGCCGAACGCCTCCTCCGGGGAGGGGGAGGCGAGGGCGTCCATGGCGGAGAGGAGGGCGGGCAGGTCCGGTACGCCGGGTTCGGCGCCGCTCTCCCGCGGTGCCGGTGCGTCGGTGAACCGGGCTGACGTCTCGGTGAACTGGGGGGCCTCGCCGGTGAACCGCACCCGCCCCGCGATGCCGAGCCGGTGCGCGAGCCGCCGCAGCTCCGGCTCCTCGGGGCCGCCTCCGACAAGCAGGACGACGACGTCCTCGGGGAGCAGGGCGGCCGCCCGCAGCAGGACGTCGAACCGCTTGCCGGCGGCCAGCCGCCCCACGCCCCCGACGACGAACGCCCCGTCGGGCAAACCCAGTTGCTCTCGCGCTCGGGTACGCGCGGCCGGATCGAACCGGAACCGCTCCACCTCGATGCCGTTCGGCACCACCCGGATGCGGCGCCGCGGCACGCCCCACCGGTGCAGCCGCGCCCCGACGGCGGGGGAGACCGCGACCGTCATCCGGCCGAGCCGCTCCCCGGCCAGGTACAGCGCGCGGACCCCCGCCGTGAGGGGCCTGCCCTCCATCTGCGAGTCGCCCAGGGAGTGTTCGGTGGCCACCACCGCGCGCACCCCGGCGAGGCGGGCCGCGATCCGCCCGTACAGGCAGGCCCGGTAGAGGTGGGTGTGCACCACGTCGTAGCGGCCCGCGCGGATGAGCCGGACCAGGCGGGGCAGCGCCGACACGTCACGGTTGCCGGACATGCCGAGCTCGGTCACGCGCGTCCCGTCGGCCGCGATCCCGGCCGCCACGGTGCCCGCGTCGGTCAGCGCGACGACGTCGCAGGGGGTGGGCAAGTGGCGCAGCAGTACGCGCAGTTGCTGCTCGGCACCGCCCACGCCGAGCCCGGTGATGATGTGCAGGACCTTCACCCGGACACCGCCGAAGGGCCCAGGACGCGGTGCCTGAGCCGGTTCGTGCGCAGCTTCAGACGCAGCCGCCAGGCCGTGTCGCCCTGGCCGATGTGGACGCGGGGCAGGGCGAGTGGACCGGCGAGGGCGCCCGGCGCGATGGCGCAGGCGTAGCGGTACCCGGCCTCGCGCACCGCGGCCACCACGCGCTCGTCCACGTGCCCGTAGGGGTAGCAGAAGCCCTGCACCTCGCGGCCGGTCAGCTCGTGCAGCGCCGCCCGGCTGCCGTCGAGCTCGCGGCGGAGCAGCCGGTCGTCGGCCGTGGTCAGGTCGACGTGCGTCAGGCCGTGCGAGGCGATCTCCATGCCGGAGTCGGCCACGTGCCGGACGTCGTCGGCGCCGAGCAGCGGTTTGCGCGGGCCGAGCGGGTCCCAGGCGTTCTCGCCGTCCAGCCGGCCCGGCAGCACGAACACGGTGGCGGTGCAGTCGTGCAGGCGCAGCAGCGGCAGCGCGTGGTCGACGAAGTCGCGGTACCCGTCGTCGAAGGTGAGCCCGACGAGGTTGTGCTCCCGGCCCTGCGCGCACGCCTCCAGGAGGTACTTCATGGACACGCCGCGCAGGCCCTGGCGCCGCATCCACCGCAGCTGCGCGGCGAGGCGCTCCGGCGCGACGGTGATCCCGTACGGGTCGTCGGACGGGTCCGCGACGGAGTGGTACATCGCCACCCACGCCGGGGTGCGGGGCGGCCGGAACCGCAGGAACGGCTCCGTGCCGGGCGGGGTGTCAGGGGTGAGGTCAACGGACATGGCGCAGCTTTCCGGTCACGGTGCGAAGGGCGGACGCCCAGGGCTGCGCCCCCAGGAGGAGACCCAGGAGCACGAAGGAGACGGTCGCCGCCGCGAAGCTCGCGAGGACGGCGAGGGCGGGCGGTCCCGCGACGCGGTCGGCACACAGGGCACCCAGCAGGGCGGCGCCCGCGGCGGCGAGCACGAGCCGGCCCAGCTGCCCCACGACGGCGCGCGTCCTGATCGCCACGGTGCGCGGGCCCATGCCGCGCAGCAGGAGCAGTGCGGCGACGCAGATGCCGACGGCGTTGGCCCCGGCGATCCCGCGGACGCCCCACGTGCCGACGGTCAGGAAGCCGAGCCCCGCGGTGGTGACGACGCCGGTGAACATCGCGTAGAGCGGGATCCAGGTGGTCCGGGCGACGGAGAAGTGGGCCCGGGCGAGCGCGCCGACCAGCGTGTGCCCGAGCAGGCCGAGGGCGTAGACGCGCATCACCGATGCGGTGGCGGCGGTGTCCCCGGCGGTGAACGCGCCGCGCTGGAAGAGGAGTTCGATGAGCGGGGGCGCGGCGGCGACGACCGCGGCGGTGCCGAGCAGGACGATGCACCCGGCGAGGACGAGGTCGCGCTCCACGCGCTCGCGGGCGCGTTCCGTCTCGCCGTCGGCCAGGGCCCGCGCGACCACGGGGAAGGTGACGGTGCACAGCATGAGGGAGAGGACCATCGGCATCTGCGCGACCTTCTGCGCGTAGTTCAGGTGCGAGATGGCACCGGCGGGCAGCGACGAGGCCAGGAACCGCTCGATGAGGACCTGCGACTGACGGCACAGCGCGAAGAGCAGGACGGTCCAGATGATGGCCGTCTGGAGGGACTTGGCCGGTGCCGCCCCTTTGTCCCCGGCCGCCGCGGGTGTGGGTGCGGCCCGCAGCTGCCGCCAGAGCGAAGGAGCCTGGACGACCGCCATGAGGGCGCCCCCCACCGCCACACCCACCGCGGCGGCCCGTACGCCGAGCGGCGCGGCGAGCGCGAACAGAGCGGCGATGATCGCGGCGTTGTAGGCGACGTAGACCGTGGCGGGCGCGACGAACCGCTGGTGCGCGCGCAGGGCCGCGCTGCAGTAGCCGGTGAGTCCGAAGGTCAGGGCGCAGGTGGCGGTCAACCGGGTGCAGTCGACGGCCAGTTGGGGGTCGGGGAGGCCGGGGGCGAGCACCGCCACCACGTACGGCGCCGCCGCGATGAGCAGCACGGCGGTGCCCGCGAACCACAGCGTCATCCGCGGCAGCGACGCCCGTACGAGCTCGTGGACCGGGTCGGTGGCCGGGGCGTCCGCGCGGCGCGCGAGCGCCAGGCTGAACGCGGGTACGAGGAAGAAGGCCAGGCCGTCCTCGATGAGCAGCGTCGCGGCCAGCTCGGGAAGCGTCCACGCCACCAGGAAGGCGTCGGTGTCGGTCCCGGCGCCGAAGAAGTGCGCGAGGGCCTGGTCGCGGACGAGTCCGAGCAGCGATCCCGCTACGGACAGTACGGCCGTGACCAGCGCGGCCTTGGCGAGGAACGAGCCGCCGGACCTCCCGCGACCCTGCTCCGCGGCGGGCCCGGCGGTGTCCGGCGCGGCCGGTTCCGGCGCCGCCCGGGGCGGCACGGTGGTCATCGCGCGGCCGCCTCTCCCCGGCGGGCCCGGGCGCCGACCGCCCACCAGGCCGCGACGCCGAGGGCGACCGCGGTCAGGACGGTGGAGGGCCCGCCGATGTCGGCGTACATGAAGTCGATCAACTGCCAGACAAGGAGCCCGCAGGCCACCAGGGCGCAGTCCGGATCGGGCCCGCCCGCCCTGCCCCGCCGGGCCCGCCGCCGGTGCCAGCGGCGCACCGCGCACACGACGAGCGCCGCCCAGCCGCCCGCCAGCGCGGTGAGCCCGAGCAGCCCCTGCTCGCTGAGGACGAGCAGGTACATGTTGTGCGGGGAGAGCAGCGGCTGGCGGACGAAGCCGCTGCCCGCTCCCGCCGTGTCGCTGCCGGAGGAGAGGGCCAGCGAGGCGTGGCTGTCGCGGTGGGCGGGGAACCCCTTCAGGCCCACGCCGGTCACCGGGTGCGCGCGCCATATGTCGGCCGACGCCGCCCACATCGTGTAGCGGTCGGTGACGGACTGGTCGGGTGCGTCCGTGACCTGGGTGATGCTGCTCAGGCGCTCCTGGAGCATCGCCGAGCCGACGCCGAGCCCCGCCACCAGGACCACGGCGGCCGCGCCCGCGACGAGGAGCACCCGGCAGGCCCGGCGCACCCCGGCGAGCAGCAGCACCGTGCCGCAGGCGGCCGCGGTGGCGATCCACGCGCCGCGGCTGAACGACAGGGCGAGCGGCACGGTGAGGAGCGCCGCGCACACCACCGCCGCCGCCCGGTGGCGCGGGGCGCCGGGGCGGTGGGCGAGGGCCAGCGCGCAGACGAGTCCGTACGAGACGACCGTGGCCATCCCCATGACGTCCGTCGGGCCGAACGTGCCGACGGCGCGGATGTCCTCGCCCATGTACGAGGCGCCGGTGCCGGTGAGGTTCTGGTGCACGCCGATGACGCCCTGCCACAGCCCGAGGCCGACGAACGACCAGGCGAGGAGGCGGAAGTGGGACGCGTCGCGGATCAGGAGGAGCACGGCCGCGGGCACGAGGACGAAGATCTGCAGGTAGCGCGCGGCCCCGGCGACGCCGGTCGCGGCGGAGGCGGCGCCGAACGCGGCCACGGTGATGCCGACGACCGGCAGCCCGAAGAGCACGGCGGCGGTAGGGGTCAGCGCGCGCTGCCCGGCCCGCACCGCGCGCACGACGCAGTAGCCGACGACGAGGGCGGACACCGCGTCGGCCGCGGTGCCGGTGCCGGTGCCGCCGTCGGCGGCGGCGCTCCCGGCGGGCACCGGCAGCGCGAGCAGCGCGATCAGGAGCACCACCGGGAGGACCGGGGCGTTCCGCCGCAGCCACGGCAGCGCCACGTCGAGCGGGTGGGGCCGGTGCAGGGCGGGGGGCGGGACGTGGGTCACTGCTCAGCTCCCCGTGCGGCGTACGAGGCAGCCGAGGGTGCGCAGCAGGATGCACAGGTCCTGCCAGAACGACCAGCTGTCGATGTAGGCGTTGTCGAAGCGGCACCGGTCCTCGATGGAGGTGTCCCCGCGCAGGCCGTGGATCTGGGCTAGGCCGGTGATGCCGGTCGGCATCCGGTGGCGCTGGGCGTAGTCCGGGTAGGTCTGGCTGAACTGCGCGACGAAGAAGGGGCGTTCGGGCCGTGGGCCGACGAGACTTATGTCGCCGCGCAGTACGTTCCACAGCTGGGGCAGCTCGTCGAGCGAGGTGCCCCGCAGGAACCGGCAGAACGGGCTGATCCGGCGCTCGTCGGCGACGCTCCACCGGGTCGCAGCCTCCTGCGGGTCGGCGGGCCGGTGGGTCCGGAACTTCAGCAGGGTGAACAACTGCCCGTCCTTGCCGACGCGTTCCTGCCGGAAGATCACGCCGGGGCCCTCCACGGCCCGGAGCACCAGGGCGCAGGCCGCGAGCACCGGCGCGGCGACGAGGAGCAGGGCGCCCGACACGGTGATGTCCAGGAGCCGCTTGCCGATGCCGGTGCGCCGGACCCGGGTGGCCACCAGCGGGCGGCAGGGGAACCCGGCCACGTACTGCTGGGGCCCGCCCGGCGCGGGCGCCACGTCCGGGCAGCGCGCGTCGAGTTCCCACAGGTCGCAGTCCAGGCCGCTCAGCGCGGGCAGCAGGGCCGCGGACCCAGGGCCCCGGTCGGCGAGGAGCAGCACGGCGCGGACGTCGTTCTGGATCACCGCCCGGTGCAGTTCATCCTCCGTGCGCAGCACCGGCAGCCCGGGCCCGGCCCCTGACGCCGTATCGGCCTCGTCGTCCTGGTCCTGCTGCGGTTCGGCCGCCTCGCCCACGATGCCGACGGGCCGCATGCCGCAGCCGGGCCGCCGCAGCAGCGCCGCGGCCACCCCGCGGGCCGGTCCGCTCGGGCCGAGCACCAGGACCGGGCGGGGCCTGCGCACGGTGCCGGCCCGGCGGTGCCGGTGGACCAGCGCCCGCCCGCAGAGGCTCAGGACGCACTGCGCGGCGGCGGCGCGCAGGAGGGTCTCCGGGGCGAGCGGGCCCGCCGCGGGCAGGGCGGTGGCGAGCACCGCGGTGAGGGACCAGGCGAGCACGATCCGCCCGGCGAGCGAGGGCAGCCTGCCGAGGGTGTCGGGCAGCACGGCGTACTCGTACAGGCGGCCCCGCGCGTTGAGGATCAGCACACCGGCCACGAGCAGGGGCGCGAGGACGGCCCGCTGCCGCGCGTCCTGGAGCAGCAGCAGGGCGAGCAGGGCGGCGGCGCAGTCGACGGCCATCAGCGCGGCCGCCGAGCGCCGTCGGCGGGCGGGGCGCGGCGCCGACGTTCCGGCGCGGGTGCCCATGGCTCCGCGTGGCGCGACGACGAAGGTCCCGGGCGGGGCCTGGGCGTCCTGGCGCGACTGACCCGATGAGGAGGCGACGGTCCGTTCGGCACTCACGTGGTGGTGCACTCCCTGTGTCCGGTGGGCGCCGTGCCCAGAACCTCGCCGTACACCGCGTCGATGGCGGCGGCGGTGTGCCGTGCGTCGTGGTGGTCCAGTACGTGCTGACGGCCCCGCCGCCCCAGCGCGTCCCGCAGCT
The DNA here is from genome assembly GCF_055609205.1 of Streptomyces sp. NPDC036815. Lineage (NCBI taxonomy): Bacteria > Bacillati > Actinomycetota > Actinomycetes > Kitasatosporales > Streptomycetaceae > Streptomyces > Streptomyces sp. NPDC036815. Next base: position 7,051 of record NZ_JBVJPW010000033.1, on the reverse strand, counting down.
CCTCGTCCCGCAACACGGCGACCAGGGCCCGCGCCAGCGCGCCGGGGTCCTCCGGCGGTACGAGGGCGTGCCCGCGGTCGGCGTGCGGCAGGCTCTCCCGCGCCCCGTCGACGTCGGTGACGACGACCGGACGGGCGCAGGCCATGGCCTCCAGCGGCGCCAGCGCCATGCCCTCCCAGCGCGAGGGCAGGACGACGACGTCGGCCGCCCGGTACCAGGGGGCCGCGTCGGCCGCCTCCCCGGCGAAGGCCACCCGCGGCCCGGCCCTGGCGCGCAGCCGGCCGGCGTCGGGCCCGTCGCCCACCAGCACGAGGCGGGCCTCGGGAATCCGCGCGGCCACCTCGGGCCAGGCACGCAGCAGTACGTCCTGCCCCTTCTGCCGGCAGAGCCGTCCGACGCACACCACCAGGGGGACGCGCGCGCCGGGTGGCCCGCCGGGGGCGGCGGGCGTGAAGCGGCCGGTGTCGACGCCGTTGGGGACGACCGTGTAGGAGCCGGTGACGCCCGCCCGCCGCCCGGTGACCCACTCGGCCTCGCTGACGCAGACGATGCGCGCCGTCCACCGTGCCGCGCTCCGTTCCCAGCGGCGGGCGAGCAGCGCGGTGACGCCGCCGACCGCCTCGAACGACCAGGCGTGCGGCTGGAACACGGTGGGCACGGCCCCGCGCAGCGCGAGCCGCGCGGCGAGCCCGGCCTTGGCGCTGTGCGCGTGGACGAGCGCCGGTCCCGTCGCGTCGACGATGCGCTTCAGGTCCCTCGTCTCGGCCCTGAGGCCGGGGCCCGGGGAGCGGCCGGCCGCCCAGGGGTGGACCTGCACGCCGGGGCCGAGGGCGCCGAGCACTCCGGGCAGTAAGCCCTCCGGCGGGCAGGCCACGTGGACGTCGGTGCCCGCCGCGGCCTGAGCCGTGACGAGGTCGACGACGACCCGTGCCACGCCGCCGTCCACGGGCTGGCTGACGTGCAGGACCCGCGGGGGAGCGAGTGCTGAAGGCAGAGGCATGCGCGACTCCCTTGAGTCAGTGACAGCGCGGAGCCGGTGCGGAGCGAGGTGCTAGCGCCGCGCGTCGACGGCGGCGAAGACCACGCCGACCCACGCCGACTCCCGCGAGGAAAGGTGGACCGTCAGATCGCCGCCCCGTCCGCCCGGACGTGTGGTCAGCGGGAGGACATCGGAGTCGTATCCCAGGGTGTTGGGGTACGCGGGGGTTCTGCGGATCGGCGGTCCTGGCTCGCTGATGGTGGAGTTGAGTACGTCGCCGGCCGGGTTGGCGCGGTCCGACAGCGGCACGGCCCGGCCCCGCCCGGCCGCCACGCCCACGGTGTCCCCGAGCCGCCCGCGGTCGCCGTCGTAGGCCACCACTCCGGCGATGCCGCCCGCGCCGCCCGGCGCGGGCACGCCGCGCAGCCGCAGGGTGTGCCGTCGCCCGTGCTTCCCGGTCGAGTCGAAGCCGTCCCAGACGGTCAGGGCGCGCAGCGGTGCCGCGGCGTCCTCGTAGGCCACGACGAGCGTCCAGCCGCCCCAGGCACCGGCCCGTGAGTGCCCCTTGGCGACGTTGACCTGCGCGACCGTGTACGAGCCGCCGCCCGCGGTGCGCACCAGGCCGGTCACGTCGGCCGATGCCTGGAAGGCGTCGGCGTCGTCGGCGACGCGGTGGCCGGTCAGGGTGTCGGCCACGACCGGTCTGTAGCGGCCGCCCGGTTCGGCGATGAGCACCCGGCCGTTGTCCTTGGGCGGCTTCTGCTCGCCGGCCCGGAGGTTGCCTCCCCAGTACAGGCGTGCGTAGGTGACGCGCGCGTGCGGGGGCAGGCGTACCTCGCCCGTACTGGAGTTGTAGGTGTTCGGATCGTCGTCGACGTCGATGTAGGCCATGTCGAAGTCTTCGTTGACGCCCGCCGCGCCGCCGCGCGTCGCGGCGCAGGACGCGGCCGTGCGCGCCACCGCGCGGCGGCAGGTGATCGCCGAGTTCGCGGCCCGGACGATCCCGCCGTGCTGCAGTGCGCGGTACCTCTGCGCGAAGTCGACGCGCGTCCTCTCGCCTCCGGGTGGGGCTGCCGAGCCGGACCCGGTGGCCGCGAGACACGCGGCGAGTGCGAGCGGGACGACGAACACGCGACGCAGGCCCGGAGAGTGACGCATGACGGCGTTGGCCTTCCGAAGGGTGGAGACTCTGCACCACGGCAGAGAGATGATTCGTACTTTTTTGAACGAATATGAACGTATATGAGTGGATTGCCCTAAAGGGAAGCGCAACTGTAGCCCCTGAAGCGGGCCACCCGGTCAACCTCGGCGCGTGTGTCGGAACGGTGAAGGAAGCGGCAGATGGGCGACGTCGGACAGGGCCCGCGTCAGCGCGGAAGGAGCGCAGGTCCGGCCGGGTCGACGGCCGACGGACCGTCACCGCAATGGATCTCGCGCAGCATCACCCGTCTGGGCGCACAACTCGCCGCCATGCTCAGCAGTTGATCCCCCTAGACGGGTATCCCTCCCGTCCTCGTTACATCACCAAGGAGCAGCACTCCATGTCGCGTACCACCAAGGCTCTTGCCCTGTCCGCCGTCGCCGCCGCCGCCGTGGCCGGATCCGCGGGCGCCGCCGCCGCCGACAGCGGCGCGCAGGGTGCCGCCCAGAACTCCCCCGGCGTGATCTCGGGCAACACCGCGCAGGTGCCGGTCCACATCCCCGTGAACGTCTGCGGCAACAGCGTCAACGTCATCGGTCTGCTGAACCCGGCGTTCGGCAACCAGTGCGCCAACGACTGACGCACCGTCTGACAGGAGCGGCCGTCCCCGTACTCACGGGGGCGGCCGTTCCGCGTGCCGGGGCGGCATTCGGCCGCCGCGGCACACGTCGGCCGTGCCCCGAATGGGGGGCGCGCCACGCATGGCCGACAGACCGTCACATCCACTCCCCACCTGCGCGGATGCTCCTTCCGCGGAGGAATGGAAGCTACGGTGCGCGGCCGCTCGGTTGCGGGTGACGTGGCCCGATCCCACGGTGATCACAGGATCTGCCGCATCACCGAAAGGGACACACCTATGCGCGCTCTGCCCGTACGGCGTATCGCGACCACCGCCCTGTGCGCGACGCTGCTTCTCGGCACGGCCGGACCGGCCCTCGCCTCGCACGGCGACGCCTCCCGGGACGACGACCGGACGGCGGCCGGCGCGCCCGCGGACCCGGCCGCCCTGCTGGCCCAGGTCCAGCAGCTCAGCGGCCTCGGTGCGGTCATCACCCCCGTCACGGACCTGCTCAACGCGGTGCTCAAGGCGAAGGACAACAAGCTCTCCCCCGAGGACGTCAAGAAGCACGCCGACGCCATCAAGAAGGCGCTCGACGCTGCCGCCAAGCCGCCCGCCAAGGCGCCCCTCAGCACCGCCGCCGACCCGGCCGCGCTCCCCCAGCTCCCGGCCACGCAGCTGCCGGCCGCGCAACTGCCCGCCGCGGGAGCGCAGCGGGACGCCAAGGCGGTGCTCGACCCCAAGGCAGACGCCGTGGCCGCGCTGCAGAAGGCGGTCGACGGCCTGCTCAAGGCCGTCACGGCGGGCGACCCGAAGGCCGTGCTCGCGCAGGTCCCCGCGGTCCTCACCGGCCTGGTCAACTTCGTCGCCGCCACCCTCCTCGGCGGCGGCCTGCCTGCGCCCAACCTGCCCGGCCTGCCCAAGCTCCCCACGCCCTGAGCCCACGGCGCGGGCCATTCCCGGGGGAGGCCGACCGCTGCCGCCCGCCGCACCGGAGACCGTCCGGCGCGGCGGGTTTCGTGCGCTCAACCGCCTTTATCGGCAGGCCGGTTGATATGAGAATGCGATGCGCTCTTCATTCGGGTGGGATCGGGGAACTTTGCGGCGCGAGGGTTTCCGTACCGAGCCGGGCTCGTTAGCCGGGGAGAAGAGACACAGGCAAACCGATGCCTGAACGGTTCTCCCCCAGGCGACACGCGTTGCCAAAGAAAGGAACATGATGAAGGCCCTGAAGGCTGCCGCTGTCCTTGCCGGTTCGATCGCCATCGCCGGTTCCGCCGCGCCCGCGTTCGCCGGCGACCTGACGCCCTCCAGCCTGAACGGTGGTCTCGACGCCCTGACCCGCCAGTCGCTCCTCGACACCAAGCCGGTGAGCACGAACATGCTCGACACCGAGAACAAGGACTCCGTGGTCAACACGGTCGCGGACGCCGTGGACGGCCTGAACGCCGGTGGCGGCCCCGCCGGTCTCCTCGGCGGCCGCCCCGCCGGCAAGTAGGGCCTTCTGCTCCTGTTTCCGTTCCGTGCCGGGGGGTGTCGCGGCGCGCGGCACGGACGGGAGTTCGGCCGTGGGGTCTCACGGGCGCCGACCGGGTGACCCCATCGTGTGATGGCGTCCTCGGGCTGGGCCACTCGGGTGACAACGGAGCCGGAGCGGCCCCTTCGCGTCTATACGGTTCCCCTCATGACCTCAACTTCCAGTGAGCAGCGCCCCTTCCGACCAACTGATCTGGGAACCCTGGCAGTTCTCGCCTGGAGCGGTGAACACCCCGAGGACGAGAAGGACATGCCCTTCTTGCTCGCCTACTCCCTCGGTGACACCGAGGAGGGCCCGGAGGGCACGGCCGAGGCGATGCGCACGCTCCTCGCCGAGACGGGCCTGCCGATGGGCGGCCCCCTCCTCGACGGCGCCCGCAACCCCTCCCTGCCGGTGAGCCTGCTCGTCGAGGGCGACAACGCGGTCGTCAACATGCCCCACCTGAACGCGCAGTGCGGGGTGCCGCCGGAGTGGATCGCCGCCGTCAAGCTGCGCGGCCACGCCTACTTCATGATCACCACGCGCGCGTGGCCGGAGGCCAAGCCGGGTGAGCCCGTGCCGGAGGAGGGCCTCGCCGCGTTCGCCGGTGACGAGGAGACCATGCTCAACGCCGCCCACTGCCTGCTGCCCGCGCGCAGCCTGCGCTGATGCGCCGCACCACCGAACTGCCGCACCGGGTACCGCTCCAGGCCGTCGGCGCCGGTGCGGCCCCCGTCGCGGCCGACGGCGCCGACCCGCCCCGGCGGCAGGAGGCGGGCCGCCTCCTCGGCCTGCTCCTGGTGGTCACCGGCACGGCGGGGCTGCTCGCGGCGTGGGTCATCACCCTCGACAAGATCAAGCTGATGGAGGACCCGGACTTCGTCCCCGGGTGCAGCCTCAATCCGGTGGTCGCCTGCGGCAACATCATGAAGAGCGAGCAGGCGGCGGCCTTCGGGTTCCCCAACCCGATGCTCGGTCTCGTCGCGTACGCCGTGGTGATCGGCGTCGGCGCCGGTCTGCTCGGCGGCGCGCGCTTTCCCCGCTGGTACTGGCTGACCTTCAACGCGGGCACCGTATTCGGTGTCGCATTCTGCGGCTGGCTGCAATTCCAGTCCCTTTACCGCATTCATTCCCTCTGTCTGTGGTGCTGTCTGGCCTGGGCCGCGACCATCGTCATGTTCTGGTACGTGACATCGCACAATGTGCGCTGCGGATTCCTGCCCGCTCCCCGGGGTGTGCGCACTTTCCTGGACGAGTTCACCTGGACCCTGCCCGTTCTGCACGCGGGCGTCATCGGCATGCTCATTCTGACGCGCTGGTGGGATTTCTGGACCAGCTGACCGAGGCCGTACGGCGAAAGGACGGACCGAGCGCCATGCAGGAATCTGTGCCCCCATCGACACGCGTGGGCGACCGGATGACCCGCCGCCACCTCATCGGCGCCGCGGCCACGGCGTTCCTCGGCGCCGCGGCCGTCGTCCGGGCCGCCCCCGACGACCCGGAGACGGCCTCCGCGGCGCCGGGCCCGCAGGCCGCGTACGACCATCCGCCGTTCGACGAGACGTACCGGGGCAGGCGCATCCGGGGCGAGCCGGCCGCCCACCACGAGGGGCCCGCGCACGGAGGCTGGCAGGTCACCGTCGACGGGCAGCGGCTCGGGCTCATGCGCCGCGCGGACGGCAGCTACCTCAGCATGGTGGACCACTACCAGTCGTACGCGACCCCGCTGGCCGCCGCGCGGGGAGCCGTCGACGAACTCGGCCCCCTGCGGGCCCTGAGCGGACGTGGCCACTGAGCCCGAGGCGCACCCCCCGACCGCAGAAGGGACGGACATGGCCCACACGCGCAGGAACCAGCGCAGCCTCACCCGAGCCGAGCGGCGGCGCTTCGTCGACGCGCTCCTGAAGCTCAAGCGGCGGGGGGAGTACGACGAGTTCGTGCGCATGCACATCGACTTCTACGTGTCGGACGGGGACGAGCGGCTCAGGGTCGCGCACATGGCCCCCTCGTTCTTCCCCTGGCACCGCCGCTTCCTGCTGGAGTTCGAGCGGGCCCTGCGGCGGATCGACTCCGGTGTCTCCGTGCCCTACTGGGACTGGACGAAGGACCGTACTCCGGCCGCGTCCGTGTGGGGCGAGGACCTGATGGGCGGCAACGGGCGGCGCTCCGACCGGCAGGTCATGACCGGGCCGTTCGCGCACCGGAACGGGCACTGGGACATCAAGGAGAGCGTCACCGACGGGGAGTTCCTCATGCGGGACCTCGGCCGCCCGCAGGACCCCGTCGACCTGCCCACCGCGCGGGACGTGGAGTGGGCCATGTCCGATCCCCGCTACGACACGGCGCCCTGGGACTCCACGTCGCCCGGGGGCTTCCGCAACAAGCTGGAGGGCTGGACGTCGGCGCGGGGCAAGGAGCGGTGGCGCAACCACAACCGCGTCCACCGCTGGGTCGGCGGTCACATGCTGGGCGGCGACTCGGTGAACGACCCGGTCTTCTGGCTCAACCACGCCTTCGTGGACCTGCTGTGGGACCGGTGGCAGCGCCGCCACCCCGACTCGGCCCCCTACCTGCCCGCGCGGCCGCCGGGCCCCGGCTCGGTCCAGTACCAGCGCATCGTCGCCCGGCACGAGCCGATGCCGCCGTGGGACGCCACGCCGGACAGCCAGCTGTCGCACAAGGGGAAGTACACCTACGGCGGCTAGTAGTGCTTCGTTAGGTTGTGGGCTGTCTGCGGCTGCTCCGAGGGCTGGGCAGGGGGCGTCCGCAGGTGGTGCAGGTACCGGTCCAGCACCT
>NZ_JBVJPW010000032.1:0-68353 GCF_055609205.1 Streptomyces sp. NPDC036815 | reverse complement strand
ACGCCGGCGGGAAGCCCCTCCAACGTCGCGACAAGCGCGGGTCCGTGCGACTCCCCCGCGGTCAGCCAACGCAACCTGCTCAACGGATGCTCCTCTGCCTCAGCGGGATGTGCTCGGCGCGAGCGCGTAGCCGGGGAACAGGCGTCGCATCTCGTCGTGGAAGTCCGGGAAGGTCTTCGCCACGCAGTCCGGGTCGTCCAGCGAGATCGTGTCCGGGACGGCGAGCCCGAGGACCGAGAACGACATCGCGATCCGGTGGTCGCGCCGGCAGTCGATGCGGGCGGGGCGCGGCACTCCGGGGTGGACGGTGATCCAGTCCGGTCCCTCGGCGGTCCCGATGCCGCAGGCCCGCAGGTTCGCCGCCACGGCGGCGACGCGGTCGGACTCCTTCAGCCGCGCGTGCGCGACGCCGCGGATGGTGATGGGCGCGTCGGCCAGGGGTGCGATGGCGGCGAGGGTCATGAACGTGTCCGAGATCTCGCCCATGTCGACGGTGAAGCCGCCGCGCAGCGGTCCGGTGCCCGTCACCGTGGTGGCCGTCGCGCCCACCTGCACCTCGGCGCCGGTGCGTTCGAGGACCTCGACGAAGCGGAGGTCGCCCTGGAGGCTGTCGGTGCCGAGGCCGGGCACGGTGACGCTGCTTCCGGTGACGGCCGCGGCGGCGAAGACGTAGGAGGCGGAGGACGCGTCGGGCTCGACCGCGACGTCGGTGGCGTCGTACGGCCGCGGTGCGACGTGGAGGATGCCGTCCTCGCCCTCGTCGACACGGGCTCCGAAGCGGCGCATCAACGCCAGTGTCATGTCTACGTAGGGCCTGCTGACCAGGCTTCCGGTGCGGATCCGCAGGCCCTCGCGCATCAGGGGCGCGGCCATCAGGAGTCCGCTCAGGTACTGGCTGCTCAGCGACGAGTCCACGGAGAGCTCGCCGCCCGCCAGGCCGTGGGCGCGGATCAGCAGGGGAAGTCCGTTGCCGGGCCCGGGTTCCAGGTCGGCGCCCAGCGCGCGGAGCGCGTCGAGCAGGGGGCGCTGCGGGCGGGCGCGGAGCTGCTCCGAGCCGTCGAAGAGGAAGGTGCCGTGTCCGGCGGCGGCGAAGGGCGGCAGGAAGCGGGCCGCGGTGCCCGCGTCGGCGCACCAGGGCCGGGCGGAGCCGGACGGTCCGCGTCCTGTGCCCGTCACGTCCCAGTACGCGTCCCGCGGTGCGGTCCGCACGGTGTGGCCGCACGCGCTCAGCGCCTCGCGGAAGGCGACGGTGTCCTCGCTCACCAGGGGAGCGTGCACTCTGCTCGTGCCGTCGGCGGCCGCGGCCAGCAGGAGCAGTCGGTTGGTCAGGCTCTTGGATCCCGGTATGCGGGCGGCCAGGCCGGTGCCCGGCTCGTTCTCCGTGATCACGCGGGTGCCTTCCTGGGGCGGGGTGATGGGGGGGGTTCACAGCAGGGTTCGCAGGCCGGGGAGCTCTCTCGGGGGAAGGGGGAGCTCCCCGGCCCGGTCGGGGGACGGTGGCCGGCCGGGACCGTCAGGAATCCGGCCGGACGCACCGGGCGAACGGCGGCGACGTCACCATTCGAGCAGGGCGAGCCCCGCTGCCATGCCGCCGCCGAAACCGGCGAGCAGGACCAGGTCGCCGGGACCGAAGGCACCCTTGCGGGCGGCCGCGTCCAGGGTGATCGGGATGGAGGCGGCGCCCGTGTTCCCGTACTCCTCCAGCGTGAGGTGGGTGGTGGCGCGGGACAGCGACAGGTCCTCGATCACGGTGTCGAGCATGACGCCGTTGGCCTGGTGCGGCACGAAGTGCGCGATGTCGTCGGGCACCACGCCCGCCTCGTGCAGGAACTGCTTGGTCAGGTGCGGCAGTTGCTCCACCACGAAGCGGCGCACCTCGCGCCCGTCCATCGCGAAGTACTGCAGCCCCGCGTCGAGCGCTGCCCGGTCCGGGGGGACCCGGCTGCCGCCCGCGGGCACCTGGATCAGGTCCGCCAGATCGCCGAAGGTGTGCAGTGCTACGTGGCGTACCCTCGGGCCCCGGCCGGGGCCGAGGACCATCGCGCCCGCGCCGTCGCCGAACAGCACGACCGTCTTGCGGTCGGCCGGGTTCAGGATCCGCGAGTACACGTCGGCGCCGATCACCAGCGCGTGACCGCCGGTCCTGGAGAGCATGCCCTCGACCACCGACAGCGCGAACACGCTGCCCGAGCAGACCGCGTTGACGTCGAACGCCGCCGCGCCGAGGGCGCCGAGCTGCTGCTGCACGAAGACCGCGGTCGGCGGCTGCGGCCGGTCCGGTGTGGACGTGGCCACCACGATCAGGGACAGCTGCGCCGCCGTGATGCCCGCGGACTCCAGCGCGGCGCGCCCCGCGGCCGCCGCCAGGTGCGAGGTGGCCTCTCCCGGCGCGGCCCAACGCCGTTCCCTGATCGCGGTCTTACGGACGATCCACTCGCCGTCGACCCCGGCCGGGGCCCCGACCTCGTCGTTGGAGACGATGCGGTCCGGCACCCGGGAGCCCGTACCGAGAACTGAGATTCCGCTCGCCATGCCCTACCGCCGCTCGTAGATCCGCTTGTGGCCGCGCAGGGCGGCGAGACGGAACTGCCCGCTGCTCTGCACCGGCGTCGGGTAGTCCCCGCCGTCGGTGGGGAAGGACCGCTCGTGCAGCTCGCGGTAGCCCGCGTAGTCCAGCGGCTTGCGCCGCTCGATCGACGCGCGGTGCTCCGCCGTGCGCAGCTGCTCGCGGTAGCCCGGCACCACCTGTCCCGCGAAGAACTCGGCGACGCTGCCCGAGCCGTAGCTCAGGAAGCCGATCGAGCGGCCGGTCAGGTCATCGGCCTGGTCGAGGAGCGCGGCGAGGCCGAGGTACACCGATGCCGTGTAGCTGTTGCCGATCACCCTGTTGTACGCGGTGGTCTGTCCGAGCGCGTGCTCGATCGCGTCCTTGTCGGTGTCGTAGCCGCAGTAGTTCAGCAGGTGGCGGTGGGCCTTGTAGGCCATCTTCGTGAACGGCTGGTGGTAGCAGAACGCGGCGAACTCCTCCAGGGAGTGCCCGCCCTGCTCCGTGTAGTCCTTCCAGCAGCCCTCGACGGCCTGGAGGTAGGCGGAGATCGACTCCTGCCCGTCCACCAGCGCCGCGTCCCGGTAGTTCGGCCGCCAGAAGTCCATCACGTCCGCGGTGAACAGCCCCGAGGGGCCGTCGAGCCGCAGCAGTGCGGGATCCGTGCCCACCAGCATCGCCACCGCGGCGGCGCCCTGGGTGGCCTCGCCGGGGCTGTCCAGTTCGTACTTGGACACGTCGCTGGCGATCACGAGGACCTGCTGGGAGGGGTCGCGCGCGACGAGGCCCAGCGCGAACTGGAGCCCCGCGGTCGCCCCGTAGCAGGCCTGCTTCAGCTCCACGACCCGCGCCGCCGACGGCAGCCCGAGCAGTGAATGCACGTACACGCCACCGGACTTGGCCTGGTCGATCGAGGACTCGGTCGCGAAGACGACCGTACGGATGCGCTCGCTGCCGTGCCGCTCGATGATCGGCGCGGCCGCCGACGCGGCCAGCGTCACGATGTCCTCGTCGGCCGCGGGCACGCTCATCGACTCCTGGCCGATGCCTATGTGGTACTTGCCGATCTCCGTGCCGTTGTACGCGGCGAGCGCCGTGTGCGGCAGCACGAACTCGGTCGTCGCGAACGACAGATCATGAATACCTATGCCTGAACCACTGGCCATGACTCACACACCGACCTTTTCCGTCTTGTTGTCGCGCTCCAACTGGACGTGCGCACGCATCAGTTCACCGGGGTTGGTCTGGGCGGCGAGGAGCGAGAGCTCTCCGCACAGCACGGTCGCCGCCGCGATGACGGCGAGCCTGCGGGCGTTCTCCCCGGTCTCGCGCTCGGCCCGGCAGCCGAGCCGGGCGAGGTTGGTCTCCACGAACTCGAGCCCCTTGCCGTTCCCCACGGTGCCGACGATCAGGTTCGGCAGGGTGCAGGCGAAGTAGAGGTCGCCGTCGCGGTCCTCGGCCATCGTGACGCCCTGGGAGCCCTCGACGATGTTGGCCGCGTCCTGGCCGGTCGCCAGGTAGAAGCCGAGCAGCATGTTGGCGTAGTGGGCGTTCGCCGAGCGGATGCCGCCGGCGAGCAGGGTGCCGAGCATGTTCTTGCGGATGTTCAGCTGGACGACCTTGGCGGCCGTCGTGTGCAGGACGTCGGTGACGATGTCGCGTGGGATCAGCAGCTCCGTGACCACGTTCTTGCCGCGGCCGAGGATGCCGTTGATCGCGGTGGCCTTCTTGTCCGTGCAGTAGTTGCCCGAGATCGACCCGTAGGAGATGCCGGGGATCGTCTCCAGGAGGTGCTTCAGGAGCGCGTCGGACGCGAGCGTCGCCATGTTGTGCCCGGACGCGTCACCGGTGGTGAACTCGAACCGGATGAACAGCAGGTTGGCGTTGATCTCGTGCCGGATGTCGATCAGCTGGGCGAACCTGCTGCAGCCGCGCACCACTTCGCGCAGCTCGTCGATCCGCGCGTCGATGGCCCGGGCGGCCACGTACGCGGTCTGCGCGTCCGTCGCCTCCACAAGGACCGAGCGGGTCATGCGCTCGTCGACGAGGGTGGCGACGATGCCCTCCTCGACCAGCCTGGACACCTTGGCGCCGCGGCCCACGGAGGGCCACAGCGGCGTCTCGTACGTGGCGAGGGGGACCTGGGTCTCGGTGGTGGCGACGTTCCCGGAGATGCGCAGGGGTCCGACCCAGCGCATCGGTACGCCGGCTATCGCGTGTGTCTCGGTCATCGGGTGCTTCCCGTCAGCTCGTGGGCGGCCTCGGCGGAGCGCGAGCGCTGGGCGAAGGGCCCCGTCTCGATGCCCCGGTCGGCGCAGAAGTTACGGAGTTCGCCGTGGATCAGCAGATCGCAGCGCCGCAGGTCGGCGGGGGTGCGGGCGCCGAGCATGGTCTGCATGGCCGCCAGCTGGTCGAGCCAGGTCGAGATCTGCGCGATCAGCGCGGAGACGCCCTCGTCCTTCAGCGTGCGCAGGAACCCGCCGGAGACGCCGACGCCGGACGCGCCGAGCGCGAGGGCGCGGACCACGTCGAGCGCGTTGCGGACGCCGCCGGAGGCGAGGACGGGGATGCCGACGTCCTGCGTGTCGAGGAGGCACGCGGCGGTGGACTGGCCCCAGCCGTGCAGGAACGCGTACTCGCGCAGCTCCCTGCGGCCGTTCTCGATGCGGGCGAAGTCGGTGCCGCCCCGGCCGCCGAGGTCGGCGACCTGGACGCCGAGGGTCTCCAGGAGGAGGACCGTCTCACGGCTGAGGCCGTTGCCGACCTCCTTGACGATCACGGGGACGTCGACGGCCGCCGCGATCTTCTCGATCTGCGGGACCCAGGACGAGAACGACCGGTCGCCCTCGGGCATCGGCGTTTCCTGGGCCGTGTTGATGTGGATCTGCAGGGCGTTGGCCTGCACCAGGTCGATGGCGCGCTGCGCCTTGTCGACCGACGCGGTCGCGTTGACGTTGGCCAGGACGAACCCGTTGGGGTTCTCCTTGCGCAGCACGCTGAACGTCTCGGCGCACGACGGGTCCTTGAAGTACGCGCTCATGGAGCCGGAGGCGACGGCGACGCCGGTCTCGCGGGCGGCGATGGCCAGGTCCCGGTTGATGACGCCGGTGCTGACGCTGCCGCCGGTCATCGCGTTGATGTAGAGGGGCACCGGCCAGGAGATGCCGGCGAAGGTCGTGGCCAGGGACACGTCCGGCCGGTCGATCCCGGCCAGGGCGTGGTGGACGAACGACACCTCGTCGAACTGGTTGTGTCCGCTGTGCTGACGCTGGTGCTCGACAGCGAGGCGGACGTGGTCGTCCTTGCGTTGAGAGATCATTCTTCGTTCCCTTCCATGGCGGGACGGATCGGCAAGGGCCGCACGCCCGCCGTGGTCCACCGTTTCTGTACGTGAGCGATGTCCTGTGACGCCTCGGCGTCGAGCAGCGCGATGCCGCAGTCCCCGCCGCCCGCCCCCGAGGGCTTGGCCGCGCCGCCGACGGCTTCGGCGGCGTCGCACAGCGCGGTCAGCCGTTGCGTGAAGATGCCGAGCCCCACCTCTTCGTCGAGGCGGGCCAACTCCTGCCGGGCGCGCCGGATCTGCCGCAGCAGACCCTCCCGGTCACCACCCTCCAGTGCGTCGACCGAGGCACGCACGAAGTCGTTGCTGGTCTCCACGAACCTGCGGTGGGAGGCGCTGCCCCGCCAGGTCCGCCGGTCGAGGCCGGAGACCAGGGACGAGGTGGAGGCGGGTGTTCCGGTCCAGCCGACCTCCAGTGCGAGGCCCTCGGGCCGCGGCAGTACGCGTACGTCGTGGCCGGGCCAGGGCACGCGCAGGGCCTCCTCGACGCCCGATCTTCGGGCCAGGTCGAGGACGGCGGCCCGGTCGGGTGCCCGATAGGTGATCCAGCCGCCCCAGGTGCCGGCGGCGAGGTCACCGCCGGACGCCCTGGGTTCGATGCCCGCCGTGGCGAGCATCGCGAGGCGGTAGCGCGCGTCGCGCGTCAGGTCGAGGCCGCAGTGGGCCGCCAGGGCGTCGACGGTCGCCACGACGACCGCTCCGCTCGACCCGAACCCGAACTTGGTGCCGTTGTCGTGCAGTTCACTGCTGACCGAGACGTCGAGCGCGGGTGCGGGAAGGCCCCGTTCGGCGAGCAGTCGGCCGACGGACTCGATGGCCGCCGCCACGTGGGTGAAGCTCTCCCGGAGCAGCTGCTCGTCCCGCGGCCCCGATCCGCCGAGCCGGCCCTCCCGCCATCGGCAGTGCGCCTTTCGCGCGGCGAGGTCGGAGGAGAGTACGACGCCGGGTGCGCCGGGGTCGGACACGGTGACGGTGACGTACCGGTCGACGGCGACCAGGATCGCCGGGTTGCCCGGCTCCACCACCGCGTACTCACCGGCGACGAACAGCTTGCCCGGCGCGCGCCGGACGACCGTCGGACGACCGGTCACCGTCCGTCCCCGGACAGCAGCCGGGCGCCGGGCCCCGGGCGGGCGACGTGGATCGCGCCGCCCTGCGCGGCGCCGCGCACCACGTCGGCGACCCGGTCCGCGTCCGCACTGCGGCAGAGCACCTTCACGTTCGGCCCGGCGTCCATGGTCGCGAAGGCCGCCACGCCGTCGCGGCGGAGCTGCAGCACGCTGTCGAGCACGGTGAGCGTGGCGGGTGAGAGGTAGCGCACCGCGGGACGGGCCGCCAGCATCGTGGCGTGCATGCCGAGCGCGTTGCGCTCCGCGATCTCGCCGACGGCTTCGAGGTCGCCGCGGCCCAGGGCCAGGCGCATGTCGGCCAGGTCGGCCTTGCTGGAGAGGGCCCAGGGCTCGTAGAGGGGCGAGGTGTCGACGGTGCGGCGCATGGCCGCCCGGCTGGACACGTCCTTGGGTCCGGCGTTGACGACGGCGACGACGAGGGCGGGGTCGAGGGGGCCCGCGGGCACCGGCTCGGCGTACGAGCTCAGGTCCGCCTCCTCGTCCGTGCCGTCCGTCCGGCCCGCGTGCCAGACCACGAAGTCCCCGAAGAGCGACCGGGAGGCCGATCCGGAGCCGCGCCGGGCCAGCCGCGACAGCGCGGTGACGTCGAGGTCGAGTCCGTAGGCGGCGGCCGCGGCCAGGGCCAGGGCGGCGAATCCGCTGGCGGAGGAGGCGAGGCCCGCCCCGGTGGGAACGGTGTTCTCGGTCTCCACGACGGCCGGGTGGCCGACCCCGGCCCGCTCGCGCACCAGGTCGAGGAAGGTGATGATGCGCTGTCGCGCGTCGCCCTGCGCGGGTTTGCCGCCGAGCGTCACCTCGTCGTCACCGGCGTCGGGGGCGAGTTGGACCCGGGTGGTCGTCGGGAAGATGTCCAGGGTCATCGAGAGGCTGTCGGTGCGCGGCAGGATGAGCCGCTCGTCGCGCTTGCCCCAGTACTTGATGAGAGCGATGTTCGGATGCGCCACGGCGGTCGCGGCACCCGCGGTGTCCGTGGCCGCGCGCACCGCCGTGTCCATGGCCGCGCGTACCGCGGTGGCCTGCTGTTCAGCGCCCATGACCGGCGAACCCCCTCAGCGGTACGACCCACGTCTGTACGGCGCCGGCCTCGTGCAGCCGCCGGGTCACCGCGCTCGCCTGTTCCGACTGGGTCAGCGCGATCACGCAGCCGCCCATGCCACCCCCCGTGATCTTGGCGCCGAGGCTGCCCGCCCCGAGCGCTCCCTCGACCAGTGCGTCGATGCGCCCGGTACTCAACCCGGCGGCGCGCAGCAGCTCGTGATACTCCGTCATACGCGAGCCCAGCTCCTCGGGCTTGCCGTCCGCGAGGGCGTGCCGGGACTCGTCGGTGAGCTCCGTGGCACGGCGTACGAAGCGCTCCTGCGCGCCGGAGTGGCGCTGGAAGCCCTCGCGCAGCAGCCCGACGGCGTCCTTGGTGCGGCCCACCTCGCCGCTGTCGGCGACGATGAACAGCCCGTCGCAGCCGATGGGCAGTTCCTCGGCCCGGCCCTGCTGGAACAGCAGGGGTCCTGACGCGCCCACCGCGGTGGCGTCGACGCCGCTGGCACGGCCGTGCGCGACGTTCTCGGCGGTCTGCACCAGGTCGAAGGCGGTCTGCGGGGTGACCTCGCGGTCGAAGAGGTCGGCGAGCGCGAAGACGACCGCCCGCGCGCAGGCCGCGCTGGAGCCGAGGCCGCGGCCCGGCGGGATCGCGCAGTCCAGGATCACGTCGAGGTGTACGTCGTCGGTGACGTCCATGGTCGACCGGAATTCCGCGGTCAGCCGCTGCAGCCAGTCGGACGCCTGCGTCGCCACCGGCCGCGAGGCGGAGCCGGTCATCGTCAGGGACACGTCGCCGGTGTCGTCCGGCGTCCTGGCGGACCAGCCCGCGCTGGCCGTGACGGCCAGTTGGGGCACCGGAAGCGCCAGGGCGGGGGCGCCGTACACCACCGCGTGCTCCCCCAGCAAGATGGTCTTCGCATGGGCGCGGCCGATACCGACCGAGCGAACACGACGGATTTCTGACACCCCCTCCGCCGAGGCCGGTGGCGTCAACGCACTCAGCTCCCTTTGTCTTTTCTGCATGGAGATCGCATCATCCTGAGTTCTGGGTAGGAATGAAGCCGGCCCGATGCCGACAGAGCCTCGGCCGTTCCAGAAGAACGGGCCTGGTGAGAAGCAGCGCATCGCTTCTCGCCAAGCCCTTTGTCTTCAGCCTCTGGGCGTGCGACGCCCGGCGGGGGTGGAGATTGCCTCACGCGTCGGAGTGCAGGAGCTTCTCCACGCGCTTCTGCCACTGGTAGTACGTGGCGATCTTGTGGTACTCGCCCTTGGCCGTCGACGCGATGCCGTAGACGTAGTTGTGGCCCTCGAAGGGAGCGTCCTTGATGATGCGCTCGAAAGTCGGGGCCAGATTCACGGGAAGGCCGAGCGGCTCCGGCGTCATGACGGAGTAGGTGAATCGCTCGATCTTCGGGGAGTCCCAGCTCAGGGTGGTGTAAATGGTGAACGACCGCTCGCAGAACTTGAGCAGTTCCTCGCTCGGCGCCGCCAGCCCGAGTTCACCGAGAATCGCCTTGACCCCCTTCTCCTGGAACACCTCGGCCGGCACCCGGTCACCGACGCCGCCCCCGAAGTACAGGTTGACCGTGCGCTTCGCGTAGTCGATGCCGACCACGCTGACCATGTCGGCGAGGCCCCACTTCTCGAAGAAGTCGAGATTCGCGGCCACGCTCGGCGGGACCGAGGGAAGCTTGACGAGATCGGAGAGCTTCACCAGCTTCTCCGCGTCGGGGAAGGCCCAGCCCTTCGTGAATCCGCCGGCGACTCCGAAGTCGACGCCGTAGCTGCCGATGGGGAGTTCCCGGTGGATCTCCTCCAGCAGACTGCCGACGGCGTGGTCCGTCTTCGGGGTGATGCCCTTCTCCAGGGCGCGGCCGTAGAGGTCCACGTCCGTCGGGAGCATCGTGAAGCGGCAGTCGAGGTCGTCCGCGCTGCTGCCGGTCGAGGCCCGGAAGGAGATCACGGACTGCCCGATCACATCCTCGAAGGCTTCCAGAATGGGCCAGACCTTGTCACGCGAGGCGTTGACGTCCACCAGCTGAGCCGTCTTCTCGATGATCGAGTACAGCTTCGTCAACTCGGCGGTTTCCGGCATTTTTCCTCCATTGATCGATATCGGCTTGAGGTGGCGACGAACACGTCATGGGGGCACACCAGAAGCCCGTACGGCCGCATCGCGGCACGACGAAAGGACTACGAAGAAGAGCGTTCACGCGGGGGCGGTTCCCGGATCCGGCCTGTCGGCGGCAACTCCGGGCGCGCCGCGCAGGACCACGCACCGACGACGCGCGGGAAGGGAAGGGGAATCAGCACTGCGCCGAGCAGGAGCCTGGCCCCATCCGTGCGAGCGGGCGGCCACGGCGCTCAACCCGGCGTCTCGCGGCGGGTTTTGGGCATAATCGGCGTGCGGAAATAGTGACACGGGGGGAGCCGTCGAGCCAAGGGGCCCATAAGTGACGCGGGTCACACCATGACCCGCGGGCGCGCCCCTCGGCCCGGTTCGGCGGACGTCACACGTACTGGCAGATGCCCCGCGGCAGATACGACCCGTGTCCCGCGCGCCCCGCGTACGTCCGGCCGTCGATCACCGGGACGCCCCGGGACAGCACGGTCTCCACCCGTCCCGTCACCCGCTTTCCCTCGTACGCCGAGTAGTCGACGTTCATGTGGTGCGTCCGCGCCGACATGGTCTGCTCGGCGTGCGGGTCGTAGATGACGATGTCCGCGTCGGCGCCCGGGGCGATGGTGCCCTTCTTCGGGTACAGGCCGAACATCCGGGCCGGGGTGGCGCAGGCGACCTCGATCCAGCGGCGCCGGCTGATGTGCCCGTCGACCACGGCCTGGTGCAGCAGGTCCATCCGGTTCTCGACGCCCGGCATGCCGTTCGGGATCTTCGAGAAGTCGTCGCGGCCCATCTCCTTCTGCCCCTTGAAGCAGAAGGGGCAGTGGTCCGTGGAGACCACCTGCAGATCGTTCGTGCGGAGCCCGCGCCACAGCACCGCCTGGTGCTCGCGCGGGCGCAGCGGCGTCGAGCAGACGTACTTGGCGCCCTCGAAGCCGGGTTCCGCGAGGTTGTCGGTCGACAGGAAGAGGTACTGCGGGCAGGTCTCACCGAACACCGGGAGGCCCTCGTCCCTGGCCCGGGTGAGCTCGGCGACGGCCTCCTGCGCCGATACGTGCACCACGTACAGCGGGGCGCCCGCCACCTGGCTCAGCTTGATCACACGGTGCGTCGCCTCGGCCTCCAGGAGCGCCTTCCTGACCTCCCCGTGGTAGCGCGGGTCCCGCTCGCCGCGTGCCAGCGCCTGCTCCACGAGGACGTCGATGGCCAGGCCGTTCTCGGCGTGCGTCATCACCAGGCCGCCGTTGGAGGCCGCCTGCTGCATCGCCCGCAGGATCTGCCCGTCGTCGGAGAGGAAGACGCCGGGATAGGCGGTGAAGAGCTTGAAGGAGCTGACGCCCGCGGCGACGAGCCGGTCCATCTCCTTGAGCGACGACGCGTTCACGTCGGACATGATCATGTGGAAGCCGTAGTCGACGGCGCACCGCCCGGCCGCCTTCTCGTGCCACGCGTCGAGGCCCTCCGCGAGGGTCCCGCCCTTGGGCTGGATCGCGAAGTCGATGATGGTGGTGGTGCCGCCCCAGGCCGCGGCGCGGGTACCGGTCTCGAAGGTGTCCGCGGCGAGGGTGCCGCCGAACGGCATCTCCATGTGCGTGTGCGCGTCGACGCCGCCCGGGATCACGTACTTCCCGGTGGCGTCGAGCACGCGGTCGGCGCTCCACCCGTGGCTTTCGCGGGTGGCGAGGGCCGCGACCCGGCCGTCCTCCACCAGCACGTCGACGGGCAGTTCGTCGGAGGCCGTGATGACCAGGCCGCCGGTGATCAAGGTGCGGTTGCTCATGTGGTGCGCTCCCTTTCCTGCGGGCCTGCGAGGCCGGTACGTGAGGTCGACTAAGCGCTCCGCAGGGCGCGTTCGAGGATCGCGGCGCCCTCCTCCGCCTCCGCCACGGTCAGCGAGAGCGGCGGGGCGACGCGCAGCACACTGGTGTCGTGCCCGCCGCCCTTGCCGATGAGCAGACCGCCCTCGCGGGCCGCCTCCAGGACGGCGGCGGCCGCCGGTGGGTTGGGCCGGTCCGTGCCAGGTTCGACCAGCTCGACGCCGATCATCAGGCCCCGGCCGCGCACCTCGCGCACGACGGGCAGCTGGGCGCAGATTGCCCGCAGCCGCTCGATGAGGAGCCCGCCGACGCGCCGGGCGTTGCCCTGGAGGTCGTGCTCCAGGAGGTACGCGAGGTTGGCGAGGCCGGCCGCCATGGTGACCGGGGAGCCGCCGAACGTCGAGATGGAGTTGGCGTCGAGGGAGTTCATCACCTCGGCGCGGGCCACCACACCGCCGATCGACATGCCGTTGCCGATGCCCTTGGCGAAGGTGAGGATGTCCGGCGGACCGTTGTGGGCGTGCGCCTGCCAGCCCCAGAAGTGCTCGCCCGTGCGCCCCCAGCCGGTCTGCACCTCGTCGGCGATCCACAGGATGCCGTGCTCGTCGAGGACCTCGCGGAAGGCCGCGTAGAGGCCGTCGGGCGGCGAGGTGAAGCCGCCGACGCCCTGGATCGGCTCGGCGATCAGCGCGGCCACTCCCCCGCGGCTCTGCCCGAGCATGTCCCGCAGGTCGGCGACGCAGGCCGCGGTGAACTCGGCGTCGCCCAGTTCCGCGTACGGGCCGCGGCTGCGGACGCCGCCGTGCACGTACAGCGTCTGGAGCGGCGAGAGGCTGGTCGGCGACCACGACTGGTTGCCGGTGATGCCGACGGTGGTGAAGGAGCGGCCGTGGTAGCTGTTGCGCATCGCCAGGATCTGGTTCGAGCGGCGGTGCGCGGTGGCGAGCAGCAGCGCGGCGTCGTTGGCCTCGGTGCCGGAGGTGGTGAAGAAGACGCGGGCGTCGGGGATGCCGGACAACGCCGCGATGCGCTCGGCGAGTTCGACCATCGGCCGGTTGAGGTAGAGGGTCGAGGAGTGGATGATCCGGCCCGCCTGCTCGCTCACCGCCTTGGTGACCTCGGGCAGGGCGTGCGCCGTCATCGTGGTGAGGATGCCGCCGAAGAAGTCGAGGTACTTGGTGCCGTCGGCGGCCCACACGTGGCGGCCCTCGCCGTGGGTGAGCTCCATGGGCCGCTGGTAGTAGAGCGCGAGCCAGTCGGGCAGCACTGCCTTGTGGCGGTCGTACAGGTCGGTCACGGCTGCACCAGCCCTTCGTAGGCGTCGGGGCGTCGGTCGCGGTAGAACGCCCACTGCTGGCGTACTTCCTCGATGAGGGCGAAGTCGAGGTCCCTGACGACGAGTTCTTCGGTCTTGTCGCTCGCGGTCTCGCCGACGAACTGCCCTCGGGGGTCGACGAAGTACGACGTCCCGTAGAAGTCGTTGTCGCCGTACTCCTCCTGGCCGACGCGGTTGATCGCGGCGACGAAGTACTCGTTGGCGACGGCGGCCGCGGGCTGTTCGAGCTGCCAGAGGTGGGCGGAGAGGCCGCGCGAGGTGGCGGAGGGGTTGTAGACGAGCTGGGCGCCGCCCAGGCCCAACTGCCGCCAGCCCTCGGGGAAGTGGCGGTCGTAGCAGATGTAGACGCCGACCTTGCCGACGGCGGTGTCGAAGACGGGCCAGCCGGCGTTCCCCGGCTTGAAGTAGTACTTCTCCCAGAATCCCTTGACCTGCGGGATGTGATGCTTGCGGTACTTGCCGAGGTAGCTGCCGTCGGCATCGATCACGGCAGCGGTGTTGTAGTAGAAGCCGGACTGCTCGACCTCGAAGACGGGGACGACGATCACCATGCCGGTCTCGCGGGCGAGCTCCCGCATGCGCGTGACGGTGGGTCCGTCCGGCACGGGCTCCGCCCAGCGGTAGTGCTCCGGCTCCTGGACCTGGCAGAAGTAGGGGGCGTTGAAGACCTCCTGGAACCCGATGATCCGCGCGCCCTGCCGGGCCGCCTCCCGGGCGTGCTCCTCATGCTTGGCGATCATGGATTCGGTGTCGCCTGTCCAGGTCGCCTGGACCAGTGCGGCGCGTACGACGTTGACCATGAGCTGCTCCTTCGCGGGTCCTTGAGAGGACGTCAGAGAGCTTCTACGCACGTAGACTTGCTGCGTGGATTAGGAGAACGTAAGCCTCCGCCGACGGGCTGAGCAAGACCATCGCCGTCAACCGGCGGAGTCGATCATGTTTCGCACCCGAGCGGGCCAGAAACGGGCGGAAAGCGGCAGAAGCGCGGCAGCGCCACGCGTCCGCCCGGGCAGCTGTCCGGGCGGGCCCGCGACTCCCTCGGGACGGCCTCGGTCAGGCGCTGAATCCCGCGACGCGCAGGGCGTGCACCAGGTCCCAATGGTGTTCGTCCGAGACCGCCTTGGCCGTCTCCAGGAGTACGGGGATGAGGCGGTGCGGGTCGGTGTGCGCGCAGCGGGCGACGTCCTCGGGGGTGCGCACGCGCAGGTAGGAGTCGAGGAGCGCGCGGGCCTCCCGCTCGCGGCCCGCGTCGATCAGCGCGAGGAGCGCCTCGGCTATCTCGGGCGCGGGGCGCGCGACGCCCTGGCGGAGGAGCTTCCTGCAGTCGTCGCCGCGGCCGGCCCCGGCGAGCGCGTCCGCCAGCGCGACGAGCCGGTCGGGCGGCAGGGACGCGGCCTCCCACAGCAGGGTCGCCCAGTCCGCGCCGAGGCCCGCCCGGTGCAGCTCCCCGGCGAACAGGGGCAGCCGGGCGGCGGGCCAGGCCGCGGCCTCGACGAGCACGCCGTGCGCCTCGCCGCTGCGGCCCTCGCCGCGCAGCCGGACGAGGTCCCGTACGGCGTCGGAGGTGATGCGCTCGTCGGAACCGGCGTCGGCATCGGCGCCGCCGACGTCGGCAGGCGGTACGGGCGCCTGCGCGGCGGCGGGCGCGAACCGCGCGCCGCGGGGCGCCTTCCCCGCCTCGGCCGGGGCCTGCGCCGCGCCCTGACCGGCCGCACCATCACCGCCGTCCCCGAGTCCGGCGAACCGCGCGCCGCGCGGGCGCCGCCGGGAGCGCTCGGCGCGCTCCGGGGTCGGCCCCGGCGCCGGGTTCTGCCGGGGTACGCGGAGCTCGCCCTCCGCCGCGTCGAAGGGGTGGGGCGAGGCGTGGGCGTGCTCGGCGGGCTCCGCACCGGCCGCCCCGCCGCCGAAGTCACCGCCGAGGTCACCGCTGAAACCGCTCCCGAAGCCCCGGTCGAAGGCCTCGCCGACGTCCGCGCGCGCGGCCCCGGCGAAGTCGCCGCCCGGCGCCGCCGTGCCGAGGTCGACCCACGAGGGGCGCGCCGCCTCGGTCAGGCGGTCCATGCGCTCCTGGAGTTCGGCGCACCGGGCGGTCGCCCGTTCCTGGTCGTCGCGCACCCACGCGAGGTCGAGATTGACGCGGTCCACGTCATCGGCGTGGACCGCCTCGGCCAGCTGCCGCGACAGGTCCGCCTGCCGCTCCAGGGCGACCCGCTGCTCCCTCAGCATCATGTCGAGCCGGTCGCTGAGGAGTTCGCGCCCGCCCGGCCGGGCGTCGTACGCGTCGAGGGAGGCCCGGTGCAGGGCGCGCGCCCTGCCCGCCTCCCGCTCGGCCTCCGGGACGCCGCGGTCCGCCGCCAGGTCGTGGAGCAGCGCCTGCACCACGTCCCAGGGCGGTACCTCGGCGCCGTCCAGGCAGGCGCGCATGCCGTCGGGGTCGCGCTGCCAGAACACGCCGCACCAGCCCGCGTCCTGGTCGAGCAGCCCGACCAGATTCCTCAAATACCTTGCGAACTCCCTTACTTCTTCCGGGAGTTGTCCTACTGACATCTGTCCAGCACCGCCCCGTGGAGACTTGGAGTCTTCCGGTCCGGAAGATAACACCAGATGAGTTACGGGACGACTACATGCGGTTTTCCGCTCACTGGTCGGGATGTACCACCATCGCCGATCCGCCGCCCCTGCGGACCTTCTCCGCGGCCGCGAGCCACTTCCCGCCGGGCAGCCGCTGTACGCCCGTGGCGGCGCCGATCTCGGGGTTCTGCTTGAAGGAGTGCCCGATCGCCTCCAGGGACGTGCGGGTCCGGCTGTTCCAGAGCTCCGGTTCGAGCTCGGTCTGCGCGGCGTTGCGCTGGCTCGCGCGCGGCGCGGCGATCGCGTCGACGAGGGGAAGGCCCCGGTCGACGAAGCCCGTCAGGGTCTGCAGGACGGTCGTGACGATGGTCGCGCCGCCCGGCGAGCCGAGCGCCACCACCGGCCTGCCGTCCTTGAGCACGATGGTCGGGGAGATCGAGGAGCGCGGCCGCTTGCCGGGTCCCGGCAGGTTCGGGTCGTGCACCGCCGGGTCGGCGGGAGCGAAGGAGAAGTCGGTGAGTTCGTTGTTGAGCAGGAAGCCGCGGCCCGGCACGGTGATGCCGCTGCCGCCCGTCGATTCGATGGTGAGGGTGTACGCGACGACGTTGCCCCACTTGTCGGCCGCCGTCAGGTGCGTGGTGTTCTCGCCCTCGTACGTCGTCGGGGCCGCCCGGTCGCCCGTGCCGCACGCCCGGGGGTGGCGCGGGTCGCCGGGCGCGAGCGGGCTCTTGAGGACGGCGTCGTCCTTGATGAGGCACTCCCGGGAGTCGGCGAACCGCTGCGAGAGGAGGTGCTTCGTCGGTACGTCCTCGAAGGCGGGGTCACCCACCCAGCGCCCCCGGTCGGCGAAGGCGACGCGGCTGGCCTCGATGTAGCGGTGCAGGTACTTCGTCCTGGAGGCCGCGGAGAGGTCGGTGCGCTCCAGGATGTTGAGGGCCTCGCCGACGGTCGTGCCGCCGGAGGACGAGGGGGCCATGGAGTAGACGTCGAGACCGCGGTAGGAGGTCTTCGTGGGCTTCTGCCGCTTCACCCCGTACTCCGCGAGGTCCCTGACGGAGAGGTCACCGGGCCGGACGACGCGGCCGGACCCCGGGTCGACGGGCGGCTTGTTCACCGTGCGCGTGATGTCCTTGGCCAGCTTGCCGCGGTACAGCGCGTCGACGCCGTCGCGGCCCAGTTCCCGGTAGGTGCGCGCCAGGTCGGGGTTCTTGAACGTGGAGCCGACCACCGGCAGCCTGCCGTGCGGCAGGAACAGCTTCGCCGTGGCGGGGAAGTCCTTGAACCGCGCCTGGTTGGACTCGGTCTGCGCGCGGAACGTCGGATCGACGGTGAAGCCGTCGCGCGCGAGGCGCTCGGCGGGCTTCAGGAGCGTGCGCAGGCTCTTGCTGCCCCAGGTGTCGAGCGCCGAGCGCCAGGTGGCGGGCGTGCCGGGGGTGCCGACGCCGAGGCCGCTGGTGACCGCGTCCGCGAAGGGGATCGGCTTGCCGTTCTCCAGGAACAGCCCGGAGTCGGCGGTGCGCGGGGCCGTCTCGCGGCCGTCGATGGTGCTGACCTCGTGGGTCCTCGCGTCGTAGTGGACGAAGTACCCGCCGCCGCCCACGCCCGCCGAGTACGGCTCGGTGACGCCGAGCGCGGCGGCGGTGGCGACGGCCGCGTCCACGGCGTTGCCGCCCTTCCTGAGCACCTCGATGCCGGCCGCCGAGGCGTCCGGGTCGACGCTGGCGACGGCGCCGCCCTCGCCGACGGCGACCGGCGTCTTGGCCGGGGCCCTCGCAGCACCGTGTGCGGGTGCCGGTTCCGCTGAGCGCGTAGGCGAAGGGGGCGCGGCCGCACCGACCGACACCAATACCCCTCCGACCGCCCATAGCGTCAAATTCCGTACGACAGCGCGACGCATTCGTACCTCCAGTCAACAGCCGTCTGCGCAGCGTAACTTCGCGGCCCCCGTCGCGTCAGGACCTCCTCGAACACCGGTCCGGCAGCCCGCTAGCATGCGCCCCCATGACTGAAGACGTGCGGAACCTCGTCCTCGGCCTGATCGCGGTCGGCGTCAGCGCCGCCCTTGGCTGGCTCCTCCGCGGCCACCTGTGGAAGCGCAGGCTCCGCCGCAAGCAGGCCTTCTTCGGGCTGCCCGACAACTCCGAGTCGCTGCTCGTGGTGAACCGCGACGCGGGCGGCCCGGAGCTCATGGTGGTGCGCCAGGACGTGTTCGCGCTCATCGAGCTGGCCGCGGTGATCAAGGAGTGCGGCGCGCACGCCCAGGTCGTCGCGCACGACGCGGCCCAGCAGGGCTTCGGCGAGCGCACCGAGTTCTGCGTGGGGTCTCCGGCGGTGAACCGCCGCATGGCGGCCCACATGCACTCCCTGCTGCCCGGCGTCCGGGTGAACACCGAGCCGGAGCCGGTCCCCGACCGCGGCGCCTTCCAGATCGGCGGCGAGCGCTACCGCCTGGAGTCCGGTCTCGCCGAGCACGTGATCCTCGCCCGGCTCACCGCGGACCAGGGGCAGGACGCGCGCCCGGTCTTCCTCTTCTGCGGCCAGCGCGCGGTCACCAGCCAGGCGGCCACCCGCTATCTGGCCCGTCACCACGAGAAGCTCGCCCGCAAGTACGGCAACAACTCCTTCGTGCTGCTCCTGAAGATCGTCAATTCGCAGGCGTACGGGCCCGACGTCGTCGAGCTCGTCGCGGACGTGACGCGCGAGGCCCGGGCCCCGCTGCCCGTACCGGCCGCCCGCTCCTCCCATCGCGCCAAGTGACGCACCGCTCACGGAGCGCCGACACCATTCGGGCGCTTCTGTGACCTAGCAGGCATTTTCCGGACAACAGACAACCCGGCGGGGCGATCCGCCCTCTCTCCGTGCAGTCCACATTCGCACGGAGGTACGTTCCTTGACCCCCCAGAGCCCTTCGAGCCGCCGACGCCCCCTTCGCACCCGCCACGCGGCGGCAGCGGGCCTCGCGGTGCTCACCGCCGCACTGACCGCCTGTTCCGGCGGCAGCGGCTCGTCCGGCGCACAGGCCGCCGAGAAACCGAAGATCTCGGTGAACCTCTCCGGACAGCAGGCGAAGGCGGGCGGCCCGGTCACGGTGAAGCTGGCCGAGGGCCGGCTGGAGAAGGTGACGGTCGCCGACGACAAGGGCGCGAAGCTGCCCGGCAAGGTGTCCGCGAACGGCACCACCTGGACCTCGCAGCGCACGGTGGCGCCCGGCACCGCCTACCGGGTCGAGGCCAGCACGGACAAGGGCGGCAGCGCGAAGTCGTCCTTCAGAACGGCCGCGCCCGACCAGGTCAACAAGGTGACCCTCGCCCCGGGCAAGGGCACCACGGTCGGCATCGCCCAGCCCCTTTCGATCACCTTCGACCACGCGGTGCGCAACAAGGCCGAGGTCGAGAAGGCCCTCAAGGTGACGACGTCGAACGGCACCACGGGGTCCTGGGGCTGGATCAAGAACTACGACGGCAAGGACCGCGTCGACTGGCGCCCCAAGGAGTACTGGAAGTCCGGCACGAAGGTGAAGCTGGACGCCCGCCTGAACGGCATCGACTCGGGCGGCGACGACTGGTTCGTCCGGGACTACGCGACGAACTTCACCGTGGGGAAGAGCCAGGTCGTCAAGGTGGACCTGGACAGCAAGACGGCGACCCTGAAGCGCGACGGCAAGACCGTGCGGTCGATGCCCATGTCGGCCGGCACCCCCGGCGGCGAGAAGGCCTCCTGGGGCGGCACCTCCGTCCTGATGTCGAAGGAGGGTACGATCAACATGCGCTCCGAGACGGTCGGGCTCTCCGGCAGCAACAGCTACAACAAGATGGTCGACGACTCGATGCGCCTGACCTGGTCGGGCATGTACGCGCACGCGGCCCCGTGGAACGCCTCGTACTTCGGCAACACCAACCACAGCTCGGGCTGCATCGGCATGAGCGACGGCGACGCGGGCTGGCTCTACGGCCAGGCCCAGCCGGGCGACCCCTTCGAGGTCACCGGCAGCGGCTCGAAGGGCGTCCCGGACCCGGGCAACGGCTACGGCGAGTGGAACCTCTCCTGGTCCGACTGGCAGACCAAGAGCGCGCTGAAGTAGTCGCCACCTCTTCAACTATCGTTACCGGGGCGTAACTTACCGATGGGTTACCCCCGGTAAAGGGTCGCGGTTACCGTCGGGTCACTTTGCACTTTCAACGAGTGAGGAAGTGATCCGTGAGAGCTCCGCTCCCGCACCGGGCCCCGCGCACGACCGCCCTGCGCACCACCACCGTCGGCGCCGTCTCCGCGACCCTCGTCGCCGGCGCCGCCTTCGGTCTCGCCCCGACGGCGCAGGCGGCACCGGCCGCCGCGCCGCCGGCCGCGAGCTCCGGCGCCTCTGCCGACGTGCGCTTCGTCGACATCCCCGGCGACGGCGGCACGGTCCTCAAGGCCAACGTCTTCACCCCCACGGGCGCGAAACCGGGCGTCAGCTACCCCTCCATCGTGCTGCCCACCAGCTGGGCCATGCCCCAGATCGAGTACGTCGCCCAGGCGCAGAAGCTCGCCGACGCGGGCTACGTGGTGGTCAGTTACAACTCGCGCGGCTTCTGGCAGTCCGGCGGCGAGATCGAGACCGCGGGCCCCGAGGACATCGCCGACGCGTCCAAGGTCATCGACTGGACGCTGGAGAACACCCCGGCCGACCCCTCGAAGGTCGGCATGGCGGGCGTCTCGTACGGCGCGGGCATCAGCCTGCTCGCCGCCGGGCACGACAAGCGCGTCAAGGCCGTCGCCGCCATGAGCGGCTGGGGCGACCTCATCGACTCGATCTACAGCGGCCGCACCCAGCACGCCCAGGCGGCGGCCCTGCTCGGCGGCGCGGGCGCGCTCACGGGCCGGCCGAGCGCCGAACTCAAGCAGACGCTGCAGGACTTCCTCGGCTCCCACCTGGACAAGGAGGACGAGATGATCGCGTGGGGCGCCAAGCGCTCCCCCGCGACCTACCTCGACCAGATCAACGAGAACGGCGCGGCCGTCATGCTCGGCAACGCCTGGGGCGACACGCTCTTCCCGCCCAACCAGTACGCCGAGTTCTACGAGCGCCTGACCGGCCCCAAGCGCCTGGAGTTCCGCCCCGGCGACCACGCGACGGCCGAGGCGACGGGCCTGCTCGGCCTGCCCAACGACACCTGGACGTCCACGCGGCGCTGGTTCGACCACTACCTCAAGGGCGCGGACAACGGCATCGACAAGGAGCAGCCGGTCCAGCTCAAGTCCCGTTCGCAAGGAGACTACGAGGGCTACCCGGACTGGAAGTCGGTGGGCCCCACCCGCAAGAAGATCGCGATGGGCGGCACCACCACGATCCGCACGAACGTCGACTCGGGCGCCAACGGCGGCATCGCCATCCTCTCCAACGCCCTCGACCAGTTCCTGAAGATCCCGCCGATGGCCTCGGTGCCGCTGCTCCCGCGCCGCTACACGGGCGTCTGGCAGTCGGAGCGGTACGCGTCGGCCCAGCAGGTGCGCGGGACCGCGAAGCTGCACACGACGCTCTCCAGCACCGAGGAGAGCGGCACCCTCGTCGCGTACCTCTACGACGTGGGGCCGCTCGGCCTCGGCAAGCTGGTCAGCAACGCGCCGTACACCTTCCACGGCAAGACGCCCGGAAAGCCGTTCGGCGTGGACCTGGAGCTGTTCTCCACGGCCTACGACGTACCGGCGGGGCACAAGCTCGCCCTGGTCGTCGACACGGTCGACCCGCTCTACATCGAGCACAACCCGTCCGGCGCGCAGCTGACCTTCTCCTCGCCGGAGGCGGACCCGTCGTACGTGTCCGTTCCCCTGCGCGAGCAGTGATCTCCGGCTGCTGCCGAATCGGGTCTGGCCCTTCGCGCTGCTGCACTCCCCCTACGGCCCCGAAGGCGTGGGGGGACCCCCGGACAGCAGCGTCCCCGGTTCCGCCGGGGCCACGTCCGCGGCCTCGGTCTTGGGATTGCGCCGCTGACGCCTGGACACCCACTGGGCGAACCACGACAGCACCATGCACATCCCGATGTAGATCGGTGAGATCACCATGACCACGGGGATGAAAGGCAAATCGTAGTCGAGGTTCGAAGCGATCAGCTTCCCGGCGTGGAGGAACTCCTCGTAGGTGATCAGATATCCGAGCGAGGTGTCCTTCAGGGCCACCACCAACTGGCTGATGATGGCGGGCAACATGGCACGAACGGCCTGCGGTACGAGGACGTGTCCCATGACCTGTGTCTTGCGCATTCCGAGTGCGTAGGCCGCCTCCCGCTGCCCCCTCTCCACGGAGTTGACGCCGGATCGGAAGACCTCGGCGAGTACGGAACCGTTGTAGAGCGTGAGTCCGGCGACCAGCGCGGGAAGCGGCTGGACCTTCAGCGCCACGAAGACGAAGAAGATCATCACCAGGACCGGCATGGCGCGGAAGAACTCCACGACGAGTGTGGCGGCCCAGCGCACGGGCCGGTGGTCGGAGAGCCTGCCCATGGCGAGCAGGCCGCCGAGCGCGAGCGCGAGGACCGCGGAGATCGCGAAGGCCTTGAGCGTGTTGCCGAGGCCGCGTAGGAGGAGTTCCTGGATGCCCTTGTACTCGAAGGGCGTCCACTTCGTCGACGTGAACTGGTCGGTGTCGAAGAGCAGGTAGAGGATCCAGCCGACGAGCGCGAGCACGATCAGGGTGGAGATCGCCCCGTACAGCTTGTGGCGTCGGACGGTTCTGGGGCCCGGGATGTCGTAGAGGGCGGTGGAATCGTGGGAGAGGGCTTTCATCGGGCGACTCCCCAGCGCTTTTCGAGGACATTGAAGATCGCGCTGATGGCGAGGGTGATGACGAGGTAGCCGACGGCGATCCAGACGAACGTCCAGATGATGTTGTAGCCCAGCTCGTTGAGCGTCTTGTACGTGCCGAGCAGCTCGGTGACGCTGAACGCGCCCGCGATCGCCGAGTTCTTGGCGAGCGCGATGAGGTTGGAGCCGACCGGTGCGATGACCGACCGGAAGGCCTGCGGCAGGACCACCACGGACAGGGTCTGGCCGAAGGACATGCCGAGGCTCCGGGCCGCCTCGCCCTGCCCCTTGGGCACGGTGTTGATGCCCGAGCGGAGCGCCTCGCAGATGAACGCGGAGGTGTAGCAGCCGAGGGCGAGCACCGCGAACACCTTGAAGGGCAGCACCAGACCGAAGCGCGGCAGCCCGAGCAGCACGGCGAAGAAGAGCAGCGTGAGCGGGGTGTTGCGCAGGACCGTGACCCACGCCGTGCCGAACGCCCGGAAGGAGCCGACGGGTGCCACCCGGAACGAGGCCATGACGAAGCCGAGCACGAGGGCGAGGACCGAGGCGTACACGGTCAGTTCGACGGTGCCGAGGAAGCCTTTGCCGAACGTGGAGAAGTTGTCTGTCAGTACGTCCACGACGCCTCCTCAGCTCGCCGGGTAGCGGTCGATGGCGGGCGGCTTCGGCGCCGGGACCCCGGAGAGGCCGAGCGTGGCGTCGTACGCCTTCTTCCAGTCGCCGTTCTTCTCACCGGCCGCCAGGGCGTCGTCGACGGCGAACCGGAGGGCGTTGTCGCCGCGGGGCACGCCGATGCCGTACGGCTCCTTCGAGAACGGCTTGCCGACCACTTCGAGTTCGTCGGGCACCTTGGCCGCGTAGCCGATCAGGATCGCGTCGTCGGTGGTGACGGCGTCGACCTGATAGGTCAGCAGGTTGTCGACGCAGACCGAGTACGTGTCGTAGGCGACGAGGGTGGCCTTCGGGTAGTCCTGCTGGATCCGCTGGTAGGGCGTGGACCCGGCGGCCGAGCAGACGCGTTTGCCGGCCAGGTCCTGCGGGCCCTTGATGTCGTCCTCGTCGCTGCGCACCAACAGACCCTGGCCCGCCATGTAGTAGGGGCCGCCGAAACCGACGAGCTTCTTGCGGTTGTCGTTGATGGTGTAGGTGCCCACGTAGTAGTCGATCTGCCCGTTCTGCAGGGCGGTCTCGCGGTTGGCCGACGCGATGGTCTTGAACTGGATCCTGGCCGGGTCGAGGCCGAGCGAGGCCGAGATCATCTTGGCGATCTCGATGTCGAAGCCGGAGTAGCGCCCGCTGGCCGGGTCCTTCTCGCCGAGGTAGGGCTGGTCCTCCTTGGCGCCGACGATGAAACGGCCGCGGCTCCTGGCCTTCTTCCAGGTCCCCGACGCGGGCAGCTGGAAGCCGGTCGCCACGCGGTACTTGGGCAGTTCCTCGGCCGCGGGCCCCTTGGTGGGCGGGCTGCCCTCCTTGCCGCAGGCAGCGGCGGCGCAGGCGGCGAGGGCGAGCGCCGCGAGCAGGCGTGTCGTACGCATGGTGTGTCGCTTCACGAACACGTCCCCCCGTCAGTGCTTGAGGATCTTGGAGAGGAAGTCCTTGGCCCGCTCGCTCTCCGGGTGGGTGAAGAAGTCCTCGGGGGTCCGGTCCTCGACGATGCGGCCGTCGGCCATGAACACGACCCGGTTGGCCGCGGAGCGGGCGAAGCCCATCTCGTGGGTGACGACGACCATGGTCATGCCCTCGCGGGCGAGCTGCTGCATGACTTCGAGGACCTCGTTGATCATCTCGGGGTCGAGGGCCGAGGTCGGCTCGTCGAAGAGCAGCGCCTTGGGGTCCATGGCCAGTGCGCGGGCGATGGCCACGCGCTGCTGCTGGCCGCCGGAGAGCTGTGCCGGGTACTTCTCGGCGTGTGCGGAGAGGCCTACGCGCTCCAGGAGCTCCCGGGAGCGCTTGTCCGCCTCGTCCTTCTTGCGGCCCCGCACCTTGACCTGTGCGAGGGAGACGTTCTGGAGGACGGTCTTGTGCGCGAAGAGGTTGAAGGACTGGAAGACCATCCCCACTTCCGTGCGGAGCCTCGCGAGCGCCTTCCCCTCGTCGGGCAGTGGCCGCCCGTCGAGTCTGATGGTGCCCGACTGGATGGTCTCGAGCCGGTTGATCGTGCGGCACAGTGTCGATTTGCCCGACCCGGACGGGCCGATGACGACGACCACCTCCCCCTTGCCGACGGTGAGGTCGATGTCCTGGAGGACATGCAGCTCTCCGTAGTACTTGTTCACATCACGCAGCTCGATCAACGGATCGACGGCCATGGCAAGACCTGCCCACTCTCAGCTGTGTACGTCCGCGCAAACTATCCACGTGAAAACGGGACTTACTGGACGACACGCACTTATGGGCATTAACCGTATTTGAGGCAATTCGGGTTACGTCTCGGACGCCTCCGCGTAGACCTGGGAGAGCTCGGGCGCCCCGTGGACCGCCCAGTCGAGCCCCGCCGCGACGACCGGGATGTCCCGGCCGGTCTTCAGCCGGACGACGGGACTGCCGCCGGGCCAGACGTGCCAGGTCGCGCCCGGCACCGTCCGCACCACGACGGAACCCAGGTAGAGCCCCGCGTCGTTGCCGAGCCACGGCAGCAGCTCGGGGTCGTCGCGCCAGCGCGGCAGAAGCTGGTCGAGGGCCGCCAACGAGGCCGGGGAGTCGTCGAGTTCGAGCCCGGCGGCACTCGCCTGGGAGCGCAGCAGCTCGCACTCGGAGAGCAGGTCGCCGACGCCGTCCGGATCCTCCTGGAAGGCGGCCGCGAGCCCCTCGGCCGGATCGGTCGCGGAGTGCCGTCTGCACCACTTGTCGAGGAACGGGATGTTCATGATCGGCCTCTCCGTCGGGGGGTCGCGGGAGATCATCTCCCTCTCGTGCCCCCGGGCCTGCCGCGCCAACCTCCGTCGCCCGGGGGGTGCCGATGTTTGTAATCCCACGAATGTATCTTGCTTCAGTTGATCACGGAATCGGGCGAATTGGGCTGTGGATCTCGCGGGGCCCTTCGGGGGCGCGCTGGGCGAGCGTCCGCTCGCCGAGGGGGCTGTTCGAGGGAGCTGTTCGAGGGGCTCTTCGAGGGAGCTTCTAGGGGGAGCCGGAGCACCCGTAGCCGGTCGCCCACGCCGCATGCCTCGCTCCGGAGGTGACGGTTCGCCCGGAAGGGGTACCCGGGAGTACCTGAGGGTCGGATCCGGGTCGGTCCGGGAGGTGGACGATGGTGTGGTGGGCGTGGTTGGTCGCCGTGGTCGTCGTGTTGGGTCTGCTGGCCGCCGCGGTGGTCGGCGTGCAGGCCCGGCGGCGGCGCGGCGGAGTGATCGTGGTGCGGCGCGGTCGGCGCCCCGGGCGAGGGAGGGTGCGATGACGGCGCCCCTGCCCGCGGTGCTCGCGGCCGGTGATCTCACCAAACGGCCGGTGGTCACGCTGGGCGGCGAAGCGGTCGCCCAGGTCAAGGACGTCGTGCTCGATGGCGCGGGGGGCCGGATCGCCGGGTTCACGCTGGCCGGGCGGGGGCTCCTCTCCGGTCCGATGCGCAAGAGCCTGCCGTGGGCGGCGGTCCACGCCCTGGGCTCCGACGCCGTGATGATCACCTCGGCGGAGGCGCTGGCGGACAAGTCGGCGGTCGCCTCCTCGGAGGAGGCCTCGGGCGGCCTGATCCGCGGTGCCCGCGTGCTCACGGACCAGGGGGTGCAGGTCGGCACGGTGCTCGACGTGCTGATCGAGGCCGGGCGGGAAGGGTGGGTGGTCGGCGTCGAGATGACCTCCACGGAGGCCCTCGGCCGGCACGAGCGCAAGGTCTTCCTGCCGCTCGGCGGCCGGCCCGCCATGACCGGCGACACGCTGATGGTCCCGGCACGGGACACCGAGCACGTCGTCGAGGAGCTCGGCGAGCTGGCGGCGGCGGTGTGGCGCATCCGGCGCACCGAGGCGGCTGGGCCCGGCGATACGATCGGGCTGTACGAGAGCCGTGGGCACCCGGGGACGGGACGGCCCACCGAGGCGGCTGGGCCCGTCGACACGGCCGGACCGCACGAGACCCGTGCGCACCCTGGGGCAGGAGGGTCCGGCGATACGGTCGGGCCGCACGAGACGCGCGAGCATCCTGGGACGGGACGGCCCACCCGGACGGGCGGGCTAGCCGGACCGCCCGGGCCCGCTGCCGCGGGTGAGGAGCGGACCTCATGATGCTGCTCAGCCAGACCGTGGGACGTCCGGTCGTCAGCGCGTCGGACGCCGCGCACATCGGCACCGTGGCCGGGCTCGTCGTCGAACCGGAGGGGCCCGAGGGCGCCCTGATCACCGCCGTACGCCTGGAGGGCGTCAAGGACGGCGGTGACGTCGTCGCCTGGGCGGACGTCCACGCGGTGGGGCCCGACGCGGTCGTGGTCGGAGCTCCCACGGCGGCCCGGTTCACCTCCGCGGACTCCTCCGACCGCCAGAACCTGCTCGGCAAACGCCTGTTGACGGAGCTGGGCGACACCATCGGGACGCTGGCCGACGTCGCCTTCGACCCCGCGTCCGGCCGCGTCGACACCCTCCACGGCTCGCGCGGCGACCGGATCCCGGGCGCCCACCTGCTCGGCGTCGGCTCGTACGCCGTGGTGATCCGCGTGGGCACGGTGGGCGGCGCCTGACGGGCCGTCCTCCCCCGGGGCTCACGCGTCGCGCCGGTCCACGGTGAACACGGCGACGGCCGCCGCGACCACCGGCCAGAGCGCGAGGACCAGCCACGCGCCCGCGGGCGTCCACGGGTAAGGCGTGTCGACGCCGCCCTGGCCCGCGAGGCGCAGCCACGCCTGGTACGGCATGGCGTGCCCGACGACCGCCGTCCAGTGGCGGTCGTCGGCGAGTACGACGGGCAGCAGGAGCAGCAGGACGAACGAGGCGACCAGGGTGGTGCCGCTGTGCCGCAGGAGGGCGCCGAGCGCCAGACCGGCCACGGCGGAGACCGGCGCGAGCAGCGCGGAGGCGACGACGAGGCGCCACGCGCCGGGGTGGCCGATCGGGACGCCCACGCCCCTGCCGGACAGGATCGCCTGGGTCAGCCAGAAGGAGCTGCCCGCGACCGCCGCCCCGAAGGCGGTCATGACGGCGGCGGTCACTATGACCTTGGCCGCCATCAGCGGCCGCCGGGCGGGGACGGCCGCGAACGTCGTGCGGATCAGTCCGGTCCGGTACTCCGCGACGAGGGAGAGGGCGCCGACGGCTCCGGCCGAGAGGACCAGGACCAGGATGGCGTTCGCGGTGAAGGCCTGCTGCAACGGGATGCCGTCGCGGATGTACCGGGCGCCACCCGCCGCGTCGTCCCGCGACCAGTAGTGGTAAGTGTCGTACGCCGTACCGACGTTGAGGGCGACGACGGCCAGTCCGGCCAGCAGCAGGGACCAGCCGGTGGAGCGCAACGACCGGAGCTTCAGCCACTCGGCGGCGACGAGGTCGCCGAAGCGGGGGCGCGGCTCGGCGGGTGACGGCGGCAGTGGCAGCTGCCGTGGCAATGGCAATGGCGGCGGTGTCATCGGGAGTCTCCTGCCGGGTATTCGACGCTGTCGGCGGTCAGTTCCATGAACGCCTCCTCCAGGGAGGCCGTCCGCGTGGTCAGTTCGTGCAGCGCGATCCGGTGGTCCAGGGCGAGTTCACCGATGCGGGACGCGGGGAGGCCGCTCACCGCGAGCCGTCCGTCGCCGTCTGCGGCCACCGACGCACCCGCGGCGGTCAGCAGCGGCGCCAGCGAGGGAGCGTCGGGCGCCCGTACGGTCACGGTGGCGTCGCCCGAACGGGCCGCGAAGGCGGTGAGGCTCTCCGCGGCGATGAGTGCGCCGCGCCCGATGACGATCAGCTGGTCGGCGGTGTGCTCCATCTCGGACATGAGGTGGCTGGAGACGAACACGGTGCGGCCCTCGGCGGCCAGGCGCCGGAACAGGCCGCGGACCCACCGCACGCCCTCGGGGTCGAGGCCGTTGAGCGGTTCGTCGAAGAGCAGCACCGGCGGGTCGCCGAGGAGCGCCCCCGCGATGCCGAGGCGTTGGCGCATGCCGAGCGAGAAGCCCGCGACGCGGCGCCGAGCCGCGTCGCCCAGGCCGACTTCGGCGAGGACCTCATCGACCCGGGGGCACGGGATGCGGTTGGCGCGGGCGAGGACGCGGAGATGGGCGCGGGCGGTGTGGCCGCCGTGCACGTCGCCCGCGTCGAGGAGCGCGCCGACGTGGCGCAGGCCTCGCGCCCGGTCGCGGAACGGCCGCCCGCCGACGGTGACGGAGCCGCCGGTGGGGGCGTCGAGCCCCAGGATCATGCGCAGGGTGGTGGACTTCCCGGCGCCGTTCGGGCCGAGGAACCCGGTCACGAGCCCCGGGCGCACCTGAAAACTGAGCGCGTCGACCGCGGTCTTGGCGCCGTATCGCTTCGTCAGTTCGTCGACTTCGATCACGGGGACCACGGTGCCGCGCGCCACCCCCGCCCGTCGTCGGACCGGCGCTGACACCTGCCGGTGACGGATGTCGACCCGGGTTGTACGACCGGGGTTCGATGTCCGAACGCACCGGCCTGGCTACGATCGGCCCATGACCGCCTCCCCGCCCGTGTCCCTGCTCAGGTACGCCCCGCCGGGCGTGTGGGCCGCCGCCGCCTGGTTGCTCGGCATGGCGTTCGCCGCGCGGTCATACTCCGGGTTCCCGCTGATGCCGACGAGTGCGAACGAGGGGCCCGCTCCCCTGGAATGGGTGGTCGTCGCCGTGGCCGCCGGGACGGTACTGCTCACCGCGCGGCTTCTCGAGCGCCGCCCGATGACGGCGCTCGGGCTGCTGATCTGCTGCTCGTTCGGCGCGACCCTGGCGATCGACGAGACGGGCATCACCTTCCTCCAGTACGTGGCCATCGACATCGCCGCGGGCTACATCGTGGCGACCGGCACCGCCCGCGCCCGCCGCGCGGCCGTTCTCCTCGCGCTCTGCGTCCTGCCCGCCCACGCGCTGCTCCGGCAGCTGCTCGGCCTCCCGCTGCACCTCCCGCACACCGTGAGCACCAGCTGGTCGGACTGGCGGATCTACTCCCTGACGGCCGCCGTGGCCTGGCTGGCCGGTGACTCGGTGCGGCGGGCCCGCGCCTACGCGCAGCGGCTGAGCGCGCAGGCCACCGCACAGGCCGTCACCGCCGAACGGCTGCGCATCGCACGGGAGATGCACGACACGGTGGCGCACAGCATCGGCATCATCGCCCTGCAGGCGGGCGCGGCGGCGCGAGTCGTCGAGACCCAGCCGGCCCGGGCGCGGGAGGCGATGACCGCGGTCGAGACGGCGGGCCGGGAGACCCTGGCCGGGCTGCGCCGGATGCTGGGCGCGCTGCGCGGGAGCGAGCCCGGCCAACGCCCGGTCGGGGCAGGGGAGTCGACGCCGCGCGGCCCGGCCGAGGGCCTCGCGGACGTGGCGCGGCTCGCCGCGTCGACGACGGCCGCCGGGGTGCGGGTGGACGTGACGTGGCGGGGCGAACGGCGGGCGCTGCCCCCGGACATCGACCTGTCGGCGTTCCGCGTCATCCAGGAGTCGGTCACCAACGTGGTGCGGCACGCGGCCGCCACGGCCTGCACGGTGTCCGTGGAGTACCGCGACGAGGAGGTCGTCATCGAGATCGAGGACCGCGGCCGGGGCCGGGCGAAATCCGCGGCGCACCGCGCCGGAGCGAGCCCGGACACCGGGTACGGGCTGGTCGGCATGGGTGAGCGGGTCGCCCTGCTGCACGGCGACTTCAGCGCCGCGCCCCGCCCCGGCGGCGGCTTCCGGGTGCGCGCCCGGCTGCCGCTGCCCGACACGGCCGGTGTCGTCACGGCGAGCACCCTCACGGCCGGTGCCCGATGACGGTCCGCGTCCTGCTCGTCGACGACCAGCCCCTCGTCCGTACCGCCCTGAGCATGGTCATCACCGAGGCCCCGGACATCGAGGTCGCGGGCGAGGCCGCGTCGGGCGACGAGGCGGTCCGCCGGTGCGCCGAACTGCGCCCGGACGTCGTGGTGATGGACATCCGGATGCCCGGCATGGACGGCATCGAGGCCACCCGGCTGATCACGTCGGGCCCGGCTCCCCCGCACGTGGTCGTCCTGACCACGTTCGACGACGACGATGACGTGTACGGGGCGCTGCGCGCGGGCGCGGCGGGTTTCCTCGTCAAGGACATGGCCCTCGACGACATCCTGGCGGCGGTGCGAACCGTCGCGACCGGTGACGGGCTGCTCGCGCCGAGCGTCACGCGCCGCCTCATCAGGGAGTTCGCGGAGCGGCCCGCGTCCGCGGCGCCGGCCGGGGTGCCGCTCGCGGGCATCACGGACCGCGAGCGCGAGGTCCTGACGCTGGTGGGCCGCGGCCTCTCGAACACCGAGATAGCCGAGGAGCTCTGCCTCAGCGTCGCCACCGCCAAGACGTATCTGACCCGGCTGCTCGCCAAGCTCGGCGCCCGGGACCGGGTGCAGCTGGTGATCATCGCGTACGAGAACGGGCTGGTGTCGACGGCGCGTTGAGAGCCTGCGCGCCACCGGTGTGCCCGGCGAGTTCGCGTCGTGTTCACGCGCCCCTCATTGACGCGCCTCCGGTGCCTCCTTAGCTTCATGGCGCATCCGTCATCACCCATCGACCACCACCCTTCGACCTCACTCATCGACCGGTCGCCCGCCGCTCATCATCGGGCCATCACACGCGGGAGGATCTGCCGTGCGCCGACGCATCTGGGGAGCGGCCGCCGTGCTCGCCCTGTTCACGGGGCTCCTGCCGACGGCATCCGCACAGGCCGGCACCGCCGCCGCGGCCGGACCCGGGCCGCTCCCCCTGGAGCGGCTCTTCGACAACCGGGCGGTCAGCGCGGACGACCGCCCCGCGGACGCGGACTTCGACGGTTCGGGCAGCTCACTGTCCGCGCGGGACCTGGCCGCCGCGGGCTGGACTCCCGGGCGGTCCCTGGCCGTCGACGGGGCCCGGCTCACCTGGCCGCGGACCGCGCCGGGCGCACCGGACAACGTACGGGCCGACGGGCAGGCGGTGCGGGTGCGCGGCCGCGGGAACGCGCTGGCCTTCCTGGTCGCGGGCACGCGCGGCGAGGCGAGCGGCACGGGCACGGTCCAGTACCGGGACGGCTCGCGCGGCGGCTACCGGCTCACCGCCCCGGACTGGCGCTCGGGCCCGCTCGCCACCAAGTCCGTCGCACTCCCCCACGTCAACACCCCCGGCGGCCAACTCGCCGAGCGGGCACGGCTGTACGTGGTGACGGTGCCGGTGGCCCGCGGGCGTGAGGTCGCCTCGGTGCGGCTGCCCCGCGACCCCGGCGCCCCCGACCTGCATGTCTTCGCGGTGTCCGTGCGGGCCGAGACGCGCGGGTGGACGGGCACCTGGTCGGCGTCGACCGCCGGGTACACAGCGGTGGGGCCCTGGGCCGACCGGAGCGTGCGGCTCGTCGTGCACACCAGTACCGGCGGGCCGCGGGTGCGCGTCCGGCTCGACAACACCTTCGCCGCGGCTCCGGTGCGGATCGGCGGGGCGACGGTGGCGGTGCGGGAGGCGGGGGCGGGCGCCCGGGGCGAGCCGCGGCGGCTGTCCTTCCGGGGCGCTCCCGGTACGGAGATCCCGGCGGGCGCCCAGGTGTTCAGCGATCCCCTCGACTTCGACGTGCCCGCCGACACCAGCCTTCTGGTCAGCTTCCACCTGCCCGGACCCGTGACGACGGCGCCCGTGCACAGCCAGGCGCTCCAGCGGTCCTACGTCAGCACCCCGGGCGACCACACGGCGGACGGCTCCCCGGCCGCGTACACCTCGACGATCACGACGTGGCCACTGCTCACCGGTGTCGACGTGGGCGGCGGACCCGGCTCCGTGGTGCTGCTCGGCGACTCGATCACGGACGGCGTGAAGTCGACGCCGGACGCCGACCGACGGTGGCCGAACGTCCTGGCCACCCGGCTCCTGAACCAGTCGGAAGTACCGCGCTACGGCGTGCTCAACCAGGGCATCTCCGCGAACCGCGTGGTCGCCGACCGCTACCCCGGCGACGGCGTCTCCACCGACACGGGCGGCGTGAGCGCCCTGCACCGCCTCGACCGGGACGTCCTCGCCCAGACGTCGGCGCGCACCGTCGTCGTCTTCCAGGGGATCAACGACGTGCGGTGGGGCGCTTCCGCCGACCAGTTGACCGCCGGTCTGCGGGAGATCGCGGACCGCGCCCACGCGCGCGGGCTGCGGGCCGTGGCGGCGACGATCGCGCCCTGTGAGGGCGAATCGCTCTGCACGGCGGCCGCGAACGCGCAGCGCGAGGCCGCCAACGCCTACCTGCGCGGGAGCGGCGACTTCGACGCCGTGCTCGACTTCGACGCGGTCCTGCGGGACCCCGCGCATCCGGAGCGGCTTTCGCCCGCCTACGACAGCGGGGACCATCTGCATCCGGGCGACGCGGGGCTCGCCGCGCTGGCGGAGTCGGTGGACCTGCGGCTGCTCGTGCCGTAGTCCACCGGGCGCGCTACACGTCGAGGTCGACCACGACCGGGGCGTGGTCGGACGCGCCCTTGCCCTTGCGCTCCTCACGGTCCACGTACGAGTCGGAGACGGCCTTGGCGAAGGGGCCGTTCCCGTACACGAGGTCGATGCGCATGCCGCGGTTCTTGGGGAAACCCAGCTGGCGGTAGTCCCAGTACGTGAACGGGTGGTCGTACTTGAGGGGGCGGGGCACGATGTCGGTCAGGCCCGTCTCGCGCAGGGCGGCGAGAGCGGCGCGCTCGGCCGGGGTGACGTGTGTGGCACCGACGAAGAGCGAGGGGTCCCAGACGTCGTCGTCGGTCGGCGCGACGTTGAAGTCGCCGAGGACCGCGAAGGGGCGCGGGCCCGCCGCGTCCTCGGCGACCGCCGCCTTCAGGGCCTCGAACCACTGGAGCTTGTAGGCGTAGTGCTCGTGGTCGACCTCGCGGCCGTTGGGCACGTACACCGACCAGACGCGGACCGGGCCGCAGGTCGCGGAGATCGCGCGGGGCTCGTCCAGGCCGTCGTACCCGGGGCCGCCAGGCAGGCCCTTGACAACGTCGTCGAGGCCGACCTTCGAGACCAGTGCGACGCCGTTCCACCGCCCTGTCGCGTTCACCGCCGACTCGTACCCCAGCTCGCGGAGCTCGGCGGCGGGGAACTGCTCGGCCGTCGTCTTGGTCTCCTGGATGCACAGCACGTCGGTGCCGGTGCTCTCCAGCCAGGCCAGGAGCCTCGGCAGACGGGCGGTGATCGAATTCACGTTCCAGGTGGCGATGCGCATGTTCTCCAACCTACCGGGCGCCACCGACAGTCAGAGCTCGGCCGACTCCCCCGGCGTCAGACGCAGGTGCTCCGTGCCGCCCAGGGAGCCGATCTGGTGGTCGTAGACCGGCCGGGCGAGGTCGGTGAGGAGCGCGTCGTGGACGTCGTAGGCGCGCATCGGCCGGACCTCCCGTACGTAGTCGATCACCTCGGAGATCTTGTTCCACGGGGCCATGACGGGCAGCAGCAGCGTCTCGACGGGGTGGTCGGGGACGGTCAGCGCGTCGCCCGGGTGGAAGACCGAGCCGTCGACCAGATACCCGACATTCGTGATCCGCGGGATGTCCGGGTGGATCACGGCGTGCAGCTCGCCGTGCACCTGGACGTCGAACCCGGCGGCCGTGAAGGCGTCACCGTGGCCGACGGTGTGCACGCGCCCGGGAAAGGCCGCGGAGATCTGGTCCGCGACGGACTTGAGGGTCCAGATCTCGGCGCCGGGGCGCGCCTCCATGGCGGCCCGCAGCCGGTCCTCGCTGAAGTGGTCCGGGTGCTCGTGCGTCACGAGGATGACATCGGCGCCGAGCGCGGCGTCCTCCTCGCTGAAGCCGCCGGGGTCGACGACGAGCGTGCGCCCGTCCTTTTCGAGCCGCACGCACGCGTGGGACTTCTTCGTGAACGTCGTGCTCTTCGCGCGGGCGGACCGGCTGTCGGCAGAAGTCGTCATGCTCCCATTCTGCTACCCCCGCGACTCCCGCTCCTCCTGCACCTGCACCTGCACCTGCACCTACTCCTGCGGCGTGGTTTCCTCACGGATCACGGCCTGCGCGACCCGGAAGGCCGAGTTCGCCGCCGGGACGCCGCAGTAGACGGCGGCCTGCAGCAGGACCTCCTTGATCTCGGCCGGGGTGAGTCCGTTGCGCAGCGCGGCCCTGGTGTGGAAGGCCAGCTCGTCGAGGTGCCCGCCCGCGACGAGCGCGGTGAGCGTGACGCAGCTGCGGGAGCGGCGGTCCAGGCCGGGACGGTTCCAGACCTCGCCCCAGGCGTAGCGCGTGACGAGCTCCTGGAAGTCCTCGGAGAATTCGTCGGCGGCGGCGAGGGTCCGGTCGACGTGCGCGTCACCGAGGACCTCGCGGCGGACCTTCATCCCGGCGTCGTACGCGTCCGGTCGCACCGTGCCCGGCACGGCCTCGGGCTGCTCCATGGCGGCGATCTCGCCGACGGGCGCGACGGGCGGCGGGGCGATGACGGGCTTGACGGGCGGCGCGCTGATGGCCGACTGGCCGAGCGTCGCGTCGGCGGCGGGCTGCCAGGCCGACGAGAAGTGGCGTACGAGGAGGTCGGTGACGGCGGCGGGCTGCTCGACCGGCGCGAGGTGCGAGGCGCCAGGCACGACGGCGAGCCGCGCGTCAGGAATTCCCGCGACCAGCGTGCGCGCCTCGCCCTGCCCGGTGACCTGGTCCTCGGAGCCCACGAGCACCAGCGTCGGCACGCCGATCCGGCCCAGCTCGGCGCGGACGTCGAACGCGGCGAGCGCCTCGCAGGCGGCGATGTAGCACCCCGGGTCGGTGGTGCGCACCATCTGCACGGCCCAGTCGGTGATGGCGGGCTGGGCGGCGGCGAAGCCGGGCGTGAACCAGCGGTCGGGGGCGGAGCGGGCGATGGGATCGAGCCCATTGGAGCGCACGATCACGCCGCGCTGGCGGAACTCGTCGGCCGTGCCGAACCGCGGCGAGGCGGCGATCAGCGCGAGCGAGGCGACGCGCTGCGGGTGCCGGAGCGCGAGCTCGACGCCTATGGCGCCCCCGAAGGCGCAGCCCGCGTACCCGAAGCGGTGCACTCCGAGCTCGTCGAGCGTGGCGAGCAGCCGGTCGACGACCTCGCCGACGGACCCGCACGGGTGGGCGGGCGCGCCGCCGTGACCGGGCATGTCGAAGCGGAACACCCGCCACTGCCGGATCAGCTCGGGTATCTGCCGATCCCACATATGCCAGGTGGTACCCAGTGAGGCACCAAGGATCAGGACCGGGGCGTCCTCCGGCCCGTCAAAGCGGTATTGCAGGGTGTTCATCGGTGTCTCACTCACCCGCCAGACCCTCTCATCTGTCACGACAGCCCCTATGAGCGGGGTGCTGGGTGTAGCTGTTTGACCAGGTGGAAGACCTCCCGGGCAGCGTAGCGTTTGAGGCAACGGATGATTTCGCGACGGGTCTTGCCCTCCTTGATCCGGCGCTGGTAATAGTCCTGAGTGCGCGGGTCGACCCGCAGACGGGTGAACACGATGCGATGGAGCGCGGCGTTGGCCTGCCGATCACCGCCGCGGTTGAGGCGACGGAACTGCCGGCGTCCCGAGGAGCGCTCGACAGGGCTGACACCGCACAGCGCGGCGAACGACGCCTCGCTGTCCAGCCGTTCCGGATTGTCCCCCACCGTGATCAGCAACGTGACCGCCGTGTCCGGGCCGATCCCCACCACGTCGAGCAGCTGCGGGGCATACCGTTCCACGAGCCGGGCAAGACGAGTCTCCACATCCCGGATCTGCTCGGAGAGCTGTCCAATCCTGCAAGCCAGCCAACCCAACGTGATCCGAGTGGCCTGCAGCACCGACTCCTCGCCGATCTCCTCGCAACTGCTCGCGTCCGCGAACCGCGCACAAGTACGGAGGAGTTCGGCATTGCCCAGTCCGGCCATTTCTTCCCGTAAAGCGGGATCAGCAGTAATGAGCACGGACTTGAGCTGATTGATGGCCTGGGTGCGGGCTTTGACGGCCGATGCCTTCGTGAGTTTGTACATTCTCGCGATCTGCACCGGCCCGTCGCCCGTTTTGGCCCGGGCTCGGGCCCGCCCGCTCAACACGGCTCGCGCCGCGTTCTGAGCATCGAGCGGATCCGATTTACCGCGCCGCCGACGATCCGCCCGGTCCATCCAATTCACGTCAAACACGTCCACGCCCTGAGCCAGCAGATAGCGCGACAAGGACGCCCCAAAAGAGCCGGTCCCCTCCACCCCGGCCCGCCTCACGGCTCACGACTTCCTGGCCCACTTCAGCAGAGCTCGGTATCCCGCCGCGGTGGCCGGGAACTCGTCGGTGGCAAGGACTGCCCCCGTCATGGAGAGCACCGAGGCTACGTGGGCATCCCGGTGCGTATCCACTCCCAGAACCACCTCCCCCGCCGGGCGACGACGGCGGGTCTTGGGAGCAGGCAACGTACTGGGCACGATCGAACTGGACATGCCCGTTCCTCTCCTTCCGGTCCGATGACATGTCGCGTCGCCGGTACCGGGTCGCGTCAGACGGTCAGAATCGTGAGGACGCCACAACACTCGACAGGCCCCTATCGGGACACACCCCGCCAGCCCGGCACCGACAACGCACCATCCCCGGCCAACAGCCGACACTGTGACACCAGGACACCTCGGTCAGAAATGTCATGAGTCAGACCCCAGACCCGGGACAGCACCCACCCATCCTCCCGCCCCCTTACCACCCCCGCTCAGGGGCCGCAGAACATGCTCAATCCCCCTCACGCAACACCCAAAACTTGATCGCAGCCGACCACAACAGCGCACGAAGATAAGTGGCGCGTTCAGAGGGCGGGGCTGCTCGTGGGCAGAGGCTCCGCCGCCGACCAGCTCCGCCGGGCTCGCCCTCTGGGGCACGGTGGGCCATCCGCGGCACGGCACCCGCGAACTCGCCCCGGTACGTGAGGAGGCGGAACGCAGGGCACGCGCCGCGCTCGGCGACAATCGTTCG
This sequence comes from Streptomyces sp. NPDC036815, assembly GCF_055609205.1. Taxonomy (NCBI): domain Bacteria; kingdom Bacillati; phylum Actinomycetota; class Actinomycetes; order Kitasatosporales; family Streptomycetaceae; genus Streptomyces; species Streptomyces sp. NPDC036815. Next base: position 30,641 of record NZ_JBVJPW010000032.1, on the reverse strand, counting down.
GGTTGGCACACGACCGAGGCAGCGGTGATGTCGCCGCAGGACTGCAACTTGCCTAGCAGGATCTCCCGAGAACACAAGGCTGAGGGCGCCGGTACGCGAACTCACGCTGAGCCCACGCTGATCCCGCGCAATTCGCCCAGACGAGCGGTGCCCGAGCCCTCTGCCGTCGGCGGTCGATGCCCGCGACGTGCACCCCGGAACTGGTCCACCGCCTGATTTCGATCGTCTGCAGCAGCACTCTGCCATGGAGTCACGGAGAGCCGACCGTTTCCTCCGCGACCGACGATGCTCGACGACGGCATCGGCGGCCCCCCTGCGCGGCCTGTCCGACGGCGTGCGCTGGTGTCCTCCGATCCTCATAGTCGACGATCCCGTCGCACGCCACGTGCACATCGGCGGCCGGGACCTGCTTCTCGTGCCGCCCTACTTCAACTTGGGCGCGCCTGTCGCACTCCCGAGGCACCGAACTGCCCCCCGTGCTCATGTACTCGGCAGCTCGCCGCGTTCCCCCTGGCCCCTCCGAGGGCGCTGGATCCGGTGCTGTGCACAATCAGCGGGCGAGTCAGGCTGTGGCCCTGTCGGACCGTTCGGAGATGCGGCACGCGCTCGCGCCCTTGTCGCCGCGGAAACTTCTCGACAATTCCGAACGTGTACACGGGTGAGTCGTGAGAGGTTGTCCTGCGGCGTGCGGCCGCGAATGGGGGCGAGCATGCTGTTTGAAGAGCTGACGGCACTGGCGACAGAAGGCGGACGGGCAGTGGTCCGGGCCGTGGGTACCGCGATCTGGCCCGTGACGCAGCGTCGTGCCGCGGAGTTGGTCGGCCGCGGTGACGCCGAGCGCGTGAGGGCGGAGCTCGTGCGGCTCGATCGCACCGCGCAAGCCCTGGCGCCCCCGCTGTCAGGCGATGCCAGCGCGGAGCGGGCACGGCAGGAAGGGCTCTGGGCCGGACGGTTCGAGGCCCTGCTGGACCGCCTCGAAGGGACCGAACAGTCCGGTGCGGCAGCAGAGTTGCGCGCGCTCCTTGAGTCCCTCACCGCCTCGGTCGGCGACACGGCCATCGACACCGGCAACGCGACGGCCCGCGACGGCAGCAGCGCGATCACTGGAATCCGGAACGCCAGCAGTAGCCAACCCGGCCCGTCGAAGGTCACGCACACGGGAGACGCGGAGGCCGCCGGCCCCGGATCCACCGCCATCACCGGGATCGTCAACGAATAGGCCCGTCCCGCACAGCCAGGAGCCTCGTGCAGAGCATTGCAAGCACTGGAGACGCCGACGATCGACGTCGCACTGCGGACCTCATTCCCGAGCCCCGTGAACTGGCAATCAGCCAATTGAAAAACGTGCTGCCTCGCACACCGCATACCTCTGAAACATGGCCTTTGTAGCGAGATCTTCGGGCCCGCATAGGCGTGTTGGCCGACCACACCGAGGGCGGCGCCGAAGCCGGTGTCGCCAGAATTCTTTTTACTTCCGGCCTCTGCCTTGCGTACCAAGGACTGTCCTTGTCGGCTATGGCATATATCCGTCGAGCCTTGGGAGTGTTCGAGAAAGTCATGGGCGAGGACCATCCCTATGAGTTGTCCTCGCGCAACTCCCCTACCTACGCCTATCTGTCGGTGCCTGATCCGGCACGGGCGGTGCCGCTGTTGGAGCGGGCGCTGCGGGACAGCTAGCGGGTGCGGGACAAGGACGATCTGGTCGCAGCGAACGTCCGCATCAAACTCGCCGCAGTCGCCGATCGCAACGGACAACGAGGTTCATCATGGCCGGGCGGTCACATCACCCCCGCTCGCCGACACCGCCCTCCCCTCCCGCCCACTGCAGCAGTGCTTGAACTTCCGCCCCCGCCGCATCATGCATGGACACGGCGCATTCCTGCGTGGCCGCACCACCGTGAGCGGCACGGCTGCGCCAACAGCCTGCCCGAGGAGGATGGCGCGGTTGAGGTGCGTGGGGTCGTCCGCCACCATGCCCGGAAGGTTCCGGCCGGCGACGACGATCAGCGAGCCCTGGTGGGTCCGCTCGTACCAGTGAGGAAAGAAGTTGAGCGGCAGCCCGGGCAGGAGGTCGCCGTGGGGGCTGCTGAGGGTGAGTTTGTTGTCGACCAGGCGGGCCTGAAGGTCCCGGTCGGAGACGGGCGGCAGTTCGCGGGGGTCGAGGGGCTTGCCCCCGTTTTCGGTGTACAGGGTGCGCAGGTTGGTGAAGCCCGACTCCAGGAAGAGCCGGAGGGCGACGTCCTCGATGCGACGGCTGCCGTTGATCGCTCCCCAGCCGCCGTGGCAGTCGAGGACGACTCCGGCACGGTCGCCGCCGAAGAGGATGCATTCGGCGTCGAAGCGATCAGGGGAGCGATCGGGGGCCGGGCCGGTAAGTTCGATCACGTCGGAGAGGTGGCAGTGGGTGTGCGCGAGCCGGAGCATCGGGTGGTGGACATCCGGGTGGCGGAGGTAGAGGAGTTCGGCCTCGCCGGACTCGTCGATGATCAGGTTGCACATAGTGCAGTACTGCCGGGAGGTGGCGTACCGAAGCGTGAGCGACTCCAGGTCGAATGCGGACAACGCCTGTTGCACGGTGGCGGAGATCCGCACGCTGCGCAGCCGGGGCAGGTTAGGTGACGGCGCCACGGCGTCGTCGCGACCGTCCCGGAGGACGCGAGCGCGGAGTGATTCGAGGACGCGCAGGTCGATTGGCGTGTCGCCCACGAGCTCCACGGGGCTGGGCACGGTGCCGTCCGGGTCCGTCTCCTGGTGGAGTGCGCCCAGGAAGACCAGCGTCTCGCCCGCCTCCGGCCAGTTGCCGAGCGCCTGGTGGAGCGCGAAGGCCCGCCGGGCGCGGGAACGCGCGGCCTCCGGCGCGTGGAGGGCTTTCTCGGCACGGGCCAAGTTGAACAGGCAGGTGGCGCGCAGGGGGCCGTCGTCGAGACGTTCGGTGATCTGCAGGGCCGTGCGGAAGGACGCGGCCGCGGCGGGGTGGTCGCCGGCCTCGGCGTGGCAAGCGCCGAGGTTGGTGTGGAGGGATGTCAGCACGCTGTCCATGCCGAGCTTTTCGGCGAGCGGGATGTTCTTGGTCATCAGAGCAACGGCTTCGTCCCGGTTGCCGGTATGCAGCATGCATGTCGCGGCCTGCGCGCGGGCGGAGAGGAGGACATGGAGATCTTTGTGCTCGGCAGCGGCTCGCGCGGTCTGTTCGTACTGATCGGCTGCTTCGGCCCACCGCCCGGCCCGTGCGTGGATGTTGCCCAGTGCCATCCGGCAGTGCAGGACGCCGTTGACGTCGTCGTGTCGCTCGCAGTCGTTGAGTGCCGTGGTGATCGCAGACAGGGCTTCGGTGTGCTGGCCGCGTCGCGAGTGGAGGACGGCCAGGGCGCGCGTCGCCCGGGCCCGGGTGCGGGGGGAGGCGGCGTCGCTGAAGTCGGAGACTACCGACCGCAGCATGCGGGCGCCGTCCTGCCACTGCCCCGCGACGACCAGGGCTTCGCCCAGCGCCGCCCGCACCTGGGCGAGCGCCCGACTCTCGTCAGTAGCGGCGAGAGACTGCTCCGCTTCGGTCAGTAGGCGGACGGCGTCTCCGATCCTCCCCCGGTGCCACAGCAACTGGGCTCGCTCCCGCAGGACATCTGCTTGAAGTACCGGGCTACCGGACTCTTGGGCCATGTCCGACGCGACCTTGAACTGCGACTCCGCGGTCTCGTGATGCCCGATGCCGCCGCTGTACGAGGCGAGATAGGTCAGGGAACGCGCCGCATGCTGATGGTCGCCGATTCCGATGGCGAGCTCGGCGCACTGCGCGAGGTAGGTCGCGGCCCGGTCGAGGTCAGCGCGGTGCGCGGCATCCTCACCGAGCCGGAACAACGCCCGGACCTGGCCCTGCACGTCACCAGTCTCCTGATGGATGGAGAGAGCGGCCTCGAGCGGCTCCGCAGGAGCCGACTCCGGCCGGGCACTGGCCGGGACCGCCGCGAGGTCCATCAGCGCCCGCGCCTCCCACTCTCGGCTGCCGATTGCCCGTGCCCGCTCGATGTCCCGGACGGACTCCTCCGCCGCCTCCGCTTGGCCGCCCGTGCTGCTCAGCAGTTTGGCAATCGACCGGGTGGCGAGCATCTCACCCAAGCCGCTGCTCCGGCTCAGGTCCCGGCTGTTGCGCAGGTAGTTCTCGGCCCTGCGGGTCTGTCCGACCGCCAGGTACGCCTGGCCCAGATTGCCTAGAGCGAGCGCGAGTGCCTGACGATGCCCGACGGTCCGCCAGTAGTGCAGTCCGCTTCGCAGGTACTGGATGGCGTCGCGAGGCCGGCCCAGGTTGATCAGCAGCGTCCCCAGGCCGAGCTGCGCCATGAACAGGTGCTCGGCATCGTTGGCCGCGCGCGCCGTTTCGGCGCAACGGTGGAATAGGTCAGCCGCATCCTGGCTCTCGCCGAGGTGCCCGGCAACCACGGCCCGGTTGTACAGCGCGGTGGCCGTCCAGTTGGTGTGTTCGGCCAGCTCCCCGGCCTCCTGTACGCACTGGTAGACGCGGTCCAGATCCTTCCAGTGACTGGCAACCCGCAGGTGCTCGGTGAGCGCGAAGGCGAGAAGCAGCAGGTGGTCCCATGCCTCGTACTGCCGGGCCGTCTCGACGAGCGCAACTGCGCCAGGACGGTCCGCGTCCAGCGACCGCAACGCTTCGGTACTGCTCTCGGCGGGGACGGTCGCCTCTTCGTCCAGGAAACCGATCGCATCGGTAGAAGACCGCACGCGGGCGGCTGTGACGAGACAGGCGTGATGGACGACATCCGCCCGTTGCTTCCCTGACCACTGCGCGGACGTCAGCCGGGCGAAGCGGTGCTGAATTTCGTGCATCACGAATCGGTCGTCGTCGAGCTGCTCAATGAGGTTGAGTTCGACCAGGGTGTCGAGGAGCGCGGCCGTGTCCGTGAGGTTGTCTTCGTCGAGCTCTTCTAGCGGTGGCCGTGCGATGCCAGCGGCGACGACGTCGACAGTGAACGACATGTGCGGCAGGACGCCGAGCGCGGAGAAAACCTGTGCCTGGTCGCGTTCGAGCGCGTCGAAGCTCTGCTGGAACACGGGCTGCAGCGCGGTCTGGCCGGCGACGAGGGCCTTGACGCTGCGGTCGGGGTTGGTGATCTCGGACAGGTAGCGGTCGGCGTTCACGCGGGGCCGACGGGCCAGGTGCGCCGCGGCGATGTGCAGGGCGAGCGGGTGACCGGCACACGCCGCGGACAGCGCGGCCGTCTGCTTGCCGGTCAGCCGGCCGGGGCCGGCGACCGACCGTACGAGCTCCTCGCTGGGCGCGGCCGGCAGTGGACCGAGATCGATGAGGCGGACTAGGCCGCTCAGTCCGCTGAGCTTGACTCGGCTGGTCCCCACCAGCGCGAACGGGCCGTCGATGGAGAGGATCTCAAGGAGCGCCTCTTCCGAGACGATGTCGTCGACGAGCAGCAGAACGCGCTTGTCGGCGAGCGTCCTCCGTAGCAGCGCTAGCTGCTGGTCACGGCGGTCCGGCAGAGGAGGCTCGGGCGGATAGAGCGCATGGAGTATCGACGACACGAGGTCCGTGGGTCCGGTCGACAGCGCGAGATTGATGTGGAACTGGCCGTCCGGGTACCGCTCCGCGGCCAGCCGGGACATGCGCAGGGCGACGTCGCTCTTCCCGATGCCAGGAGCTCCGGTCACCACAACAGCCGCCCGGCCGTCGCCCGCACGCTTTAGCGGGTCGAGGCCGGCGGAGATCTCCGCCTCGCGCCCGAACAGGCGCGAGCGCCGTTCGCGAGGCAGGACGGAGTCCTGCACCGAGCGGGCTGGTAGGGACGGCAGCGTCACACGGACATCGCCCGCCACGTACCCAGTGATTGCCACCCCACCGTGCGAGGCGGACGCCGCCCCCGTCGCACTGACCGAGACGGAGCCGGGCGCGCCAGCCGCCGTCGCCGCGCTGACTCCGGTGATCGCGGTGCCGCCGTCCGTCGCGCGGGCGTCGCCGCTGTCCCGCACCTCAGCGCCCGGCTGGGCGTCGCCGGACCCGTTCTCGTCCTCCATCAACCCGCTCCCCGAGACTAGCTGTAGTCGATCCCGGTACCGGCACTGCTGCCGGACCCGTCAGCCGTCGCGTCACCAGTCCGATCCACCCGCGCCGATCCCGTGCCCGCCCCACCGGGCCTGCGAATCCCGGTGTGCGCCGACCCACCACCGGACGCATTCGCCTGGCCGGTATCCGTGGCCGAGTCCCCCTGCCAGGGCTGCAGCCACGCCCACACCAGCGCTGCGACCCCGGTGCCGACCTGCAACGACGCCCCGACCAGCTCACCGGTCCCCGAGCCATTCAGCAACCACACCATCGGCGTCGCCGCGATGCAGGCCACCCCGACCATGATCAGCACGATCTTCCACGGCCGTATCATGCCGTCCACCTTCCCCCTGGCCAGCCTTTCCGCAGGTATAACAAGGACGTTCATTCCGTTGCCACTGGTTCCGACGGTCCGGGTTGTCCGTGGTCATACCTCGAACGATCCGTGCGACGGTGAACGACACCCCGCCGGAGCGTAGTCGTATTAGGTCCCGTCTACGCAGGACCCCCGTCGGAGCAAGCCGACGGGGGTCCTCACATGTCACAATAACGGGGGGTCTGCAGAGACCGTTCTGACCAGGTTGAAGACCTCGCGGGCGGCATATCGCTTGAGGCATCGGATGATCTCACGCCGAGTCTTGCCCTCCCGGGTGCGGCGTTCGTAGTACGCCTGGGTGTGCGGATCGTGGCGCAGGCGGGTGAAAACGATGCGGTGCAGAGCGGCGTTCGCCTGCCGGTCGCCGCCGTGGTTGAGTCGGCGCGAGCTCCGGCCGCCCGAGGAGTACTCGATGGGGCTGACGCCGCATAGCGCGGCGAAAGACGCTTCGGTGCTCAGCCGCTCGGAATTGTCGCCCATGGTGATCAGGAGCGCGGCAGCGGAGTCCGGGCCGATACCCACCGGCCCGAGCAGCTGCGGGGCATGACGTTCAACGAGCCCGGTCAGTCGCTGATTCAGCTCGTCGATCTGCCCGGTGAGCTGCTCGATGCGCTGAGCCAGCATGCTCAGCGTTATGAGAGTGGCCTCGGCTAAAGGGTCCTCATCACTCCCACCTGCCTCGCCCTCGCGCAGGCTGAGGCGTGCGCAGATGCGGAACAGTGCGCGGTTGCCCAGGCCGGATAGTGGCTCCCGCAGGACCGGGTCGGCTACGACCAGGACGGCCTTGAGCCTTGAGCTGGTTGATCGCCTGGGTACGGGCCTTGCCCGCGGAATCCTTGGCAATCTTGAACATCCGGGCGCTCTGCACCGGACCGTCGCCGGTCTTCGCCCGGGCCCGGGCGCGACCGCTGGGCACGGCCCGCGCGTCGGCTGTGCGTCGAGCGGGTCCGACTTTCCGAGCAGTCGACGAGCCGGGCGGGCGGGCCGGTTCACCTCGAACACCACGACCTGCTGCGCCAGCAGGTAGCGCGACAGGCCCGCGCCAAAGGTACCGGTGCCCTCCACTCCGGCCCGGCGCACCGTGCCCAACTTGCGAGCCCAGGCGAGCAGCCGACGGTAGCCGACCGTCGTGGCCGGAAAAGACTTGGGTGTAGCTCCTTTGGAGGCACTGGCTGAGCTGGGGCTTTGTCAAAACGAGCGCGTGAGGTACGGCCCCGTCGATCGAAAGCCGCAGGTCGCTCCACCAGTCATATCCAAGATCGGTTGGACGGCTGGTAGTTGCCATCGTCTGTCATCGCTGAGCATCTTCCCACGGTCCAGAGATAGCCCGACCCGGGCTCGTACTGGTGTGGGCCTGGGGCTGGTCACAGGCAGACAATCCGTGCTGAACTGATCGTGTGGATGGTGCTTTAGCAAGCCTCGTAGCGGTTGCAGGGACCTTGCTTGGATCCTTCCTCACATTCCTCTTTCAGCGCAGGACGGTGGACCGAGCCGAAGCCTTCACCTGGAGACGCCTGACCCGGGAAGAACGCCTGACTGCCTTCAGCGGCTTTGCCGAAGCCGTCGTCGCCTACCGCCGAGCGCAGTACGACCCGTTCCACCGAAAAACGGAAGACCGAGACAGTACGACGCTTGTCGAAGCGCAGGCTGAGGCTTACTACCGCCGCATGGTGGCGCAACAAGCTCTATTCCGGGTCCACCTCGTCACTGATGATCCAAGTCTTACTCAGCTCGCAGAAGGAGCACTTGAAGCCACCAGGTTGATGGCGGAGGCGGCGGACAGGCCAAGCTTGGAAGACAGCGTCGAACGGGCCAAACAGGCGCTCGACGAATTCGTACTCCGGGCGGGCAAATATATTCGCAGCTGAACTCGTTCACTGTCCGACCACAGTGCGTCCTCTTCAGGCCGTACCTCCCCACCGTCTTTGCCCACCACGCTCGCCACCACACGGCCGCTGGGGCTTCGAGCTGATTAGGGCTGTGCTTGGGGCTCCTCGTCCCTACCGTGGTGGTGGAGGTGGTCGCCATGGTGTCTTTGCCGGCGGAACTGCAGGCGCGGGAGGCTGCAGCTCGACGCGATGTGGAGAAACTCCAGGTTGAGGCTGCGGAGTTGGTCCTCCGGCTGGAGCGGGCGCGGGAGGATCTGTTGCGGTTGGAGATCACGCGGGAGGCCGTCGCGCAGGTGCTGGCGGAGTTGTCGGCCGCAGAGGCCGAACCGCACGACGCGGCGGGGGATGCGCCGGAGTCGGACGAGACGTCGGTGCCTCACGGCGTCGGAGCGATGATGGTGCCGCCGTGGCGGGAGGGCCTGGTCGCGGCGGTATTGCCGGATATCTACCGGGACATCGTGGAGATCATCACTGATGCACCAGGGCCGGTACAGGCCAAGCAGATCGTGCCGAGGATCGGTCTGCCGACGACGACCGGGAAGATCGAAGGCACTCGGGGGAAACTGAAGCGGCTGGTGGAGCGGGGCTGGCTGGACGAGGACGCGCCGGGACAGTTCACCCTCGCTCGACGAGGCCCAGGTCGGGATCGGGCCAACTCCCAGTAAGCAAAGGGCTCTTCTTCGTAGATTCGTAGGTGCCAACCTGAACGAATCACTCGCGAAGAAGAGCCTTCGATGGAACCGTACGACGCCTTACCCGAGCCTGATCCGTACTCCGCCTCCCGTGATGCCTTCGAACGCATCATCTCGACGCTGGCCGGCGGTCCGGCAGCGGACATGCCGCATGACGAACTGGGAGCGCAGCTCGAACGGTTGGGACGCGAACTGCTGCGGCAACTCATGCGGAACCACCTCGATCAGCGAGCCAGGAAGGAGGAGGACACGGTGCGAGCGGATGGAGGGCAGCCCCTGGTGCTCGGTCCCGAAGGGCAACCGCGGACCTGGCGGGAGACGGGCCACCGTCGACTGCTGACCTGTGTGTTCGGGCCGGTGCGGGTGACCCGGATCGCCTATCGCGGCCGGGGTCTTGCCAACGTGCATCCAGCGGACGAAGTGTTGTCGCTGCCCGCTGGCCGGCACTCACGAGGACTGGCCCGGCTCGCGGTCCTGGAAGCAGTTCGCGGTTCATACGACCAGGCCGCCGCCGCGATCGACCGACGATGCGGCAAGGTGCTGGGCAAGCGCCGCCTCAAAGAGCTGCTGGTCGCCTCCGCGGTCGAGATCGGCGCCTACTACACGGCGAAGATCTCCACCCCGTGCACCCGCGAAATGCCCCTGGTCATCCAGGTCGATGGGAAGGGAGTCGTGATGCGCCCCGAAGCCCTACGCGAGGCCACCCGGCGGGCGGCGGCCAAGAGCGCGGCGGCTGGGCGACGCGGACGCCTCGCCCCCGGCGAGAAGCCCAACCGCAAGAGGATGGCGACGGTGGCCTGCGTCTTCGACACCGTTCCCGCCTCGCGTCGGCCGCACGACATCATTCATCCACCCGGCGGCCGCAGCGAAGCCCGGCCGGTGCGGCCAGGTCCGAAAGCCTCCGCCACCCGTCGCTCGTAGTACGCCTGGGTACGCGAATCCCAGCGCAGCCGGGTGAGCACAATGCGGTGCAGGGCAGCAGCATTCGCCTGCCGGTTGCCGCCGCGGTTGAGCCGACGGTGCTGCCGAGTCCCCGATGAGTACTCAACAGGGCTTGCCCCGCACAACGCCGCGAACGAAGCCTCGCCTCGCATGCGCTCGCTGTTGTCACCCAGGGCCGTCAACAACACGGCTGCGCTGTGCGGACCGACCCCGACGGAGGCCATGAGGCGGGGGTAGTGCGTCCCGATCAAGTCCGCCAGGCGCTGCTCCAGCGCCCGCGCCTGTACGCCGAGCTGCTCGATGCGCTCGGCCAGCACCCGCACCGTGAACCTGCCAATTGCCCGAACTCAGCCTCCGCAGATATAGATGAGCTCCTCACCTTGTGGCCACACCAGCGTCAGCAGGCCAGCCCCATCATGAGCCTTCGCCAGTTCGGCCACGCGTTCCCGGATCACGGCCTCGCGTCGTTCCAACTCCTCCAGCAAGAACACAATCACCCCACCCTCCTCACCGAGCACCCCCGACCAGACCGCACCGGCAAACACCCAGGTCAGCCAGCCACTCGAAACGAACCGGCCCCCTCCGCATGCTGCCCAGTGCAACAGCGCTCGAGCGAACCGCGGTGGCCGGACGGCGAGAGAGACAGGGCGGCCACTTCAAGCCGACCAGCGTGTTCCGGTCAAAGCTGACGTACAGCCATTCGAACCTGACTTGTACACGTAATCTGTAAAGCACGCCCACCTGCGGCACGCCCGTACGTCGTCACTAGGTGGCTAAGTACTTCTAGAGGCCCCGGGTCCCGAACTCCCCACACCTGACACCGGCACGGGTTCGCGTATGCACCGACTCAGCCTCACTGAATGATCTTTTCATCCCCCCACATGCAGTCAAGCGACAGCCGAAAGGCGCCACTTGACGCCGGGTCCGAGGGCAGTGCTCGACCTGCCTGCGATGAAGGGATGGAGATTGCGAAGATATTGTTGGGTCTCGGCGCTGGTCACGGTCGTTGCATTGATGCTGACAGCTCTTCCGGCCAGTGCCGTGACAGACGATGTGCGCGAGTTCACCAAAACTCGATTCGCTATGCCGCAAGGTGCTCAAACCCCCCAGCCAGGGGTGCAGAAGCGGGGACATGTCAGCCCAGAGAGTTCGGCAGAGGCGAAACGTCGCACCGACTACGTGAAGACGCTCCCCCAAAGGACCCGAGCAGCAGACGCGGTGAACATGAGCGAATGTTGGGACGCGATGGCGCCCTCAACAGGCGGCGAGGACACCCTCGCTCACTTCACCTGGTGCAAGGTCGGGATCTTCACTGTGGAAGACGTTCGATGTGACCCCAGCTGCAAGACTGTGGGATCTGTCAGCTTCCGTATGTCCATGATGGGAATGGGCAACCAGGGGTCGAATGCAACGGAAGATCGCAAGATCCGCGCCTGGGTCATGCTCGATCAGGCCGTAATATCGACGCCGCCCCCTGACCTGACCAAGCAGTTGCGGTTCGCCCCGGACTGCTCCACGACGAACAGCAACACCACGTGCAAACCCGGACCTGAGACTGGGGACACTTTCACTCTGGGTGACTGGTCGCGATTTGGTGGGCTCAGCACCAACATCGACTTCACCCTCCCGCCGGGCACCGCCACGGACACGGAACGAATTGCGTACGGCGACTTCACATTGACATCTCAAGTCCTGGGAAACCCTGCGAATACAGACAGTCTCATCCTCGGCCCGGAAAGCGGGTTCCGCTGCGACTCGTCCCCCTCGGTTAACTACCACGGATGCGTTTTCCCTGACGTCATCTCGCAGTTCTGGCTGAAGGCCACTCCAGATGTCATAGAGGAAGCGAACCATGTCTGGAAGGCTCAGAACCAGTCAGACCTCACCCTCCCCATCTCGCCAGATGGCAAGTCCATCCCAGGGTCCCGGAAGACCGGGAAGCCCTTGGAACGTCTCACCCATGCCGCATCAAAGAAGGCCAACAACGACAAGTCTGCACGCTATTGTCGCGAATATTGGGGCAGGGGGTATTCGCAAGGAAACACCAAACAGTGCGATGAGTACCCCTTCCAGTCGACCTGGCAAGGCTCATCCGTCGGCGGCTCGGCCACTAAGCACTTCTCCGTCGAAGTCATCGACCGGGAACAAAACCGAGTGGGTGGCGATCACCTCAGCGCCTTCTACAACAGCCAGCGCATCATCGAGCAGGACAAGTTCTATGTCGATGTGCTCGCAGCTGACGGCAGCCCATACCAGGGCGCCGGTGCACCTAGCGGCGTTGCCGCCCCCGTCAAGTACAGCAGCTGTGACGACTCCACCCTGGTGGAAGCGAAGCAAGTGGAAACCGCGGCGTATCCGCAGGACGTGTTCAATAAATACGCTTCGACTACCGCACGTGGTTGGACCGGCGGTGACTCGACATACAGCGTCACCCTCCCGGACGGACGCCGACTCTGGCTATTCTCCGACACGTGGCTGGGCCCTCTGAAGGCCGACGGCACAAGACCCACGAACGCCCCCTTCATCAACAGCTCGATCGTCAGCCAAGTCGGCGACAACCTGGAAACGACCGCGGGCGGCACGACCGGCAATCCAACTGCGCTCATGCCACCTCCGGCAGACAACCACTGGTACTGGCTGGGGGACGCCCTCGTGGCCGATGTGGGAGGAAAGAAAAAGCTGCAAGTTGTGTTCCACGAGTGGTACAAGTTCGGCGACGGCGCCTGGGACTTCGGCTTCTATCGGGCACTAGTCGCCACCTTCGACCCCGGCGACCTATCGTCTCCAGAGTCCATAGCACCCCTCCCCTCCAGAGCTGACGTGCAGTGGGGTGCTGCAGTCATGTCACCCAAGCAAAGCGACGACGGCTACACGTACATATACGGCGTCAATGACGCACCGGTGAACAAGAAGATGAGAGTCGCCCGCGTCAAGGGGAGCAACATTGCCGACGCTAGCAAGTGGCAGTATCTCAACACCGAAAAAGGCGCGTGGATGTATGGTGAGACCGAAGGGAACGACACGACGGTCGGAATCGCCAACGAATACAGCGTGACCCCGCACAATGGCAACTTCGTCTTGGTCAGCCAGGACAGCACCGAAGCATTCAGCGGAAAAATTAGAATGTGGCAAGGCTGCGATCCATACGGACCGTTCGGATCATGGGTGGGTCATGACGAGGTCTACCGGATGCCCGAAGGGGGCCCCGTGCCCTTCGGGGACTGCGTGGCCGCAGGTAAGGAAGAAGACGGCAGGTGCTTCTCCTACAACGCGCACGTCCACCCCTCCCTAGCCTCCGGAGACCGATGGACCCTGTCCTACAATGTCAACAACTTCGACACAAGGGTCTCCCCGGAGGGTGCCCACTTCCGCGATCCCACCATCTACAGACCCCGCTTCGTCTCGTTCAAGCTGATCTCCACCGGAACGCTAAGGTCCAAGGCCAAACTGTCCTACTCCGCTAGTAGGCCCAGTAGAGCGACGACCTTTGCATGCCGCCCCAACTCGCCCCCCATTGCCGGAACCTTCTCAATGAAGGCTGGCCCGCCCTGCGCATGAGGTGAGAGGTGGGTGCGTGGCGCCACGCAAGAGGGAAAGTCACGCACCCACGGCGGCGGAACACCGCGCAAACACGAGGATATCCACGAGCGGGGTGGAGCCACTACAACGCCTCTCTTGCGGTGCTAGAGCAAGCCGCGCGACGATGCTGCCATGACGATCAATGACGCCTGGTATGGGATCGAGGAGTGGCTACGGAGTCAGGCTCCCGCAACACACGCGTCACTTCCCGAGCCAGCCAGCCACGATGATCTGGCCGCCGTTGAGCGACAGCTGGGCATGCCTTGTCCGGACGAGCTTCGAGAGTCGCTCCTGCGACACGATGGGTCAGGAGAGCTGATCCTGCCCATTTTCTACCGATTCGCCACCGCTCGGCAGATCGAGTACGAATACCGGCAGATGGTGGCAGCCGATGAGCGCCGCACGCAGCAGCTGAGAGAACAGCACCAGGAACGCCCCCATCAGTTCCCCAACCCCTTACCGGGTGAACATCTGGTCTGGAACCCGAAGTGGATTCCTGTCTGTTATGACGAGAGCGGCAACCTCTTGTTCATCAGCCAGGTCGAGGATGAGACCCTTGGCAAGATCGGCATATTCGATGTCGACTCCGGCGGATCCTTCGATGACAACCCGGCATTCCTGACGCTGACTCATCTCATGCAAGCAGCTGGCAACGCTCTGCATGCCGCCCGCTTTGATATGTGGGGCCAGTGGTACCCCTGCACAGACGATGACGGCTTCCTGGAGTGGCGGGAAGCAGACGAGACCTAAGAGGACGTTTTCACCTGGCTTGCTCCGCCTCATGCATCACTTAACTCGCCCCAGGTCTCACGCGGGTCGATTCCCGGTTCGCCGCTACTGCAGACAGCACCATCGAAAGTCATGAGCCAGAACCCAGCGCGGGAGCACAACAACCGGTATACCCAGGTCCCGACGGCTCGCAATCGCTCGCACCGCCGGGGCCGGCAGCTGAACTGCCAGCGTCAGAAGGCGCTGTGCGACGTGATCAGCCGGATGGTCAGCTCCACGGTGCTCAGGTACCACCAGAAGATCCAGTCGAGGAACGCCTCGTCGTACTCACCGCGCTGGTCGGCTCGGCGCTGACGCAGGTCGAATCGGTTGGCGATCTCGAAGAGGGTGCCTTCGTCCTTGCCGAGTTGGTCCTTGATCAGAGTGCGGCGCTCTTCGAGGATGCGGCCAAGGTTGAAGATGGCCGACCGCTTACTCTCGGGTGAGGCATCACGGCTGCGGTAGAGCGCGATGGCGTGGCGGACGCCAGCGGTGATGTCGGGTGGGCTGTCGTTGAGGGCGTGGTGCATCAGCTGGCCGCGGGCGTCGTCGGTGACGGCAACCAGGCGGCCGAGGTCCTCGCCCTCCGCGGCCAGCTCGTACTCGGTGCCGACAGCGCGAAGCAGTTCGTTGACCTTCGCGCGGTACAGGATGCGGGTCGGCCCGTTGTGGAACTCCGAGTGGTGCCAGCCGCAGTTGCAGAAGTCGTGGTAGCGCCGCATCCGGGGACGGCTGACGAGGTCGTGGAAGACCTCGATGAGGCCGTAGAAGGTGTCTTCGTCCCAGGTCTCCGGGGCCAGGGGCCACAGGCCGGGAACCTCCTGACCGCCTACTGGGCGTTGTCCGGCTACGGCCTGAGTGCCTCTCGAGCCGTGGGTGGCTCGCTGCCGCCATGCTCCTCACCATCATGCTGCTGATGGGCTTCGGGCTCCCGAAGGGCTCCCCGAAGCAGGAAGCGACCGAAACCGTACCGCCCGGCGGCGGCAGAGTCACCTTCGAGATCGACAAAGCTGATCCCCAGAACCCCACCGGGGACAGGGTCACCGGCGAGCGCTTCGAGAAGGCCCTGAACGTCACGCTCAACTCGGTGGTGTTCCGCTCCTCCGGCCAGGACCTGACCACCACCGGCACTTACATCGAGATGGTGTCCCGCGTGACCGAGCCGATCCTGTTGGGCTTGGCGGTCCTGGCCGTCCGCAACCGCGTCAAACGCTGACTCCAGCGCACCCACGGTCAGAGACGGCAGAGCGCCGCAGCCACCGGACACCAAAGCAACCAGTGCGCCCGGACAGCCATGAGTCGCCGCACGGAAGATTTCAGTGCCCAGGTCACAGTCCCGCCCACTGAAATCTTCCGTGCGGCCTGGCACTTACACCTGCGCTCGTCGGTTCGGACGGCGAGGACAGGTGGCGGCTATGTGGTCGTGGGGAGGATGCAGTGCTGTTCGGCATCGGTATCGAGACACCCGGGATATCGGAGAGCGCCCGCCGCAGGTTGGTGACGAGCCGTCTGCTTGCCGAAGATCATGTCATCGGGCGGGACTGGGTGCCGTCGAGGGAGATGGCAGTTTAGTCTCATCGATGCTGAGGGTGCTGTCTATGGCAAGGCTGCCTGAAACCTGATCACGTCCGCATTGACGATGACTTGACGACCCGCAGGAGCCCTCGCTAGCGGTGGCCTACCGCCACGGGGTCTGGGCGCGCTGGGCCTCTCGCTGTGCGGAGAGAGCGTCTGCTCGGGCCATGGACAGGAGGTGGACGAGCCGCCCGGCTGCGTTGGTGGTCCACCAGCAGTGGGCCTCGGGAGAGAACGCGGCCTTGGGGACGTTGTCGATGGCCTCTTGGTAGACGGCTGGTGAGTCGTGCCACTCAGTGTCGGCGATCACCCGCAAAGAGCGAGTCGAGAGACCATCAAGGATGGTGAAGAGCTGAGGGAGAGCGGTCAGGCGGTGTCGGCATTGACTGGCTTGGCGGACACCGCCCGGGTATTGGGCCCAGAGGAGGTACTGGGCCGGCCAGGGCAGATCGATCACCTCGCGCCCGTCGTAGGCCACGACCACCGGCTCGGCCAGGGAAGCGGCAATGCCGGTCACCATTCCTCGCCCCGTGTCGTGCAGTTGATCGACCAGTCTGGTCACCCATGACTCATCGCGAAGGTCGCGCTTGATTCCGCGCTCCAAGGCATCGCGAGCGCGGGCCCATCGCGCCGCGACAGGCGAGGTGTGGTCGTGCTGCTCGGCAGGGGCGAGACACATGAGAGCCCGGAGCCACCCCTCACACCATCGGTCGAATCCGTACTGGTATTCATAACGGGCCGGGCCCGACGAGGTGTCCTTCAGCTCTTGTGCGGCCAGGGCTTCCTCGCAGATCTCCTCCCACATCTCCTGCCAGGGCAGCCGGAACTTCCCAGGCCGACGGCGACGGAAGTCGGAGTCGAGGAGCGCGGCCGTTCCGATCAGCAGTAGCTCCTCCCTGGACTCCCCGTCTCGGTACGCGTCGACATGGCGTTCCGCCAACCGCTCCCGGGCGGCGTCCAGTGACAGGAGCGGCTTGCGCAGCAGACGGTGGGCGTCCTTGGAGTCGCTGCCTCCCGGGCCGTGCATGCCGAATGCGAGAACGTCGCAGTACGCCTCCAGGTCATGTCCGGAGTCGAGCCGATCAGCCAGCGCGCGCAGCGCTTCCATACGTGAGATCAGATGGCGGGCCTGCGTATAGTAGTCAGGGAACGGGCTGGGACAACGCCGACAGCCGCCAGGCTCCGGAACGTCGGCCATGCTGCCGCGGCCCGGTACACGCAGGCTGACACCAGCCCGCTGCGCAGGGACTCGGAACGCCCCGCACTCCGCCGACAGGTGGAGCACTGAGCCGGTCGCTGCCTGCCACAGCGGCACGTCCATGCCTGCCAGGGGACCGAGTGGAACATCGCGTGCCGTTGGAAGAGGAACCTCGTCATCTGCTGCAACGCTCGGGGACATGCTCGTGAGCTCCTGGCTAGGGATACCGGATGTGTGCCACACCAGCCTGTCTTATGCCCGAAGGTCAAGACATGGCTTTGGCCGATCGGATGAAGGAGCACGTGTCATCAACACCGTTCACGCACCCGGACCACAAAAGCCCCGCCTGTGTGAACGGCACCGATCTAGACCACGTAGACGCCAGAAGACGCCTTCGCCCACCTTCAGGGTGTCCCGTACGTCCTCTACAACGATATCGCCTGGCAACGAGAACAGTCTCCGAAAAACCACAGCTCTCGGACCGGTACGTAGGCGAGAGCGCCCCTGCGCATTGGGCCACTGCGATTACCTTGCCAATTGGACTGCGGTGAAGATTCGCTGGCAGCTCACCGTCGACCCCGCCGAAGCCAAATGCCTCGCCCAAACTGCGACCGTCCTGTGAATTCCGTCCTCCCTCTTGACGGTGGCTGTCGACCCCAGCGAGGGCGCCTTCGAAAGAAGGTTTCTAGGTGGTCGGGTTCTGGCTTGCTTTGCTGCGATGGGTGGTCGAACAGACAGCCAGGAGGGCTTGGGGATCGTCGAGGCCGTTGGCACAAGCCTGCCTTTCGACCGCTGTCCACGCCGAGGCCCGCTTCGCGGTTGCCCTGGCTTCCGCTGAGAACAGTTGGGACGACGAGGGCATCGTTGCACGGCTCCTTGAACACCACCGGCTCTCTCGGGCGGGCTAGTTCCCGGCATACTCCGAGACGCCGCCGCAGCTCGCCCTCCGCGGACGAGCGCACCGCCCTTGGCGAAGCACAGGCAGAATACGTCCCCCCTGCCTTTTCGGACTAGCCAACGATGCATGCTGCTGCTCGTGCAGGTTACGCGGCACGGGGACGGGGTTTACGGATGACGTTCTCCGGCGGGAAGTGTTCGGTGCCAAGAACTTCGGCGGCATGATGGATTCGGACCGTAAGATCGGGCATCCCCCGGAGCGGGTTCAGGTCTACTTGCCGGTGCTCGTCAGCCCAGATCGTCAGGACTGACAAGCTCGGAAGCTTGGCGCGTACGACTGCGAGGTCGTCGCCAAGCCGCCACTTGCCGAGCCAGAGTTCGGTGATCTGGGGCACCTCCGGTAGCTGCTCCAGCATGGAGGGCCCCGCACTGCCGACGAACACGAGGTCCTCAAGTGCGCCCAGCTCCGTGATTCGGGCGAAGTCTCTGGGGCGGCCTGAGAGGTCCAGCCTGGTGAGGTTGGGCCAGCGAGTGATGCCGTCCAAGGAGAGCTTTCTGCACACCTTTGGGCCGAGGATTAACTGAGTCAGGTTAGCGTCGACGGGCAGAGCGCCGATCCGGCGTTCCGGCAGCTCCATATCGAGACTCAGCATGTCGAGTTCGGCCAATGTCTTGAGGCCCTCGATACGTACCGATCCGCACCCGTGGATCTCCAAGGCTCGCAGGGGAACTTCGGTTAGGGGCGTCAAGTCGCTGATGTTCGGGCATGTGAAGAGCCCGAGACGGGCCAGATTCAGATAGGGGCGCAGGAAGTCCAGAGCTCGCACGGTGTGGTTCCGGTCGATGTTCAGGACTCGGAGGTTCTCCTTTGCGAAGGGCGCCGTCATCTCCGTCCCCGTGAAGTCGCCGATGAAGGCAGCCCGCTCGAGGGGCCGCAGATGGGGCAGTTCCTGCAGTTCCTCTCTGGTCCGAATGGTCACGGTGGAGAGATCGGGTATGTGGGCGAGTATTTCGCGGGCGTAGTCGTGGGTGTCGAAGTTCGTCCACGCGTTCGAAAGGGTCCAATGCGCCGAGCGGTGTGTGCGGAATTTCTTCAACAGGGCCAATGCTGCTGTGCCACCGATGAGTTCGGCGGTATGGATCACAGCCGCCGCTTCGTCGTCGTCCAGGCCGTCGGGTCCCGGCAGGACGTGGAGGATGACCGGCCCGGCGAGGGCGAGGATCTCCGCCTCGTCCTGGCTGCGTGGGGGCACCAGGGCTGCGGCGCGCTGTTCGACTTCCTCGCGTACGCCGGGGTCGAGCTCGGTGGCGTACTCAAGACACGCCGCAGCGAGCACGTGCAGTCGGGTTCGGTGTGTGGGTGTGCGGTCCCCCCGGGCTATCAGTCGGTGCAGCAGGGTGACACGCTCCTGGGGGCGTGCGTGGGCGACCGCCATACGTACGACGTCTTCCCACTGGTCGTCGTGAGCGTTGCGTATCAGGAGCGGGATATCTCGGGCGTCGAGGACGGCTTTGGCTCCGAGGAAGTCCTGGAACGTGCGGTGAACAAAGTCGATGGTGTCCGCAGCGGGGGTGCGCAGAAGGCCGGAGCGGGCCAGCAGGTGAGTAAGTACACCGGCGGAGTCGCTCTGCCGGGCGACCTGCGGCATGGCGAGCAGTGCATCCTCGATAAGGTCGATCGCCGTGCTGCGGCTCATCTCGGTCTGGCCGTTGCGGATAAGCCAGTACGCGAGGCGTTGCAGCAGTTGGACACTTTGGTGCTCGGTGAGGACAAGGCTCTCGGGAGCGTCGATGCCGCGTTCGCGGTCACGACGCATCAACAGCATGGACAGGGCTGCCTCGTAGAGTTCCATGCGGCCGTGCGGGAGGTGACCGCGTCTGTCGCGGTTGAGCGCGCACACCAAGGCGCACAGCAGTGGGGTGCTGGCGAGTTGGGCGAGATCCTGCTGGGACCGCACGGTGTCCCGCAGCGTCTCTTTCAGCGAGGCAAGGTAGGAATTCTCCTCCGCGGAACTCGTATCGTCGGCTGCGGCGGTGTGCCAGCGGGCGATGAATACGGACACGTCACCGGCGCGCATCGGGCAAATGGACAACTCGGTGAATCCGTACTCCGCCAGCCATCCATCGGGCACTGCGGACGGTCGGGTGGTAACGAGGTAGGCCGACTGAGGGTAGGCGGCCAGCAACTCGAGTAGCCACTGCCGGGTACGTGCCCGCTGTTCCTGGGGAATCTCATCCAGGCCGTCGATGAGGAGCAGGGCGCGTCCACCGGCCAGTGCCCGGTCCGTCCAGCCAGTCGGCTGCGCCACGTGCAGGGGGCAGCCGACGGCGGCCAGATACTCCTGCGGACCGGGCAGATCTCCTCTGCGGACCAGAGTGCGCAAGGGCAGTACAAAGGGCACACAGCCCTCCAGATGCGCTAGTTCGTCCGGCAGGTCCTGACGAGCGGTCATGACGGCGAGCCACTGCAGCAAGGTGCTCTTGCCACCACCAGCCAGCCCGCGAAGCACGGTGCGTCGTCGCCCTGCCAGAGCCTGCTCGGCCCGCTCCGCTCGCACCTCCGTGCCGACGCCCGCGAGGTCGAACTTCCAGACCTGGTCGGAGGGCTTGGTCCGCACTCCCGGTTCGGGTGCTGTGCGAAGTGCGAGTTCGAGACTGAGGTAGGAGGTATCCAGTGGCCACGACGCCCGATCCGACTGGGAAAGCGCCAGGCCGATGACAGACAACTGCCCGTGCCGGTGTTCCACGTACTGGCGGTACCGTTCTTCGAATCGCGTGTCCGCGTCGTCGACCGCCGTCTTGCCGACAGGTGCACGGCTCGGGACGGGCTCCTCCAGCAGCGCCCGGCGGCGCTGTGCGAGCAGTGGCCCGGCGTCGGTACCTAACGCACGGGCCAGGGCGACGACGGTGGCTTCGCTGGGCACCGTGGAGCCGTTCAGCGCCCGGCTTGCGGTCGTGTGCCCGAGCCCTGCCCGCAGTTCCAGTCCGGACATCGACAATCGGCGCTCTGCCCGCAACTGTCGCAGCTGTGCCTTCAGCTCGACGAGCTCGTCCCGGATGCCCCCGCTCACTCGGTCTCCCCCTCCAGCCAGCCTTGGCCCCCTGGTACCTGTCCGTTCATCATCGTCCAATCGCATGCTGCCGCACGTCCGTCTCGCCATCTTCGCTGCGACAAAACCTCCCGCTACGGAACGGAAGAGAACCGTGCCTGTATCACCAACCACCGTGACGCTGCTGACTCTTGTGATGCTCGTCGCCGCGCTTCTCGCACTCCTGGCGGCCGTCGGCGCCGGCCTGCTGGCCCGCATGGACGGTGCCACGCTGCCCGCCGCCCTATTGCGTGCCGGTGTCGCCTTCGGCGGCACCTTGACCCTCATCACGGCGCTGCTCGCCCTGGGGATCAGCACCCTGATGTGACCCCCTGCGAGGCCCGGTCGGTGTTTCTAGTCCGCACGGGCCGCATCGAGGCCGGCTCGGACATGACGAAGGACACAGCCGGGATTGCTCGCCGGGACCGCCCGCCCGCGCCTCGACCCCGTCGATCAACGCCTGTTAACCGACGGGCGGGCCAAACTGCACTCCGCCTGACAGGCCGTGCAGCACCTCATCGAAGGAGAGAACACGAAGTGAGCGACCACGTAACACGCATCACCACCGCCGCCCACCACGTGACCGTCTCCAGCGACACGAAGGCCGTCACGGGCTGGGTAGTGTGCTACTTCGGATTGTGGTGGAACGCCATCGAGACGGCGGGTCCGGAGGCGGGTTCAGTAGGGGCCGCCAACGTGGGACGAAGCGATGGTGATCCTGTCCGAGCCGGTCAACGCCCCTGCGGCCGTCAGCAAAGCCACCTAGAGCGTGTCTCTTTGACGGATTGATCAGTTGGTCGGATGTGTCTGTCCGATTGGTGATCACTGATGCGATGTGGGCCCGGATCGAGCCGCTGATGCCGGCCGAGTCAGTCCGTGGACGACGGTGGGCCGACCACCGCCGGACCCTGGAAGCGATCGCGTGGAAGTACCGCACCTGCTCACCCTGGCGCGACCTGCCAGAGGAGCTCGGCTCCTTTCAAACCGCACACAATCGCCTGATCAGGTGGGCTATGGACGGGACTTGGCAACAGGTCCACGCGGTGGTTCTTGCAGTGGCTGATGCCGATGACGATGTGGGCTGGACGGTCTCCGTGGACTCCACCGTCTGCCGGGCTCACCAGCATTCGGCAGGGGCCAGGAAAAGGGGGCGCCCGGCAGATCCGAGCCCGACGACCACGCACTCGGACGCTCTCGCGGCGGCTTGAGCACGAAGGTCCATCTGGCCAGTGACAGTCGGGTAAGACCTCTGTCCATCCACATCACCGCGG
Source organism: Streptomyces sp. NPDC036815 (assembly GCF_055609205.1). Classification (NCBI taxonomy): domain Bacteria; kingdom Bacillati; phylum Actinomycetota; class Actinomycetes; order Kitasatosporales; family Streptomycetaceae; genus Streptomyces; species Streptomyces sp. NPDC036815. The sequence continues at coordinate 8,301 of NZ_JBVJPW010000032.1, read as the reverse complement.
GACAGGCCGGTGACGCGCCGGCCTTCGAGGCAGTCATGGCCGGAATCCGGATCCCGCGGTGCGGGCTCGGCAGGCCAAGAACCCGCCCTGCGGTCGGCCTCGCGGATCGCGCCTACTCTTCCCGCGCCATTCGTTGGCACCTTCGTCGACGCGGCATCCGTGCGGTCATCCCGCAGCCCGCCGACCAGATCGGCCACCGTCTGCGGCGAGGTCGCGCCGGTGGACGCCCGCCCGGCTTCGATGCCGAGACATACAAGGAGCGCAATACCGTCGAGCGGTGCATCGCCCGACTCAAGCAGTGGCGCGGCCTCGCCATGCGGACGGACAAGCTCGCCATCGCCTGCGAGGCCGCGCTCCACCTTGCTGCCATCCTCATCTGGACCAGGCGATGAAGAGGGTGTCCGAAGGGTTCGTCAGGCTGGCCCGTGAACGACGAGTCGGTTCTGCTCGCCATCAAAGATGTCGGCCAGGACGTTGGCCTCCGGTCGGTGCCCGTCAAAGAGACCTTGCTGGTCGACGTGCACGATCAGGATGTCGTGGCTGTCGATCACCTCAGAGATGCCCCGGGTCTCGATCGTGTCCGACCACGCGTCCAGGTTCCGACCGAACCACTCCGGGAGCCCGCACGGCTCGCTCACCGCATCCCAGAAGTCGTCGAGTGTCTCGATCAGCCGACCGCGTAGGTCAACAATCAGCTCGCTGTCCGTCATCGCAGCAGGCTAACCAGCCTCATCACAGGCGCTCATCGGCCAAAGAGACAGGCTCTAGGCGAACTGGTGTCTGCGGTACGTGAGAGACGGCGACCTGGTCACCGCCACCCAGCCCCGCGATCAGCTCGCCTACCGGTACGAGCCCGGACACCTCCGCATCGCTAGAGCCACGGAAACCCCGGTGGCGTTGGCCGCCACCCGGCTCGCCCGCGAGATCCTGCGCGACAACCTGCTGGCCGAGGGGTGGTCGAATCTGCTCGCCTCCGCCGTCACATGCGCGGGTGAAACCGTCCTCACCCTCTGCGGAACGGGGGTCGGGACGACCTGATCGCGGGACTCGCACTTCTCTCGTGGGACTACGTGAGTAGGCCATTGCTGGTCATCACTTCTGGGATTGAGCAGCTCGGGACTCCGAGGAGAGCGGCGGCGCGGCTCTCCTGCGCTGCTCGTTGCCTGTCCCGACGCAGGGCCGTTTCCCGGGCTTCGGGGACTACGGCGTCGCCGAAGGTGATTGCCGCTGAGGAAGTGACGGGTGACATCGAGTACCGGATGGGAGAGCGGCTGGAGCGTGCGGGCAGGTGTAGACGGGCGACACCATCCGGAAGCCCGGTGCGTACCGCCCCGTGCCAGCGAATCCACAGCGCTGGGTGCCCGCGGAGGGCTTCATCGCGAAGCTTGTCCACGCCGGTACTGGCGTCCTTTCGGTCGATCTCGATGGCGACCGGGGGGCCGTTCTCACGAACCACGCGGAGATCCAGATAGGCCAACCAGGGTGGCGACCAATACGTGACGCAGCCTCCATGCACCCTGCGAGGTGGGTCGATGTAGCGCATGGGTTCCTCCGCGTAGCACCGCCAACCTGAGGCACGTGCCCACCTGGCTACTGCCAGGGTGATACATCGGGTTGCCTCCGGGCCGGTGAGCCCGGTGAAGGCGAGTCTGGTTTCCGAGAGGTAGGTACGCAAGGCACTGGCGAGGATCACAGATTCGCCATCCGCCGTAGGTTCGCTGGCCATCCGCGGATTCTCTCCCCCAGCACTGACAACGGCCGGGCCAGCGCCCCTGGGTAGCGGAAACATGCAGGAGCGCGCCAAACGAGACTGGCTGAACGTACTTCCGCAAGCTGAACCCGCCGAGCACAAAAGCCCCGCATCGTCAACAACAAGACGCTCGTGCAACTGGCCACGACACCTGCCACTCCCCGTCAGTCAGCCCAGCAGGACGCCCTCTGGTGAGCAGACTCTGACAGCCTCTGCCAACCGCATGACAGGCCTCGCCGGAGCAATCCGACGAGGCCCGTCGGATCAGACCCCCCTCCACGCAGAACCCCCGCTGCGCCATGCCACCTGAAGTGCCTCACGTGTCACGCCGGTGTCACCAACCCCGTAGACACTCCCGGATGACGGGGAACACGCCTCCACAAACGGCATCGTTTCAAACTGCGTGGACGCCAGAAGACGGTTCTGCCGACCTGTGCCATGTGGTACCCAGTGAGGCACCAAGGATCAGGACCGGGGCGTCCTCCGGCCCGTCAAAGCGGTATTGCAGGGTGTTCATCGGTGTCTCACTCACCCGCCAGACCCTCTCATCAGTCACCTGCACACCCTCATCCAGGTCTGCCCCTGGCCCCAGCACGCGGCCACATACGCCCGGATGATCCGCGCCGACCACGCCCGCCGCAGCCTGCGCCTGCACGCCGAGCGCCTGGCCCAGGCTGCGGTCGACACCGCCCTGCCCGACCGCGCGAGGGCCACCGTCCACCAGGCCGACGCCCTCGCCCGGTTCCTGGACGACCTCTCCGGCCGCTTCACCCCGCACCCCGGCTCCCTGCCGCGCGCCTCGCTGCCGCCGGCGCCCGCCAGGGACACCGGCGAGGAAGCCCTCGACGAGGAACGCCTCCTGATCGCCACCGCGACCGCGTACCCCGCCGAGACCAGCCAGATGCGCTGGCTCATGCCCGGGGACTTCGCGCTCCCCCTGCACGCGGCACTGTGGCAGTGCCTCACCGCGCTCACGCACCGCGGCGAGGCCGTCGACCCGATCACGGTGCTCTGGGAAGCCCAGCACCGCGGCCTGCTCGCACACGACATCGCCCCCGCCGACCTGCTGACCCTGCTCTCCACGCCGGTCGGCTTACACGAACACTGGGGCGAGAAGGTCCTTGAGCGTGCCCTGCTCAGCCGCGCACAGACCACCGCCGTCAAAATCACCGCCCTCACCCATGACCCGGCGAACAGCCCCCACCAGCTGATCACCGGCAGCCGTCGGGCGCTGGCCGAGCTGACCGCCGTGCGCTCCCGCTGGCACCAGGCCACCGGCCCGGCCACGCCGCGCACCGCCCGCCCGGCCCGCTCCCCGGCTGCCCCTCGGGCCGGGCCGCCTCCGCGGGCCGCCCCGCTACCCGTCCGAGCCACCCGCTAGAACCCCCGGTCCGGGCCGACCTCCGCATCGGTCCGGACCGGCGAAACGGGCCCTATATGCCCGACGTCTCCGGCGACACTCTGCGTTTCAAGAAGGCCGCTGACGGCTCCTACACCACGCCCAAGGGCTACTCGAAGGAGCTGAAGAAAAACGCCGACGGCACCTACACCGTCACCAACTGGAAGTCACACACCAAGGACACCTACAACGAGCACGGCACCCTGACCAAAGTCACCGACAAGAACAAGGGCACCATCACCGTCACCAGCACGACCAGGGCAAAGAGCACAAGGGCTTCAAGCTGACCGAGACCCGCTCAGGGCGCTGGATCGACCTGCTCAAGACCGACGCCTCGCAGTGGCAGGCCAAGGACAACTCCGGCCGCACCGCCGTCTTCGACCTCGACCCGGATGGCAACCTGCACAAGACCACCGACGCCGAGGGCAAGACCACCACCTTCGGCTACGACCCCTCCCGCCGCCTGGAGAAGATCACCACCCCCGAAGGCCGCGTCACTGTTTTCACCTACGACGACGCCAACCGCGTCACGTCGATGCTGCGGGCCACCGAGCTGAACGGCTCCGGCCACACTGGCCCCACCTGGACCTACAAGTACAGTGCGGAATCGCCGACCGTGGCCGGCACGACGACCGTCACGGACCCCGAGCAGCACGCCACGAAGTACAAGCACGACGGCGACGGCCAGGTCGACGAGGTCACCGACGCGCTCGGGCACAAGCGATCCACGAAGTTCGACGCGAACCACAACATCGACACGACCACCGATGCGATGGGCACCGGCACCACCCCCGGCAACGTGTCCGACTACGGGTTCAACACCCGCAACAACCTGGAGAGCATCAAGTCCCCGACCGGCGGAAAGTCGGTCACCAGCTGGCAGACGGTCGCCGGTGGCGACAAGCCCAAGGACTCCACCAACGCCGACGGCGAGAAGACGTCCTTCACCTACGACACGGCCGGCAACACTAAGTCCGTCGCCCAGGCCGGCACCGGCGGCGGCAACGTCTCGTACACCTACAACCCCGCCACCCCGGACTGCGGTGGCTTCGAGGGCCAGCGGTGCACGGCCCAGACGAAGATGTCGTCGACGAAGACGGTGAAGACGTCCTTCAGATACGACGACAAGGGCAACCTGGCGAAGGTGACTCCGCCCAAGCCGCTGGGTGAGACCACGTACACCTACGACGCGTTGGGCCGCACCGAGACACTCACCGACGGCCGCGGCATCAAGAAGGTCTTCACCTACGACCACCTGGACCGCATCAAGACGGTGTCTACGACCAACGACACGGTCCGCTACCACTACGACGGTGACGGCAACGTGCGCCAGCGCGACGACTCCACCGGCACCGTGAAGTACGACTTCGACCCGCTCCAGCGCGAGACGGTCCGCACTCTCCAGGACGGCTCCCAGACCCTGCTCGCCTACACGCCCGTGGGCAACGTCGACTACTACCAGGACCCGGCCGGCAAGACCGACTACACCTGGAACGAGGTCAACAAACTCAAGGAGTTCAAGGACCCGCAGGGCAAGACCACCACGTACAAGTACAACAACAACGACATCCGCACCCAGACCACCTACCCCGGCGGCACCGTGCAGACCGTCGATGTGGACAAGGCGAGCCGCCCGGAGAAGATCAAGGCGACCTCCCCCAAGGGCACCCTGGTCGACCTCACCTACACCTACGGCTACGGCACCGACGCCAAGACCGACGGCGACAAGATCCGCACCACAGCCGACGCAGTGACCGGCATGAAGACCAGCTACACCTACGACGGTGCGGGGTGCTTTTTTTACGCCGAGGAGAAGAAGGGCTCGACCCTCAACTTTCCCTGGCAGTACTGCTACGACCTGGCCGGGAACCTCACCAGTCAGGGCATCGCCGAAGGCTGCCCTCGCGGCACGACGTACGCCATCAACGACGCTCAGCAGATCAACGCGAAGAATGACTCGACCACGAACTGGTCGTATGACGCCGAAGGCCATGAGACGGCTGGCGCGTCCACGCCGGAGGGCACCCGCACCGGCGAGAAGTGGTCGGATCACAGCCAGCTCACCTCCCTCACCGTCGGAGGGAAGACCTACGAGGGCCGGTACGGGTCGACCGACCAGAGTGAGCGCGTCAAGCTCGGCGACATCTATTTCCACAACGGGCCGCTCGGCCTGTGGGCGACCTCAACTGCCGGTGTGGACACGGGATTCAACCGTGAGCCCGGGGGCACGTCGAACTCCATGACCCGGGACGGGAAGACGTACTTCTACCTCACCGCCGCGCTCGGCTCCGTCGTCGCGGTCACCGACGAGGCCGGCGAGAAGGCCAACACGTACTCCTACAGTCCCCGTGGCGTTACCCGATCCGCGAGCAGCGAGAAGACGTCTCAGCCCTACCGATTCGCGGGCGGGTACCAGGACGTGACCGGGCTCTACCACTATGCGGCCCGCTACTACGACCCCAACATCGGCCGCTTCACTCAGCCTGACCCCTCCGGCCAGGAACAGAACCCCTATCTCTATGCAGCAGGGGATCCTGTCATCAAGATAGATCCCACTGGCCTTTTGCCCGAGTTCCTCAAAGCAACCGGCCGGTTCCTTAAGGACAAGGGCCCGCGATTTCTGGGCAGGGCCTCGAGCGCGGCGCCAGCGGGGGGTTACGCAAAGAAGGCATGGGAAGACACCGACAACTCGCTCAAGGACGAAGCAAAGGACCTGAACAGCTGCTTCAACCCGTACGCGTGGGCGACGGAGTGAGAGGAAACAAAAAGTGAACCCGGAAGAGTACGCCAGTCGCGCGAAGAGCGCTTTGTGGCTTACCTTTTCACTCGCGGTCGCGTTGAACCTGGCCGAAGAACTGTGGCATCCGCCCGGCACCGCCTGGCTCGTCTCACGCATTGCAGTGTCAGTCCTCTTCACAGCTGCTCTGATCGCATGCGTAGTGCCCTGGATAGTTCGGAGCCGGCAACGGAGAGCAAGGGCTGAGTAGACGGCGGCCTCGACCAAGCACCTGGTCGGGGCTGCCGCATGTCCGTAGTTCATTGCCGACGAGCAGGTGAGGGCGCCTGGACGGCCGTTTTGCACGGCGTGGTGGAAGCAGAGGGCCAGTTCCAGAGCGGTCTGGGCGGCTGTCAGTCCGGCATTGGTGATCTCCGTGCGCAGGAGGCGTACGGGTTCGAGGCTGTCCAATGTTCCGGCGTCCCGAACGATGGCGGCGATCTCAGTGGTGAGAGTGGTGGCGCGCAGATCGAAGCCCGTGAGCAGCTGGTCGGCGAGGTGGAGTTCGTCGGCGGCGGCGTTCGGGTCGGTGAAGGCCAGGACGAAGGCGCGCTGGGCCTGGCTGGTGGCGCGCTCACCGGCGATGTTGTGCTGCTCGGCCTGGAGCGGTACGTCGTGGGCAAGCTCAAACGTCCCCGCAAAAACCTCCGCGGGCGCCTGGAACGCGAGGTCAAGAAGCGGTGGCAGCCGCAGATCCGCGCGAAGGCGAGGAAAAGGGCGGCGACCACGGGCGGTCTGGTCATCTCCACCCGCGCCCGATTCGGATTCGAAGCCTCCGGAGGCACGACCGACGACGCCCGCGTACGGGACATCACCCAGGCCCTGCCACCCCAGTGCCTGTTCACCGCCCGCGCGCAGGGCGCCACCGAGCAGCAGCTCCAGCAGATCGCGGCCGACGGCCTCGCGCAGATGTACTTCCGCGCCAACAACACCCGCGCCCACGGACTGGGCGTGGAACTCACCGACGTGCAGCGGCTCGACATCAAGCTGTGATCACCCGCCCATGACAAGGGGCCCCGAACCGCGCGCGGTTCAGGGCCCCTCCGTATACCACCGCCGGGTCAGCCGGCGGCGGCCTTCTCTTCGGCAAGCCTCTTCCTGACCTGCTGGTAATCCACGTACGTCACGGTGGGCAGCGCATTGATCCGGGCGAGCGTCTCAACCGTGTCGTCCTCAAGTATTTTTTCCTGCCCTACAAAGAAGTTGGCTTCGTGAGTGGCTTCTTCGCCGCAGCCGGCGGTGCGGCGGCTGCAGTACCCGCCGTGCAGGCCAGTGCTGTGACTACTCCAAGGGCGGTGGCCCTCAGCTTCAATGTTGATTTCATGGCCCTCGTATTTTCGATCTTTGAGTCGAGCCGAGGGGGCTGTGATTTCGCATTGACGTCTGCGCGTACCCCCCCCCCGGCCAGGCGGTCGGGCACACCCGTACGGGCTGCGCTAGTTGGAACGAGTTGTCGACATAGCTGCCCGGCGTCCACACCCGCTACTCCGCGGCCTGGACGTCGCCGTCGGCGGTGTTGCGGTACGCGGGCAGCCCCACCTCATACGCCAGCCGCGCGGCGTCTTACGCCGGTCCCGCAGCCGGGCGGTGAGCTCTTGGCCGTCCGGCAGGACCACCAGCACGGCCGCCCAAGGGCGTGGTTGTCATGCGGGCCTCTGTCCGCAGGCCCGGTCGGGTCGGTGGGCGTGGTGCGCCATGGCGAGTTCGGGCGCAGTCCAGGTGCGGGCGGGGGTGGCTTGGTGGTGCCGCGCGCACATCAGGTGCGGCGGCCGGTGAACCCAGGCGGTGTCGGTGGCGCCGTGGCTGTGGTGGCGGGCGCGCAGGGTGCAGGCGCGGACGGGCTGCTGCCCGGCCTCGAGCCGTTTCCAGCGTGCTGTGGCCGTCTCGGTGTCGTGGGCGTCGTCCAGCAGGGCGAGATGGGGGCAGGGCGCGCCGTAGATGGGGGAACGGAATGCGGGTCAGGTTGGCGAGGTGCTGCTCCACGAACGCCTTCGGGCGCTCGATGCACCCCTCGCGTTTCTCGGGACGCACCGCGCTCATCACGACTTGGGTAGCTGCCCTGGTCGTGACAGCGGGCGGGCCCGCGGGTGCTGAGTCTCGCCTGTCGGCAGGGACAAGTCGCAGTGGTTCGAGCGCCGGGACCAAAGTCCCTTTGGTGGGACCTTGGTCCCTTTTCTTATTTAGATCCTATAACCGCCTTCTGCGGCGTTTGCGCCATATGGCGCAGTCCTTCAAGATCATCATGGCGCAGGAGGTTCCGCCATATCTCCTGCGCGGATGCGCTTTGAACGTCAGACCGGAAGGGCCTCATGAATATCCGTCAGCGCACTGCGACCGGCATGGTTGCCGCAGTGACTGCCACCTCGCTCATCATCG
>NZ_JBVJPW010000031.1:0-73694 GCF_055609205.1 Streptomyces sp. NPDC036815 | reverse complement strand
ACGTTGTCCCGGGTGATGCCGTCCTGCGCGGGCACCGGCATCGTCACGATCTGCATGTTGACCTTGCGCAGCCGGTCGATGCCGGGGACCACCATGGTGAAACCGGGGCCACGCACGGAGTGCTGGAGCTTGCCGAGGCGCAGCACCACACCCCGCTCGTACTGCTTGACGACGCGGGCCGCCGCCATCGCGTAGACCACCCCGACGGCCCCGAGGGCCGCCCCCACCGCCACCAGCTCCTCGACCATGCCGGCCCCCAGGGTCCGAATTGGGCGTGTTGGGCGTGCTCTTCGAAGGTAACGCCGGTTCGGGCACAGCGGGAGAGGGCGCAGGGGAAAGCCCCCGCCGGAGTCCGGACGGGGGCTCACCCACTGGCTGCGGTCCAGGTTCAGTAGACGCTGACGTTGTACGCGCGCAGCGCCTCGGTGACGGGCTGGAAGAAGGTCGTGCCGCCCGAGGAGCAGTTGCCGCTGCCGCCGGAGGTCAGGCCCAGCGCCATGGAGCCCGCGTACAGCGGACCGCCGCTGTCGCCCGGCTCGGCGCAGACCGTGGTCTTGATCATGCCGTAGACGACGTCGCCGCCGCCGTAGTTGACGGTCTGGTTCAGCGCGGTGACCCGGCCGCTGTGCGTGCCGGTCGTGGAGCCGCGCCGGGTGACGGTCTGGCCGACGGTGGGGTCGGCGGCCCGGGTGATGTCCTGGCTGCCCACGGTGCCGGACTTGGTGATCGAGTTGTTGGTGTACCGGACGATGCCGTAGTCGTTGGTCGGGAAGCTGGAGCCCGACGTGGTGCCGAGCACCGTGGTCTTCGCGGAGTTGGCCCACCAGGTGCCCGCGCCGTCGGTGCAGTGCCCCGCGGTCAGGAAGTAGTAGGCACCGGCGCTGTTGCGGACGTTGAAGCCGAGCGAGCAGCGCCAGTTGTCCGCGTAGATCGCGTCGCCGCCGGAGATGTACTTCCGGAACGTGCCGGGGGTGCGCTCGATCCTCAGTGCGTCGGCCCCTGCCGCGGCCTTCAGCTCGGCGATCTCGGCCGCCGAGACCGTGCTGTCGGCGGTGATGACGACCTGCTTGGTCTTCGCGTCGATGCCCCAGGCGGTGCCCGCGACGTCGGCGCCGAGCACGGCGTCGCTGGCCTGCTCCAGCTGTGCCGTACTGAGGGTCTCCATGCCGTCCCGTGCGTTGGCCGCGGGCACGGCGAGCGCCCCGGCGGCCACGAGCCCGGTGGCCACGGCCAGCAGACGGGTGTGTCGTGCCATGCCTCTGTGGGGGGTGGTGCGCCTGTTCCTCACGTAGTTCCTCCCGAGGGAAGTCAGTGGGTCCTTGTGGGTTGAGGACCCGTGAGGCGCAGCCAAAGAGCAGGCCCGTGTTCCGGATACGCCGTGCTCCTGACAAGCGCTGCTCGGGAGTATTGGGGGCGGGCACCGGCCGCACAAGGGCGCCTTTCGGCCGCCGACCGATACACGTCGGCCAGCCCCGGTGGCCTCGTACCTGTCGTACGCCACCGGGGCCGGCCCTGCTTCGCCGCGCGTACCCCTACGTCCGCATGCTCTGACGTCTCAGCGGTCGCGAAGGTTCCGTTCTCCCGCCGCGATCTCCGTGACCAGTGTGTTGCCGGGCGGCGGGAAGGGACAGATGAAGTGATCGGCGAAGGCGCACGGGGGCAGCAGCGCGCGGTTGAAGTCGACGGCGGTGCGGCCGTCGGCGTCGGGTGCGGCGGGGCGCAGGAAGCGGAAGCGGTAGCTGGACGTACCGCTGGTGGCGTCCGCGAAGACGGCCCACAGCGAGCCGTCGCCCTCCACGCTCACCTGGAGGGTGTGCTCGACTCCCCCGAGCCGGAAGGAGAGTTCGCCGGCGAGACCGAGGCCGCGCTCCTTGCCGTCCGCGTTGCCGACCGTGACGGTGCGGTCCTCGCCGAACGGGGTGAAGCGCCCGGGCACGGTCCAGCGGGGGTCGTACGGGGTGGCCTCGATGCCCCGGAAGACGCGGCGCGCGGCGGCGTCCGGGTCGAAGTCGCGTACGGCCCAGAGGCCTTCGCGCCGCATGACGACGAGGCGGCGCCTGCCGTGCGCGACGCGGGCGGCGTCGACCGGGCCGCCGTCGGCGCCCAGCCGCACCTCGCCGGTCAGCGGCCGGCCGTCGACGGTCAGGCCCGTGTCGGGGCCCGCGGTCAGGACGAGGGCGTCGGGCGTCTCGGCCCAGCGCCCGGGGATGCCCGGGAGGTGCCCGTCCGGGTGGTCCGCGAGCCAGTGCGTGCCGGTGAGGGAGAGCGGCCCGTAGGGGGCCGACACCGTCTCCGTCCGCTGCTCGTGCCAGTGCTTCCAGTCCTGCGCGGCGTCCGCGGTCCGGTCGTCGCCGGGGTGCTCGGTGTGCTCGGTGCTCATACCGGTCAACCCTTCCATACCGGCTCGCGCAGCCCGAGGTGCGAGCGCAGCGTCGCGCCCCGGTACTCCGTGCGGTACGCGCCGCGTTCCTGGAGCAGCGGCACCACCTGCTCGACGAAGTCGTCGAGCCCGCCGGGGGTGAGGTGCGGGACGAGGATGAAGCCGTCGGCGGCTTCGGTGCGCACCGCCTCCGTCAGTTCGGCGGCGACCGTGTCCGGGGTGCCGACGAAGGACTGGCGGGCGGTGGTCTCGATGACGGTCTGGCGGATGGAGAGCCCCTTGGCCTCGGAGAGGGCCCGCCACTTCGCGGCGACGGCGAGCCGGTCGGTGATCTTCACGCGGCCCTGGACCAGTTCGGACCCGGGGTCCGGGTCGACGGCCGGGAGCGGCCCGTCCGGGTCGTACGAGGAGAGGTCCACGCCCCACACCTGCTCCAGGGCGAGGATCGCGTTCTGCGGGGTGACCTGCCTGCGGCGGATCTCGGTGGCCTTCTCCTGCGCCTCGGCCGCGGTGTCGCCGAGCACGTAGGTGACCCCGGGCATGATCTTCAGGTCGTCGGCGGAGCGCCCGTACCGTGCGAGGCGGCCCTTGACGTCGGCGTAGAAGGCGCGGCCCGCCTCCGGTGTGCCGTGCCGCGTGAAGATCACGTCGGCCGCCGAAGCGGCGAACTCCCGGCCCTCCGGCGAGTCCCCCGCCTGGATCACGACGGGGTGCCCCTGCGGGGAGCGCGGCACGGTGAACTCGCCCTCGATCGCGAAGTGCCGCCCGTGGTGCGCGAAGGGCCGGGGGCGGCCGTCCGGCGTCCAGGAGTCCCACAGTTCACGCGCCGTTTCCAGGAACTCGGCGGCGCGCGTGTACCGCTCTGCGCGGTCGAGGTAGCCGCCCCTGCGGAAGTTCTCGCCGGTGAAGGCGTCCGAGGTGGTGACCACGTTCCAGGCGGCGCGTCCCTCGCTCAGGTGGTCCAGCGAGGCGAACCTGCGGGCCAGTTCGAAGGGTTCGTTGAAGGTCGCGTTGACGGTGCCCGCGAGGCCGAGCCGCTCGGTGACGGCGGCGAGTGCGGTCAGGACGGTCAGCGACTCGGGCCGCCCGACCACGTCCAGGTCGTGGATCAGCCCCTTGTGCTCGCGCAGGCGCAGCCCTTCGGCGAGGAAGAAGAAGTCGAAGAGGCCGCGTTCGGCGGTGCGGGCGAGCGAGGCGAAGGACGAGAAGTCGATGTGCGAGCCGGAGCCGGGATCGGACCAGACCGTGGTGCTGTTGACGCCGGGGAAGTGGGCGGCCAGGTGGATCTGACGGGGGGCGCGCGTCATGAGAGCACCCCCGCGAGCGCGGCGTACTGGTTGGCGGGCCGGGCGAGCCCCAGATGTTCCCGCAGGGTGCTGCCCGGATAGAAGGTGCGGAAGAGACCGCGGTGCTGGAGCAGGGCGACGGTGCCGTTGACCAGCCGTTCCAGGTCGCGGCGCGGCTCGACGGGCGTGAGGTGGAAGCCGTCGACGGTGCCCGCGCGGTGCCAACCGGTGATCAGCTCGGCCAGGTCGACGGGGCCGCCCCGGTAGGCGGGCCCTTCGGCGGTGGGCAGGGGTCCGCCGCCGTGCCCCGGCTCCGCGGCGTGCTCCCCGCCGCCGAGGTCGACGTCGAGGGCGGCGAACACCCGCAGGGTCTGCGGATCGCGCCCGAACCGCGCCGCGAGGCCCCGCAGTTCGGCCCGCGCGGCACCGGCCCGCGCGGCGGACGAGGTGCGCACGAGGGCGACGTCCGCGTGCCGGGCTGCGGTCTCGCGGGCCTGCGGCGCCGTCGCGTCGACGACCCGCACCGGGTGCCCCTGGGGCGGCCGGGGCACGATGGACGGACCCCGCACCGAGAAGGTGCGCCCCTCGAAGTCGACGTAGTGCAGTCTGTCCCGGTCGATGAAGCGGCCGGTGGCCACGTCCCGTATCTCCGCGTCGTCCTCCCAGCTGTCCCAGAGCCGGGCGGCGACGTCGGCGACCTCACCGGCCTCGTGCCACAGCTCCTCGCGCGGCGCGGCCCTGCGCCGTCCGAAGAGCCGCGCCTCGGCCTCGGTCGCCGACACGTCGATCTGCCAGCCGGCCCGCCCGTGGCTGACCCAGTCGAGGGTGGCGACGGCGGCCTGTACGTGGAACGGCTCGGTGTGCGTGGTCGTGACGGTCGGTACGAGCCCGATGCGTCCGGTGCCGGGAGCGATCCTGGCGGCGACGGCGAGTGCGTCGGGGCCGGGCCGCGCGAAGGAGTCGCCGAGCGTCACGAAGTCCAGCGCCCCGCGCTCGGCGAGCAGCGCGAGCTCGGCGTAGGACTCGGCCCGGTACGTGCCGGGAAGGTCGATGGCGGCGGCGAGGTGGAGGGGGCCGCGGCCGGTTCCTGGGTTGGTCATCGGCTGAACCTTTCTGCGATGGGGGGTACGGCTCGGAAGGACTGGGAGAACCCCGAGAAATCGGAGGACCCGGGAACCCGGAGGACCCGGGAACCCGGAGGCTCAGAGGACCTTGGAGAGGAAGGCGCGGGTGCGGTCGTGCCGTGGCGTGTCGAGTACGTCGGCGGGGGCGCCCTGTTCGACGACGCGCCCGTCGTCCATGAAGACGACGGTGTCGGCCACCTCGCGGGCGAAGCCGATCTCGTGGGTGACGACGATCATCGTGGTGCCCTGCCGGGCCAGGTCCTTGATGACGTCGAGCACCTCGCCGACCAGCTCGGGGTCGAGCGCCGACGTCGGCTCGTCGAAGAGCAGCAGCTTCGGCTCCGGGGCGAGCGCGCGGGCGATGGCGACGCGCTGCTGCTGTCCGCCGGAGAGCTGCCCGGGGTAGGCGTCCGTCTTCTCGGCGAGGCCGACCCGGTCCAGGAGTGCCCGCGCGGCCCGCGTCGCGGCGGCGCGCGGCCGTTTGAGGGCGGAGACCGGTGCCTCGACGATGTTCTCCAGGACGGTCAGGTGCGGGAAGAGGTGGAAGCCCTGGAAGACGAAGCCGATCCGGGTGCGCTGCTTGAGCACTGCGCGCTCGGGCAGCTCGTACAGCGTGTCGCCGGACCGCCGGTGGCCGACGAGCGCGCCGTCGACGGCGACCCAGCCCCCGTCGGCCTTCTCCAGGTGGTTGATGGTGCGCAGGAGCGTGGACTTGCCGGATCCCGAGGGGCCGAGGACGACGGTGACCTCACCCCTGCCGACCCGGAGATCGACGCCCTTCAGGACTTCGACGGGGCCGAACGCCTTGCGCACGGCGCGCAGTTCGACCATGGGGGATGCGGCGATCGGCGAAGTGGTCGTGGGCATGGGGTTCCTCGGGGCTCAGGAGGTGCGCAGGAAGTCGAGTACGGCGCGGGCCGTGGCGTCGTTCTGCCGGAAGGTGGGGCTGTTGGTCCGCGGCCGGGTGAACGCCCCGGCGCCGCGCGCGTCGGTGTGCGGACCGAGCGCGAAGCGGCGCGGATGCGGCACGCCCGCGCGGTCGAGCACCCGTCCGTCGGCGGGGTCGACGGCGAGGAGTCCCGCGCCGGTCGACGCGGCCCCCTCGGCGTGCAGGGCCCGAAGGAGCGGGTCGCGGGTGCGGGCGAGGGTGGGCTGTGGAAGGCGCGCCTCGACGAGGGCGCGGGCCTCGGTGACGTGGCCGGGCAGGGTCGGGCTCTGGGCACGGAACACGCCGTCCTCGGCGCTCACCCGGACGTCCGCGCCGAGGAACCGTACGACCCCGGCGCGTGAGAGGGCGAGCAGTTGCCGCAGCCGTGGCCCGGGCGGCCCCGACGCGAGGAAGCTGAAGAAGCCGTGCCACCACGTCCCCACGTCGCCGAGCCGGACCACCTGCCCGTAGACGGAGAGCAGTCCGAGGAACACGGCGAGGTCGGCGCTGTGCCGGGGGTCGTGCCGGCGCGCGAGGTCGGCGGCGACACGGCCGCGCAGCCCGTCCTGCAGTTCCTCGTACGAAGTGTGGCGCACCCCGGCCAGGGGGTGGTCGAGCGCCGCGAGGTCGAGGCGGTCGGCGGGGTCGGGCACGGCGGAGGCGATGAGGGCGTCCAGTTCGGGGCTGCCGGGCGGGCAGGCCCCGTACTTCTCGTCGAAGTCCGTCCAGGCCGTCCGGGTCCGCTCCGGGTGCGCGGTGAACAGGCGGTGGTAGTGGGCGAAGCCGAGCTCCTTCTCGATGAGCGGCCAGACGTCCCGGCGGAAGTCGAAGCCGTCGGGCCGCGCGAGCAGCGCGTCGATCTCGGCGGGCCCCAAGTACCGGGGCAGCGGCGGCCGTTCGCCCGACCAGTCGTAGCCGATCTTGGAGTGGTAGGGGACGCCGCGCCGCGATCCGACGTACAGCACGGGCTCGCGCCCGGACGGCACGTACGTCTCCCCCTCGTACCGCCCGCCGCGCCCCTCGGTGAGCAGCACCATCAGGTCGACGAAGGCGAGTCCGAGGCCGCGCACGAGGACGGGTTCGCCGGGGACGAGCCGCGACAGGTCGCTGTCCGCGGTGAAGTCGGGCGGCAGGTGCACGAGGCCGTGCCGCTCGGCGTACGCGGTCAACTCCGCCTGCTCGGGCCCCGGTTCGGCGTCGAGGTGCCCTTGGGCGAGGATGACGAGGTCGGCGGCGAGAGGGCCGTCACCGCCGTCGAGGATCACCTCCTGACGGCCCTCGCGCGTCCCGGTGACGCGCAGCGCCCGGCGCGGGTGGTGGCGGACGGCGGCGTGGGACGGCAGGGCGGCGACGGCCTTCTCGTACACCCAGCGCAGATAGCCGCTCTGCTCGCGGCGGCTGAGGAAGGTCCGCCCGTCGCGTCCGGTCCACTCGTGCAGGGCGGGTCCCGGCAGGACGGGCCCCGCCACCTCCACCGTCTCGTCGGTGAACATCGTGACGTCCTGGGCCTGCGAGTTCATCCAGAGCAGCGGCGACTGGTCGTGGCGCCAGATGCGCCCGGCACCCGGCGGGTACGGGTCGACGAGGTGGATGTCGAGGCCCGGGCCCCGGTACAGCTCGGCCGCGTTGGCGGCGATGCGCTCCAGGATGCCGGTGGCGCGCGGCCCGGCCCCCACGACCACGAGGGAGTGCCTCATCGCGCCCGCTCCGACCCGCGCGCGTAGTGCCGTTCGACGTAGTACTGGCCGACGCTCAGCACCGAGGTGACCACGACGTACCAGAGGGTGGCGACCACGAGCAGCGGGATGACCTGGTAGGTGCGGTGGTAGACGAGCTGGACGGAGTAGAGCAGGTCCTGCACGGCGATGACGGAGACGATCGAGGTGCCCTTGAGGGTGCCGATCAGCATGTTCCCGGCCGGCGGCACGATGGACCGCATGGCCTGCGGCAGCACGATCCGGCGCCACCTGCGCCACCGCCCGAGCCCGAGCGACCGCGCGGCCTCGATCTGCCCCCGGTCGACGGAGAGGATTCCGCCGCGCACCACTTCGGCGGCGTAGGCGGCCTCGTGCAGGGTGAGGCCGATCACGGCGATGGTGACCGGGCCGAGCAGGTTCACCGTTCGCACGCCGAACACCTGCGGGTACAGCGCGCCGATGTTGAACCAGAAGAGCAGCTGCACCAGGATCGGCATCGACCTGAAGAACCAGACGTACGCCCAACTCACCGCCCGCAGCACGGGGTTGGCGGAGAGTCTGGCCGTGGCGAGCAGCGCGCCGAGCGCGAAGCCGAGCGCCGTCACGAGGGCGGTCAGCCAGAGGGTGAGCCCGAGACCGCGCAGGACCGACGCCGAGGTGAAGTACTCGGCGACGACGTCCCACTGGAACGCCTCATTGCGTACGACGGAGTTGACGGCGGGCGCGAGCAGGACCAGGACCGCGACGGCCGCGGTCCACTGGCCCACGCGGGGCCGGGGCACGATGCGCGGCGCGTCGGGAAGTTCTGCCGGGTCCCGGGAAGGAGGGGCGCCCGACGCTTTGACCAGGGTGTCGGAAGGGGCGAAAGTGCCGGAAGGCATGCGGAAGGCTCCGTGGATACAGAAGATCGAACACGGGTGACGCCTTCACACGGACCGAGCCCCTCAGCACGATCCGCCGTCGACATTACGTGGCGCTTCACATGCGCTGTCAAGGCTGTCCAGGATATGAGCCGTGCGTCTCACGGCAGTTGACGCGGAATCGGATGCCTGTTCCACTTGGCCCATGCATCCGCAGCAGTGGCTGGTCACGCGCTCCCACATCGACTTCGGTCGCGTGTGGTCGGCGTCCTGTTGATGTCCTCCTGAGCCGGCCCCCTGCGCCTCCCGCGTCCACCGCGCCTTGCGCGTGTACGACGCGAGCCACCCCCGGAGAACCCGCGGAGCCGCTCCGCTTGCGCTGAGCAGCTCCCAGCCCCGCCCGGGCCGGCCCCCCGCGCCTGTCTCCCGACGGCCGTGCGCCCGCACGCCGTCGCCCCCGCCTTCACACGCGCACCCCGCCGCCCCCGCACGCCAGGGGCGGCGGCACCCCTCCCCTCGTACGTCCGCTTCGCCCTGCCCTGCCGAGCTGGAGACCCTCACGCCATGAGCACGCCCCCGCGTTCCCGCCGCATTCCGGCGGCCTTCGCCCTGATCACCGCCGCCACCCTCGCCGTGACCGCCTGCGGGTCGGGCGCCGCGACGAACACCGCGGGCGGCTCGGCCCCCGCCGCGAAGAACGGCAGGATCCCCACCGCGGACGTCGTCTCCTCGGTCGGGAAGAACGAGGCGGCGGCGCGCCTGCTGCCCCCGGACGTACGCGACCGGGGCACCCTCGCCGTCGCCTCGTCCGTCGGCGGCAGCCCGCCCGGCGCGCTCTATCTGCCGGACGGCCGGACGATCGTCGGCCAGGACATCGACTTCGCGGACGCGGCGGCCAAGGTGCTCGGCCTGAGACTGAAGCGGGAGCCGGCGAGCTTCGAGGCGATCCTGCCCGCGCTGGGCAGCGGCAAGTACGACCTGGGCACGGGCAACTTCGGCGTCACCGACGAGCGCCGGAAGTCCATCGACTTCGTCACGTACATCAACGACGGCCAGGGCTTCGCCGTCCGCGAGGACAGTGACCTGAAGAAGGTCACCGACTTCCGGCAGCTGTGCGGCCTGAACGTGGCGACCGGGGCGGGCACCACGTTCGAGGTCACGCTGGAGGACAACAAGCACGTCTGCGCGCAGGCGGGCGAGAAGCCGTACGGCGTGAAGACGTACGCCGAGCCGGGCGCGCTCTGGGCCGCGCTGCAGCAGGGCCGCGCCGACGTGGTGATGTCCACCATCAACGGCCTGCGCTACGCCGTGCGGCAGCAGGAGGGCCTGAAGTTCCTCGGCGAGTACCGGCGGCTCGACGTCGGCTTCGCCTTCAAGAAGGGCTCGGAGCTCGCGCCCGCGTTCCGGGCGGCGGTCGACCGGCTCATCGAGGACGGCACGTACGACCGCATCCTGAAGAAGTGGGGCACCCAGGGCTCCGCGATCCGCACGTCGCGGATCTCGCCCCCCGAGATCAAGAGCTGACGCCCGGTCACGCGCCCCGGCTACAGCCCGCAGTCACAGCACGAGCAGCACTCGCAGATGCCGCAGCAGCCGCAGTCGCAGTCGCCGCAGTTGTTGCAACAGCCCTCGCGCTTCTTGCGGGACCAGGGGCCCTCGTACGAGTCCGCGCAGCACACCTTGCAGGTGCAGCAGAGGCCGATGGCGACGGCGCACCCCGCCCAGAAGCCGCGCTTGCCGGGCTTCGGGGGCTGCGGCTCGAAGGCGGGCCCGCCACCGAAGCCGCCGGGACCACCGGGCCCGCCGGGCCCGCCGGGACCACCAGGTCCGACCGGCCCGCCGGGAGCCCCGCCCCCGTAGGGGTTGCCGCCCCCGTACGGATCCCCGTACGCCCCGCCCCCCTGCGGAGGAGCCCCGTACCCGCTCCCCTGCGGCGGCCCGAAGGAGCCGCCCTGATGCGCCGTCACCTCGGGCGCCGCGCCTCCGTGCGCGTGCCCGCACGCCACCGTCCCGAAGGCCCGGTCGACCGACCTGCCCAGCTCGTGCGCGAGCAGCAGGTGCGCCAGCTTGCCGTCGGTGAATGCGGCGTCGCGCAGCGCGAGCCTGATGCCGTGCAGCGCGTCGTCGGCCAGCCGCCGGGCCTCGGCCAGGGACGTGCCGGTCGCGGTGAGCGGGTTCCACGCACCCGACGCGGCGTCAGCTTCCCTGTCCTCCACGGCGTCGAGCAGGTGGGCGAGCCTGCCGAAGAGCCGGCCCGCCTCGGCGAGCGGCTCCGCGTTGCCCGGCCGCCCGGCGAGCACGGCGGTGTGCGCGAAGGCCGCCGCGGTGGCGGTCTCGGTCGGCTCGGTGACCGTGAGGAGCGAGGTGCCCGGCCCCGCCAAGGCCTCGATGCCGGCCTGCCGTTCGACGGCGTCGACCAGGACCGCCGTGTCGAAGCCCACATCGGCGCCGGTCCGCGCGCCCGCCCGGTCCCAGCCGCGGGCCACCCGCCGGGCGGCGACGGCCACCGGACGGCGGGCCAGCAGCCCGTCCCCGTCGACGACATGGTCACGGACCTTGGCCGAGGCGAGCACCAGCGAGACGGCGGCGGCGAGCCGCGCCCCCTCGCCCCGGGCGACGGAGGCGGTCCGCATCCCGCGCAGCGGGCAGGGCCCCGCGGTGCGCCGCCACCCGGTGGCGCGCTCGGCCTGAGCCTCCGTCAGAACCGAGATGATGAGCCCGTCGTAGTTCGTGACGACGCGGGCGAACTGCCCGTGATCGCTGCGCAGCGCGAGGCAGAGCCCGCAGAGGTGGGCCATCCACTGGGCCTTGAGCCCTTCGCCGAGGCGATGGCTGCAGGGCCTGACGATTCCGAACACGACGACTCCCCCGAGCGGCCTGAATGTGATCAACTCCGCGCATCGTAGCGACGGCCCCGTTCACCCGTACGCACCGACCGTCACCCATACGCCGTGAAGAATCATATTTCACTCACAGTCAGCAGCCGTGCACAGCACGACCCTTGGAGCGCACCGCACATCGACGTGTTGACTCTGCACCAGTACCGTCACGAAAACCCCGCGCGGCGACTATCCACTTGGCGCATCATCCGCATCATGGACGACGATAGGGATGCGGAATCCAGGGAAACCGCTGTGAGAGGAGGCGTCCATGGGATCGGTGCGCAAGGCGAGTGCTTGGCTTGGGCTCGTCGACGACGACAACAACGAGCGTTACTACGACGACGGCTACGAAGACGACCGGGCTGAGGGACCCGACCAGCCGGAGGCCTGGGTCACCGACCCGCGGGTGCGGGTGGCGGCCGAGGCGGCCGGAGCGGAAGAGCGGCGGATCGGAACCGTGACCCCGGACAGTTTCCGGGACGCGCGCCACATCGGTGAGCTCTTCCGGGACGGTGTCCCGGTCATCATGAACCTCACGTCCATGGAGCCCACCGATGCCAAGCGCGTGGTCGACTTCGCGGCCGGCCTCACCTTCGGCCTGCGCGGCTCGATCGAGCGGGTGGCGACGCGGGTCTTCCTGCTCACCCCCGCCGACACGCAGATCGTCAACGGCGAGGCCGCGAGCCGCCCGTCGGACGGCTTCTTCAACCAGAGCTAGGGGCAGGGCCGCTCACCGGAAGCCCCGGGACCGTCCCGGACCGGTCACCGGAAGGCATCGAGACCGGTGAGCGCCTTGCCCAGTACCAGCTGATGCATCTCGGTGGTGCCCTCGTAGGTGAGCACCGACTCGAGGTTCGTCGCGTGCCGCATGACGGGGTATTCGAGCGAGATCCCGTTCGCGCCCAGGATCGTCCTGGCGGTGCGGCAGATCTCGATCGCCTCCCGTGCGTTGTTGAGCTTGCCGAAGCTGATCTGTTCGGGGCGGAGCCGGCCCGCGTCCAGGCGTCGCCCCAGGTGGTGGGCGAGCAGGATGCCCTTGTGCAGTTCGAGGGCCATGTCCGCGAGCTTGGCCTGGGTGAGCTGGAAGCCGCCGATGGGCCGGTCGAACTGCTCGCGGGTCTTCGCGTACTCGACGGCCGCCTCGAAGGAGGAGCGGGCCGCGCCCATGGAACCCCAGACGATGCCGTAGCGCGCGTGGGAGAGACAGCTCAGCGGCCCCTTGAGGCCGACGACCTCGGGCAGCACGGCGTCCGCGGGCAGCCGCACCTCGTCGAGGACCAGCTCACTGGTGACGCTCGCGCGCAGCGACCACTTGTGCCTGATCTCGGGCGCCGAGAAGCCCTGCGCGTCGGTGGGGACGACGAATCCCCTGATGCCCTCGTCGGTCCGCGCCCAGACCACGGCGACCCCGGCCACCGATCCGTTCGTGATCCACATCTTGCGACCGGTGAGAACCCAGTCCGTCCCGTCCTTCTTGGCGTGCGTCCGCATGGACGCCGGGTCGGAGCCGTGGTCCGGTTCGGTCAGGCCGAAGCAGCCGATGATCTCGCCGGCGGCCATGCCGGGCAGCCAGCGCCGCTTCTGCTCCTCGGACCCGAAGCGGTGGATGGCGTACATCGCGAGGGAGCCCTGCACGGAGACGAGCGAGCGGATTCCGGAGTCGGCGGCCTCCAGCTCCAGGCAGGCGAGCCCGTACTGCACGGCGGTGGCACCGGCGCAGCCGTAGCCCTCCAGGGACATGCCGAGCGCCCCGATGGAGCCGAGTTCACGGGCCAGCTCCCGGATGCCGGGCAGCTCGCCCTTCTCGTACCAGTCGGCGATGTGCGGCAGGACCCGGTCGGTCGCCCAGGTGCGGACGGTGTCGCGGATCGCGAGGTCCTCCGGGTCCAGGAGGTCGTCGATGCCGAGGGGGTCGGCGGGGTCGAAGGGCGGCAGAGGGGTGCGGGCACTTGCGGACATGCGGGCCTCCGGCGACACAAAACTAGCGGTGGTAGTTAGCTACGGCTCGCGCTGACGTTACGCAGGCAGTGTGGCGCACGTCCAGAGCGTCCAGGGCCCTTTCAGGGGCGCGGGGAACCGCGCGGCCGACCAAAGGAGAGCCCGCACCCGAAGAACCCGGCCGCCGAGAGCTTCAGACGTCCACGGACGATCCGGCGCCGACCCGCGCGGCATCCCGCGACACCGAAACCCCTCGCTCGGGCCGCGTCGCGGGCGTTCCGCACTCCATGCCCCGCGGCAGCCGCAGCGCCGCCACCGCGCCCAGCAGCAACAGCCCGGCGCTGACCAGCAACGTCACATGCAGCCCGTGCACGAAGGAGTCCCGCGCCGCGGTCCGCAGGGCCGCACCCGGTCCCCCGCCGAGCCGCGCCGCGACCTCGTACGCCTCGCCCAGCGAATGGCTCGCCGCCGCGCTGTCCGCCGCCGGAACCCCCCGCACCGCGGAGAGGCCCGGCGCGTACGCGGCGTTCATGACGCTGCCGAGCAGCGCGATGCCGATGCCCGCGCCGAGCTGGTAGGAGGTCTCGCCGATCGCCGCGGCGCCGCCCGCCTGGGCCTGCGGGGCCTCGCTCAGCATCGACTCGTACGCGCCGAACAGCGTGGTCTCCAGGCCGAAGCCGAGCAGCACGAAGCCGGCGAGGAGCAGTGCGTCGTTGGCGTGGCCGCCCATGCCGGTGAGGAGCAGCACGGCGAGCGCGGTGAGGCAGAAGCCCGAGCAGACCATCGTGCGCGGCCCGAGGCCGCTGAGCATCTTCGACCCGGCGAGGCCCGCGGCCATCGCGGCGACGGTGAGGGGCAGCAGGCGCAGCCCCGTCTCCAGTGGGGAGAGCCCGAGCACCAGCTGCAGATACTGCGCGGCGATCAGCTCCAAGCCCACGAGCGCGAGCATCGCGAGCACGATGCAGCCCACCGAGGTGCTGAACGCGGGCCGCGTGAACATCGACAGATCGACCAGCGGGTACGCGCGCCGGCGCTGCCGGTGGACGAAGCCCGCGAGCAGCGCGCCGCCCACGAAGAGGGAGAGCAGGGTGGTGAGACCGAACGGCGACTCCCCGCCGCCGAGCCGCTTCACGCCGAGGACGAGACCGAAGAGCCCGCCGGCGGCCATCAGCGCGCCGGTCACGTCCCACGGCCCGTTCTTCCCACCGGTCGACTCGGGCAGCAGCAGGCGTCCGACGGGCAGGCTGACCAGCATGAGCGGGATGTTTATGAGGAAGACCGAGCCCCACCAGAAGTGTTCGAGGAGGAACCCGCCGAGCAGCGGGCCGACGGCCGCGCCCACCGCGGCGACCGCGCTCCAGAGTCCGATGGCGACGGCCCGCTCCCGCCGGTCGGGGAAGACCTGGCGCAGGATCGACAGGGTCGCGGGCATGATCATCGCGCCGCCGACGCCGAGCAGCGCCCGGGCGGCGATGAGGACCTGCGCGTTGTCGGCGAGGGCCGCGACCGCGGAGGCGACGCCGAAGAGGGCGTAGCCGAGGAGGAGGACGCGTCTGCGGCCGACTCGGTCGCCGAGCGTGCCGAAGAGGATGAGGAGCGAGGCGCAGACGAGCGGATAGATGTCGACTATCCACAGCAGTTCGATCGCGCCGGGCCTGAGGTCCTCGGTGACCGCGGGGACCGCGACGTGCAGCACGGTGGCGTCGACGGCGACGAGCAGCAGGCTCACGCAGAGGACGACGAGCACGACCCAGCGGTTGGCCCCGGCACCGGCCCCGGATCCCCGACGGCTCTTCGGTGTTGCGGCCGTGGTCGTCCCGGACATGTGCGTACCTCCCAGTGGTCCCTCGCATCGGCGGCCTGCGGGAGGTGAACTCCCTGCTCCGGCGGCGCCGACAACGGCGAGTGAGCCGTCAGAGTACGCGAGTGCGTGCCCGGGGAGCGTGGCGGACCTCTCACGGTTGTACGGATGCGGTGTGGTGTGCGCCACGCCGTCGCCTTCCGGCCACGCCCCGGGCGAGCGTCCGCCCTCCCCCACGGCCGATAATCGAGCCCGTGACTGATCTTGATCGACGCCTCCCGCCGTCCCCGGCGGGCCGTGCGCTGCGCCGCGCGGCCCCCGCGCTCCTCGTGTACGCCGGGGTGCGCGCGCTGGGTCTCGCCGTGCTCGCGGTGTGGGGCGCGGCGGCGGGCAAGAGCCCGCACACGCTGCTTTCCGCCCGCTGGGACTCGCTCTGGTACACCCGCGTCGCCGAGCACGGGTACGGCTGGGAGGTGACGCTGCCGGACGGCAGCGTCCACTCGAACCTCGCGTTCTTCCCCCTGCTGCCCTGGCTGGAACGGCTCGTTTCCGCGGTCAGCCCCTTGTCGTACGCGGACGCGGGCCTGGTGGTGAGCTGGCTCGCGTCGCTCTTCGCCGCCGCCGGGATCTTCGCGATCGCCGACCGGCTGTACGGGCGCCGGGCCGGGATCTGCGCGGCCGCGCTCTGGGCGGTCCTGCCGGTCGGCATCGTGCAGTCGATGGCGTACAGCGAGTCCTTGTTCACGGCGCTCGCCGCCTGGTCGCTGTACGCGGTGCTGCGCGACCGGTGGGTGACGGCGGGCCTGCTCGCCTCCCTCGCGGGGCTGACCCGGCCGGTGGGCGCCGCGGTGGTCGCCGCGATCTGGGTGGCAGCGGCCGTGCGGACGTACCGCGAGCGGCGGGCCGAGCCCCGGATGGTCCTCGGTGCGGTCCTGGCCCCGCTCGGCGCCGCCGCCTATGTGCTGTGGGTCGGCCACCGCACCGGCGACGGTCTGCTCGGCTATCTGGACGTGCAGGCGGGCTGGGGCAACGGCTTCGACTTCGGCTACGCCTTCGCGCGGTTCGTCGGGGAGAAGTTCACCTCCGTCCCCGGCGCCCTCGCGGGGCTCGGCCTCATCGTCGGCGTCGCCCTGGTCGTCTGGCTGTACGTCATCGGCGTACGCAGGAAGCAGCCGCTGCCACTGCTCGTCTACAGCGGGATCGTCGTCGCGCTCGCGCTCTGCGCGGCCGGCTACTTCGGCTCGAAGCCGCGTCTCCTGATGCCTGCCTTCCCGCTCCTGCTGCCGCTCGCCGTGGCGCTGGCCCGGCTGCGTACGTCCAGGTCGGCGCTGGTCCTCGGGTCCGTGGCCGTGGCGAGCGCGGTCTACGGGGCGTTCTGGCTGCACGGCTCGGGCCCGCCCTGATCACGTCATGATCATTTCTTCGGCCTCCGGTGAGCGGACGCCGAATTCCACACCAGGACCCGGTGAACGAATTCATAAGGGCCATAAAACAGCTTCGGAAATGATCAACGAATTGCGTAAGGGCGTCACCGCGAAATAAGGAATCCCCAGGAATAAACCCCGTTCTGAGATCAATCCCACATCACATCGTCATCACAAAGCCACTGATTCGGCCTAGTGCCGCACTCACTCGCTGTAACGTCGATTGGGTGCGTACCGAACGAAACCTCACCCGTCTTGACCGGGTCTTCGCCCGGCTGGACCGTGAGCCGGAACGACCGGCCCACCTCGATGTGCCGAGGATGAGCCGGCACAGGGTCGTGCTCTTCAGCGCGACCCTGGCCTTCTACCTGGCCATCGTCGTCGCCGTGCTCGCCACCTCGTGGCTGGTCCGGTTCGACTGGCAGGTCATGTTCTTCCGGCCCTATCAGCAGTGGCCCGAGATCCACGCCTTCCTCGACTACTGGGTGGTCCTCGGCCAGCGCGGCCCGACGGCCGTCATGGTCGCGGCCTGGCTCGGCTGGCGCTCCTGGCGTCAGCACACCCTGCGCCCGCTGCTGATGTTCGGTGCCGCACTGCTCCTGCTCAACATCACCGTCGGCGCCGCCAAGCTCGGCATGGGCCGCCTCGGCCCGCACTACGCCACCACCATCGGCTCGAACGAGATGTGGCTCGGCGGCGATATATTCCCCTCGGGACACACCGCCAACGCCGTCGTGACCTGGGGAATCCTGGCCTACCTCGCCTCCACCCCGCGCACCCGCCGCTATCTGTCGGCGCTCTCCGCGGTGGTCTCCCTGAGCGTCGGCCTCACCACCGTCTACCTCGGTACGCACTGGCTGAGCGACGTCCTCCTCGGCTGGGCCGCGGGCCTGCTCATCCTGCTCGCGCTGCCCTGGTGCGAGACCCTGATCACCCGGGTCGAGGCCGCGATCTTCAGCCTCCGCGAGGCCTGGCGCGCCCGCCGCACCGGTGTCATCACCGTGCCCGGCCCCGAGCCCACGCCGGTCGGCGTCCCCGCGATGGTCCCGCAGCGCGCGGCGCCCGACGACGAGGTGCCCGCGCGCGAGCCCGTCGGCGCCGCCCGCTCCGCACGGCCCCCGGCCTACCTGGCGCCGGGCCCGCACACCGCCCGCTCCGAGCGGACACCGGTCACCCCGGCGGGCAGCCGCCGCCCGCCGCACACCGACCGCGCCTCACGCGGCACCACGACGCCCCGCCCGGTGGCGGGCGGCTGACCGCCGCGCACGCGCCGCAGACGGCGGGGGCCGGTACGCACAGCCCATCCCCCGCATCGCGAAGGCCCCGGTTCCGTTCAGGAGCCGGGGCCTTCGCCCTGTCGTGGCGGGTGCGGCCCGCGCCGTGTCAGCCCTTCCAGCAGCGCGCCACGACGCCTTGCTCGACCTCGAAGTTGAGCCGCCCCGCGAGGTACTCCATGGTGATGACCGTGCCCGGCGCCAGCGACCTGACGGTGGACCAGCCGCGCTCGCGCGCCCGCCGCTCGGCGTCGTCGGCCGGCAGGCCCACGTAGCCGTCCGGCGTGTCCTGGGGCTCGGTGGGAGGGGTCGGAATAGGTGCCATGCGCGCCACGTTAGGCGGCGCGGCACCGGCGGGGAAGCCCGGGGGCGGGCACCATGCGTCACCGATACCTCTCCGGTCACGCTTTTGTCACAGGATCACCACGTGCGTTTCGGTCGAACTCCGTCACACGAACGGGCGGTTCCGTCCTTGTACCGGTGTAATTCGCGGGTGTCTTCAAGTCACTCGCAGGCGGTCTTCGAGGCCTGCGGACAATTCCACGCCGAATAACATCACGGGCCCTTTACGGACCCCCCGCTTTCCCGAATCCCGGCCCCCGTCCGGGATGTGACGAGGCATGGGGGAATTCTCGATTCCGGCTGGTCTTCCGGCTGGTCTTCCGGCCGGTCCGCCGCCACGCGGGGCGCCTGGAGTCGGCGCGTACGCCCCCTGTCGGAGAGAGGGCGACACGAGCATCATGGCGTGAGCTCCAACAGGCTTCGGGCAGGCCCGGCACGCGATGGCGAAGGGGCGGTCGATGGGGACCCAGACGGCGAGCGCGACCGAACAACCGGTGCGGGACCGGCGTCCCGGCCGGATCATCGTGGACTGGCTGACCACCACGGACCACAAGAAGATCGGTCACCTCTACCTGATCACCTCGTTCGTCTTCTTCCTGCTCGCCGGCGTCCTCGCCCTGCTGATGCGGGCCGAACTGGCCCGCCCGGGGCTGCAGCTGATGACCAACGAGGAGTTCAACCAGGCCTTCACCATGCACGGCACGATCATGCTGCTGCTCTTCGCGACGCCCACGTTCGCCGGGTTCGCCAACGAGATCATGCCGCTGCAGATCGGCTCGCCCGACGTCGCCTTCCCGCGGCTCAACATGCTCTCGTACTGGCTGTTCCTCTTCGGCGGCCTGATGGTGATCGGCTCGCTGATGGTGCCGAGCGGGCCCGCCGGGTTCGGCTGGTTCGCCTACGCCCCGCTCAACAGCATGGAGCGGTCGCCCGGCATCGGCGCGGACCTGTGGATCATGGGGCTCGCGCTCTCCGGCTTCGGCACGATCCTCGGCTCGGTCAACTTCCTGACCACCATCATCGGGATGCGCGCGCCGGGCATGACGATGTTCCGGATGCCCGTCTTCACCTGGAACGTACTGTTCACGTCGATCCTGGTGCTCATCGCGTTCCCCGTGCTCGCCGCCGCGCTGCTCGTCCTGGAGGCGGACCGGCGCTTCCACTCGCTCGTCTTCGCCCCGGAGAACGGCGGTGCGCTGCTGTGGCAGCACCTCTTCTGGTTCTTCGGGCACCCGGAGGTCTACATCATCGCGCTGCCGTTCTTCGGCATCATCTCGGAGATCATCCCGGTCTTCAGCCGGAAGCCGATCTTCGGCTATCTGCCGCTGATCGGCGCGACGATGGCCATCACCGGCCTGTCCGTGGTCGTGTGGGCGCACCACATGTTCGCCACCGGCGCGGTCCTGCTGCCCTTCTTCTCCTTCGTGTCCTTCCTCATCGCCGTCCCGACGGGCGTGAAGTTCTTCAACTGGACGGGCACGATGCTCAAGGGCTCGCTCTCCTTCGAGACGCCCATGCTCTGGTCGGTCGGCTTCCTGGTGAGCTTCCTCTTCGGCGGCCTGACCGGGGTCATCCTGGCCTCGCCGCCGCTCGACTTCCACGTCACCGACTCGTACTTCGTCGTCGCGCACTTCCACTACGTCGTGTTCGGCACCGTCGTCTTCGCGACCTTCGGCGGCTTCTACTTCTGGTGGCCGAAGCTGACCGGCAAGATGCTCGACGAGCGGCTCGGGAAGATCCACTTCTGGACGCTCTTCGTGGGCTTCCACACGACGTTCCTGGTCCAGCACTGGCTGGGCGCCGAGGGCATGCCGCGGCGGTACGCGGACTATCTGGCGGCGGACGGCTTCACGCTGCTCAACACCATCTCGTCCATCGGCGCGTTCCTGCTCGGCATGTCCACCCTGCCGTTCCTCTACAACCTCTGGAAGACGGCCAAGTACGGCGCGAAGGTCGAGGTCGACGACCCCTGGGGCTTCGGCCGTTCCCTGGAGTGGGCGACGTCCTGCCCACCCCCGCGGCACAACTTCGTCACCCTGCCCCGGATCCGTTCGGAGTCCCCGGCGTTCGATCTGCACCATCCCGAGTACGCGGCGTACGCGGCACGGGGGGCCGACCGGGCGCGCCAGGATCCGCAGACGGAACACCCCGGTCCAGGGCCCGGCTCAGGAGGTCCCTCGACGACCTGACCCGGTCGGCGAGTTCGGCGGGCTCGACGATCTCGAACTCGATGCCCAGGAAGAGCACGTGGAAGACCATCACGTCCAGGCTCGCCGCCCCCGTGCGCAGCAGGCAGGTCTCCTCGGTCTCGGGCTCCAGGGTGCCGTCGGCGGGGCTGAGCCGCTGGGCGGCCTCGGCCAGCGGGACGAGCAGGCGGACCACGGCCCGCGCGGCGTACGCGCGGGTGGAGATGCCCCTCGCGACGTACGCGGCGAGGTCGTCGGCCGGCGGGGGACGCGGCGTGAAGCGCGGCCCGTGCGGCGGCCTCGGCTCGATGCGGTCCGCGCGGAACGTGCGCCAGTCGTCGCGGTCGAGGTCCCAGGCCACCAGGTACCAGCGGCGCTCGGTGCACACCAGGCGGTACGGCTCGACGGTCCTGCGGGTCGCACTGCCGCCGTGGTCGCGGTAGTCGAAGCGCAGCCGCTCCGCGTCCCGGCACAGGTCGGCGAGTTGGGTGAGGACGGTCGGGTCGACGCCCTGCCGCTGCGGTGCGCGCAGCATCGGCACGGTGAACGCGTTCAGCGCGCCAACGCGGCGGCGCAGCCGGTCCGGCAGCACCTGTTCGAGCTTGGACAGGGCGCGGACCGACGTCTCGCCGATGCCCTCGATGCCCTGTCCCGCCGCGGTGCGCAGGCCGACGGCGACCGCCACCGCCTCGTCGTCGTCCAGGAGCAGCGGCGGCAGCTCGGCGCCCGCGCCGAGCTGGTACCCGCCGCCGGTGCCGGGGCTGGCGTTGACCGGGTAGCCGAGCTCACGCAGCCGGTCCACGTCGCGCCGGACCGTGCGCGGGGTCACGCCGAGCCGGTCGGCGAGGTCCGCGCCGGACCAGTCGCGGTGGGCCTGCAGCAGGGAGAGCAGGCGGAGCAGTCGTGCCGAGGTCTCCAACATGGACGTGATTGTGCCCCTGATCGAGGACAGCCACGGTCCTCGACGGTCAGCCGCCCGCCCCGGCCCCCGCCGCGCCTTCCGTGGCGCGGATGCGCACGGCCAGGTCGTTGTCGTTGGTGTAGTACGGGCCCGCCTCGACCTTGCCGTGCTCCGCCGAGTCGACGACCACCACCGGGTACGTGAAGATCGCCTTCTTGTCCGCGACGTCGTCGAGGAGCCGGGCCAGGCGCACCCGAGGGCCGCCCTCGCCGGCCGGGAGCAGCCACAGGTCCCAGGGGCCCGTGCCACCACCGGCGAGCGGGCCGTAGGGCAGCGTGACCGTGAACTCCGGCCCGTCGACGGCGACTTCGGCCCGGTACACGCGGCTCGTCTCCTCCCGCCGGACGGCCTCCGCGTATGCCTGCGCGGAGAGCTCGGTGCCGTACACCCGGCCGCGCACGGCCATCCCGTCGGCGGAGATCTCGACCTCACCGGCCTCGGCGTGCGGCGCGCGCAGCCAGCTGCGCACCGAGAGGTTGCCCTGCTTCGTCGCGTACGGGATGCGCACCGCGACATGGCCCCGGCTGCCGCTGGGCGCGCGGTCCACCAGCGAGCGCAGGTCGTTCACGCCCGGCATGAGGCGGCGCGGCTCGCCGCCCGCGACCTGCGCGTACGCGTTCCAGCGGCCCTCGGCGAGTTCGACGCTGCTGGGCAGCGCGGCGCGCAGCCTGCCGTCCGCCGACGGGGAGAGCGGCAGGCGCACGTAGTCCTCGGCGGAGTCGGCGTCGCGGCGGCGCAGCAGCAGGTGCACCGCGTCCGTGCCGAGCTCACCGGGGTCCGTGACGTCGAAGGTCAGTCCCCCGGCGGAGTCGGCGATGCAGTCGGCGCGCGGTGCCCCGGGCGCCTCCTCCCCGTCCCCGGCGTGCGATGCCGCCTGCGAGGTGGCCAAGGCCGTCATGCGGTCGATCCCTTCGTCTGTACCCGGCCGAGATCCCGTACCGCGTACGCGCCCCCGAGCAGCGCGCCGCGGGTGCGGTGCAGGGTGCCGCGCATCCGGCCCCCCAGCGAGCCTCCGCGGGTGATCATCCCGGAGAACATCGCGTCGTAGCGCTCGGCGATGTGCTGCGGGTCGAAGCGCTCGGAGTCCTGGAGCGCCGCGCCCGCCATCCGCTGCCGGAGCGAGTCGTTGTTGATCAGTTCGAGCAGTCCGCCGGCGATGGCGTCGGCGTTGCCGGTCTCGACGAGGCGCCCGTCGACGCCGTTGTCGATGATCTCGCCGGGGCCGTGCGGGCAGTCGGTGGCGACCACCGGAAGTCCGCAGCGCATCGCCTCGACGATCGTCATGCCGAAGGACTCCAGGCTGGAGGTGACGGCGGCGATGGAGCCCTTGGCCCACTCGGGCTCGATGGGATGGGCGGGGCCCATCAGGAAGACGTGGTTGTACAGACCGAGCTCGTCGATCAGGGCGCGCAGCTTCTCCTTCTGCTTGCCGCCGCCGTAGATCCGCAGCCGCCAGTCGGGGCGCTCGCGCCGCACCTTGTCGAAGGCCCTGATCAGCAGGTCGTACCGCTTGACGGGGGCGAGCCTGCCGGCCGCGACGACCCACTTGTGGGAGCCGTCGGCCGGCTCGATGCCGGGCGCGGGCACGGGGTTCGGCACCGCCTGGACGTGCACGCCGGGCAGCCGCATCTTGCGGGTGTACGAGCGTGCGTCGGCCTCGGTCGTCGTGGTCAGGACGTCGAGGCGCGGGTACACGCTGCGCAGCTGGCGGCGCAGCTCCTTGGAGTGGCTGTCGAGCGTGAGGTGCTCCTGGCCCACCCGCAGCGGACCGCGCGCGGTCTGGCGGGCGATGTGCACGTTGATGCCGGGCCGCGTGCCGACGACGACGTCCGCGTCGAGGGAGGAGAGGTGCGCGGCGATGCGCCGGTCGGTCAGCGCGCTGTACTGCTTGTAACGGCCCTCGGCACTGGGGAACGTCCGGGCGGGACGCAGGTGCTCGGGGTCGTCGCCTTCGTACCCCGCCGTGTCCTTGCGCAGGTCGACGAGGTGGCTCAGCCGCACGCGCTGGTCAGGCGCGAAGATCGGCTCGTCGCGGTGCCGGAAGACGGAGACGACCTCGACGTCATGCTGCTGGGCCAGCGTGTTCGCCAAGTTGTACGTCGTCCGGATCGTCCCTCCGATTCCGTACGCGTTGTGAATCAGGAAAGAGATGTGCATGCGTCCCCGTATTCCGCGCTTCCATGCGGACAGTCCCCCTCGTCCGCCTACCGCAGGGTTAGACGGGGATTCCTGGCCAAGGGTTGGGTTTCCTCACCATCCTGTTCCCGAACAGATGCGTGATCGGAAGCCAGGAATGGGAACCTTTTTGCGAAGCGGCGCATCAAGGCTGGTAGGAGAGCTGGGGGACGTCAAAGCAGTTCGTGGTCATTTCGCCGCCTTGGGTGACCCAGCCGTGGTCATCTTGCCAGCGGGCCACCGACATGCACGTCCGACGCGACGTGGGTGGCTCCGAACGGCGCTCGAAGGAGACCGGCACCAGCAGGCCCCGCGCGGAGTACGACTTATTACCGTCCATGAAGCGGTCCACGCACGCGCGCGTGATGCCACCGCCGCCCCCGCTCGCGCAGGACCGCGCCGCGTCGGTGAACCACATCGCGGCGGCCCAGCCCTCCAGCTGCCACTGGGCGAGCTCCTTGCCCTTCATGGCGGCCCGGAACTCGCGCACCGCCGGGTGCCCGGTGTCCTCGTAGTTCCTGCTCGACCCGGTCGCCCAGAGGGCGTTGCGGCAGCGGGGCGCGTCCTCGTAGTCGTCACCGACGGTCGAGGTCCAGTTCTGCACGTTGGTGACCTTGGCGGTGACCTTCGCCCCGACGTCGTCCATCGCCTCGCACAACCGGGCGTTGCCGTGCGTGTCCATCGCGTCGAAGACGAGGTCGGCGCCCTGCTCCTTCAGGTCGGCCGCCGCCGCGCGGAAGTTGGGCAGCGCGAAGTCGAGCTGTTCGGTGACCACCTTGTAGCCCTCGGCCTTCAGGCCCCGGGTGACGAGCCGGGCGTACGCGGCGGACGCGGACTGGTTGTAGGAGACGACGGCGGCGGTCCGCGCTCCCTGCTCCCGCTTGAAGTAGCGGTAGACCTCGGTCCCGCCGTACAGCTTGCCGCCCCACCCCGGCCGCCCGTGCCGCGGCGCGAGGCTGCCGTAGATCCCGTACAGGTGCGGATACGTCTCGTACGCGGAGCCGATGGGCTGTCCCCCGACGTCGGGCACGCCCGCGCGGGAGACCCGCGCCGCGCCCGCGTAGTCCAGGGAGGTGGTGGCCACCAGGGCGACGACCCGCTGCTCCTCGACCAGCTTGTGCACGCAGTCGTTGTTGCCGACGCCGCTGCCGCCGTCGTCGCAGGTGAGCACCTCGACCTTGCGGCCCGCGAGGCCGCCGCGCGCGTTCAGCCGGTCGAAGTAGGCCTCGGCGCCGTCCCGCGGCCCGGTGAACGCGGCGCCGCCGACCGGGCTGGTCGCGCTGGTGATGATGCCGACCCTGACCGGCGCTCCCCCGGCGGGGGCGGGCGCCGTGCCGCGCCCCTCGAAGTCGCTCTCGGGCAGCCGGCTCCCGCAGGCCGTGCCCGCCACCAGGAGTGCGACGGCCAGGAGCGCCTCAACAGCCAGGACCGGGCGACGCATTCCCGCTCAGCTTCACCAGCGCGCAGAGGGTCTTGACGGACACCTTCCAGGTGCCGTCCTCGTCGACGGCCGTGCCGGAGGCGTCGGGCAGCGCGGTGGCCCCCTTCAGCGTCAGCGCGTACGTCACCTCCGCCTCGGTGGCCGAGCCGAACTCGACCTTGCCGACCTCCGCCGCGACCTGCTCGCCGCGCTTGTCGCCGCCGAAGCTCTCCAGGACCTTCCGCATCCCGGCGCCGTTCTCCAGGACGCTCTCCTTCTCCTCCAGGGGGACCTCGGGGTCGAAGAACTTCTCCCAGTTCGCGCGGACTTCCTTCTCCGCGGCCGCCGGATCGGCGGGCGCGGACGCGCTGGTGCCCGCCGGACTCCCCGACTTCTCCACGGACGACTTCTCCACGGACGGCTCGGGGGGCGCGGATCCGTCCCCGCCTCCGCTGTCGTCGCCGCAGGCCACGGCGGCCGGGACGATCAGCAGGACCGCGGCGGCCGCGAGGGCCGCGCCACGCGCCCCGCCCCGCCCGGGGTACGTCCCTCGCCTGCGGCTGCTCCCGAGAACCATCTGGCTCACCACCGGGTGTCGGTCCGGACCGGCACGGCCCGGAGCTTTCAGGGTCAGCTTCCAGAGGGCATAGTGCAAGCCATCGGCTGACATGGACAGCCCACCGACGTGACTGATGTGACCGACGACGTGTCCCAGGGGGCCTCGATGCGGGCGGATCGGACAGCTCGTCCCGAGGCGTGGGCGGCGTACGCGGCGCTCGCCGCCGGCGCGGTGCTCTGCGTGGCCGGCTGGTACGGCGTCTCCGGGGAGCGGTTCGCCGAACGGCAGTTGCCCTACCTGGCCTCCTGCACGGTGCCGGGCGCCGCGCTGATCGTCGCGGGCGCGGTGCTGCTCGCGCATGCCAGGAGCGCCCTGGCGGCGGCCCGCGTCGAGGAGCTGTACGGCCTCCTGGTGACGGCGGAACCCGCGGCCTCCGAAGAGCGGTCCACGGCCCCGGTGGCGACCAGCGACACACTCCTCATGGTCCCCGGCGGAACGCTCTGGCACCGCGCGGACTGCCCCCTGGTCGCCGGAAAGCCGACGGCGGCCCCCGCCGACGCCGCGGCCCCGGCGGCGGGCGCCCCGGCCCCCTGCCCGATCTGCGAACCCCCGCGCCCCCCGGAGCCGGACGGCCCGCCGAGCACCCCCGAACCGGCCCCGGAGCCCTGACCGGTGGCGTCCCTGAGCTACGACCTCACCCTGGCCGGGCTCTCGGTCGGCAGCGCCGCCGCCCTCACCGGCATCGGCCTGATCGTCACGTACCGCGCGAGCGGCGTCCTCAACTTCGCGCACGGCGCGATCGCGATGGTCTGCGCCTACGTCCTGCGCCAGCTCACCGCCGAGTGGCACTGGCCGCTCCCCCTGGCCGCGGCGTGCACGCTGCTCCTCGTCGCGCCGGGCATCGGTCTGCTCCTGGACCGCGCGGTCTTCCGCCCGCTGGCGGTGCTCGGCAGCGATCCGGCGCAGACCCTGGTCGCCTCGATCGGCGTCTTCGTCCTGCTGGTCGGCGGGGCGGCCCTCGTGTGGGGGACGGGCGCCCGCCCGGACGCACCCGTCCTCCTCTCCCCCGACCCCTGGGCGCAGTTGGGCACCGCCGTCCTCCTCGCCGCCGCGGTGGGAGCGGCGACCCGCTGGACCCGCTTCGGCGGCGAGCTGCGCGCGGTCGTCGACAACCGCGGCCTCGCCGTCCTCTCCGGCATCGACGCGGACCGGGTGGCCGCGGCGGGCTGGGCCTTCGGCTCCTGCACGGCGGGCCTCACCGGCGTCCTACTCGCTCCCTACGTACGTCTCGACCCGTACGGGATGCCGCTCCTCGTCATGGAAGTGGTGGCCGTCGCCGTGGCGGCCGGCATGCGCAGCCTGCCCGTCGCCGTGACGGTCGCGCTCGGCCTGGGCGTGGCACAGAGCCAGCTGACCCGCCTGCACCCCGGGGGCCGGTCCGAGCAGCTGCTGCAGACGGCCGGCGCGAACCTCTTCGTGATCGCCCTGCTGGTCGCGGCGTTGGTCCTGCCGGGCATCGGCACCCGCGACGCGCTGCCCCGGACGGCGACGGCCCGCATACCGACGCCGCCGGGCGCGTGGACGGTCGCGGGGGTCCTCTTCCTGCTCCCGCTCGGCTTCGCGGGCTCGGACCTGACGACCGCGATCCAGGTCCCCGCGCTCGCGGTGATCCTCCTCTCGCTCGTGGTCGTCACCGGCAGAGGCGGCCAGATCTCCCTGGGCCAGGCGGCGTACGCGGGTCTGGGCGCCCTCTTCACGGCCCTGCTCGCGGCGGGCCGCTTTCCCGGCCTTCCCGAACTGCCGTACGTCCCGGCCCTGGCGGCGGCGGTCCTCCTGGTCGCGCCGCTCGGGCTGCTCACCGGCCGGCCCGCGATCAGCCGGCACGGCCTGGCGCTGGCCCTCGCGACGTTCGCGGTCGGCGTGGGCGTCAGCCGCTTCGTCTTCACCCAGCCGTACGCGACGTCGGGCCTGACGCTCGGCCGTCCTGCGGGCTTCGCCGACGACCGCGCGTACTACGCGCTCGAACTCGTCCTGCTCGCCGGGGCGCTGCTCCTGGTCACCGCGTTGCGCCGGGGCCGTACGGGCCGGGCGCTCGCGGCGCTGCGGGACCACGAGGCGGGCGCGGCGGCCGCCGGGGTGGCGGTCCCGGCCCTCAAGCTCACCGCGTTCGTCACGGGGGCGGCGCTCGCGGCGCTGGGCGGCGGCATGCTCGCCCTGGGGCAGCGCGCGTTCGACGCCGGGGCGTACGACCCCGTGCGCGGGCTCCTCTGGTTCGCGGCGGTGGTGGTCATGGGCTCGGACAGCCTGCTCGGGGCGATGGCCGCGGCGGCCCTGCTCGTCGGCCTGGACGCGGGCACGCGCGGCGGTGTGGCGGCGGCCGTGATCGGCCTCCTCGCGGTCCTGATCGGCCGTTTTCCCGGCGGCCCGTACGAGGCGCTGGGCGCGGTCACCCGGCGGCTGCGCCGGACGCCGCGCCTGACCCCGCTCGGCGAAGGGGCCCGTCGGACCGTCCGGCCCGCGACCGCCGACCGGGTCCCGCACCGGAGGCGGGCCGCCGCCGAACCACCCCACGCACGCGAAGACGCCCCCGAGCCGACCCTCAAACGCGAAGACACCCCCGCACCCCCACAGCCCCGCCGCACCCGCCGCCCCCCGGACCGCCCCGCCCTGACCGCCCACCACCTCACCGTCACCTACGACGGTTTCACCGCCCTCGACGACGTCACCCTCAGCGTCCCGCCGGGTCGCGTCACCGCCGTGGTGGGCCCCAACGGCGCGGGCAAGAGCACCCTCTTCCACTGCCTGGCCGGCACCCTGCGCCCCGCCGCGGGCCGCGTCACCCTCGGCTCCCGCGACATCACCCGGCTCCCCGCGCACGCCCGTACCCGTACCGGAACGGCCCGCACCTTCCAGCAGCTCGCGGTGTTCCCGTCGCTGACGATCACGGAGAACGTCCGGGTGGGCGCGGAACAGACGCCGCGCGGCACCCCCGGCGCGACAGCACGGGCGCTGCGCCTCCTTGACCTCACCGACCTGCGCGCGCACCCCGCCGCCGGCCTCCCCACCGGCACCCTCCGGCGCACGGAACTGGCCAGGGCCCTCGCGGGCAACCCCCACACCCTCCTCCTGGACGAGCCGGCCGCGGGCCTGGACGCCGCCGAAGTGCGGGCCCTGGCCACCCTGTTGCGGGCCCTCGCGGCCGACGGCATGGCGCTCCTGGTGGTCGAGCACGACCTCGACCTGGTGGCGGGGCTCGCCGACACCGTGCACGTGATGGCGGCGGGCCGCATCGTCACCACGGGTCCCGCGGGCCAGGTCCTGGCCGAGGCGCGCTGAATGCACGGCATCGAGCTGCGCGACGTCCGCGTCCACTACGGCCCGCTGGAGGCCCTGCACGGCGTCACCCTCGCCGCCCCCGCCGACGCCCTCACCGTCCTCCTGGGGCGCAACGGCGCCGGCCGCACCACCGTCCTGCGCGCCCTGGCCGGTACGGTCGCCCTGTCCTCGGGCGCGGTCCTGCGCGACGGCCGGGACATCACGCGCCGGGCGGCGCACGAACGGGCCGCCGACGGGCTGTGCTTCGTACCGGACCGCCGGGCGGTGTTCGCCTCCCTCACCGTCGCGGAGAACCTCCGCCTCGCGCACCCGGCGGGCCACCCCGGCCGGGCCCTGGACGCCTACCCCGAGCTGCGCCCGCTGCTGTCCCGCCGCGCGGGCACCCTCTCGGGGGGCGAACAGCGCATGCTGGCCCTCTCCCGGGCCCTGCTGTCGGGCGCCGGGGTGGTCCTCGTGGAC
Organism: Streptomyces sp. NPDC036815; assembly: GCF_055609205.1. Taxonomy (NCBI): domain Bacteria; kingdom Bacillati; phylum Actinomycetota; class Actinomycetes; order Kitasatosporales; family Streptomycetaceae; genus Streptomyces; species Streptomyces sp. NPDC036815. Next base: position 44,662 of record NZ_JBVJPW010000031.1, on the reverse strand, counting down.
GAGCCGACGCAAGGCATGTCACCCGCCGTCGCGGCCCGGACGTACGCGCTCCTGGACGCCTTGACGGCCTGCGTGGTCCTGGCCGAGCAGAGACTGCCGCCCGCCCTGCGCGACGCGGGCGCGGCGCGTACGGCGGTCGTGCACGAACTGCGCCGGGGCGCGGTGGTGTTCAGCGGGGAGCCGGGAGAGCTCAGCCCTTCGCGGCCACCTTGCTCCCCGGAATGACGAGCAGGTCGCCCACGCCGAGCCGGTCGGGATGGTTTCCGAGCCTGCCCCGGTTGGCCTTGTACAGGGCCTGCCAGCCTCCCTTCACGTGGTAGCGGCGCGCGATCGAGCTCAGCGTCTCGCCCGCCCTCACCCGGTGGACGCGGCGGTCGAACCGCTCGATCCGCACCTTCTTGGAGCAGGCGGGCCAGGCGTTCCAGCCCTGCGCCTCGAGCACCTTCTCGGCGACCTTGATCTGCTCCTCCCTGGTGGCGAGATCGGCGCGCGGCGCGTACTTGAGCCCGCCGTACTCCTCCCAGGTCGGCTGGTAGAACTGCAGCCCGCCGTAGAAGCCGTTGCCGGTGTTGGTGTCCCACCGGCCGTTGCTCTCGCACTCGGCGAGGCAGTGCCACGGCCCCTTGGCCACGGAGCAGTCCTCCGCCGCGGCGGCCCCGGATTTCGGTGGCGGGGCCGCGGACGCGGCGGCCGGCGGCAGCGCCATCGCGGCCAGGGCCGCGCCGACGACCAGGGACACGGTCCGGACACGCTTGGTCAGCTTCGGATGCATCGGGTCACGCTAGGCAGCTCCGCGGCGGGCCCCTGACGTGCCGCGCCGCCGCGGAGCCGACCCCACCCGGTCGGACTATCAGCAGGTCAGACTGTGAGCCGCTGGCCCGGAACGATCACGTCCGGGTTGCCGCCGATGACCTGCTGGTTGGCCGCGTACACCCGCTGCCAGCTGGTTCCGTGCCGGGCCGCGATGCGGCTGAGGGTGTCGCCCTGCCGGACGGTGTAGGTGCCGTGCGCGGCGCGCGAGGTGCCCCGGTCGGAGCGGACGGCCTTTCCGGGCCGCTGCCCGACCGCCCCGGGCACCGGTTCGGCCGCCTTCGGCACCGGCGCCGCGGCCGACGGCGCGCCGCCGTAGGCACCCGCCCGTGCCGAGCAGGAGGGCCACGCGCCCCACCCCTGGGCGCGCTGGACCCGGGCGGCGACGGCGATCTGCTGCGCCTTCGACGCCCTGTCGGCGGTCGGCGCATAGGCCCCGCCGCCGTACGCACGCCACGTACCGGCGGAGAACTGCAGCCCGCCGTAGTAGCCGTTGCCCGTGTTGGTCTGCCAGTTTCCGCCGCTCTCGCACCGTGCGATGCGGTCCCACACTCCGCTGTCCGCCGCACCGGCCGGGCCGGTCGCGGCAAGCAGGCCCAGCGGGGCCAGGAGTGCGGCCCCTGAGATCACTGCCTTGGTGCGCGTGTTCCTGGGACGTGCGGACATGAAGATCCCTCTCGAAGGACCCGGGCTCCCCCTGGCCGTCCGAGCCCCTTCGCGCGTCCGGCGCCCGGGGTCCCGGTCGGTCCCGCGCGCCGGTGTCGGTGTCCGAGCTGGCTGATGCGACCGGCGGCGTACCCGAGCGGTGCTCGCTGCACACGGCGGTGGAATCTAGGAGCCCTCCCGTCCGCCATCAACCAAGCCCTTGTCGCGCCAGGCCAGTTGTGCGTTACCGGGGGTATCGGCAAATTCCGGACACCCACCTCATCAGCCGATATCGGCATTTACCGGGCGGGCCACTCGCCGAGGTGTGACTCAGCCCACCGCCTCAACTTCCGTGCCCCCAGCATCTGTTGGCGCGGAGTAACGGATTCCGCGGCTCCGTTGACCCTCCGCTGCGGATGGTTCGATTCCGTTCCCCTTCGCGCGTGACCTGCGCCACTGATCCACCGTTGTCTCCTTATGAGCCGGGCGCGGCCCGGCTCGCCACATCCTCCCCATGCACCCCAGATGACGATCCCGAGGAGCCACCCGTGCCGCGCATGCTCGACGTCAGCGACGACGTACGCGCCGAGATCGGCGACGAAGAAGCCGACCGGCTGCTCGCCGGAGACAACACCCCGGGCAGCTACGACTGCACGTCCTGCCGCACCCCGGGCGACGCCGAACAGGAGCGCACCAGCACGGTCCTCTTCGTCGGCGACGAGACGGCCGTACTCGCCTTCGCCCACGCCACCTGCCTGCCCTCCCAGATCGTCACGGTCTCCGAGGAGCAGCTGCAGGGCGCGGTGCGGTCGATCACCGGAGACGAGGGCGGGGTCCCGGCCGACGCCGCGTCCAACCAGGCCGTGCTCGGCGTGACCAGCGGCCTCGTCCTGATCGAGGGCGAGCTGCGCCCGGCACTGGTCGTCGAGCCGACCGGCGCCATCGCCCGCCCCGGTGCCGCGCCGGGCGGCGGGGACGACTTCCTGCCGCTCCTGATCGAGCAGGGCTTCATGCCGGTCGCCTCGCTCGACTCCGTACCGCCCCCGCTGGCGGGCTGGTCGGTGCTGCTCGCCATGGGCCAGCTGCACGCCATCCTGCAGCCCGGCACCGGCGGCGGCTCCCCCGTCGCCTGGTGGCAGGCGCACCACCCGCTCCAGGTCACCGAGGACTGGCGGACCGCGGCCAACAAGACGCAGACCGTGCTGCTCTTCGCGGCGCCCGTCGGCTCCATCGGCCGCCAGCCGCGCGAGGACATGCTGCGGGGCGCCCTGGACAAGGCGGCGACCCACGGACGGCTCGTCGCGGCCTCGATGCCGCTCGCCGGAACCTGAGCGGCCGGGTGCCGGGGGCCGCGCCCGGAGCACGGACGCGCCGGTCACACTCCTGCCGGACCGGGAAAGCGGCCCGGCCCCCGCATCCGCAGCGCGACGGTTTCGTTGGCACTGACGTGCACACATACGAGCCCTCCCGCCCCCGCCCGGCGTACCAGAGCCCCATCCCCTCCATGCGCACGGCGCAGGAGACGACGAGCAGCCACTCGGCCACACCCATCTACGACACGCTGTACTCGGAGTACCTCAGGGCCTTCAGGGCCCTGCCGGGCGACCGGTCCGGCGAGGAGGACCTGGGGTTCACCGGCTTCGGTACGGGACCGTACGGCTACCAGCACCGGGCCGACGGGCGGCACGACCAGCGCTACGGCTCCTACGGCCAGTTCCAGGTGGCCCGCTACGGCCAGCACGAGCACTACGCGACGGGCCACCACCAGTTCCCCGCCGCCCTGCCCCCGGGCCCGCGCCGCGAGCACTGAGAGCCTGAGCCCGCGCCCCCGGACAGCCGCATGCCCGGCCCCCACGACGGGGGCCGGGCATGCGTACGTGCTGTTGCTGCCTGCTACTTCTTGCGGCCGCGCTTCTCACGCACGCGCACCGACACGTGGATCGGCGTGCCCTCGAAGCCGAACTCCTCGCGCAGGCGGCGCTCCAGGAAGCGGCGGTAGCCCGCCTCGATGAAGCCCGAGGCGAAGAAGACGAACCGCGGCGGCTTGGTGCCCGCCTGCGTGCCGAAGAGGATGCGGGGCTGCTTGCCGCCGCGGACCGGGTGCGGGTGCGAGGCGACGATCTCGCCGAGGAACGCGTTCAGACGGCCGGTCGGCACGCGCGTCTCCCAGCCCTCCAGGGCCGTCTCGATCGCCGGGACGAGCTTCTCCATGTGGCGCCCGGTGGCCGCCGAGACGTTGACGCGCGGCGCCCAGGCGACCTGGGCGAGCTCGGTCTCGATCTCCCGCTCCAGGTAGTAGCGGCGCTCCTCGTCGAGGGTGTCCCACTTGTTGTACGCCACCACGATCGCGCGGCCGGCCTCGACGGCCATCGTCACGATGCGCTGGTCCTGCACCGAGATGGACTCGGAGGCGTCGATGAGGATCACCGCGACCTCCGCCTTCTCCACGGCGGCGGCGGTGCGCAGCGAGGCGTAGTAGTCGGCGCCCTGCTGGAGGTGGACGCGCTTGCGGATGCCCGCCGTGTCGACGAACTTCCAGGTGACGCCGCCCAGCTCGATGAGCTCGTCGACCGGGTCACGGGTGGTGCCCGCCAGTTCGTTGACGACCACGCGGTCCTCGTTCGCCACCTTGTTGAGCAGCGAGGACTTGCCCACGTTCGGACGGCCGATGAGCGCGATGCGGCGGGGGCCGCCGATGGCCGCGCCGAAGGTCTGCTCGGGCGCGTCGGGCAGCGCCTCGAGGACCGCGTCCAGCATGTCGCCGGTGCCGCGGCCGTGCAGCGCGGAGATGGGGTGCGGCTCGCCGAGGCCCAGGGACCACAGGGCGGTGGCGTCGGCCTCGCCGGAGGGGCCGTCGACCTTGTTGGCGCAGAGCACGACGGGCTTGCCGGCCTTGCGCAGCAGGCGCACGACGGCCTCGTCGGTGTCGGTGGCGCCGACGGTGGCGTCCACGACGAAGACCACGGCGTCCGCGGCCTCGATCGCGTACTCCGCCTGGGCGGCGACGGACGCGTCGATGCCGAGCACGTCCTGCTCCCAGCCGCCGGTGTCGACGAGCTTGAAACGGCGGCCCGACCACTCGGCCTCATAGGTGACGCGGTCGCGGGTCACCCCTGGACGGTCCTCCACGACGGCCTCGCGGCGGCCGATGATGCGGTTCACCAGGGTCGACTTGCCGACATTGGGGCGGCCGATGACGGCGAGGACGGGCAGCGGGCCGTGGCCCGCCTCCTCGATGGCGCCCTCCACGTCCTCGATGTCGAAGCCCTCTTCGGCGGCGAGCTCCATGAACTGTGCGTACTCGGCGTCGCCGAGCGCCCCGTGGTCGTGCTCGGCAAAGCCGTCGCCCTCGGGCTGGATCTGGTCGTTCATGAAGTCCGTACCTCGTCGTTCATCGTGGTGATCGGTGCGCCGGCCTCTCGTATCGGTCGGGGCACTACTTGATAAGTCTCGCTCAGCGCCCGGTCAGGCGCCTGGCGTTTTCCAGGTGGGCGGTGAGTCGCTCCTGAATGCGCACGGTCGCCTCGTCCAGCGCCTTGCGCGTACGCCGTCCGCTGCCGTCGCCCGCGTCGAACGGGTCGCCGAAGACGACGTCGACCCGGCTGCGCAGCGGAGGCAGCTGCTTTATCAACCGTCCGTTGCGCTCGGTGCTTCCCAGCACCGCCACCGGGACGATCGGGGCGCCGGAGCGCACCGCGAAGTACGCGAGCCCGGCCCGCAGCGACGCGAAGTCGCCGTCTCCCCGGGTGCCCTCGGGGAAGATCCCGAGGACGCCGCCCTGCTTCAGCACGTCCAGGGCCCCGGTGATGGCCGTCCGGTCGGTGCCCGAGCGGTCGACCTTCACCTGGCCGATGGCGTCGAGGAAGGGGCCGAGCGGGCCGACGAACGCTTCCTTCTTGATCAGGAAGTGCGTGGGCCGGGGCGCGACGCCCATGACCATGGGACCGTCGACGTTGTGCGAGTGGTTGACGGCCAGGATCACGGGCCCGGTGGCGGGCACCCGCCAGGAGCCGAGCACCCGGGGCTTCCACAGGCCGTACATGAGGCCGACGCCGATGCGGCGGCCGACCTCGGCACCCCGCTCGCTCACTTCGCGGCCCGCTTCTCCTCGACGAGGGTGACCACGCATTCGATGACCTGCTGGAGCGTGAGCTCGGTGGTGTCGACCTCGACGGCGTCGTCGGCCTTGGCCAGCGGGGACGTCTTGCGGCTGGAGTCGGCCGCGTCCCGCTTGATCAGGGCTTCCTGGGTCGCCTTGACGTCGGTGCCCTTGAGCTCGCCGGAGCGGCGGGCGGCGCGGGCCTCGGGCGAGGCGGTGAGGAAGATCTTCAGGTCGGCCTCGGGCAGCACGGTCGTACCGATGTCACGGCCCTCGACGACGATGCCCTTCTCGGCCGACGCGGCGATGGAACGCTGCAGCTCGGTGATGCGCGTGCGCACCTCGGGGACGGCGCTGACGGCGCTGACCTTGGAGGTGACGTCGCCGGTGCGGATCGGTCCCGCGACGTCCGTGCCGTCGACCGTGATGGTCGGGGCGGCCGGGTCGGTGCCGGAGACGATCTCGGGCTTGCCCGCGACGGCCGCGATGGCGGTCGGGTCGGTGAGGTCGATGCCGTTGTGCACCATCCACCAGGTGATCGCCCGGTACTGGGCCCCGGTGTCCAGGTAGCTGAGGCCGAGCTGGGCGGCGACGGCCTTCGAGGTGCTCGACTTGCCCGTGCCGGAGGGTCCGTCGATGGCGACGATCACGGCGGCCGGGGCGGCGGTTGCTGCGGAGTCCACGGGGTGCGGGCACCTTTCGCTGTACGCGGGCCAGGGAAGCGGAGCGCGATGGCGCCCCGCACAAGGTTACTGGCTCGCACAGCCTGTCCCGACAGCCCCTGCGGCGGCCGTCCCGGGACGGCCGCCGCAGGACCTACCGCCGGATCGACCAGCCCCGCTCCCGCAGCGACGCGCTGAGGACGGGCGCGGCCGACGGCTCGACCATGAGCTGCACCAGGCCCGCCTGCTGCCCGGTCGCGTGCTCGATGCGCACGTCCTCGATGTTGACGCCCGCCAGGTCCGCGTCGGCGAAGATCCGCGCCAGCTGGCCCGCCTTGTCGTCGATGAGCACCGCGACGATCTCGTACGCCGCCGGGGCCGCCCCGTGCTTGCCGGGCACCCGGGTCCGGCCCGCGTTGCCGCGCCGGAGCATGCCCTCGACCCCGGCCGCGCCCTCGGAGCGCTTCGCCTCGTCGACCGACTGCAGGGCGCGCAGCGCCGTCACGGTCTCCTCCAGGTCGGCGGCGAGCGCCGAGAGCAGGTCGGCGACGGGCCCGGGGTTGGCGGAGAGGATGTCGATCCACATCCTCGGGTCGGACCCGGCGATCCGTGTGACGTCGCGGATGCCCTGGCCGCACAGCCGTACCGCCGTCTCCTCCGCGTGCTCCAGGCGCGCCGCGACCATGCTGGAGACCAGGTGCGGCATGTGCGAGACGAGGGCGACCGCGCGGTCGTGGGCCTCGGCCTCCATGACGACGGGCACGCCGCGGCAGAGCGCGACCAGCTCCAGCGCGAGGTTGAGCACCTCGGTGTCGGTGTCCCGGGTCGGGGTCAGCACCCAGGGCCGCCCCTCGAAGAGGTCGGCGGTGGCGGCCAGCGGGCCGCTGCGCTCGCGCCCCGACATGGGGTGCGTGCCGATGTACGGGGTCAGGTCGAGGCCGAGCTCCTCCAGCTCCCGGCGTGGGCCGCCCTTGACGCTCGCCACGTCCAGGTAGCCGCGGGCGGCTCCGCGCCGCATGACGTCGGCCAGGGTGGCGGCGACGTACGAGGGCGGCACGGCGACGACACAGAGGTCGACGGGGCCCTCGGGGGCCTCGTCGGTGCCGGCGCCGAGCGCGGCGGCGGTGCGGGCCTGCGCCGGGTCGTGATCGGCGAGGTGCACGACGACGCCGCGGGAGGCGAGGGCCAGGGCGGCGGAGGTGCCGATCAGGCCGGTGCCGATGACGAGGGCGGTTCTCACTGGGCGATGTCCTTGCGGAGGGCGGCCGCGCTTCCGGGGGGGCACGGGCGTGCTCCCGGAGTGGGGCCGGTCGGTGTCGAGGTGGGCGAGGAGGCGTACGACTGCTGTACGGCAAGGGTAGTCAGCGCCCGGCATGGGAGCGCGCGGCGCCCGGCTGCCGAGACGGACGCCTCTCCCGGGCCGCCCGTGAGCACGGGCCCGGCGCCTCGGCCCGTACGCTCGCCCCCATGCACCCCCGGGACCTCGCCCTCGTACGCGACCACACGATCTACTCCTGCGTGATGGGCTCGCGCGCCTTCGGCCTCGCCACGGAGGACAGCGACACCGACCGCAGGGGCGTCTTCCTGGTGCCCACCCCGCTGTTCTGGCGGTTCGAGAAGCCTCCGACGCATCTGGACGGGCCGGCCGACGAACAGTTCGGCTGGGAGCTGGAGCGCTTCTGCGAGCTCGCCCTGCGCGCCAATCCGAACGTCCTGGAGTGCCTGCACTCGCCGCTCGTGGAGCACGTCACGGACACCGGCCGCGAGCTGCTCTCCCTGCGCGACGCGTTCCTCTCCCGCGAAGCCCACGGCACCTTCGCCCGCTACGCGCTGGGCCAGCGCAGGAAGCTGGAGGCGGACGTCCGCACGCACGGCGCCCCGCGGTGGAAGCACGCCATGCACCTGCTGCGGCTCCTCATCGCCTGCCGTGACCTGCTGCGCACCGGCGAGCTGACGATCGACGTCGGCGACCACCGCGAGCCCCTCCTCGCGGTCAAGCGCGGCGAGGTCTCCTGGACCGAGGTGGAGGGCCGGATGAACCGGCTGGCCGCCGAGGCCGAGGAGGCGGCGGCGCACAGCCCGCTCCCGGCAGGGCCGGACCGGGAGCGGATCGAGGACTTCCTGTTCCGTACGCGCCGGGCGTCAGCCCTGCGCCCCCTCGAGCCCCTGGAGCCGCACGCGGACCACGAGGTCGTTCAGGGCGTCGTACGCCGAGTGGGTACCGGGCAGCGCTGAATCGGCCTGCGCCGCGTCGAGGACGGCGTGCAGACCATCTCGGGCGCGCACCTGTACGGCTTCCCGTCCCGCGACTCGGACGTGGCCTCAAGCGTCCCAGAGCGCCCCGAACTCCAGGAGTTCGGCCCGGTACTCGATCCGCGCGACCCACTCGGCGGGCCAGGCGTCCGCGCCGAGGCGGGCCCCCGCGAACGCCCCCGCCAGGCAGGCGATCGAGTCGGAGTCCCCCGACGTGCAGGCGGCCCTGCGCAGGGCGGTGACCGGCTCGTCGACGAACTGCAGGAAGCACAGCAGCGCGGTGGCGAGCGCCTCTTCGGCGATCCAGCCCTCGCCGGTGGCCAGGCAGGGGTCGGTCTCGGGGTTGGCGTGCCGCAGCGCGGCATCGAGGCGTTCGAGGACGGCCAGGCACTCGTCCCAGCCGCGGGCGATGAACGCGCGCGGGGTCGGGGCCTCACCCCTCGTCCACAACTCCCCCAGCCAGCGGGCGTGGTAGGTCTCCCGGTTCTCGTACGCGTAGGAGCGAAGGAGTCCGACGAGCCCCGTCGGCTCGGCGCCCTCGGCGAGCAGCCGCACGGTGTGCGCGGTGAGGTCGGAGGCGGCGAGCGCCGTCGGGTGGCCGTGGGTGAGCGCGGACTGCAACTGGGCGGCGCCCGCCCGCTGTTCGTCGCTCAGGCCGGGCACGAGCCCGAGGGGCGCGACGCGCATGTTGGCGCCGCAGCCCTTGGAGTGCACCTGGCTCGCCTCCTCCCACGGCTTGCCGGTCTTGAGGAGGTAGCAGGCCTTCAGGCAGGTGTTTCCGGGCGCGCGGTTGTTCTCCGGCGACCGGTACCAGTCCACGAACTCCTCGCGCACCGGCCGCTCCATCCGCTTGGGCCCGAGGCTCCCCCGTTCCATGGCGGTGCGCAGGCCGCGGGCGAGCGCGAGCGTCATCTGTGTGTCGTCGGTGACGATCGCGGGTGTCGGCAGCTCCGCCTCGCGCCAGGGCCCGCACTTGGCGAGGATCGAGGGCACGTCGTTGAACTCGGTCGGGAAGCCGAGCGCGTCGCCGAGGGCGAGGCCCATCAGGGAGCCGGTGGCGGCGCGCTGCACGGGGGCGTTCACGAGGGCTGTCCTTCCGGGGCGGGGCGGAGCAGGGGCGGGTGGAGGGAGGTGGCGGTGCCGGCCCGGAAGAGGGCGGCGGGCTTCCCGCGGCCGCCGGTCAGCCGCGCGGCGCCGGGGACCGCCTCGACCAGGCCCGCTGTGCCGACCACCTTGCGCCGGAAGTTCGCGGGGTCGAGCTCGGCGCCCCACACCGCCTCGTAGACCTGCCGCAGCTCGCCGAGCGTGAATTCTGGCGGGCAGAACGCGGTGGCGAGACCGGTGTACTCCAGCTTGGCGCCGACCCGGTCGTGGGCGTCGGCGAGGATCCGGTCGTGGTCGAAGGCGAGCGGCCGGTACGTCACCGGGGTGTACGGCAGCCAGGCCGCGCGGGCCGCGTCGCCTCCCCCGCGGACCTGCGGCGGGTCGGGGACGAGCGCCGCGAAGGCGACGGAGACGACCCGCATGCGCGGGTCGCGGCCCGGGTCGCTGTAGGTGCGCACCTGCTCCAGGTGCAGCCGCCCGGTGTCCGCGATGCCCGTCTCCTCGGCGAGCTCCCGGCCCGCGGCGTCCTCGGCCGACTCGTCGGGGAGCACGAATCCGCCGGGCAGCGCCCAGCGCCCGGCGTACGGCTCCTGGCCGCGCTCGACGAGCAGCACGTGCAGCGCGCCCTCCCGGACGGTGAACACCGCCAGGTCCACGGTGACGGCGAACGGTTCGAAGGCGTGCTTGTCGTAACCCTGCATGCACGACCACCCCCCTCTCTTTATAGTCAAGAGGACTATAAAGAGAGGGGGGTGGTTCGGGCAAGGGATTCCCGTCGGCCTACAGGTCGACTTCCTGCATCAGCATCCCGACCTCCGTGTTCGACAGGCGCCGCAGCCAGCCGGACTTCTGGTCGCCCAGGGTGATCGGTCCGAAGGCGACCCGCACCAGCTTGTCGACGGGGAAGCCCGCCTCGGCGAGCATGCGCCGCACGATGTGCTTGCGGCCCTCGTGGAGGGTGACCTCGACCAGGTAGTTCTTGCCGGTCTGCTCGACGACGCGGAAGTGGTCCGCGCGCGCGTACCCGTCCTCGAGCTCGATGCCGTCCTTGAGCCGCTTGCCCAGGTCGCGCGGGATCGGACCCACGATGTGCGCGAGGTAGACCTTCTTCACGCCGTACTTCGGGTGCGTGAGGCGGTGGGCCAGCTCACCGTGGTTGGTGAGCAGGATGACGCCCTCGGTCTCCGTGTCCAGGCGCCCGACGTGGAACAGCCGCGTCTCGCGGTTGGTCACGTAGTCGCCCAGGCACTGGCGCCCCTCGGTGTCCTCCATGGTGGAGACGACACCGGCGGGCTTGTTCAGCGAGAAGAACTGGTACGACTGGGTGGCGACCGTCAGGCCGTCGACCTTGATCTCGTCCTTCTCCGGGTCGACGCGCAGGCCCTGCTCCAGGACGATCTCGCCGTTGACCTCGACGCGGGCCTCGTCGACCAGCTCCTCACAGGCACGGCGCGAGCCGTAGCCCGCACGGGCGAGGATCTTCTGCAGGCGCTCGCCCTCCTGCTCGGCGCCCGGGAAGGTCTTGGGCAGGCTCGCCTTCGGCTTGCCCGCGTACCGCTCCCGGTTGCGCTCCTCGGCCCGCGCGTCGTACTCACGGGAGGTGGCCGGGGCCCACCGCCCCCGTCCGGTGCCCTGGCCCTGCTTGGGGCCGCCCTTGGCGCCGCCGCGCGCCGAGGCGCCACGGCCCGACTTCGGACCCTCCTGGGTGCCGCCGGACCCTACGTCGTAGCGCCGCTCCTCCGGACGCGGCTTCTTCGGGCGGCCGCTGCCGCCCTGCTTGTCATCGCGGTTGCCGCCGGCCCCGCGGGGGTTGCCGCGGCCGCCGCCGTTCCCGCCGCGGCCGCCGCTGTTGCCACCACGGCTCCCGCCGTTGTTTCCGCTGCTGTTCCTGCCGCTGCTGCTTCGCATCAAAAGTTCCGTCTAGTCGGCTGAGTCCTGGGTGTACTCGTACCCCGGCGCATCGGGTGCGTCCGGGTCGAACGACGGGACACCTTCCAGCGTGTCACCCTCGATCGCGTCCGCCTCGGGGAGGAAGGGCGCGAGCTCGGGGAGCTCGTCCAGGCCGCGCAGGCCCATCCGCTCCAGAAAGTAGTTCGTCGTCCTGTACAGGATCGCACCTGTTTCGGGTTCCGCGCCCGCCTCCTCCACCAGACCCCTCTGGAGGAGGGTGCGCATCACGCCGTCACAGTTCACCCCGCGCACCGCGGAGACCCGGGAACGGCTGACCGGCTGACGGTACGCGACGACCGCGAGGGTCTCCAGAGCCGCCTGGGTGAGCCGCGCCTGCTGCCCGTCCAGGACGAAGCGCTCCACGGCGGCCGCGTACGCGGGCCGTGTGTAGAACCGCCAGCCACCGGCCACGAGACGCAGCTCGAAGCCGCGCTTCTGCACGGTGTACTCGTCGGCGAGCTCACGCAGCGCGACGGCCACCTCACGCCTGCCGCGCTGAAGAATCTTCGCCAGGTGTTCCTCGGTGGCCGGCTCGTCGACGACCATCAGGACGGCCTCCAGGGCGGGCCGCAGCTCCAGCTCGGCCACGGCTCCGGCAAGCTCGCCCACGGGGCTCTGCGCGCTCACGCCTTCTCCTCCATCGGCTCGGGGGCCCGGTCGAACTCGTCGGTCACGGTCGGCTCCGCGTCGTCGTCGCCGCCCGCCCACCTGACCAGCAGCTCGCCGAGGGGGTCGGCCTGGTCCAGGGTGACGGCCTTCTCGCGGTAGAGCTCCAGCAGGGCCAGGAAGCGGGCGACCACCGTGAGGGTGTCCCCCGCGTCCGCCACGAGCTCCTGGAAGCTGGCCTCGCCCCGTTCCCGCAGCCACGCGATCACCAGGCCGGCCTGCTCCTGCACGGAGACCAGCGGGGCGTGGATGTGCTCGACGTACACCTGCGGCTTCGCGCGCGGCTGCATCGCCTTCACGGCGAGCTTGGCGAAGCCCTCCGCCCCGATGCTGATCACCACCTCGGGCAGCAGCTCGGCGTGGTGCGGCTCCAGGCCCACGGTCCGCGGGTAGCGCCGCGCCTCGTCGTCGAGCCGCCCGCTGAAGATGTCCGCGATCTGTTTGTACGCGCGGTACTGCAGCAGCCGGGCGAAGAGCAGGTCCCGCGCTTCGAGCAGCGCCAGATCGGCCTCGTCCTCGACCTCCGCGGCGGGCAGCAGCCGCGCCGCCTTCAGGTCGAGCAGGGTGGCGGCGACGACGAGGAACTCGGTCGTCTGGTCCAGGTCCCAGTCGGTCCCCATGGCCCGGATGTGGGCCATGAACTCGTCGGTCACCTTGGACAGCGCCACCTCGGTGACGTCCAGCTTGTGCCGGGAGATCAGCTGGAGCAGCAGGTCGAAGGGTCCCTCGAAGTTCGCGAGGCGGACCTTGAACCGTCCGTCGTCGGGAGCGTCCCGCTCCTGCTCCGCGGGCGCCGTCTCGTCGGGCGCCGTCACGACGGGAGCTGCCTCCGCGGGCGCCGCCCCTGGCCCACGCCCCAGGGCGCGGCGCCGGGCGGACGGGGGCGGTACGGAGTCGTTCGTGGCCATCAGGCGGGAACGCTACCCCTACCGCCCGCGAAGCCGTCGTACGAGAATGCTCGCGTCCCCGCGCGACTCCAGGTCGGCGAGGACGACGGCGACCGCCTCGCGCACGATGCGCCCGCGGTCGACCGCGAGGCCGTGCTCACCGCGCAGCACCAGGCGCGCGTGCTCGAGGTCCATCAGCTCCTCGGCGGAGACGTACACGGTGATCTTCTCGTCGTGCCGCTCGCGCCCGCTGGGCCGGCGGTTGGCCGCGCGCGCCCGGCGCCGCGCCTGCGCGGTGGACGAGCCGCCGGACTTGCCGCCGCCCTGCGGAGCCGCACCCTCCTGCGCGGACGCCGAACGGCGTCCTGCGCCCTTCTCGCCCTCGGCGGCAGCCGCGCGGCTGCGTGACTCGGCCCCGGACTCCGCGTCCGCGGCCGTGTGTTCGGCGGGTTCACCGCCGTCGCCCTGTGCCGCCGTCTCCTCGGCCGCCGCGGCCGTCTCGTCGCTCTCGCCCGCCGGAGCGGGCACCCGCGCCTCGCCGTTGGCCGGGCGCCGCGGCGACGACGACTGCAGCGCCATCCCCCCGGTCGTACGGAACAGTTCGTCGGCCCCGGGCAGACTCACTCGGCGTGACACCGGGCGAGCACCTCCCTGGCGAGCTGGCGATAGGCGGCCGCGCCGACCGAGTTGGAGGCGTACGTCGTGATCGGCTCGCCGGCGACCGTGGTCTCCGGGAAGCGGACCGTGCGTCCGATGACCGTGTGGTAGACGTGGTCGTCGAAGGCCTCGACCACGCGCGCGAGCACCTCACGGCTGTGCACCGTCCGGGAGTCGTACATGGTCGCGAGGATGCCGTCGAGCTCCAGGTCGGGGTTGAGCCGCTCCTGGACCTTCTCGATGGTCTCCGTCAGCAGGGCCACACCGCGCAGCGCGAAGAACTCGCACTCGAGCGGCACGATCACCTTGTGAGCCGCCGTCAGGGCGTTCACGGTGAGCAGGCCGAGCGAGGGCTGGCAGTCGATCACGATGTAGTCGTAGTCCTGCATGAGCGGCTTCAACGCCCGCTGCAGCGTGGACTCGCGCGCGACCTCGCTCACCAACTGCACCTCGGCAGCCGACAGGTCGATGTTGGACGGCAGCAGGTCCATGTTCGGGACCGCCGTCTTCAGGAGCACCTCGTCCGCGGACATGCCGCGCTCCATGAGGAGGTTGTAGACCGTCAGGTCCAGCTCCATCGGGTTCACCCCGAGGCCCACGGAGAGGGCGCCCTGCGGGTCGAAGTCGACGAGCAGGACCCGGCGTCCGTACTCCGCGAGGGCCGCGCCCAGGTTGATGGTCGACGTCGTCTTGCCGACGCCGCCCTTCTGGTTGCACATCGCGATGATCTTCGCGGGACCGTGATCGGTCAGCGGGCCCGGGATCGGGAAGTACGGCAGCGGGCGTCCCGTGGGGCCGATGCGCTCGCGGCGCTGACGGGCGGCGTCCGGCGCGAGCGTGGCCGCGTACTCCGGATCGGGCTCGTACTCGGCGTCGGGGTCGTAGAAGTGCCCCTGGGGCAGTTCCTCGTAGTCGGCGAGGTGGGTGTGGGTGTTATCGCCACTCCGGTCGCCGGCCATGGCGTTCACGTGATGGCCATCCATGCTCTGGGGTGCTGACTGTGTCGGCTGGGGGCCCTGCCGGGCTTCGAAGGTGCGGACAGCGACCGAGCCGACGGCCTCGAGCCCTACGGGACCCTGGTCCCGCACAGACGTTCCTGGTTGACCACCCCCGGGAGCAAATGTCGACTCATTCACAAGTCGTCTTACCTCCTTGGTGACCAGGAAATTTCTCGATAGGTCAGCGTGGCACCATGCCGACGGTTGGCGACTCTATGGCGTGTCACCGCTCCACAGCAACACAATCCGCCGGACCCGGCCCGATGTGTCGGCAACGGAACACCCTTGTGTCAAGGGCGTACGGCTCTTCATCGCTACGTTTCGGGGGTGGGCGAAACGGTTAAAGGGTTACGTTCACGGCTAGTTGAGCGTGTCCACACTGATACGCATACGGCCGGACCCCTCTCAAGGTCCGGCCGCTGGCGTGAGATTGACGACTTTCGTTGACGAAAGCGTCGTGGGACCGACCGGAGCCGGTCACCCGGGTCAGCCGAGGAGCGACTCGAGCTCGACGTGCTCCAGGCCGTGGGCCTCGGCGACCTCCTTGTAAACGACCTTGCCGTCATGGGTGTTGAGACCCAGGGCGAGCGCCGGGTCGCGGCGCAGGGCCTCGGCCCAGCCGCGGTTCGCCAGCTCGACGATGTACGGCATCGTCGCGTTGGTCAGCGCGTACGTGGAGGTGTTCGGCACCGCGCCCGGCATGTTGGCGACGCAGTAGAAGACCGAGTTGTGGACCGGGAAGGTCGGCTCGGCGTGGGTGGTCGCGTGCGAGTCCTCGAAGCAGCCGCCCTGGTCGATCGCGATGTCGACAAGGACACTTCCCGGCTTCATGCGGGAGACGAGCTCGTTGGTGACCAGCTTCGGGGCCTTGGCACCCGGGATGAGGACGGCACCGATGACCAGGTCGGCCTCGAGGCAGGCCTTCTCCAGCTCGAAGGCGTTGGAGACGACGGTCTGGATCTTCGTACCGAAGATCTTGTCCGCCTCCTTGAGCTTGTTGATGTCCTTGTCGAGCAGGGTCACGTGGAAGCCCATGCCGATGGCGATCTGCATGGCGTTCCAGCCGGAGACGCCGCCGCCGATGACCACGGCCTTGCCGGCGGCCACGCCCGGGACGCCGCCCGGCAGCACGCCGCGGCCGCCGTTGGCGGCCATCAGGTGGTAGGCGCCGACCTGCGGGGCGAGACGGCCCGCGACCTCGGACATCGGGGCGAGCAGCGGGAGCGCGCGGCCCGCGGTCTCCACCGTCTCGTACGCGATGGCGGTCGTGCCGGAGTCCAGGAGCGCGTCCGTGCACTCCTTGGAGGCGGCCAGGTGCAGGTAGGTGAAGAGGGTCTGGTCCTTGCGGAGGCGGTGGTACTCCTCAGCGATGGGCTCCTTGACCTTCAGGAGCAGGTCCGCGGTGGCCCAGACCTCGTCGGCGGTGTCCAGGATCTGCGCGCCCGCCGAGACGTACTCGGCGTCCGTGATCGAGGAGCCGACGCCGGCGTTCCGCTCGATGACGACCTGGTGGCCGTGGCGCACCAGCTCGTGCACACCGGCGGGGGTGATGGCCACCCGGAACTCGTTGTTCTTGACCTCGCGGGGGATGCCGACCTTCATCGTCGATCACGGTCCTTGGCTCAGGGGATTTCTCGGGCAATGCAACGCATACCGGTGCACGTGGGGGCGCAACGGGAGACACCGCGGAGGTACGCGGCGGAGCCAGTCTAATGAAGGATTTCTCGCTGTCTAGCCTTCCAATACTTCAATCTTCTGCAGATGCACTACGGATTTCGTAGGCGGAAGGCTACGCTCCACCGTTCCTTTCAAGCCTCGCGACCTGCGGGAGCTCTCCTCCCAGCATGCGCTCGGCCGCGCCGCGGTGCAGCCGGGCGGCCGCCGGGTCGCCGAGCCGCTCCAGGGTGTCGGCGAGCCGCAGCTGCAGCGCCGCCTGCAGCCGCACGTCCTCGGCGTGCCGCGCCCACTCGACGGCCTCCTGGCAGGTGCGCAGCGACTCCTCGGGCCGCCCCGCGTACTCCTGCACGCGGGCCATCTCGCTCAACGCCCGCGCCTGGGCCGGGACATCGCCGTTCTTGCGGTGCCCCGTCACCGCCGAACTCCAGTTGCGCAGCGCCTCGCCGTAGCGCCCCGCGTAGGTGTGCACCGTGCCGATCCGGCCGTGCAGACGGGCGGCGTCCGCGCGCTCGCCGCGGGCCAGCCGGTGGGCGAGGGCCCGGCCGAACCAGTCCGAGGCCCGCGGCCAGTCCCCCAGCTCCTGATAGGCCCCGCCTACGGATTCCATCGCGCGGCCGATGGCGTACGGATCGCCCGCCGCCCGCCCCGCGTCCAGCGCCGCCCGGTAGCGGGCCAGCGCGTCCCGCGTCCGGCCCGTCTGCGCGTCCAGGTCCGCGAGGTTGAGCAGCGCCGCGGCCTGCTCGCGCGGCAGGTTCCGCCGCTCGGCCACGTCCAGGACGAGGCGGTGGATGCCGTACAGCTCGGGCGCCGCCGCCTCCGTGCCGCGGTGCGCCACCAGGGCCCGGGTCAGGGCCGCCATCAGGCGCCGCGCGAGGGTGTCGAGCTCCCCGTCGGCCACGGCGAGCCGGGCGGCGGCGAGCAGCGCGGGCTGCCGGATCCGCAGCCACTCTTCGGCGGCGCGCCGGCTCGGGAACCGCAGGGCGCGCGGCAGCCCGGCGAGCTTCTTGCGGGCGGCGGAGCCGTCGGGCTCCGTGACCGCCCGGCAGGACTGCAGCAGCCGTACGGTCCGCTCCAGCATCCTGGCCCTGGCGAGCTGGAGCTCGGCCGGGCGGTCCTGGCTCTCGGTACGGGCCCGGAGCAGCGGCACCAGGCAGCCGGGCACCTCGTACTGCGGCAGCGGGGAGGCGACGGCGCGCACGAGCCCGAGCGAGGCGAAGTCGTCCAGCGTGGTCTTGGCCCCGGAGACCGAGCAGCCCGCGAGCGCGGAGGCGGTGTGCGGGTCGACGTGGCCGGCCGGGGCGAGGCTGAGGAGTCGCAGTATCCGCGCGGCGGGCGAGGGCAGCGAGGCGTAGGTGTGAGCGAAGACACGCGCGAGGGCCGAGCCCTCGTCGGGCAGTGCGCGCACCCGCTTGGCCAGGTCGGCGACGGCGGCCTTGGGACGCTCCGAGAGCCAGCCCCCGGCGAGGACGAGGGCCGCAGGGTGCGCCGCGCACACCTCGACGAGGGACTCCGCGGAGCCCGGGTCGACGGTGATGCGGACGGGCCCGGCGGCGCGGGCGAGGAGTTCGACGGCGGCCTCCTTGTCCAGGCCGCCGAGCGTGCACGGGCGTACGTCGGGGATGCCGGTGAGCGGGCCCTCGGAGACCGCGACGACCAGGCAGTCGGGCGTGTCCGGAAGCAGCGCGTCGACCTGCTCGGCGTCCGCCGCGTCGTCGAGCAGCAGCAGCGCCCTGCGGCCGGCGAGCGCCTCCCTGAGGGTCTCGGCGAGGTCGTCCTCCGCGGCGCCGGGCGGTGCGGGCACGCCCAGGGTGTCGAGCAGGTCGCGGGCGGTGCGCTCGGTGGGCACACGGCTGCCGTCGGGCTCGGTGAGGTGGGCGCGCAGCACTCCGTCGGGGTACGCGTCGGCGAGCTGCCGGGCGAGTTCCCCGGCGAGCGAGCTGCGGCCCGAGCCGGGGCGGCCCGCGACGAGCAGGACGCGCGCGCGGGGTGCTTTCCGGCCCGAGAGCGTGTCGAGTCCCGCCCGGTCGATGTCGGCGCGCAGCTCCTTCAACTCCCGGCGTCTGCCGACGAACTGAGCCCTCGTCGACTGCAAGGAGGCACTCGCGGGTGCCGGCACCGCACCACCCGCCGTCGCACCGTCCGTGTCGACTGCCTGATCCGTCACGGGCCACGCTCCCGTCCGCCTGCGCACGAACCCGCCGGGGCTCCGGGCGGGACGCTTTCAGAGCCTAGTTCAGGCCCTGCGCCCCACCCGGTCACGCGGCGCGCACAAGTCGCCCGATCGGATCAGCAGATCGTCGGACCGGACAGTGCCGGACGATGCCGGACCGTTTCCGGGCCGTTTCCGGGGCTCTCAGGCCTCGAAGGGGCGGGCCGGCCAGGGCGCCTCGGCCGGGCGCAGCGCGTCGACGCCGTCGCCGTTCAGGACGGCCTGCAGCGAGAGGGCGCCGACCACCAGGCAGTTGTTGTGCAGCTCACCGGCGAGCACGCCGCGCACGAGCTCCTCGAGGGGCACCCGGGCGAGCTCCATGTCGGACTCCTCCTCGGAGACCTCGAAGCGCTCGCCCTCGGCCTCGGAGAGGTCCTGGGCGAGGAAGACGCGCACGGCCTCGTCGCAGCCGCCGGGGGTGGTGTAGACGTCGGTGAGGACCCGCCAGTCCTCGGCCTTCACGTGCGCCTCTTCGTAGAGCTCGCGCTGGGCGGCGTGCAGCGGGTTCTCGCCGGGGATGTCGAGGAGGCCCGCGGGGATCTCCCAGAGCTTGTGGCGGACGGGGTGGCGGTACTGGCGGATGACCAGGACGCGGCCCTCGCCGTCGAGCGCGAGGACGGCCACGGAGCCGGGGTGGACCTGGTAGTCGCGGTGGACGACGGAGCCGTCGGGCATGACCACGTCGTCGGTGCGCACGGAGGTCTTGTTGCCGACGAACGGGGTCTCCGTCGCCGTGACCTGCCACTCCTCGGCGGTGTCCTTGATCGTCATGCCCTGTCCTCCCACACGTGCAAACAGAAACCGGGGCGCGCGCCTCGTGAGAGGCGCGCACCCCGGCAACCGTATCGCCCTGGTGTTACTTGCCGGACTTGCCGCCCTGCTTGGCCCGGCCCTGCTGACGCTCGACGGCCGCCTTCACGAGCCCGGCGAAGAGCGGGTGCGGGCGGGTCGGCCGGGACCGCAGCTCCGGGTGGGCCTGGGTGGCGACCAGGTACGGGTGGACCTCACGCGGGTACTCGACGTACTCGACGAGCTTGCCGTCCGGGGAGGTACCGGAGAACTGGATGCCGGCCTTCTTCTCCAGGTCGGCGCGGTAGGCGTTGTTCACCTCGTAGCGGTGACGGTGGCGCTCCTCGACGTACTCCTTGCCCTCGTACACCTCGCGCACGATGGAGCCCTCGGCGAGCTTGGCGGGGTACATGCCCAGGCGCATCGTGCCGCCCATGTCGCCCTCGCCGGCGACGATGTCGAGCTGCTCGGCCATGGTGGAGATCACCGGGTGGCCGGTGGCCGCGTCGAACTCCGTGGAGTTGGCGTCGGGGATGTCCGCGAGGTTGCGGGCCGCCTCGATGACGATGCACTGCAGACCGAGGCAGATGCCGAGCAGCGGCACCTTGTTCTCGCGGGCGTACCGGATCGCGCCGACCTTGCCGGAGACGCCGCGGTCGCCGAAGCCGCCGGGGATCAGGATCGCGTCGCAGTCGGCGAGCTGCTTCTGGGCGTCCGCCGGGGTCTTGCAGTCGTCCGAGGTGACCCACTTGACCTTGACGCGGGCCTTGTTGGCGAAGCCGCCGGCGCGCATCGCCTCGGTGATCGAGAGGTACGCGTCGGGCAGGTCGATGTACTTGCCGACGAGCGCGACGGTGACCTCGTGGATCGGGTTGTGCACGCGGTCGAGCAGGTCGTCCCACTGGGTCCAGTCGACGTCGCGGAACGGCAGGTCGAGCTTGCGCACGACGTAGGCGTCCAGGCCCTCGGTGTGCAGCACCTTCGGGATGTCGTAGATCGACTTGGCGTCGATGGCGGCCACCACGGCGGCCTCGTCGACGTCGCACATCAGCGAGATCTTGCGCTTGATGGCGGTGGGCACCTCGCGGTCGGCGCGCAGCACGATGGCGTCCGGCTGGATGCCGATGTTGCGAAGGGCGGCCACCGAGTGCTGGGTCGGCTTGGTCTTCAGCTCACCGGAGGGGCCGATGTAGGGCAGCAGCGAGATGTGCACGACGAAGACGTTGTCGCGGCCGACCTCGTGGCGGACCTGGCGGACGGTCTCCAGGAACGGCAGGGACTCGATGTCGCCGACCGTGCCGCCGACCTCGGTGATGACGACGTCGACGTCGTCGGTCGCCATGCGGCGGATGCGGTGCTTGATCTCGTTGGTGATGTGCGGGATGACCTGGACGGTGTCGCCGAGGTACTCGCCGCGCCGCTCCTTGGCGATCACCTGGGAGTAGACCTGGCCGGTGGTCACGTTCGCCGAACCGTCGAGGTCGACGTCGAGGAAGCGCTCGTAGTGGCCGATGTCGAGGTCGGTCTCGGCGCCGTCGTTGGTGACGAACACCTCGCCGTGCTGGAAGGGGTTCATCGTGCCGGGGTCGACGTTCAGGTACGGGTCGAGCTTCTGCATCGTGACGCGCAGACCCCTGGCCTTGAGCAGCGCGCCGAGGCTGGAAGCCGTCAACCCCTTGCCGAGCGAAGAGGCGACACCCCCGGTGACGAAGATGTGCTTGGTCGTCGTGGCTGTGCTGTTTCGAAAAGCAGCGGGCTGCATAGCCAAAGGGGGGCTCCCGTGGTCGCGGTCTGGAGGGTGCGTACCGGCGCTCCCACCAGGGATTCGGGGAGGTGCCGTCGCTGCGGTTCGGGGGTTCTATGACCACCGGCTCACGGGCTACCAGGGTATCAGCGCCGGACCGGGACCGCTTCCGGCCACGCTCCGCCACCGGGCGCGTACGTCCTGGTCATCGAATTCCCGGTCACGGGACGTGCACGGTCCGCCACTTCTGCTCGGCACACCGCCTCTCACCTGCCGCTCACCCGTTCGGCGGAGGCTCGTTGCCGGGAGGGGCGCGCAGATCACCGGGGTGCGTCGTATCCTGCTCGGACACTCGCTGCCGAGCCCCTCCGGCACACGGCACCATCCCGCCTTGCACCCGGAACAAGCGCTCGTCAACGATCACTTGACCGCTGATAAGTAAGCGCCCCGCGGGGCGAACGTGGCCGTTCGACTGGAGATGCACGTGGCCGGGCGCATCGAGGACTACGCACTCATCGGAGACATGCAGACCGCTGCCCTGGTCTGCCGGGACGGCACAGTCGACTGGCTGTGCCTGCCCCGCTTCGACTCCCATGCCGTATTCGCCGCCCTCTTGGGCACCGACGAACACGGTTTCTGGCGTCTGGGGCCCGCCTACGGCCCGGATGCGCAGCCACCCGCTGCCACGCGCCGCACCTATCGCGGCGATTCCCTGGTGCTCGAATCCGAGTGGGACACGACGCGCGGCACCGTCCGCGTGATCGATTTCATGCCGCCTCGAGACACCGACGCGCCGCAGCTCGTACGTATTGTCGAGGGCGTCAGCGGGCGGGTGCCGATGCGCTCGGCCCTGCGGATGCGGTTCAGCTACGGCCGTGTGGTGCCCTGGGTGCACAAGGTCGACGGGCGCACGGTGGCCGTCGCGGGGCCGGACTCCGTGTGGCACGACACGACCGCCGAGACGTACGGCAAGGACCTGACCACGTACTCGGACTTCACGGTCGCGCCGGGCGAGCGGATCGCGTTCACCATCTCGTGGCAGCCCTCGCACAAGGACCAGCCCGCGCTGCCCGAGCCCGAGGCGGCGCTCACCGCCACGGAGACCTTCTGGCGGGAGTGGGTCGACCACTGCACGTACCACGGCCCCTACCGCGAGGCCGTGGTCCGCTCGCTGATCACGCTCAAGGCGCTGACGTACGCGCCGACCGGCGGGATCGTCGCGGCGCCCACCACCTCGCTGCCCGAGGACATCGGGGGCTCGCGCAACTGGGACTACCGCTTCACGTGGCTGCGCGACGCGGCGATCACGCTCTCCTCGCTGCTGCGCACCGGCTACCGCGAGGAGGCCCGTGCCTGGCGCGAGTGGCTGCTCCGCTCGGTGGCGGGCGACCCGGAGAACCTGCAGATCATGTACGGCATCGCGGGCGAGCGCGAGCTCGGCGAGACCGAGCTCGACTGGCTGCCGGGATACGAGGGCTCCACGCCGGTCCGGGCGGGCAACGGCGCGGCCGGGCAGCTGCAGCTCGACGTGTACGGCGAGGTCACCGAGGCGCTGCACCTGGCGCACATGACGGGCCTGGCCCGCAACGACTACGCGGCCCTCCTCCAGCTCAAGCTCATCCGCTACCTGGAGGACCACTGGGACGAGCCGGACGAGGGCATCTGGGAGGTGCGCGGCCCGCGCCGCCACTTCGTGCACTCCAAGGTGATGGCCTGGGTCGCCGTGGACCGCACCATCAAGCTCATCGAGTCCGGCGACGCGGACGGCCCGCTGGAGAAGTGGCGCGACCTGCGCGACGACATCCACCGGGACGTGTGCGAGAAGGGCTACGACGCGGAGCGGAACACCTTCACGCAGTCCTACGGCTCCAAGGAGCTGGACGCCTCGCTGCTGCTGATCCCGCAGATGGGCTTCCTACCGCCCGACGACAAGCGGGTCATCGGCACGATCGAGGCGATCCAGCGTGAGCTCGCGACGCCGGACGGCTTCATCCTGCGCTACCCGACGGCCGGTGACGACGAGGGCGTGGACGGACTGGAGGGCGACGAGGGAGCGTTCCTGGCCTGCTCGTTCTGGATGGCCGACGACCTGGCGATGATCGGCCGGGTCGACGAGGCCCGCAAGCTCTTCGAGAAGCTCCTCGCGCTCCGCAACGACCTGGGGCTGCTCGCCGAGGAGTGGGACTCCGGGCAGCAGCGCCAGGTCGGCAACTTCCCGCAGGCGTTCAGCCACGTGCCGCTGATCGACACGGCACTGCGGCTGACGGCCTCGGGGGCGTACGGAGGCTAGCCGCCCCTCAGCTCCGGACGGCGACGGGCTGCTGCCCGTCGCCGTCCGCGCGTTCGGCCGCGTCGTCCAGGACGATGCGGCCGATGATCTCGTACCGGTCCGGGTGCCTGGCCCGCAGGTACAGGCCGAGGCCGAGTCCCCCGAGGAAGACGGTGCCGACGATCCAGGGGACGGCCTCGAAGAGCAGCGAGTCGGCCGCCGTCCCCGCCGCGGTGTCCATGTTGACGACGAGGAGGACGACGACGGCGATCATGCCGACGCCGCCGAGCAGCGGGGCGAGCAGCGTCCTGAACCAGTGCCGGTCCTCGGGGTGGTGGTGGCGGAAGTAACCGATCACCGCGAAGGAACACAGGGTCTGGACGATGAGGATCGCCATCGTGCCGAGGATCGCGAGCACCGTGTACAGGTCGGCGTACGGGTCCTGGCCGGTGAGCCAGAAGGCCGCCACGAGGGCCACCGCGATCACGGACTGCGCGTACGAGGCGATGTACGGCGAGCCGTGCGCGGGGTGCGTCCGGCCCAGGGCGGGGTGCAGGAAGCCCTCGCGCCCGATCGCGTACAGATAGCGCGCCGCGCACTGGTGGAAGGCCATGCCGCAGGCGAACGAGCCGGTGATGAGCAGCCACTGGAAGGCGTCGACCGCCCAGGCGCCGATGAAGCGGTGCGCGGGGTCGAAGAAGAGGTCGAGCGGGTCGGCGGAGCGGGCGGCCTCGACCGAACCTGCCAGGCCGTTGCCCGCGATGGTCATCCAGGAGACGTAGATGTAGAAGAGCCCCACGCCGACGACGGAGACGAGCGTCGCGCGGGGGATGACGCGCTTGGGGTCGCGGGACTCCTCGCCGTACATCGCGGTCGACTCGAAGCCGACCCACGACCAGAAGGCGAAGAACAGGCCGAGCCCGGCGGAGGTCCCGGTGAAGGCGTTCGAGGGGTCGACCGGGGCGGCGGGGATGCCGTCCGGGCCGCCGCCGTGGATCAGGACGGCCGTGGCCACCGCGAAGAGCACGGCGATCTCCGCGACGAGCATCACGCCGAGTGCCTTCGCCGTGAGGTTGATGTCGAAGTACGAGAGGGCGGCGGTCACGGCGAGCATCCCGGCCGCGTACAGGACCCACGGCAGGTCGACGCCGAGCTGGTCGAGGACGGTGGTCCGCGCGAAGTACGCGAAGACGCCCACGATCGACGCCTCGAAGACGACGTACGCGAGGACGGCGAGCATCCCCGACGCCATGCCCGCGACGCGGCCGAGACCGTGCGAGATGTAGCCGTAGAAGGCGCCGGCGGCGGTGATCCGCTTGGCCATGGCGACGTAGCCGACGGAGAAGACGGTCAGCACGAGCGTCGCGAAGAGGTAGCCGGCGGGGGCTCCGGTGCCGTTTCCCGCGCCGACGGCGATCGGCAGGTTTCCGGTCATCGCCGTGATGGGGGCCGCCGTGGCGACCGCCATGAAGACGACGCCCACCACGCCGACGGAGTTCGCTTTGAGACGGTGGACCTCGGGTGTGGTGCGTTGCTCTGGCATGGCGGGCACCCTTCCGTCGCGTGACGTACGCCACAACCGGCAGGGGGTCGCGCAATTGCCCCGCCGGCGCGACGAGTTGTCGGGTCACCGGCCGCGGCGGCGGCCACCGTGATCCACGGGAGATGTTCCCCGCACGTGCGCCCCGGTAGCGTCCGCGCCATGGACAGTCAGGGCACTCAGGGCGGCATCACCGTGCAGCGCGCGCTGGAACTTCCGGGGTTGCGCAGTGGGCTCCCCGAGGTCGTCGCGGGGGCGGAGCGGCTGCAGCGGACCGTGCGGTGGGTGCACGCGGGCGAGGTGCCCAACATCGCCTCGCTGCTCAAGGGCGGCGAGCTGCTGCTCACCACCGGGCTCGGGCTCGGCGCGCGCCCTGCCGACCAGCGCGCCTTCGTGCGCGATCTCGCCGAGCGCGGCATCGCGGCGCTCGTCGTCGAGCTCGGGCCGCGCTTCAGCCGGCTCCCCGCGGCGATCGTGGAGACGGCGCGGGCCGCCGGGCTGCCGCTGGTGCAGCTGCACCGCGAGGTGCCGTTCGTGACGGTCACCGAAGAGGTGCACACCGAGATCGTCAACGGCCACTACACGCTGCTGCGCCAGGCCGAGGAGGTGCACCGGCGCTGTACGGAGGCGCTGCTCGGCGGGGGCGGCATCCCGCAGGTCCTCGGCATCCTCGCGGAGTTCAGCGGCAACCCGGTGTTCCTGGAGACGGCGGAGGGCCGGCTCCTGTACGCCGCCGGGGCGGGCACCGAGTGCGCGGACCCGCTGCAGGTGTGGGAGGGGCTGCGGGGCCGTCCCGTCGACCGGGAGGGTCCGCCCGCGAGCGCGGTCCTCGTCGACGTACCGGGCGGCGGCCCCGGCGCGGGCTCGGTGCGGGCCCGCCTCGTTCTGCTCGCCGTGGAGTCGGCGCCGCTGCCGGTGCACCGCATCGCGGCGGAGCGGGCGGCGGGCAGTCTCGCGGTGGTGCTCATGCAGGCCCGCCAGGAGGAGGAGCTCGCGGCGCGCGGGCGGGGCGACTTCCTCACCGATCTCGCGGAGGGCCGGATCGCCGCCGACGACGCGCCCGCGCAGGCCCGGGTCCTGGGCTTCAAGCCGGTCCCCGCCGACAGCCCGCTCCTGCCGGTGGTGATGCGGATCGCGGACGGGCTGCCGACCGGCGGCGGCTGGGCGGTGCTCGCGCGCGCGGTCGCCGAGGAGCTGGCGTCGGTGGGAGTCCCCGCGCTCCTCGGCGTGCGCCCCGTCGAGGGCCGCGTGCCGCTCCTCCTGGCCCTGCGCTCGGAGACCGAGCGCACCGCGGTGGCCGACCGCGTCGCCGCCGCGCTGCGGGCCGGCGTCGAACGGGCCGGGATGCGGCGGCCCGGGGCGCAGCCGCCCGTCGTGGTGGTCGGGGTCGCGGGCGGCTGGGCGGCGGCCGCGTCGGGCCTGCGGCACGCGGCGGAGACGGCGGCGGCCGCGCAGGGCCTCTCCGATCGCCCCTGGTACGACGCGCGGCGGCTCGACATCGACCTGCTGCTCTGGCGGCTGCACCGGCACGACGAGGACGGTGTCCTCGCGGCCTTCGTGGACCGTGCGATCGGCCCGCTGCGCGCCCACGACCAGCGCTCGAAGCCGCCGCTGCTGCCCACCCTGCAGACGTACCTGGCGCACGCGGGCCGCAAGGCGGAGACGGCGCGCGAACTGCACCTCAACCGGCAGACCCTGTACAACCGCCTCGCCCGCATCAGCGAGTTGCTGGGCACCGACCTCGACGACCCGCAGACGGTCCTCGCCCTGAGCCTGGCGCTGCGGGCGCGCAGGCACGTCGCGTAGGCGTCAGCTGTACGGCAGGGGCTGCGTCAACTCGTCGTAGACGCTCAGGACTTGGGTGACCGTTTCGTCCTCGGTCGGCCAGGTGGCGGCCTGGACCGCGCCCTTGTGCGTGAGTTCGGCGCGGCGGACCGGGTCGGCGAGCAGGCGTACGACGGCGGTGGCGAGGGCCTCCGCATCGCCGTACGGGACCAGCTCGGCCGCGTCGCCGACCAGTTCGGGGATGCCGCCGACCGCGGTCGCCACGAGCGGCACGCGCGCGTGCAGGGCCTCCTGGGCGAGGACCGAGCGGGACTCCCAGCTGCTGGGCAGCACCGCGACATCGGTGGCCGCGAGGAGTTCGGGGACGTCGTCACGGCGCCCGACGAGCCGGGCGGGGAGCTGCTCGTCCTCGATGCGCCGCTGCAGGACGGCCCGTTCGGGGCCCTCCCCCGCGACGACGAGGAGCGGCAGCGGGTCCAGGTGCCGCCAGGTGCGGGTGGCGTCCAGGAGGACGTCGTAGCCGCGGTTCCGCTCCAGGGCGCCGACGGCCAGGATCAACGGGCGGTCCACGGCGCCGATTTCGGCCCGCGCCTTGTGCAGGAGGCAGTCCGGCTCCTCGGCGGTGTCCGGTCGGCGCGGCGCGGGCAGGGCGACGGCCGCGAGGCGGGCGTCGCGCGCGCCCCTGCCGCGGGCCCGGTCGACGAGGTCGGACGAGGTGGCGAGGACGACGGCCGCGGCCCGGGCGACGCGCCGTTCGAGGAGGCGCAGTACGCGGGCGCGGGCGCCCTCCACGGGCGCGCGGGTGTGCCAGGTGACGACGAGCGGGGTCCGCCGCCCGGTCAGGGCGACGGTGGCGCGCAGGGCGGCGTGCAGCCCGTGGGCGTGGACGAGGTCGGCGTCGGCGCAGGCCGCGCGGAGGGCGGCCACGGAGGCGGGGTCGCCGCTGCGGGGCACGGCGACGTGCCGGGCACCGGCGCCGGCGAAATCGTAGAGGCGCGCGGCCTCCTCGGGAGCGCACACGGTGACCCGCACGCCCCGGGCGGCGAGGCCCGTGGCCAGCGATCTGACGTGCGCGCTGCTGCCCGCACTGCCACCGCCGAGGACCTGGACGGTGTGCAGCGGCGTCTGTCCGTGCGGCGAGTGGCTGCTCACGTGGCTCACGTGGCCGGGGCTCCTGGGTCTGCGTCGGTCGGTGCTCGGACTGGTACTCGGGCAGATGCTGCGCCAAGGATGCCAGCCCGCACGGCCGTTCCGGCACTGCCGAAAGGTCACTTCCGTATGTGGCCGGGCAACTCCGTGGGCGGGATCACCCACACGGGTGAGGGTTGCGAGGGTTTGTACGCGGGGGGCTCTACGACGCCGTACTGACCAGCGCCCCGAGCCCCGCACCGCACGCCTCCTGCCCCGCCCCGCACGCCGCACGCCTCCCGCCCTGCCCCTGCCGTGCGGCGGGACCTATCCGCCGTACGCCGCGACCGAGCTGACCTCTTCCCCGTACACGGCCGCGGCCACCAGCGCCGCCGCGTGTGCGGCCAGACCCACCCGGCCGTTTCCCGCGGCGATGGCGCTGCCGAGGGCCGCGCCCAGGGCGTGGGCTCCCGCGTCGCCGGCCATGGCGCGCTCACCGAGGTCGTCGGGGAGCACGGCGGCCGCGGCGCCCAGGGAGGCGGCGGCGACGACCGCGCCGGGCCCCTTGCGCAGCAGCCCCGGCGCCCCCAGCGCGAGTACGAGGGCGCCCGCCCTGCCCGGACGGACGTCCACGAGGTTGACGAGGTGGGCGGTCCCCGCGATCACCACGCCCGCGAGGACCTTGTCCGCAGCCCGTTCCTTGAGCAGCGATCCCGCCACGAGCCCCGCCGCCGAGATGCCGAACAGCTTCACGGCGCCGCTGGTGACCTCGCCCTCCCGCAGCGCGCCGAGGTGCGCGCGGAAGCCGCGCCGGGGATCGCCCTGCCCCGCCATGTCGTCGTACACCCCGCAGGCACCGGCGGCGAGCACGGCCAGTGCGGCGGCCGCCCGGGGCCGGGCGGGCAGCGCGGCGACGCCTGCCGCGGCACCGAGGGCGGCGGCGGGACCCGCGTACAACTCGACGGTCCGTCCCGCGTAGTTGGTCCGCGTCCACCGCTCGGGCCCGCCGGGCGAATGTGCCCGGAGCGCGGCGGTGGCCGCGCGGGTGAGGGCGGCGGCGGTGAGCAGGGCGCCGAACCGACGCCCGGTTGTGCGTGCGACCATGCCGATCACCCTACGCACGGGCAGCCGTCGCACGGACGGGCCCCTACCCGTCCCCCCGGGCCGTGGCGAGCAGTTCCTCGGCGTGGGCCCGGGCCGTCTCCGAGTCCTCCTGGCCCGCCAGCATGCGCGACAGCTCCCGCACCCGGTCCTCGCCCTCCAGGACCTGGACGCCGGACCGCGTCACCATTCCGTCGTTCGTCTTCTCGACGAGCAGTTGGCGGTCGGCGAAGGCGGCGACCTGCGGAAGGTGGGTGACGACCACGACCTGCGCCGACTTGGCGAGGCGTGCGAGTCGGCGCCCGATCTCGACCGCCGCCTTGCCGCCGACGCCCGCGTCGACCTCGTCGAAGAGGTAGGTGGGCACCGGGTCCGTGCCCGCGAAGACCACCTCGACGGCGAGCATCACGCGGGACAGCTCACCGCCCGAGGCGCCCTTGGCGATGGGCCGGGGCGGGGCGCCGGGGTGCGGGGCGAGGAGCAGTTCGACCTCGTCGACGCCCGCGGGCCCGTACGCGACCGTGCGGCCCCCGACCTCCACTCCGTCGGCGCCCTCCGGAACCTCCGTGTTGCTGATGTCGATCGACACGCGCGCGTGGGGCATGGCCAGCGAGGCGAGCTCCTCGGTGACGGCGGCGGCGAACCGCGAGGCCGCCTCCTGCCGCGCGTCGGTCAACGACTGGGCGAGCCCGGCGAGTTCGGCGCGCAGCGCGTCCCGCTCGGCGATCAGGTCGCCCAACCGGTCGTCGTCACCCTCCAGTTCGGAGAGGCGCGCGGCGCCGTCCTCCGCCCAGGCGAGGACGGCGTCGATGTCCGCGCCGTACTTCCGGGTGAGCTGCGTCAGCGCGGCCCTGCGCTCCTCGACCGCGGCGAGCCGCAGCGGGTCGGCGTCCAGGTCGTCGGCGTACCCGGCGAGCTCCCCCGCCACGTCGCCGAGGAGGATCCCGATCTCACCGAGCCGGTCGGCGAGGGCGGAGAGGGCGGGGTCGTGGGACCGCACGGTCTCCAGGGCCCGGGAGGCGCCCGCCACCAGGGCCGAGGCGTCGATGCCCTCCGGGTCCTCGGGGTTGCCCGCGAGGGCGGCGTGCGCGGACGTCGCGGCGGAGGCGAGGGCCTCGGCGTGGCCGAGCCGCTCGGCCTCGGCGGCGAGCTCGGTGTCCTCGCCCGCGCGCGGCTCGACGCCCGCGATCTCATCGAGGCCGAAGCGCAGCAGATCCGCCTCCTGCGCCCGCTCACGGGCGCGCGTGGTGATCTCCTCGACCTCGGCGGTGACGGCCCGCAGCCTGCGGTACGCGGCGGTGTACTTGGTGAGCGGCACGGCGACCGCGTCGCCCGCGTACCGGTCGAGGGCGGCGCGCTGCCGGGCGGGCTTGAGCAGCCCCTGCTGGTCGGTCTGACCGTGCACGGCGACCAGGTCGTCGGCGAGTTCGGACAGCAGCCCCACCGGGACGGAGCGCCCCCCGAGGTGGGCGCGTGAGCGCCCCTCCGCCGAGACGGTACGGCTGATGAGCAGCGCCCCGTCGTCCAGTTCGGCCCCGGCCTCCTCCGCGCGCAGGACCGCGGCGGCGCCCGCGGGCACCGCAATGCGCCCCTCCACCACCGCCGACTTGGCGCCGATCCGCACCAGGGCGGGATCCGCGCGTCCGCCGAGCAGCAGGCCAAGGCTGGTGACCACCATCGTCTTGCCCGCGCCGGTCTCACCCGTCACGGCGGTGAAGCCTGGCGAGAGCTCGACGACAGCGTCGTCGATGACTCCGAGCGACCGTATCCGCATCTCCTCCAACACGCACCTGACCATACGAGGTTTCCCCGGTGCCCCGCGACGTCGCCCCTGTGTCGGTGCGTGAACGCGCAGGTTGGCGACCGGCCGGAAGAAGCGGTGTCACTCTCCGAGGGGACCCGGGACGCTCCTCGCGGGCGGCGGGGTGGGGTTAACCCCAGCACGATCCACCGGCCCGCCGCATGGCACCTCCCCCGCCCCGGCACGACCATGATCCACATGGCGACAGGACTGGCACAGGCGGCGCTGCGCGCGCACCGCCCGGCATTCGTGGGCACGGCGGTGGCCGCTTTCTTCGCGGCGAGCGTGGTGAGCGCGTCGACGATGATGCTCGGTACGACGAGCACCGACCGCTCCGACATCCGCGGCGGGCTCTCCGCGGCCGCGCGCGAGCAGATCAGGGAGAACGGCGTGGGCGACATGGCGGTCGTCCTCCTGATCGGTTCCATCTACATGTCGATATTCGTGGTCGTCTCGACCATGGGGACGGCCGTCGCGCAGCAGCACCGCGAACTGGCGATGGTCCGCTCCATCGGCGCCAGGCCCCGCCAGATCCGCCGGGCGGTGGCCGTCCAGGCCCTCGCCGCGTCGGTGCCCGCCGCGCTCGGCGGCTTCGTGCTCGGCGGCTTCGGCGCCCGCTGGTGGCACGCGGGCATGGTCGACCACGGGCTGCTGCCCGCCGAGGCCACCTTCCGGTTCAGCTGGCTCGCCCTGCCGGTCTGCGTCGGCGTGGCCGTGGTGACGACGACCCTCGCCGCACTCCTCGCCGCGCTGCGGTTCTCGCTCCTGCGCCCGGCCCGTGCCCTCTCCGAGGCGGCGACCGGACGGCGCGGTCTGGGGGTCCTGCGGGCGCCGCTGGGCGTGCTCGCCATGGCGGGAGCGTGCGCGGTCGCCGTACTCCTGTCCCGGCAGCCCGCGGACGAGGCGAGCGAAGGGGCCTTCCTCGTCCTGATCCTCTTCTGCGTGGGCGCCGGGCTGCTGGGCCCGCGCCTCATCGGCCCCGCCGCCTGGCTGGTCTCCGCCGCCGTGGGCCGGTTCGGCCCCAGCGCACGCCTGGCGATGCTCAACGTCCGCTCCCAGCCCCGCCGCTTCTCCGCCGCGGTCGTCCCCCTCGTCCTCGTCGTGGGCTTCGGCCTCACCAAGATCGGCATGCACACGACGGCCCGGCACCACACGGGCTCCGCGGGCAGCAAGGGGGAGGTCTGGCTCGACTACGTGGGCACGGGGCTGTACGCGGGCTTCGCCGCCATCGCCGCGGCGAACACCCTCGCCATGATCTCGTTCGAGCGCCGCCGCGACGTCGCGCTGCTGCGGGTCATCGGCGGTCAGCGGGCGCAGGTGCGGACCATGGCCGCCTGGGAGGCCGTGGTCGTCGCGGGGACCGCGCTGCTGCTCGGCGGCGCGATCGCCCTTGCCACGCTGGCGCCGATCCTCCGGACCGCCTTCGGCAGCGCGCTGCCGTACCTGCCGTGGCCCGTGCCGGCCGGGGTGGCGGCGGGCACCCTGCTGCTCACCCTGCTCGCGACGGGCCTCCCGGTCCACACGACGATGCGCCGCGGCCCGACCCCCGTACTCACCACGACGTAGCCCGCCCCGTAAGGGGCGCGGGGCACCGCGCGGAAAACCACACCCACCCCGCACCGAACCACCAAGGGACGCTCCCTCAAGGGGCGCGGGGAACCGCGCGACAAGCCCCACACGACCCGCACCGCGCACCCCGCCCGGAGCTCCCCCACGGAGCCTCACCGCCAAACCCAGCGGAGCGCTACTGCGGCGCGCCCCGCCACCCCGACACCGGCAGCGCGAACTTGGCGACGAGCCGGTCCGTGAACGACGCGTGGTGCAGCCGGGCGAGCCGCACCGGCACCTCGCCCCTGCGCACCTCCACCCGCGCCCCCGACGGCAGTTCCACGGTCCGCCGTCCGTCGCACCACAGCACCCCGTGCGGCGTGTGCGGCTGGACCTCGACGGCGAGCACCGAGTCCGGTGACGTCACCAGCGGCTTGGCGAAGAGGGCGTGCGCGCTGATCGGCACCATGAGGAGCGCCTCCACCTCCGGCCACACCACGGGCCCGCCCGCCGAGAACGCGTACGCCGTCGAACCCGTCGGTGTCGCGCAGACGATGCCGTCGCAGCCGAAGCCGGTGACGGGCCGCCCGTCGATCTCCAGGACGACCTCGAGCATCCGCTCCGGAGACACCTTCTGCACGGCGGCCTCGTTCATGGCCCAGTCCCGGTGCACGACGTCGCCGTTGCGGCGCACGACGACGTCGATCGTCATGCGCTCCTCGACCTCGTACGCCTTGGTGACCACGCGGTCGACGACCTTGTCGAGGTCGTCCCGCTCGGCCTCCGCGAGGAAGCCCACGCGCCCGAGGTTCACCCCGAGCATCGGCACTCCGGAGGCGCGGGCGAACTCGGCGCCGCGCAGCAGCGTCCCGTCACCGCCGAGGACGACGATCAGCTCGCAGTCGTCGATGCAGTCGGCCGTGGCCTCCTTGACCGTCTGGACCTCGGGCGGCAGCGGCAGGTCCACCGCCTCCGCGTCCAGGACCCGCACGCCGATGCCGCTGCGCAGCAGCCCCTGGACCACGAGTTCGGCGCTGCGGATGGCCGCGGGGCGGCCGGTGTGCGCGAGCAGGAAGACCGTCCGGGCCTCTCCCGTCCGGCTCCCTTCCGTCCGGCTCTCTCTCGTCTCGGTCTCTCGGATCCGGTTCAACGGGGCCCCTCCGCCACGGCACGGTCGACGTCCGCCGGGTCCAGCTCGTCGGCCCCGGCGCGCAGCCACAGAAAGTACTCGACATTCCCGGAGGGCCCCGGCAGCGGGCTCGCGGTCACTCCGCGCACGCCGAGGCCGAGCCCCCACGCCTGCCGCGCCACCCCGCGCACCGCGTCGGCGCGCAGTTCGGCGCTGCGCACCACACCGCCGCTGCCGAGCCGCTCCTTGCCGACCTCGAACTGCGGCTTGACCATGAGGACGAGGTCCGCGTCGGGCGCCGCGCACCGCGCCAGGGCGGGCAGCACCAGGCCCAGCGGGATGAAGGAGAGGTCTCCGACGACCACGTCGACGGGAATCCCGTCGATCGCCTCCAACGTCAACTCACGTACGTTCGTACGGTCCTTCACGGTAACCCGCTCGTCGCTCTGCAAGGACCAGGCGAGCTGCCCGTAGCCCACGTCGACGGCGACGACGTGCGCGACGCCCGCGCGCAGCAGCACATCGGTGAAGCCGCCCGTGGACGCGCCCGCGTCCAGCGCCCTGCGGCCCTCGACGACCAGCCCCCGCGGCCCGAAGGCGGCGAGGGCGCCCGCGAGTTTGTGCCCGCCGCGCGAGACGTAGTCGGGATCGTCGTCGTCCTGCGAGACCACGATCGCGGCGGCCGTCTCCACCTGCGTCGCGGCCTTCGTCGCGACGGTCTTGCCGACCGCGACCCGGCCGGCGGCGATCAGCTGGCTCGCGTGCTCGCGCGAGCGCGCGAGCTTCCTGCGGACGAGCTCGGCGTCGAGGCGGCGTCGTGCCACTCCTGCCACGTTCGGTTCAGCTCCTGTCGTTCCTGTCGTACGAGGATGACGGCGCGCCGGTGGGAGCCGGCGGGCCGGGGCGCGCGTCGAGCGCGGTCAGCGCGTCGCGCAGGCCCCGGTGTACATCCTCGTACACCTCGGTGTGGCCGTCCGTGGCGAGGTGGTCGGCGTCGCCGAGCCGGTCGAGCGCGGCGTCCACGTCGGCGTCGCCGGTGGGGGTGCGTCCGACGCCGAGGGGCGCGGGGACGGCGGGGTCGTACGACGGCTCGTCCGGGGTCCGCGGCTCCGGCGCCGCCGACTCCCCTTCGTGCTCCTCGGGGACCGCGTAAGAGTCGCTCATGGCACGACGCTACCCCGAAGGCCTGGGGTACGGTCGATCACGATGGCGACCATGGCGGAGTGCCGTACGGCACTCGACAGACTCAGCGACAATCTCGCGTCGGCCGACGGCGACGTGCGCGGCGCCGCTGCCCTGAACCGCTCGCTCAGCTGCCGCGTCACCGATCTCGACGTGACCTTCACCGGCCGCCTCGAGAACGGCCGGATCACGGTGCTCGACAGCCACCCGGGCCCGCCGCGCGACAAGGCGGAGATCCGTCTCGCGATGACCGGGGACGACCTGCTCGCGATGGTGGACGGCGAGCTCGGCTTCGCCAAGGCCTGGGCCGCGGGCCGGGTCAGGCTGGAGGCGGGCTTCCGGGACCTGCTGCGGCTCAGGTCGCTGCTCTGACCGGGCTCCGGCGGCCCGCGCGGGCCGCCGGGACCACCAGCGGGGTCCCGCTCTCCGGGTCCTCGATGATCCGGCAGTCGATGCCGAAGGCCTCCTTCACCAGCTCCGCCGTGACGATCTGCGACGGCGGGCCCTCGGCGAGCACCGCGCCGTCGCGCAGGGCGATGAGGTGCGTGGCGTAGCGGGCGGCGTGGTTCAGGTCGTGCAGGACGGCGACGAGCGTGCGCCCCTGCTCCTCGTGGAGTTCGGCGCAGAGGTCCAGGACGTCGAGCTGGTGCTGGATGTCGAGGAAGGTCGTCGGCTCGTCGAGGAGCAGCAGCGGGGTCTGCTGGGCGAGGGCCATGGCGATCCAGACGCGCTGGCGCTGGCCGCCGGAGAGCTCGTCGACATAGCGCTCGGCGAGCTCGCGCACCCCGGTCGACTCCATGGACTCGTTCACGATCCGCTCGTCCTCCCGCGACCACTGCCGCAGCAGGCCCTGGTGGGGGTAGCGGCCGCGGGCGACCAGGTCGCCGACGGTGATGCCGTCGGGGGCGATGGACGACTGGGGCAGCAGGCCGAGCGTCCTTGCGACCTTCTTCGCCGGCGTCGACTGGATGACGTGCCCGTCGAGCAGCACCCGCCCCGCGGACGGCTTGAGCATCCGGGACAGGGCCCGCAGCAGCGTGGACTTGCCGCAGGCGTTGGGGCCCACGATCACGGTGAAGGAGTTGTCGGGGATCTCGACGGACAGCTTCTCCGCGATGACGCGCTGGTCATAGCCGAGGGTGACGTCATCGGCGACGAGCCGGTTCACAGCAGCACGCTCCTGGTCCTGGAGTTGGTTCTCGTTCATATCCGGCCCGCCTTGCGCTGGCTGACGAGCAGCCACAGCAGATAGACGCCGCCGAGCACGCCGGTGACGACACCGACGGGCAGCTGGTCCGCGCCGAAGGCCCGCTGCGAAGCCCAGTCCGCGACGATCAGGAGCGTGGCGCCCATGAACATCGAGGGCATCAGGTTCGGTCCCGGCGAGCGCGTGAGGCGGCGCGCCAGCTGCGGCGCGGTGAGCGCGACGAAGCTGACGGGGCCCGCGGCGGCGGTGGCGGCCGCGGTGAGCAGCACGGAGGCGGTGAGCAGGACGAAGCGGGTGCGTTCGACCGGCACGCCGACCGCGCTCGCGACGTCGTCGCCCATCTCCAGCATCCGCAGCGGCCGCCCGTACACGAGCACCAGCGGTACGAGGACGGCGCACAGCGCGAGCAGCGGCCAGACCTGCTCCCAGTCACGGCCGTTGAGGGAGCCGGTCATCCAGACCACGGAGCGGGCGGCGTCGACGAAGTCCGCCTTGGTGAGCAGATAGCCGTTGACGGCCGTGATGAACGCGGAGACGCCGATGCCGACCAGGACCAGCCGGTAGCCGTGCACGCCGCGCTTCCAGGCGAGCAGGTAGATGGCGAAGCCGGTGACCAGACCGCCGGCCAGCGCGCCCCCGGCGACCTGGGCCGCGCCGCCGTGGAACACGACGATCACGGTGAGCGCCCCGGCGGTCGCCCCCTGCCCGAGGCCGAGCACGTCCGGGCTGCCGAGCGGATTGCGGGCGATCGACTGGAAGAGCGCGCCGCCGAGGCCGAGGGCCGCGCCCACCAGGAGGCCCACCAGGACCCGCGGCAGGCGCAGGTCGGTGATGATGAGCTCCTGCCCGGCGTCGCCGTTGCCGAGCAGGGTGCGGACGACATCGGCGGCCGGGATGTCGAAGTCGCCGGTGCCGATCAGGACGACGCTCGCGGCGAGCGCGGCGACGGCGAGCAGGACGACGACCGCGGTCGTACGGACGTCGAGCCGGAGGGAGAGGCCGCCCCGGGTGCGTACTGCCTTCACAGCTGGGCCAACTTCCGCCGACGTACGAGAAAGACGAAGACCGGCGCGCCGATGACCGCCGTCACGATGCCCACCTGGAGCTCCGCGGGGCGCGCCACGACGCGCCCGACGACGTCCGCGCCGAGCAGCAGCACGGGCGAGAGGAGGGCCGCGTACGGCAGGATCCAGCGCAGGTCAGGGCCGGTGAAGGAGCGCACGATGTGCGGCACCATCAGGCCGATGAACACGATCGGGCCGCACGCCGCGGTCGCGGCCCCGCACAGCAGGGTCGCCGCGGCCATGGACAGCGCGCGCGTGCGGTTGAGGTGGGCGCCGAGGGCTCGGGCGGTGTCGTCGCCCATGGCCATCGCGTTGAGCGGCCTGGCCAGGGAGAGGGCGAGCACGGCGCCGACCGCGAGGAACGGCAGCACCTGCTTGATGGTGTCCATGTTGGCGGAGGCCAGCGAGCCGACCGTCCAGAAGCGCATCTTGTTCAGTGCGGCGCCGTCCATGATCATGACGGCCTGCAGATAGCCGTAGAGCGTCGCGCTGATCGCGGTGCCGGCGAGGGCGAGGCGTACGGGGGTCGCGCCGCGCGCGCCGCCGAGGACGTAGAGCAGCACGCCCACGGCCATGGCGCCGACGAAGGCGAACCAGACGTAGCCGCTCAGCGAGGTGACGCCGAAGAAGCTGATCGCGCTGACGACCGCGGCGGAGGCCCCGAGGTTGATGCCGAGGAGCCCGGGGTCGGCCAGCGGATTGCGGGTGAGCGCCTGGAGGACGGCCCCGGAGAGGCCGAGGGCCGTTCCGGCGAGCAGCCCGAGCAGGCTGCGCGCGAGCCGTTCACCGACGACGACGTCCCCGTACGTCCCGGTGTCCTGGAACAGCCCGTGCCAGACCTGGTCCATGGACATCGATTTGGCGCCGACCGCGATGCTCGCGAAGAACACGAGGAGCAGGACGGCCGCCGATACGAGCAATCCGGCACCGCGTACCGCACGGCGCTTCGGAGGCGCGGAGGCGGCCTCCGCGCGGGCTTCTGGGGGACTGTCGACCAACACCCGGTTAGGTTAGCCTACCCTCCCACCGAGGCGAGAACGCGGGAAAACCGGGGCAGTCCGGGACACGGAGGAGCCGGAAAGGCGACTGGGGACGCTCCCCGCGGCAGCCCCGCCGAGAACCCTGCGCCCCTCCGCCCGCCTCACACCGCGAGCGCCCGCCTCACACCCCCAGCCGGGCCAGCACCTTCTCCGCGTCCAGGTCGCACGTGCCGTCCCCCGCCGCCGTCCAGGCCGCCGCGCAGAGCGCCCGCAGCCCGTCCAGGGCCTCGCCCTCGCCGTCCAGCACGAGCTCACCGTCCCGCACCGAGGCCGTCCACCCGCCACAGCCGAAACCGCCCTCCGCCGGGGCGACCTCGGGCTGGCCGGTGAGCATGCCGCGCAGGTCCGCGGCCACGTACGTCGGCCGGTGCTCGGGCCGGGCCGCGAGCAGCTGCGCGCCGTCCGTGACGCCGGTCAGCACGAGCAGCGAGTCCACCTCTCCGTTGAACGCGCCCTCGATGTCCGTATCGAGACGGTCGCCCACCACCAAGGGCCGCTCCGCACCCGTCCGCAGGATCGTCTCCCGGTGCATGGGCGGCAGCGGCTTGCCCGCCACCTGCGGCTCGGCGCCCGTCGCGATCCGTACGACCTCGACGGCCGCGCCGTTGCCCGGCGCGATGCCGCGGGCGCTCGGGATCGTCAGGTCCGTGTTGGACGCGAACCACGGGAGCCCGCGCGCGATCGCGTAACAGGCCTCGGCGAACCGGCCCCACGCCAGGTCCGGCCCCCCGTACCCCTGCGCGACCGCCACCGGATCGTCGTCGGCCGATTCCACCGGCTCCAGGCCCCGCTCGCGCAGCGCGACCCGCAGCCCCTCGCCGCCGATCACCAACACCCGCGCCCCGCGGGGCACTTGCTCACTCACCAGGCGGGCCACCGCCTGAGCCGACGTGATGACGTCGGGCCCCTCGGTCGCGATGCCCAGCTCCGTCAGATGCTCCGCCACCGCGTCCGGCGTGCGCAGCGCGTTGTTCGTGACGTACGCCAGGTGCATGCCGCCCTCACGTGCGGTGCCGAGCGAATCGACCGCGTGCGCGATGGCCTGCCCGCCCGTGTACACCACGCCGTCCAGGTCGAGCAGAGCCGTGTCATAGACCTCGCTCAACGCCCGCTCGCTGCCCGCGGGCCGCGTCCTGACGTCCCGCCGCGCGCTTCGGTCCGCGGTCTGGCTCATTGCACATCGCTCCTCGCTCGATCCCACTCCCCCGATCATCGCTCATGCCACTGACACACATACGATGCCCTAATGAACACAGCGGGTCACACCGACGACAGCGGCCTCGACCTGATCCCTTTCCGGGGCGTGCGCTACGTCCCCGAACGGGTCGGCAGTCTGGCCGCGGTGACCTCACCCCCGTACGACGTGGTCGTACGGCCGGACGGCCTGCTCCACCTGGAATCCGCCGACCCGCACAACATCGTCCGGCTGATCCTCCCGCAGGCCACCACCCCGGCCGCCCGCAACCGGCAGGCCGCGGACACCCTCCACACCTGGCTCGCCGAGGGCATCCTCGCCCCCGACACCGAGCCCAGCCTGTACGTCTACGAACAGCGCGACGACGACATGCTGCAGCGCGGCATCATCGGTGCCCTGCGCCTCTCGGAGACCGAGGACGGCATCGTCCTGCCCCACGAGGGCGTCATGACCCACGTCGTCGAGGACCGCGCGGCCCTCATGCGGGCCACCTCGGCCAATCTGGAACCGCTGCTCCTGACCTACCGCAGCGACGGCGAGGACGACCCCAAGGGCGCGACGGCCGTCATCGAACGCACCGCCCGGCGCGAGCCCCTCCTCTCCACGACCACGGAGGACGGGTTCCACCACCGCCTGTGGTCCGTCACGGACCCGGCCGAGATCGCCGAGATCCAGTCGGATCTCTCCCACCACCAGGCGCTGATCGCGGACGGCCACCACCGCTGGGCGACCAACCTGCGCCTGCGCGCCGAACACCCCTCCCCGAGCGCCTGGGACTACGGCCTGGTGCTCCTGGTGGACACCGCCCGCTACCCGCTGCGCGTCCGCGCCATCCACCGCTACCTCCACCGCCTCCCGGTGGCCGCCGCCCTCCAGGCCCTCGGCGGCTCCTTCCGCATACGTAGCGTCGAGGGCCCCCTCGACAACGCCGTCGCCGCCCTGGCCGAGGCCGCCGCCGACAGCAACGCCTTCGTCCTCGCGGGCGACGGCGCCTTCCACCTCATCGACCGCCCGTCGCCCGGCCTCCTCGCCCGTACGATCCCGGGCGACCTGCCCGAGGCCTGGCGCACCCTGGACGCGACGGTCCTGCACGCCACCCTCCTCGACCACGTGTGGCGCATCCCCGACACCCCCGAACAGATCGCGTACATCCACGACACCGCGGCGACGGTCGAGAAGGCGGAGCGCGACGGCGGCACGGCGGTCCTGATGCACCCGGTCCGCGAGGAGGTCGTGCGCGAACTCGCCCGGCAGGGCGTCACGATGCCCCGCAAGTCGACGTCCTTCGGCCCCAAACCGGCCACCGGCCTGGTACTGCGCGACCTGGCCTTCTGAACGCCACCGGAAGCAGCAGACCAAGCAGTATCCGGCCGAGCGGTATCCGGCCCGACGGCGTCAGGCCCGGCGCCGGGCGTTGAGCCGGGCGGCCTGCCGCGTCAGGTGATCGCGCTCGGCGAGGTCGGACGCCTTCCGGGCGGCCTCTGCGTACAGCCGTGCCGCCGTCGCCGGATCGCCGTCGCGCTCGTGCAGATAGGCCGCCACCGCGGTGTACCGGGGCAGCGCCTCGTCGAGTACGGAGAGCGCCGCCAGGCCCGCGCGCGGCCCGTCGGCCTCCCCGACGGCCACCGCCCTGTTGAGCCGGACGACCGGACTGTCGGTCAACCGCACGAGCTCGTCGTACCACTCCACGATCTGCACCCAGTCGGTCTCCCCGGCGGTGGGCGCGTCGGCGTGCAGCGCCGCGACGGCGGCCTGCGCCTGGAACTCCCCGAGCCGGTCGCGGGCCAGGGCCGCCTGCAGGATCCCCACCCCCTCGGCGATCACCTGGGTGTCCCACCGGCGCCGGTCCTGCTCGGCGAGCGGCACCAGGCTGCCGTCGGGCGCGGTCCGTGCGGCCCGCCGGGCATGGTGGAGCAGCATGAGCGCGAGGAGCCCCGCCACCTCGGGGTGGTCGATCGCGGCAGCGAGCTGCCGGGTCAGCCGGACGGCCTCGGCGGCGAGGTCGACGTCCCCGGAGTAGCCCTCGTTGAAGACCAGGTAGAGGACGCGCAGCACGGTCGCGACGTCCCCCGGCCTGTCGAACCGTACGGCGGACACGGTCCGCTTGGCCCGGCTGATGCGCTGCGCCATGGTCGCCTCGGGCACCAGGTAGGCCTGGGCGATCTGGCGGGTGGTGAGCCCGCCGACGGCGCGCAGCGTGAGCGCCACCGCGGACGACGGCGTCAGCGACGGGTGGGCGCACAGGAAGTAGAGCTGGAGGGTGTCGTCCACGCCGGGCGCGGGCCCCGGTGCCGGCTCCTCCTCGACGACGTCCTCACGCCGTCGGCGGGCGGTGTCCGCCCGGGCCGCGTCGAGGAACCGCCGCCAGGCCACGGTGATCAGCCAGCCCTTCGGGTCGTCGGGCCGGTCGGCAGGCCAGACGCGGAGCGCCTCGATCAGCGCGTCCTGCACGGCGTCCTCGGCCGCCGCGAAGTCGGCTCCGCGGCGGACGAGGACGCCGAGGACACCCGGCGTGAGGCTCCTGAGCAGGGCCTCGTTCATGGTCGTACTCACTGTCGGGCTCACTCCGAGATGGTCGGCGGCTCGCTCAGGAACGGCCGCAGCTCCAGCCACTCGTGGATCGGTTCCCCGCCCGCCCCGGGAGCGGCGGACAGCTCACCGGCCAGCTCCACGGCGCGCTCGTAGCTGTCGACGTCGATCACCATCCATCCGGCGATGAGGTCCTTGGTCTCGGCGAACGGACCGTCGGTGACCGGCGGGCGCCCCTCGCCGTCGTACCGCACGAACGTCCCCTCGGGCGCCAGCGCCTGACCGTCGACGAACTCGCCGCTCTTCTCGAGCCGGTCCGCGAAGTCCCGCATGTACTGCACGTGCGCCGAGATCTCCTCCGGCGTCCACTGGTCCATCGGCACGTCGTTGGCCGGAGCCGGGGCGCCACGGTAGTGCTTGAGCAGCAGGTACTTGGCCATCGTGCTTCTCCTCGATGTTGTGCGACCCATTCTGGTCACCTTCACTACGGGGACGGAGCCGGTCGGGGTTTCTCGACATGGCCCCCGAACTTTTTCTCGACGAGGTCACGAAACGCGAAGGGCGGGCCCCCTCGGGAGCCCGCCCTTCATCCTTCACACCGCTGATCCAGCAGGTCAGCCCTCGTCGGAGTCCCGACGAACCGGCTCCACGACGTCCGCGGAGTCGTCGCCGTCGTCGGAGTCGTCGAGGTCGTCATCCGAGTCGTCGGAGTCCACCGAGACCGCCGAGTCACCGGCGGCCTCGCCACGAACGGCGACCTCGTCCGGCTCCTCGTCCTCCACCAGGGCGTCCACGAACGCGACGCCGTCCAGCTCCGCAAGCCGGTCCGAGGCGTCGGTGCTGCCGTCCTTGTCGGACTCGACAACCTTCGCGAACCACTCGCGCGCCTCGTCCTCGCGGCCCGCCGCGAGCAGCGCGTCGGCGTACGCGTACCGCAGCCGCGCCGTCCAGGGCTGCACGGAGTTCGACGCGAGCTCGGGGCTCTGCAGGGTCACGATGGCGGCGTCGATCTGGTCCATGTCGCGGCGCGCCCCGGCGGCGACGAGCCGCATCTCGACCTGCCCCGCCTTGTCGAGCTTGTGCACCTCGGGGGCACCGGCCATCTCCAGCGCCTTCTCGGGCCGGTTGAGACCGCGCT
Organism: Streptomyces sp. NPDC036815; assembly: GCF_055609205.1. Lineage (NCBI taxonomy): Bacteria > Bacillati > Actinomycetota > Actinomycetes > Kitasatosporales > Streptomycetaceae > Streptomyces > Streptomyces sp. NPDC036815. The sequence continues at coordinate 1,856 of NZ_JBVJPW010000031.1, read as the reverse complement.
CGCAGTCCGCCATGACGGGCCACAGATCGACGGTGCCGGTCATCCGGCGAGCGGCCCGGAACTCGGCGAGCGCCTCGCTGTACTTCTGGGTCGCGTACGCGGCGAAGCCTGCGGCCTCACGTACGGCGGCGACCCTGGAAGCCAGCCGCAGGGCGATCCGCGAGTACGCGTAGGCCTCCTCGGGCTCCTCGTCGATGAGCTTGGCGACCATCACCAGGTTCCTGGCGACGTCCTCGGCCAGTCCCTTGGGAAGGCTCTGCAGCTCCTGCTGTACGTCCTTGTCGATCTCGTGCCCCGTGACGTCGTCCGGGATCGGCAGCCGCCTGATGGGCTCGCGGTCACGGTCGTCACGCCCGCGGTACCCACCGCGGTCGCCGTCACGCCGGTCGTCGCGCCGGTCATCTCGCCGGTCGTCACGCCCACGGAACCCACCGGGACGCCCGCCCCGGTCGTCACGACGCGGCGCGCGCCCACGGTCGTCTCCACGCGGCCCCCGGTCGTCGCGCCCGCGGTAGCCACCGCCACCGCCGCCACGGTTGTCGTCACGACGGAACCCACCACGATCACCGCGGTCATTGTCACGCCGGTCGTCACGGCGGTCATCACGACGGAAAGCGGGACGGTCCCCGTCGCGACGGTCGTCACGGCGGTCGTCACGCCGGTCATCGCGGCGGAAGGGGGGACGGCCGCTGTCGCCACGGTCGTCGCGACGGAAGCCGCCACGGTCGCCGCGGTCGTTGTCACGGCGGTCATCGCGACGCGGAGCACCGGATACGGACCGGTCATCGCGCCGGAACCCACCACGGTCACCATCACGCCGGTCATCCCGACGGTCATCGCGCCCGCGGAAACCACCGCCACCGCCGCCGCCACGGTTGTCGTCACGACGGAACCCACCACGGTCACCGCGGTCATTGTCACGCCGGTCATCGCGGCGGTCATCGCGGCGGAAGGGGGGACGGCTGCTGTCGCCACGGTCGTCGCGACGGAAGCCGCCACGGTCGCCGCGGTCGTTGTCACGACGGTCGTCACGACGCGGAGCACCGGATACGGACCGGTCATCGCGCCGGAACCCACCACGGTCACCATCACGCCGGTCATCCCGACGGTCGTCGCGCCCGCGGAAACCACCGCCACCGCCGCCGCCACGGTTGTCGTCACGACGGAACCCACCACGGTCACCGCGGTCATTGTCACGGCGGTCATCACGCCGGAAGGGAGGACGACCACTGTCGCCACGGTTGTCGTCGCGACGGAAGCCGCCACGGTCACTGCGGTCGTTGTCACGACGGTCGTCACGACGCGGAGCACCGGAGACGGACCGGTCATCACGTCGGAACCCACCACGGTCACGGTCGTCACGACGCGGGCCGCTGGGCCGGTCATCACGCCGGAACGGGGGACGCCCACCGCGGTCCCGGTTACCGTCGCGCCGGTCGTCCCGACGGTCATCGCGCCCGCGGAAACCACCGCCACCGCCGCCACCACGGTTGTCGTCACGACGGAAGCCGCCACGGTCACCGCGATCGTTGCGGTCGTTGTCGCGTCGGGGAGCCCCGCGGTATCCGCCCCGGTCACCACCGTCCCGGCTGCGCTGGTCGCGCTCCGGTCGCTCATCGGGAGAGTTGGGGGACATCGGTGACTCCTAGTCTTCGGTACCGCAGTCATTCTCGCGCAGCCTGCAGGCCGGCGCGCTTCGACAAAAACAAAAGAACCCTTGGTCCCAGCGTGGACGCTGGGACCAAGGGTCCTCCAAAAATTGTTCGGCGGCGTCCTACTCTCCCACAGGGTCCCCCCTGCAGTACCATCGGCGCTGTGAGGCTTAGCTTCCGGGTTCGGAATGTAACCGGGCGTTT